>NZ_JAWRWX010000563.1:0-201 GCF_046535335.1 Bacillus sp. SIMBA_026 | reverse complement strand
GAGGTGGAAGTGTGGCGACACATGGAGCTGACAGATACTAATCGATCGAGGACTTAACCAATTTGAATGTATGCTTACTGTTATCTAGTTTTGAGAGAACACTCTCAATGGTTTGGTGGCGATAGCGAAGAGGTCACACCCGTTCCCATGCCGAACACGGAAGTTAAGCTCTTCAGCGCCGATGGTAGTCGGGGGTTTCCC
>NZ_JAWRWX010000562.1:0-222 GCF_046535335.1 Bacillus sp. SIMBA_026 | reverse complement strand
CGGGGCCTTAGCTCAGCTGGGAGAGCGCCTGCTTTGCACGCAGGAGGTCAGCGGTTCGATCCCGCTAGGCTCCACCATTTATAAAAAAACATGTTGACTTTAAGAGAAACTTATTATATAATTAAAAAGTTGCTTGGGAAAGTGAACAAAATGATCTTTGAAAACTAAACAAGACAAAACGTACCTGTTAATTCAAAGTTTTAAATAAATCGCACAGCGATG
>NZ_JAWRWX010000561.1:0-225 GCF_046535335.1 Bacillus sp. SIMBA_026 | reverse complement strand
AAAAGAATCACTACGTGATATCTTGCATTACTAATTGAATGTGAATTACTTCTGTTATCTAGTTTTCAAAGAACAACGCATAGGACATGCTAACACATGCGTTGCCACAGGAAGTGGCGCATTTAGCAGGTGTTCCTATGTTTTGAAGGAATGATCCTTCAAAACTAAACAAGACAGGGAACGTTCTGTTTATAAGACCCAAGGTCTTATATTCCGTTAAAATCC
>NZ_JAWRWX010000560.1:0-228 GCF_046535335.1 Bacillus sp. SIMBA_026 | reverse complement strand
TCGTTTCGATCCGTTCTCCATCAACGAGCAAAGCCTCCAGATTTTTTGTGTCGGTTGATCTGCTGACAGAAAAAATTCCCAATGAAGACCCCCACTTTCTGCTTCTATACTATTGTTTTATTACAATCATAAAAAAATCAGTTCTTTATCCCTATATAAGAATACGACATAGACGGCATTTAAACTATTACGAACAGATTACATTTTTAGAACGTTCATCAAAAAAGC
>NZ_JAWRWX010000559.1:0-228 GCF_046535335.1 Bacillus sp. SIMBA_026 | reverse complement strand
ACTGCCGCCACGAATGACCCTCCACTTTGCTAAGTGTGCGCTGTCCAGAAGCGTTGCAAGCCCCTGGTTGTCCTCCAGGGAGGCGTCATCGAAAAGGATAAGATGCCCGCTTTCCCCGTTGCGCAGTCGGTGGAGGGTGGCCAGCGCCGCCGACGGGGAGGCGGCAAGGTACGTGCCGGGCAGGAATCGGGCGGGCAGCGGTAGCCGGTCCACGGGCCCAAGGAGAAT
>NZ_JAWRWX010000558.1:0-228 GCF_046535335.1 Bacillus sp. SIMBA_026 | reverse complement strand
GGTTGCTGACGTGTTCAAGGCGAGGCAGGGGAGCATAGGCAATGCTGCCAACGGCTGATGACTGGACACACAAAGTAAGGGCCTCAGGCGTGTGCCTGAGGCCCTTACTCGTCAGAGGCGCGATCGGGATTCTTGCGGACTCCTTGCGGACTCCACCCCTTTTTGCCCTTTGTTTTAGCTAGACGCCGTAGTAGAGCTCGAACTCGTAAGGGTTCGGGCGCAGTGACA
>NZ_JAWRWX010000557.1:0-228 GCF_046535335.1 Bacillus sp. SIMBA_026 | reverse complement strand
CGGTTGACTGCGATGATCTGAGCTTCAACGCCGGTCCCGTCCAGATGAGAGTGCTGCTCCAGAACCTGATACATAACGCGGTCGCCTACGCCCGCCCCGGCGTATCTGCGGTTATCCGCGTCACGGGCCACCGGACCGATGAGGGGGTAGCCCTGCAGGTGATCGACACCGGGAAAGGGATCAGCGAACCCGACCGGCAAAGGGTTCTGGGCCTAGCGATCTGTGCAC
>NZ_JAWRWX010000556.1:0-228 GCF_046535335.1 Bacillus sp. SIMBA_026 | reverse complement strand
CGCTTGGCCGGTCAGATCGGGAATGCCGAGGAGCCTCGATGCTGCCGCGTTGAACACGGAGATTCTTCCGTCCGCGCTGATGCCGATCACGCCGTCGTCCACTCCTTGGAGGACCGCGACCTGGTCGTGGACAAGTGTGCTGATTTCCTCCGGCTCCAGGCCGAGGGTCAGGCGCTGCAGTCGTCGTCGAAGGAGGAACGATGCCAGGACACCGGCAAGCAGGGCGCC
>NZ_JAWRWX010000555.1:0-228 GCF_046535335.1 Bacillus sp. SIMBA_026 | reverse complement strand
ATCCATCGGCAGTCGATCAGATCTATATCTTGCCCAAGCCCTCAAGAGTCGCGGCGGGCGAGACGATTGCGTGGATCGGCGAATACCAGCGCTTTGTTGAGGCGCGCGCGCACAGTACATTGCCACCCAAACTCGGCGAGCGTCCGCTACTTCACGTGGAGGTGTTCACTGGTGACGATCTCAATGCATTTATCGCGCGCAGTCGACAACGAGCACAGCAGCTCGACG
>NZ_JAWRWX010000554.1:0-229 GCF_046535335.1 Bacillus sp. SIMBA_026 | reverse complement strand
CAGGTAGTATCCATTGCGGCCCATCCACGTGGCATAGGCGCCGATAGAGTACGCGTCCACCGTGCCCTTGGCGCCCGCTTTGTCGTCAAGCTTCGATTCGCTGTAATTGAACAAGGCACCGAAATAGGTCTTGCCTCCCAGGAAGTCGACCGCCTTGTCGGCGCCCACCGCCACGCCAGACTGGTTCTGCTGGAAGCGGGCCCCCGAAGCGCTCTTAATCTTGTATTCG
>NZ_JAWRWX010000553.1:0-229 GCF_046535335.1 Bacillus sp. SIMBA_026 | reverse complement strand
ATGCCGGCAATGGCCAGTGACTTCGCCCGACTGGAAGAGAAGTTAACAGCATTGATGGATAAATTTAATCAATTGCCACTGGAGCAGGGGCTTAACGATTTTTCGGCAGCGATGAGCTCCGTCGATAGTACAGCTAAGAAGCTGGATAGTGTGTCGGAAAGTCTTGCTGCTATTGTTGAACAACCACAGATGAAGCAACTGCCTCAGTTATTTCAGCAAAACCTTATTC
>NZ_JAWRWX010000552.1:0-229 GCF_046535335.1 Bacillus sp. SIMBA_026 | reverse complement strand
AGCGCTGGCTGGTCGTGCGCAACACCGGTCCGGTGCACGCACGCCTGTCCCATGTCAGTTATGTCCAGGGCGGACGCGAGGTGTGGTCGGTGCCGGGATTGCTGGGTTACGTCCTGGCGGGCGCCGAAATGGCGTTCGAGGCGCCGGCCTCGGTGCAGGCGGGAGGCGCCCTGAACGCGTACGTGAATTCCGATCGCGAAGCCCGTGCGATCGCACCGCGGTGAACCAG
>NZ_JAWRWX010000551.1:0-229 GCF_046535335.1 Bacillus sp. SIMBA_026 | reverse complement strand
CCGTGGTGTCCGGCTACCCGGCAGTCAACGCTGTGGGAGAAGCTCGCAGTGACGTCGGCAAGGTGCGCGAACAACTTGTCGGCATCAGCGCGCAGGTTCGGTCGAGCCGCCGCGCTTACGAGGATGTTGAAGCCCGGAACGCGCTGCCACACGTACTGCGTCCCGATCAGATCAGATGGTCCGGGGCGCCGGGGGTTTTGGCTGCCGGTCGGGATGTGACCCAAGAAAC
>NZ_JAWRWX010000550.1:0-229 GCF_046535335.1 Bacillus sp. SIMBA_026 | reverse complement strand
AGTGAACTCCTGATTGAAACCAAGATTGGCTGTTAGCTCTGGCGTATTGGGGAATGACCAGCGATTTGAAACATCTTCGACTTGCTGAGTGTTTGGATTGAAGAACGCAACTTCATCAAATTCCGCATTAATATAACCAATGGAACCCGTAAAGTTCAGTGTTGATGTTGCAGCAAAACTACTTTCCAGCTCTACCCCCTTCACAGTTGAATCCGCCGCATTCAATACC
>NZ_JAWRWX010000549.1:0-229 GCF_046535335.1 Bacillus sp. SIMBA_026 | reverse complement strand
CGACTCGGCGAGCGGCCGCATCGAGACGTTCCAGCTTGGCGGCTCGGGCGCTCCGGTGTCGCTCGGCGTGACTAACGCCAGTGCCAACGGCCTGCGCCTGCGCATCACACCGGATGGGCGCTTCCTGTACACGCCGTCCTTCAACGGCACGCTGTACGGCTTTGCGATCAACGCGGCGAGCGGCGCGCTGACGCCGGTGCCGGGCAGCCCGTTCGTCACGGGCAATAAC
>NZ_JAWRWX010000548.1:0-229 GCF_046535335.1 Bacillus sp. SIMBA_026 | reverse complement strand
CCTGGCCGGGGGCGATCGCGTTGCGGCCGCTGGCGTGGTCCACCAAGGAGGTGAGCAGGCCGTTGGCGTCTACCACCGCGCGGATAATTCCGTTGTCCAGGATGATGCTGTCCGCTTCGGTCACCTGAACGGTTAAGTCGGGGGCGCGGGTTTCGGCGGCACCCAGCGCCGCTACGCCGTCACGCTGATGGGGCGTGGCATTAAGAAGGAATTCCCTCTCGCCGTGCCC
>NZ_JAWRWX010000547.1:0-229 GCF_046535335.1 Bacillus sp. SIMBA_026 | reverse complement strand
AATAAAGAAGTCACTATTGATCCAAAGTCTCACAAGAAAAAGACTAAGATTACGATTGAGCATCACTATAAAGTGGTGGATACCGGCAAGCCGCGTACCGTAGCATTCAGTGTTTTTGGTTCGAGGTTGAGTTACCCCAAATCAGAGTTCTTTTCTGATTCACAGTATCGGCGTATGGCAAGCGAGCTTAATGTAGAAGTCGCCGCCATTAAAGCGTTGGTTCAACAAG
>NZ_JAWRWX010000546.1:0-229 GCF_046535335.1 Bacillus sp. SIMBA_026 | reverse complement strand
GCCTTCCGCGAGGCGGCGCGGCGTGGCAGCATCCGGCTGAACGGCGTCGAACCGACGGGCCTCGATTCCCCGGCTCGGGCGGCCGCCGATCTGCGGAACGACCTCACCCTCGTGGAGCGGCATCCCGGCGTCGCGCCCGCGGTGTGAGAACCGACGGACCCGTCGGCGCGGACATCAGTCGGCTCGGACCGTCCGGTCCGCCGGTCCCGTGCCGACGATGCGGACCCAC
>NZ_JAWRWX010000545.1:0-229 GCF_046535335.1 Bacillus sp. SIMBA_026 | reverse complement strand
CCTGCCCGGCGGCGGTCCGGCCGGATCTACCTGGGCGGCGTCGCACTGTCGGTGCTCACGTCGTTCGGCTTATCGAGCACCGGCGGCTTCAATGCCGGCCACGCCTTGGGAATTCTTGCGCTTCTGATAGTTGGCGGCGCGTTGCTCGTCCCCCGACTGTCCTTCCTTGGCAAAGCACGTACGTATCTGGCTCAGCTCGGCTTTTCATTCAGCTTCTTTCTCTTGCTCG
>NZ_JAWRWX010000544.1:0-230 GCF_046535335.1 Bacillus sp. SIMBA_026 | reverse complement strand
AGCCGTTCCAGGCATCTTCTAATACGGCAGAAAAAAATAATAGGCCTGCTGCAATGGCTGCGAGGGTGTGGCATCGCATTTGTGGTTTTGAATTCTCCCGTCCGACTAGAAATCCCATGATGGCGGCGATCAGGTCCCCCATAGCCAATTCCCTTTCTATAAGTCCGCGTCAGCAGCGTAGCTTTTGATTGAGGCGGCACTCGCTGCTGCGTAAATACTGATTGGCTCCG
>NZ_JAWRWX010000543.1:0-230 GCF_046535335.1 Bacillus sp. SIMBA_026 | reverse complement strand
GAGAGCGTATCGAGCAGGCGCTGCCCGTTCTGCATGAAATCGTAGCTACCGAGGTGATGATCTTCATGCTGGATGGGATGATGGTGACAGACGAACAGGTTCACTTTCGTCTGCGATCCATCGGAGCTCTCCAGGGCGTCATCAAGCCACGACAGAGCGCTTTCCGCAATGCGTCCCCGCTCATACTCCACGGGCACAGCGTTATGGCGCGCGCAGCTGTTAAATACAAC
>NZ_JAWRWX010000542.1:0-230 GCF_046535335.1 Bacillus sp. SIMBA_026 | reverse complement strand
AAGACAAAATCGTAATTGACGCAGGAAAGATTCACGAGGACGGGGCAGAATCTATCATTAATCCGTATGATCAATACGCCATTGAAGAAGCCATTCAGCTGCAGGAAGAGCACGGCGGAACCGTTACCGCTGTAACCGTCGGCGGAGAAGAGGCGGAGAAAGAACTGAGAACCGCCCTTGCGATGGGCTGTGACCAGTCGGTGTTAATCAATATTGAAGATGATCTGAGC
>NZ_JAWRWX010000541.1:0-230 GCF_046535335.1 Bacillus sp. SIMBA_026 | reverse complement strand
ACAAGTCGCCGGGCTCCAGCCGCACCGTGTCGGCGCCCGTGCGGAACGCATGGGCGAATTCGGGATGCCGGCGGGCGATGCCGCTGTCGATGAGACCGATCGTGACGCCGCTGTCGCCCCGCTCGATCGCATGCGCGTCGGCCATGCGCACCAGCGCGCGCGCATCCTGCGCGAACCGCGCGGCCGGCGGCACGGGCGCCAGCCGGCCCGGCACGTCCATCGGAACCATC
>NZ_JAWRWX010000540.1:0-230 GCF_046535335.1 Bacillus sp. SIMBA_026 | reverse complement strand
AGTAAAATTAACAACAGAACAACAAAAACAAATCGAAAAGCTTGAGCAGCAAATTCTTTCGAAACGAAAAGAAGTCATTGAGAAATATGTTCAGTATGGTGTGTTAACAAAGGAACAAGGCACACACATCACGAAACGAATGGATGAACATTACAATCACTTAAAAAATAACGGATTTGTTCCACTACTGAAAAAACCACAGCACCATCGACCATAATGATGAAACCGGC
>NZ_JAWRWX010000539.1:0-230 GCF_046535335.1 Bacillus sp. SIMBA_026 | reverse complement strand
CGATCGGGACGCGGCCGTGGCAACCTGGGCGAATCACCCGGAATTCAAGGCGGACTGGGGACTGGGTGCCATGAATGCCCAGCACGCCTATGCTTTGGGATTCAGCGGTGCGGGCGTCAAACTCGGTGCAGTGGACTCCGGCTATTTGTCGTCGCACCAGGAGTTCGCGGGACGCGTCAATGCCCTGAGCGTTACGGGTACCTATCTGAACGATGGCGAGCAACTGGACC
>NZ_JAWRWX010000538.1:0-230 GCF_046535335.1 Bacillus sp. SIMBA_026 | reverse complement strand
AACCCAGGAAGGCCAGCGTCAGATGCAGGGTTTCCGTGCGCATGACACGGCCCTGTGCGTGGGCGTGGGCGTGGTCGGCCCACGTGGCCAGGTTGCTGGCCAGGGGCGCGTCGGGCCAGAGCGCGTAGAAGAGGCGGGTGGTCGGCATGACGGAATTGTAGGCCCGACTTGCGCCGGGGTCAGACGATTCTGAATCGCGAGGGGCCGTCCGGCGCGGCGGCCGCGACCGG
>NZ_JAWRWX010000537.1:0-230 GCF_046535335.1 Bacillus sp. SIMBA_026 | reverse complement strand
AGCGAGATAACAAGCTTTGGACGTATGCCATTCACATGTCCGCAACCGACATCCGTCACGTTAGCATCAGCGACGAGTCCGAGGTTAGCGGTCCCGCGAGTACCGGCATCACGCTTACGATCTCTGAACCTATCAAGGATTTTCGGACGTTCACGACCGAGGATGGGCGACAGGAGTTGACCGAAATCTTCGCCCTGTACTTGGCCGATTACGAAGATGCGAAGATCGTA
>NZ_JAWRWX010000536.1:0-230 GCF_046535335.1 Bacillus sp. SIMBA_026 | reverse complement strand
GAAGACCTCGCGGTCCTCGATGACGCGCAGCGCCTCGGCGGCCTCGGCCAGCGGGTAGGTGCGATCGATCTGCACCTTCAGCTTGCCGGACTGGACGAGGTCGAACAGCGCGTGCAGGTCGTCGCGCTGCCAGCCGTTGGAGCCGAGGATCTGCAGCTCGAAGGTCCAGATGAAGCGGATGTCCTCCTGCGGCGCGAAGCCGGCGGTGGCGCCGCAGGTCAGGAGGCGCC
>NZ_JAWRWX010000535.1:0-231 GCF_046535335.1 Bacillus sp. SIMBA_026 | reverse complement strand
TCCGCAGGCGGATTGGGTGCCACGCGTCAATATCTTTGCCGGTAAAGCGGCGTCGGCCTATTACGTTGCCAAGCACATCATTCATCTGATCAACGATGTCGCCAATGTGATCAACAACGATCCGCAGATTGGCGACAAGCTGAAAGTCGTGTTCATCCCGAACTACAGCGTTAGCCTGGCGCAGTTGATCATTCCGGCGGCCGATCTGTCTGAACAGATTTCGCTGGCGGG
>NZ_JAWRWX010000534.1:0-231 GCF_046535335.1 Bacillus sp. SIMBA_026 | reverse complement strand
CTAAATATGTTTCGAATGCTTCCAGTGCCACCGTTTCACTGGCACCCAGTAATTCAAAGTAAGCAATCAAGCTATTGCGAGCTAAACGCTCCACTTCACTGCGCGTAGCAAAACCGTCGAATACCATTTGAGTAAGGGTTAATTCAGCAAAGTCACTACTGTAACTGCCACGGCCATCATTTTGCTGATCCTGACGACCTACGCCAGCGGTCACGTCAATGGAAGGTAGGT
>NZ_JAWRWX010000533.1:0-231 GCF_046535335.1 Bacillus sp. SIMBA_026 | reverse complement strand
CAGTTCGCGTTCAAAGCCGTTCATCGCGCTTAAGCCGACGATCAATACCGCCACGCCGAGGGCAATACCAATGGTAGAAATGACAGAGATCAGCGACACCATGCCGCCGCGCCGCCGTCCGCGACTAAAACGCAGGCCAATTAATAACGATAAAGGCATCGCCATTACTCCGCCCCCATCAGGCTCAGTTCCGCCGTCAGACGACCATCACGCATTTCCAGTTGGCGGCTC
>NZ_JAWRWX010000532.1:0-231 GCF_046535335.1 Bacillus sp. SIMBA_026 | reverse complement strand
CTGGGCGATCGGCACTTTGCTTGGCGCCTCTATGAGGGCAGTGTTTGCCGCCGCGTGCGTTTCGGCCCGGACATAGTTCTGATAGACGTGGGAAAGCCTGCCACGAGTCAACGCCTCCCGGGTCGGGTCCGTGACCGGAATCAGACCCACGTTGCGTCCTTCAGCGATCAATAGCGCCGCTATCGAGGTGGCCAGATCCTTCACTCGTGTCCCGGAGCCGGAGACGTGGAC
>NZ_JAWRWX010000531.1:0-231 GCF_046535335.1 Bacillus sp. SIMBA_026 | reverse complement strand
CGGGGACGTTTCCGTCCCCGGCGGGCACACCTGTCATTTTGAAACAGCCATGTACCATCCAAGTGGATGGTATTAGCATGGCTTCATGCCTCCCCGTGCCCCCTCCCTCGCCTCGGCGTCCAAACCCGCCGATGAAAAAATCACCATCAACGTCGGCTACGTCGACCTGGGCCAGATCGACCTTCTGGTCCAGGAAGGCTTCTACGCCAATCGCACCGACCTGATCCGCAC
>NZ_JAWRWX010000530.1:0-231 GCF_046535335.1 Bacillus sp. SIMBA_026 | reverse complement strand
ACGTGAACGGTACGCAACGTACATGGAAGTGGTGGCGACGCGACGAAGGCTCTTCCGCTGCGGAGCCCTCGCTGACGAAAACGCCAGAGGCGGAGCCTCCAGAGGTGGACTTCGTTTCCTGGGAGTTGCTCCAAAGCCCCCCTTTGTACCAGGAAGCCAGTTCCGTCTACTTTGCGGACGCCCTTGGAGACAGAGCAGAACAGGAAGAAGACATTATGAGCTCACTTGATG
>NZ_JAWRWX010000529.1:0-231 GCF_046535335.1 Bacillus sp. SIMBA_026 | reverse complement strand
CGATCGGCCACCAACCATGAAGTCATGGGCAGCTATGGTTAATATCTCCCGCGAGACCTTTGAGCAAACTGAGCGACGTCTACGCCAGGTCATCACTAAGGCACGACTACGCATATATCCGGGCACATACGCGTTCGTTGAATTTCCGTTGGATAGATTTCCCAGCGCTGTCCGCGCAGATGCACTTGCTCTGGTGCGAGATGACGACGTGTGGAGTCAGCTTGTGCCCAG
>NZ_JAWRWX010000528.1:0-231 GCF_046535335.1 Bacillus sp. SIMBA_026 | reverse complement strand
CGGCCTCGAGGGCATTCACCTCGTCAAACATTGTCTTGGCGCGGCCGAGCTGCTCCGCGTTCTGTGCCTCCCAGGCCGTCAGCCGGTCCTCTGCGTTACTCCCCGGCTCTGTCGACTCCAGCACCGACGTCGTCATGTCTGCGACCGTTGAGTAGAGGTCGTCCCTGAGTGCAGCACGGGCCAGTGCCTGCCACCGATCATCGCGCGGCAAGGAGCTGATCCGCTCCAGCA
>NZ_JAWRWX010000527.1:0-231 GCF_046535335.1 Bacillus sp. SIMBA_026 | reverse complement strand
AACCCCGCCATCGCCAGCGAAGCTTATGGGCGCGCACTGCTTGGGGTGAAGGAACAAGTCACCCCACTGATCTAACCGATCCCTGCAAAAGAGGGGCAGAGGCGCGAATAGGCTCTGCCCCTCTTTTGCCATAAGGGTGGGTCGGCGGTTCTGCTATTCGCCTTCAGCCACAAGGACCTGGGAACCGAAAACGTCAGCCAAGACCAGAGCTGTCTGGAGCTCAAACCTACG
>NZ_JAWRWX010000526.1:0-231 GCF_046535335.1 Bacillus sp. SIMBA_026 | reverse complement strand
CTGCGCCCGAGATGCTGTGGACGCACCACGGTAGAGCCCTCCGCATGGCGGGACGCAATCACCGCTGCCGCCCCGTCCTCGAGGAGGGACATCGTCTGGGTGAGGGTTTCCAAAGGAGTAGCGAGGTCTGCGTCAAAGAAGCCGGTAAACCTGGACGTTCCGCTCAGTAGGCCACGCCGGACAGCAGCTCCCTTTCCCTGCAGGGAGCAGCCCACCAAGGAGATAGGCACC
>NZ_JAWRWX010000525.1:0-231 GCF_046535335.1 Bacillus sp. SIMBA_026 | reverse complement strand
GGCCCCGATAAATGCCAGGTCATCACCTTCTCCAAAGAAAGCTTGCTTTCTCTCAATCCTTTCACATCAATTCCATTGGGGGGGCTTCAAGAAGAGATGTCGCTGCTCTCGACGATCTTCACGAAGATGGCCGCGCCAAATGATGGGCTGGACGACGTGGAGCGGCCGATTCTGGAACGCGCGATTACGGCCGCGTACATGAACAACACGAACGAGGCTATTCCCGAGGAC
>NZ_JAWRWX010000524.1:0-231 GCF_046535335.1 Bacillus sp. SIMBA_026 | reverse complement strand
GCGAGGCCTGCTCGGGAATGGGTGCCGGAAGGGGTGCGGAGGGCGCGGGAAGGGGCTCGGCGGATGCCGGAACCGGGGGCTGCCCGGGGGCTGCGTCGCCAGTGGGCACGGCACCTTGATCGCGGAGCTTCTCATAGGCGGAGACGTTGTCCACTGCCGTGCCGTACTTGGCCAGGAGTGAGGATGCCGCCACGGAACTGCGGACGAGGTCATCTGCGCTGGGTCCGATAA
>NZ_JAWRWX010000523.1:0-231 GCF_046535335.1 Bacillus sp. SIMBA_026 | reverse complement strand
AGGTCTGGAAGCAGATGAACCGGGAAGGCATTGCAGTGGCACGCTGCACGGTCGGACGGTTGATGAAACTGCAGGGCTTGCGTGGCGCAGTTCGCGGTAAGCGTGTTCGCACGACGATTCCCGAGGTGACCGCGCCGCGCCCGCTGGACCGAGTCAACCGGCAGTTCAAGGCTGAACGACCGAATCAGCTCTGGGTGTCGGATTTTACGTATGTCTCGACATGGCAAGGCT
>NZ_JAWRWX010000522.1:0-232 GCF_046535335.1 Bacillus sp. SIMBA_026 | reverse complement strand
CCCGCTGGAACCCAGGTGGCCACCGTTGGTGCCTCGACCCAACGCGTCCTCGAATCAGTCGGCCTCCGGGTTGCTTTGGCGCCCTCGGAGCCCCAATCCGCCGAGGGCCTGCTTGCCCTGTGGGATCCTGCACCGGCACGGGTCTTCCTGCCGCAGGCCGACCTCGCCGCACCGGGCCTTCGGCAGGGATTGGCAGCACGGGGCGCGGACGTCACCGCCGTCACCGCGTACC
>NZ_JAWRWX010000521.1:0-232 GCF_046535335.1 Bacillus sp. SIMBA_026 | reverse complement strand
CGGTAGCGCCGCCCGTTTTTGCTGCAACCCTCGCTGCGCGCCCTTGCCGCAACCCACGACGGCGGCGCGCCCGGGAAACCACCGGGGTGCGCCGCCGTCGTCAACCAACGGCTTGGGTTACGGAGTCGGGTTGCCGCCGTTGACGTTGAGGGTTTCGCCCACCACGTAGCTCGACTCCGGGGACGCCAGGAAGACGTAGGCGGGTGCGAGCTCAGCCGGTTGGCCGGCGCGG
>NZ_JAWRWX010000520.1:0-232 GCF_046535335.1 Bacillus sp. SIMBA_026 | reverse complement strand
CTTCAACGCATCGCTGGGGGGTGGTGTGTGCTCCTCGTCGAGACAGGCTGCACAGATTCGCTAGTCGCCGTGCGACGCGATGATGCCGTGACGGCCGATGAGGCCGGAGTAACGTTCGGCACGTCCGATGAAGCGCTGGCGCTTATTTATCAGATCGGCTTTGACATCTCACGGCATGCTATTGGTATGTGGCGCCCTGAACCGAAGCATATGGAGCGACTTCAGACGAGAA
>NZ_JAWRWX010000519.1:0-232 GCF_046535335.1 Bacillus sp. SIMBA_026 | reverse complement strand
CGCAGACATTTGAATTTCGAAATCGAAGCTTTGGATTGAACTATGGTTTCGATAAAGTGCGGATACCCTCGGCCTTACGGTGCGGGCAGCTGATAAGCGCTGCATTTCTGCTGGTCGCGGCTGAGCCACAGCAGGGTGGTGTCCGTTGCACGTGGGACGTAACAGTAACCGCTTCCGGTGCTGCGAGGCCCGCCATCGTGGCCCGATGGCTGACTCTCAATCAGTACCAATC
>NZ_JAWRWX010000518.1:0-232 GCF_046535335.1 Bacillus sp. SIMBA_026 | reverse complement strand
CGCATTGGCTACCGAATTGCAGAGGACATTGAGTAATGTATCGACACAGTCTGCGCACGCGTGTCGCCGTTGCATTTGCGATTTGTGTTGCTGTGCTCAGCGTGGTCTGGGGGTTTGCGTTCTTCGCCGCGATTAAGTTGAGCGAGGACCGTGTTATGACGCGTCAACTGCAGCATGCTATTGAGAGTTATCCCTCTATGCCGATAAACCTTCGTGGTTACGACCAGGCGAG
>NZ_JAWRWX010000517.1:0-232 GCF_046535335.1 Bacillus sp. SIMBA_026 | reverse complement strand
CAGAGACCAGCCCGGCCCGCATGGTGCCGAGGAAGGCCAGCAGGAACTCCGCCCGGTTGGCCGAGAGGATCGCCACCCGCTCGCCGCGCCTGAGGCCGCGGGCCAGCAGGCCGCGCGCCACCGCGCCGGACAGCCGGTCAATGTCGGCGAAGCTGTAGCTGCGCGGCCCCCGTTCGCCGCCCAGGTCGATGAGGGCGACGTCCGCCGCACGCTCGCGGGAGACGGCGGCCCC
>NZ_JAWRWX010000516.1:0-232 GCF_046535335.1 Bacillus sp. SIMBA_026 | reverse complement strand
CAACGGTGGCAGCGCCGATGGCTCTTTCAATACGAACGGTGTGGGGGTTTCGCTCGAAGGCGGACGTCGGTTCGATTTCGACAATCGATGGTTTGTCCAGCCGTATGGGCAGTTGTCCGCCTTGCATATGCAGGGGTCCCGGTTCAGCTTGAACAACGGCATGGATGCCAAGGGGGACAGCATGGACTCCGTTCAGGCGGCCATTGGGACGCAGGTCGGCAGGGCCTTCCAC
>NZ_JAWRWX010000515.1:0-232 GCF_046535335.1 Bacillus sp. SIMBA_026 | reverse complement strand
AGCGAATATGGCCAGGGTTCAGCGTGTCGAAACGGCCGTTGGTGAACACGATGACTTCCCCTCGCTGCCGATGCGTCAGCAGCAGCTTCCCGAGTGTGTCCTCATCCACCAGCTTCGGAGCACGCTGGCGTGACGGATTCAGTTGATCGCGAACTTCGTCCGCCGTGACCACATAGGTGCCGGAATGCGACACAGCGATGCCCGCCGCCACATTAGCGATATGCACCGCCTC
>NZ_JAWRWX010000514.1:0-232 GCF_046535335.1 Bacillus sp. SIMBA_026 | reverse complement strand
CGAGATCAAAGGGATTGGGGTTCACGGACCATACCGGCTGCGATCCTGGAATGAGTACCATCCACGACGTTGATCCATGGTTATCGAGCTGGATTACTTCGATTTCTCCATCACCGCGTGCGTGAAGTTGTTCAACTCGCCGAAGGCTCTCCGCCATAGTCGGCAGCACTTCTTCAGTGGATTGATCTTCTGCCTCCACGATCACCTGACGGGGTTGAAGGGTGGTGAGAAA
>NZ_JAWRWX010000513.1:0-233 GCF_046535335.1 Bacillus sp. SIMBA_026 | reverse complement strand
CGATCAAAAACACGATCCGGACAAACTTGCTCCCCTGGGACACCGCCGCCCTGGCGCCCAAATAGCCCCCGGCCATGTTGGCAAGCCCTAGGACCAGCCCCACACCCCACATCAAAGCGCCGTGGGGCAGGAAGAAAATCAGGGCACCGGCGTTAGTGGCCATGTTGACGATTTTGGCCTTGGCGCTGGCCTCCAGGAACGCGTACCCCATGGCCGAAACCAAGGCAATAACC
>NZ_JAWRWX010000512.1:0-233 GCF_046535335.1 Bacillus sp. SIMBA_026 | reverse complement strand
GAGGGAGAGGCGCTGCTGCATGATTCGTCGAACTGCTATGTTCGCAGCGAGGACCGCCTGGTCAGCCTGGTGGGCGCCACCGACTTAATCGTCGTGGACACTGCCGACGCCTTGCTGATCGTTGACAAGACGCGTGCGCAGGACGTCAAGGAAATCGTCCGGAAACTCAATTCCCAGGGTCACGCCGCCAGCCGTATCCACCGTAAGGTGCACCGCCCGTGGGGTACCTATAC
>NZ_JAWRWX010000511.1:0-233 GCF_046535335.1 Bacillus sp. SIMBA_026 | reverse complement strand
CGAGGGAAGCCTGCTCGGTGGCTTGTCGAGGCAGAAGCGGCCGGATCGGATCGTAGCCAATTTTTGATCAGTCTGGATGACCGTTCTCGACGTTGAGACACAGCCGGTGCTTACGAAATATCGAAACAATGTCGATATTTGAAAGCCTGCAAGGATGGCCCTTGGTAGAGTTTCGTTATTTGCTTCCGTCGAGTTATCAAAATGTCGGTTCGACCTACCTATTTGTACCATAG
>NZ_JAWRWX010000510.1:0-233 GCF_046535335.1 Bacillus sp. SIMBA_026 | reverse complement strand
AGTGGACTTGTACCTCAGCCAGGCGCAAGCCATAACCGTAACGGGTCTTGGGCACAGCCAATTTGGGAAGGGTCTTGATGTCCACGATCACGTACTGGGTTTGAACCGGCGCCGGAAGAGGCATCGTCAGTTCCGGGGACGTGAAGCTATTGGTACCGACGAGCTTCGCCCCATCCATCGCTGGGCGATCGTTGGTGAAGACACTGATGCTTCCACCAGAACCCCCCAGCTGG
>NZ_JAWRWX010000509.1:0-233 GCF_046535335.1 Bacillus sp. SIMBA_026 | reverse complement strand
GGGCGAACAGAATTACCTTGTCAGTTCGCATATTTAATTCTACGAACAACTTTAATTATCAATAGGTTATCTTATTTTTTTGCATAATTAAGCAACCTTGAATTCGCATAATAAAAAATACTAGTCGGAATATTCGCAAAATAATAACTACTAACTTAATATTGTGAATATTTATAACGATAATCGGTATTGCGATTACAGCCGGGCTATTAACAAAGCGGCATACTCCTAAC
>NZ_JAWRWX010000508.1:0-233 GCF_046535335.1 Bacillus sp. SIMBA_026 | reverse complement strand
CACGGCGGCGCTGGGATTGTGCGGCGGAGTGCTGGATCCGGGCGGCGGGTAGCGGCGCAGAGCCGCAGGAGAGTGCCCCCAAGGGTCGTCGGCGCACGAAGTTTCCCGCGCGCGCCGTTGCGCAAATGTGCGGCTAATGATGGGATGACGAGGCACGCGCCGCGCGAGTTTTCGCGGCTTTCTTCGCAGCAGTGGAACGGCCCGCCGCGCCCTTGGTTTGCGCCGCTTTCTTC
>NZ_JAWRWX010000507.1:0-233 GCF_046535335.1 Bacillus sp. SIMBA_026 | reverse complement strand
CGGGTCGAGCTTCATGTAGTCCAGGGTGTCATGCATCCAGCCGAGGTTCCACTTGTACCAGAAGCCCAGACCGCCCATATCCTGCGGACGAGAAACGCCAGGGAAATCGGTAGACTCCTCAGCCATTGTCACCGCACCGGAAACCTGCTCACCAAGAATACGGTTGGTATTACGCAAGAATTCAATCGCTTCAAGATTCTCGCGCCCGCCAAATTCGTTCGGGATCCACTCCC
>NZ_JAWRWX010000506.1:0-233 GCF_046535335.1 Bacillus sp. SIMBA_026 | reverse complement strand
AGGGGGCCATCCACGCACAGCGGTCAACGGCGGCAGTGCAGGTTTGGTAGCGCCCGGTAGCTGGGTCTAACCCCGCCAAGAAATGTACGTCACCTTGCAGCGTAAAAAATGCCATAAGGTGGTAGTTCATGTCTTCAAACATCTGTTGGCTAAAGTTGACGTAAGTGTAGCCGGGGTTACTACCCTCAATAAATCGATAGGTATCATCCCAGTGAGCCCAATCCCGTGCTTGG
>NZ_JAWRWX010000505.1:0-233 GCF_046535335.1 Bacillus sp. SIMBA_026 | reverse complement strand
ATTATCAACAAATCAATGACGATCACATGGATACGAGACTCGTCGCGCAAACCGTTTTGCGTGCTGGCATCTGGTTAATTCGAAATGGATATGGTCGACTGATGATCCTGCCGTATGTGGCGCCATCTGGAATGCACTGGCGCTGTGCGTTTCATCCGCCAGGAAAATTCAATGAAGAGATCTATCGATACACCGCCGGCAGTGAAGGAAGAGTTCTTCCTGGTGAACGGGAT
>NZ_JAWRWX010000504.1:0-233 GCF_046535335.1 Bacillus sp. SIMBA_026 | reverse complement strand
AAATCTGGAGCCGGTGAGCGTGGGTCTCGCGGTATCATTGCAGCACTGGGGCCAGATGGTAAGCCCTCCCGTATCGTAGTTATCTACACGACGGGGAGTCAGGCAACTATGGATGAACGAAATAGACAGATCGCTGAGATAGGTGCCTCACTGATTAAGCATTGGTAACTGTCAGACCAAGTTTACTCATATATACTTTAGATTGATTTAAAACTTCATTTTTAATTTAAAAG
>NZ_JAWRWX010000503.1:0-234 GCF_046535335.1 Bacillus sp. SIMBA_026 | reverse complement strand
GGCGGCAGTGGCTACAGCCTCGAGACTAACCAAGCCCTTCAAACCCCGCTCGGTAGCAACTGACTCGCGAGTCAAGACCACGGCCGCGGCGCCGTCGTTGATGCCCGAAGCATTGCCGGCCGTTACGGTTCCACCAGTGGCAAAGGCAGGACGCAATCCCGCCAAGGTCTCCACGGTTGTTTCCGGTTTGGGGTGCTCATCCGTCTCGGCTGTGAAAGGTCTGCGGCCGGCGAC
>NZ_JAWRWX010000502.1:0-234 GCF_046535335.1 Bacillus sp. SIMBA_026 | reverse complement strand
CCAGACGTGCCGCTACCTCGGTGCGATCACGGCCACGGTTCTCATTGGCGTCCTGTATGGCCCCGGCGTCAACCAGGCCAACTGGGGCCTCATGGTGCTGGTGATGCTCGGGCTGAGCGTGCTGGTGCTGGTGCTGGCCCTGATGTGGCGGAAGCCCGCGGTTTAGAGGGCTGAGCCGCGGCACCCCGGCGTTGAGGGGCCTGCTCTGCAGGGAAGTGTGGGATTTGGGCGTGT
>NZ_JAWRWX010000501.1:0-234 GCF_046535335.1 Bacillus sp. SIMBA_026 | reverse complement strand
CGCTGATCTGCGACGCTGACGGCGGCATCATCGATGACCTCATCACCTACCGCCGCCCGTCACCTGTGGAGGGCGAGGACAAGTTCCTCGTAGTCCCCAACGCCGGCAACGCCAAGGTTGTGGCCGTCGAGCTGCTGGAACGCGCTGCCGGCTTCGACGTTGTCGTGGAGGACGCCTCCGCGTCGACTTCACTGATTGCGGTCCAGGGCCCGAACGCGGAAGCCATCCTCCTTC
>NZ_JAWRWX010000500.1:0-234 GCF_046535335.1 Bacillus sp. SIMBA_026 | reverse complement strand
CTTGGTATTGATCAATCGAACAATGACGATTGGATCATTGTTTCGTCGATTGAGGATGGCCAAACATGTAAGATTATGCTGACTGATTGTGAGTCAGCCTACCGGGGGAGAGGCTGTTTTTCACTGATCGCCTCTTATTATGACAATGCGATTCATATCGGGGACATTAAAGGCCCGCCGAACCACGGCTACGGCTCGCTCTGCATGAACTTTTTAAAACATATCGCCAGCGAG
>NZ_JAWRWX010000499.1:0-234 GCF_046535335.1 Bacillus sp. SIMBA_026 | reverse complement strand
ATTCAGCATTAAGATATATGAAATGCCAAGAAGAACGGTGCTGAGGCTGCCCGGAAGGGGCGACCTCCCGACACGAATTTCGTGTCGGCGCGCTCGATGAGATGAAAGTGACCTATCCGCGCCTTGGCTGCCCGGCAGATACGACTTACGAGGCTGTGCGGGTAGGCACTGCAACTCCAATGGGCCCGCGAATAGCAGTGCATTCGAGGGCCCATGTGGGCTGCGATGGAGGTC
>NZ_JAWRWX010000498.1:0-234 GCF_046535335.1 Bacillus sp. SIMBA_026 | reverse complement strand
ACGCGCATCACGACTCGTCCCGTGAGGAGGACCCCACCCTGCGCAGGGCCCTTGGATGGGCGAACTTCTGGGACTACCCACACAACACTCCCACCCTGGCAACCGATGCGTACAACGGCGATGACATGATCGTGCGCGACATCCGCCTCAAGAAAGGGAGCGGAAGCTACCACCTCGCCTCAACCCCTACCGCCGGCCTGAGCAACCACGTCAAGCGCACCCAGCGCCTTGGAG
>NZ_JAWRWX010000497.1:0-234 GCF_046535335.1 Bacillus sp. SIMBA_026 | reverse complement strand
CGCTTCAACGGGGTGCAGGAGATGGCGCTGGTGGCCGGCTTCAGCGCCGCCGTCGCACTGCTTGTGGGCATCATCCGTTGGCCGGACCGGATCGTCGCCCCCTTGGGCGTGGTGATGGCCGGACTCATGGCTCCCTTGGCCGGTTTGGTTTTCTCGGACATCGCTGTGCTGCCGGCGGCCCTGGTGGGCGTGGTGGTGGCAGCGGTCCTGGTGTGCTTCCGGCGGATGACCACC
>NZ_JAWRWX010000496.1:0-234 GCF_046535335.1 Bacillus sp. SIMBA_026 | reverse complement strand
CGGCTGAGTGAGCGCCGGCCGAACTCCGGTCAATTGCTGGTAGGCGCAGCCGCCATAGTTGGTCGCTCCGGCGATCGACTGAGGTGGCGGAAACTGCTGCGCGGCCTGCACATACAGGACGACCTTGTCATTCGCGGTCTTTATCGCCTGAGCTGCGGCGTTCCATTGAGTTTGGAGCGCCGTTTTTTGCGTGTCCGTGTCCAGGGCATATTTTGTGTCCGACGGCAGTGCCAG
>NZ_JAWRWX010000495.1:0-234 GCF_046535335.1 Bacillus sp. SIMBA_026 | reverse complement strand
CGGGTGCCGCCGGGCGTAAATGGCCAGCAGGACCAGTAGGACGGCGTAGATCAGCGCAACGCCACCGATGATAGCGATCACCGGTTCCCACCAGTTCATGCCGTCGCTTCCCCGGGCGCCCCGGGTTCGGGCTTCAAAGCGTGCATAGCCTCGCGAACGGCGTAGTACACGATGACCAACCCAGCCAGCGGGTCCGCCCACCACCACCCGAACCATGCGTTGAGGACCAACCCG
>NZ_JAWRWX010000494.1:0-234 GCF_046535335.1 Bacillus sp. SIMBA_026 | reverse complement strand
CTATATGGCAATTACTTTATTACTACGAATCTGGGGGTCAGGAGTTCGAATCTCTTCGGGCGCGCCACTCTCTCTCATTCTGGCAAGACGCGCTCAACGCGGTTGGATCACTCGATCCGACGGCGTTTTGTTGTTTTCCGCGCCGCTGCAGAGGCAACTGGCGCAGCGTGGCCGCGCCGGTTCCAATCCTTGCCGGCCCGCCCGTCACAAGCGCCCTCACCCACCATCTCAAGC
>NZ_JAWRWX010000493.1:0-234 GCF_046535335.1 Bacillus sp. SIMBA_026 | reverse complement strand
AGCAGAACGGCAAGCCTCAGTACCAGCAACTGGCGCTGGACAATGCCCTGGCAGCGGAACAGGCCGCCAGCAAACCGCGTGGGTTGCTGGGGCGGCTGTTCGGACGCAAATAGGCAGAAGAGGAGATCGGGCCGTCCCCTCGCGAAGAAAATCGACGCGGCAATTGGGATACTGTTTCCCACTGCACAAACGCCTGCCTGCAGGAACTTCGGCGCAAGCTCTTGATCGGACTTA
>NZ_JAWRWX010000492.1:0-234 GCF_046535335.1 Bacillus sp. SIMBA_026 | reverse complement strand
ATCACGGTGTTCGACGCCGGCGAATGCGGGCAGGGCGCGCATCCGTCGAGCCAGCCGGATCACTTGATGATCAACACCGTCGCGTCGCAAGTGACGATGTTCGCGCCGTCGAGCGAGCTGGGCCGGCACGGCGCGCCGTCGCTCGTCGAATGGGCGCATGACAGCGGATATCGCTACGTCGACGGCGCGTTCCGGAGGGCGTCGGTCGATGCGGGCCGCCCGCTCAATGAGGCC
>NZ_JAWRWX010000491.1:0-234 GCF_046535335.1 Bacillus sp. SIMBA_026 | reverse complement strand
CGTGGGCCACTCGATGGGAGGCAGCGTTTCCCTGACCTTGGCAGCGGACCGACCGGACCTGGTGGCCACGGTGACGTTGGTGGGCATGGTTCCGGCTCCGCCGAAAGAGGCCTCTAAGCGCCTCCTGCTCTCGCAAGTGGAGCAAGGGTTCGTCGACGCCGGGACCAAGGCCAAACTCATGGATTCCTGGTTCGGGCCCCTCCTGCCGGAGGATGCCAGGGAGTTGCTCAGCAG
>NZ_JAWRWX010000490.1:0-235 GCF_046535335.1 Bacillus sp. SIMBA_026 | reverse complement strand
ACGCCGTCTACGAGGAATTCGTAGTGTAAGTGTGGGCCCGTTACCCGACCTGTAGCACTGACACGGCCAATAACCTGACCCTGCTTAACACGGTCACCTTTTTTCACGTGCTTACGGCTAAGATGCAAATACTTAGTTACATAGCGCTCGCCGTGCTGAACAAAAATAAAGTTGCCGTTTAATGAGCTATAGCCTGCGGAAATAACTTTACCGTCACCGGATGACATTACTGGTG
>NZ_JAWRWX010000489.1:0-235 GCF_046535335.1 Bacillus sp. SIMBA_026 | reverse complement strand
CCTATAGCTCAGGTGCTGGCACCCAGAAAGGACCTCAGAAAGACGATAACCCGACGGCGACAAGCCTTTCGCCCGTCATTCCGCGGGCGCGTCCGCCATAGCCCGGCCACGCACCTTCTGCACGTGCTCGGTCATCATGGCGGCGGCCGTCTCAGGGTCGCCGCTGGCCAATGCATCGAGGACCGCTTGGTGTTCAGCAATTGCCTGCTCAGCGTCGGTGATCCCTACTCCCCCG
>NZ_JAWRWX010000488.1:0-235 GCF_046535335.1 Bacillus sp. SIMBA_026 | reverse complement strand
CGGTGCGCCTGCCGGTGAACTCGAGGAAAAGCCTGTAGATGACCAGGGCCGCACCCAAGCCCGCTACCATCGCAACGGTGGTGAGAGACTGCAAGGTGCCTAACCCCGTGAGGGCGCTCAGTCCTCGGCCCAGCAGCGGGAACAGCGGGTAGAACGCCCAGGTGTTCTCCTTGACCACTCCGTTCTCATCCAGTGGCAAGACGGACGGGTAGCCCTCATCAGCGGCGGTTTGATA
>NZ_JAWRWX010000487.1:0-235 GCF_046535335.1 Bacillus sp. SIMBA_026 | reverse complement strand
CAACAGGTCGGACACTCCCATACGTAGACAAGTTTAAGGATGCGTTCGTGCTAACGGGTGTCAATAACATTCGTATTGCGACGCGCATCGCAAACCTGCTCGAAATGGTTTTTCGCAACAATCGTCAACTCGACTCGCAACTGGTAGACGTCGCGCTAAATGCCACAGTGGTTCTGACCGCGTTGTACTACAGAGGGTTCGACAAAGCCCCGGAGTTTGATGCCGTCCTGCGTGC
>NZ_JAWRWX010000486.1:0-235 GCF_046535335.1 Bacillus sp. SIMBA_026 | reverse complement strand
CTTGTGCGCCAGTGAGCGAGCCAGCCACCGCGCCAGGCGCGGATGAAGCAGCGGCAGGCGTACCGGCGTCGTCCGCGTAGTTCAGACGACGTTCCACGCGATCGATGCGGGCGGCGATACCGCGTTCCGTTTGCTCAGCACTCGGGAGCAGGATGCGGGCGCAGAGGAGTTCAAGGTGCAAACGCGGTGAGGTGGCGCCCGTCATTTCCGTGAGTGCTGTGTTGGTGACATCGGC
>NZ_JAWRWX010000485.1:0-235 GCF_046535335.1 Bacillus sp. SIMBA_026 | reverse complement strand
GAACCCCCGCGGGCTTTGACACCCCTGTCGGTTTTCAAGACCGATCCCTTCAGCCAGACTTGGGTATTCCTCCGTATAAGTGGTGGACCTTGTAGGACTCGAACCTACGACCGGACGGTTATGAGCCGTCTGCTCTAACCAACTGAGCTAAAGGTCCAATGGTAGCGGCGGAGGGGATCGAACCCCCGACCTCACGGGTATGAACCGTACGCTCTAGCCAGCTGAGCTACACCGC
>NZ_JAWRWX010000484.1:0-236 GCF_046535335.1 Bacillus sp. SIMBA_026 | reverse complement strand
AACTGGGCTACGCAGCGGTGCCACACTTAGCTGCGAAGTGCCTCGATAGCCGAGCCCAGCTGCAGCGGATTCTTGGCGACTGCGCCAGTTCAGGCATCTCTGAGGTGTTTGCGATTGGCGGTGATGCGCCCCATCCGGCGGGACCGTATTCAACCGGCATCGAACTCGTGCGGGATATTGCAGACATCACAGGCGGGAAGATGGCGGTGGGGGTGGCAGGGTACCCCGAGGGCCAC
>NZ_JAWRWX010000483.1:0-236 GCF_046535335.1 Bacillus sp. SIMBA_026 | reverse complement strand
CGGAAGAACGGGTCTGACGGCGCTGACGATAGCCGTTATGTTTGCCGTGTCCATGTTTTTCAGCCCTCTTGTCAGCGTCTTATCGGAAGTGTCCGCGATTACGTCACCGGCTCTGCTTATTGTCGGCAGCCTGATGATGGGCGCGGTATCGAATATCCGCTGGGATGAGCTTCATGAAGCGTTCCCGGCCTTTCTCGTCATTTTGGCGATGCCGTTAACGTCCAGTATTTCAACCG
>NZ_JAWRWX010000482.1:0-236 GCF_046535335.1 Bacillus sp. SIMBA_026 | reverse complement strand
GTCGCAGCAGAGGCCCTTGCCCACTTCACAGGTGCATCGCGGCGCTTTGAGCTCAAGGGCCAGGCCAGGGGAGTGCGCGTCTATGACGATTATGCACACCACCCCACGGAGGTCCGCGCGGCCTTGTCTGCCGCCCGTTCGGTGGCCGCGGGCAAGAAAGTCCATGTCCTTTTCCAGCCCCACCTGTTCTCCAGGACACGTGAGTTCGCTCCCGAGTTTGCGGCAGCGTTGGACAC
>NZ_JAWRWX010000481.1:0-236 GCF_046535335.1 Bacillus sp. SIMBA_026 | reverse complement strand
CTGATGGAAGCGGTTCGGGATCGGTGACATCCAGGATAGCGTTCTTGAGTTGTCCGCTCGATAATGCTGTTACGAAGTCATCGACTACAAGCTGAGCGCCGCGTCCAACGTGCACAAGCGAGGCCCCGTTTGGCAGTTGCTGGAAAAGCTGGTGATTCAGAAAGCCGCGAGTTTGATCTGTTAGCGGCAGCAGGCAGACAAGTATTTCCGTGCGAGCAAGGAAGTCGGCAAGCGAC
>NZ_JAWRWX010000480.1:0-236 GCF_046535335.1 Bacillus sp. SIMBA_026 | reverse complement strand
CCCGAAGTGTTCGTAGATCACAGGTTTGGAGACTCCGGCCTTGGCGGCGATCTCCTCAATGGTTGTCGCGTCGAGTCCCCGCGCAGCGAAGAGGGAGCGGCCAATGCCGATCAGTTGCGCCTTTCGCTGGTGCCCTGTCATCCGAACGCGGGCCGCCGGCTCCCCTAGGGAGGCCTCGGTAGCGGGTTCCAAGCCAACAGAACCCGTTGGGGCCTGGGGCAGGTTGGTGGGCTTGC
>NZ_JAWRWX010000479.1:0-236 GCF_046535335.1 Bacillus sp. SIMBA_026 | reverse complement strand
AGTCCGAGGGAGGCGCAATTAGTCTCTCTACGCTCGCTACGGTTAATGGCCGCCATCCCGAAGGTGAATTCAGCGTTGATCAGGGTTATGCCTGCGGTTTGTTGCTGGAAAATGGCGGTAACCTGCGTGTACTGGAAGGACATCGCGCGGAAAAAATCATTCTCGATCAAGAGGGCGGCCTGTTGGTCAATGGGACAACCTCAGCGGTCGTGGTAGATGAAGGTGGTGAATTGTTG
>NZ_JAWRWX010000478.1:0-236 GCF_046535335.1 Bacillus sp. SIMBA_026 | reverse complement strand
CCGTACTCTCAGCGATGATGCCCCAACCGGCCTTCCTTGCCTGGGGCTGGCGAATCGCTTTCGGCGTCTCCGCGCTGCTGGTCATTGTTGGCCTCATCCTGCGCTTATACGTCCAAGAGACCCCGTTGTTCCTCGCCTCGCAGGCCAAAGCCGAAGCCGAGCACTCCAAACGGACCAAATTGCCGCTGGCAGAGCTCTTCCGTGGTAACTGGAAAGAAATCCTCATCGCTGCCGGC
>NZ_JAWRWX010000477.1:0-236 GCF_046535335.1 Bacillus sp. SIMBA_026 | reverse complement strand
AGTGTTCCCATGCTTCATACCCTAACGAAACTCCGGGACGTTTGTGAACCCCTTCGATTAGCATTGCACTCGTGATCCGGACAACGTCGATCGTCACCACCCTCCGTGCCGCGGGCTGCGTTTTCGCGGAGGAAGAAGCCCAGGTCCTCCTCGACGCCGCACGTGACCCAGAGGAATTGTCCCGGCTTGTGGACTTACGGGTACGCGGATTGCCCTTGGAACACATCGTGGGATGG
>NZ_JAWRWX010000476.1:0-236 GCF_046535335.1 Bacillus sp. SIMBA_026 | reverse complement strand
TCGCTTGCCGCGCAGTCGTTCGACAAGGACGGTCTGTGCAACGAGAACACGATCGGCTATCACAATTTCAATCTGTCGCTATACCGCAAGCTCCGCACCGTACTAGCGAACCTCCAGATCGCCGACGACCTGCGCGACAAAATCGATGCACTGATTGGAAGAGCGTCCCATGCGCTTGAACTGTGCGTGCTTCCCGACGGTAAAATTCCGCCGATAGGCGACTCGCCGCGCTACGA
>NZ_JAWRWX010000475.1:0-236 GCF_046535335.1 Bacillus sp. SIMBA_026 | reverse complement strand
CCGTCATCAAGGGAGCGATGCGCTGTTCACGAGACAGCACATGGTGCAACGCCAAGCGCGTAGGGTACTTGTCCTTCAAGTCCGCGAGCTCCTCAAGGAACATCACGTCCATGGCGGCTTTGTTCGCGTACACCAAGTCAAAAGTGGTCTCGGGATTCGCTGCCAGGAGGGTCCGCGCGATCGCGATCACCGGAGTGATGCCGGACCCTGCGGCGATCGCCACAAAGTTCCCGGGC
>NZ_JAWRWX010000474.1:0-236 GCF_046535335.1 Bacillus sp. SIMBA_026 | reverse complement strand
AGTATCCGATTGGTGCGAGCAAGGATAGCCGCCGTCTTTCCGGCGCGTATCGCAGTGGCCATCGCCTCCATCGCAGCGACGGCCTCCTTGTACTCATCGTCGTGGCGGACAAAGGCGACTGTGCCTCCAGGACCGCGATGGGATACCAGGTCTTTTACGATTCTCTCGCGGTTGTTGCGAATGACCTTGTCCGCTACAGAAAGGATTTCCGAATGCGAGCGGTAGTTAATGCCGAG
>NZ_JAWRWX010000473.1:0-237 GCF_046535335.1 Bacillus sp. SIMBA_026 | reverse complement strand
ACGCTTCATCACGCTGAAGTCAGCGTTCTTGCCAGCCACCGCCGAGATACTCTCCTTCGCAGCCATCTGCACGCCGCCGCCTGCCACGACGCCGATCGAGGCCGGCGCACTCGCCAGTAAGCCCGGCTGCTTCAGACCGTCGAACTCGTCCTTCATCTGCTGTTGCGCATCCGTGCCGGCCGGAATCGCCTTAGCCGTACGCGCCGCGTCGCCCAGCGACTTCGCCAACGCCAGCGC
>NZ_JAWRWX010000472.1:0-237 GCF_046535335.1 Bacillus sp. SIMBA_026 | reverse complement strand
CCCTCCTCCGGCGCCAGCAAAATCAGGGGCCGCGAGCCATTCGCCGGCACGGCGACCTCGATCCGCGCAATGCCTGACAGATCAAGGTCCCACAGCTTCAGGTCGTTCAGACCTGGAAGCGCCAACGGCATTTCCTTGATGGGAAGCACCACATCTGAACGGTGGGCGTGCATGCCCACCCTGCCCTTGGAAGTCACGGCAAAGCTGGCCCTGGTACGCCACCGAAGGCCGTCGTCG
>NZ_JAWRWX010000471.1:0-237 GCF_046535335.1 Bacillus sp. SIMBA_026 | reverse complement strand
CGGGACAGGCCGCGATCGTTCCGGCCCTTCCCGGTCGGGAAGTAGGCCTTGGTGAAAATCTCGACGCTTTCACGACGTGTTCCTTTGAGCGCCTCGCCCAAGGCTTCTTCGGCACGGGTTCCGGCATACGCATCGGCGGTGTCGAAGGTGGTGATACCTAAATCCAGTGCCTGTTTGACGCATTGCGTAGCTGCGGCCTGGTCGATCTGCTCACCGTGGGTGAACCAGTTTCCGTAG
>NZ_JAWRWX010000470.1:0-237 GCF_046535335.1 Bacillus sp. SIMBA_026 | reverse complement strand
GCTGGGCACTCCTGAACTTGCTTCAAAGTTGCCAAGAGCTTCCGCTATGCGCTCGAGTGCTTCGGAGATATTGGCCTTGACCGCCGCATATCCTTCCTCCGAACGGGGATCGGAGGAAGCCGTAGACAGCAGTTCCGCTCCCGACTTGATAACCAGCGAAGCCTCGTATTCGTTCATACATGCACCCTCGTGGCTTCCTCGCCTTGGGACCTGCGGTATTCCCCGTCAACACAACCA
>NZ_JAWRWX010000469.1:0-237 GCF_046535335.1 Bacillus sp. SIMBA_026 | reverse complement strand
AACCCGAAGCAAAAGCTTCCACGACCGGCAACCCGAAACCCTCGCACAGCGACGCGAACACGAGCGCACTTGCCGACTGCAACAGCGCGCGCACGTCATGATCAGGCAGATACTCGAGCCAGCGAACACTACTGCTCTCGTCCGCGCGCAGGCGCGCGACGAGTTGCTCGCAGCCCCACCCGGCCCGTCCGACGATCACCAGAGGGAAATCGCGACGCAGGCCCGCAGGCAGGCTCG
>NZ_JAWRWX010000468.1:0-237 GCF_046535335.1 Bacillus sp. SIMBA_026 | reverse complement strand
AAACCAGTGAAGAGGCCCAGCACCGGAATCACGAACATCCCCACGACCGCCAGCGCAACACCGATCAGCACCGACCTGTTCGGAACGCCGTGCTGTTTGAGCCTGCGACCAGTCAAGACAGCGCTTGAAGCCATCCCGGCAACCACAAACACCATGCCGACTGCGAAGACAATCCAGCCTAGTGGGCCGGCACCGCCCCAGATGGCCCAAGCCAGCAGGCTCGCACCGATGAGCAGG
>NZ_JAWRWX010000467.1:0-237 GCF_046535335.1 Bacillus sp. SIMBA_026 | reverse complement strand
CCTGGTTGGCGTAGACGGAGAAGGAAGCGCCGGCAAGGGCTGCACCGTTCTCGTTGACCTTCTGGAGAGTCATCTCGCCCCACTTGGTGACAACCGGGGGAGTGACGATCGGGCCGCCGGGCTGCCCCGGAGTTCCGGTGAAGCTACCGGCATTCGGGTAAACCACGGCAACGTTCTCGATTTCACCGATGGTGTTGACGGTGGTGTTCACAACAACCTGGACGCTGGTGGCGTTGT
>NZ_JAWRWX010000466.1:0-237 GCF_046535335.1 Bacillus sp. SIMBA_026 | reverse complement strand
AACCAGGAGATCGTGAAAATGGAAAACGAATTGGTCAAGGCGGACCCCGCGGAACTCATCAAACTTTTTACCGAGTCCATGCGATCGGCATTGCCTGCCGAAGACATCGCGCTGGTGTCGTCCGGATTGCGCGCGGCACAAGAAGGTAAGCAATATCCGGCAAAGGCTAATGTCATCAGCGCCATCTTTTATCTGCGCTTTCATATTGAAACGACGGCGGACCGGAAATACGGCAAT
>NZ_JAWRWX010000465.1:0-237 GCF_046535335.1 Bacillus sp. SIMBA_026 | reverse complement strand
CAGTGACGCAATAATGGAATGCCTTCTCGTTTGCTCGATCACCCCTTGTCTGGCATCAATCAACACTACGATAAGCTGAGAGTTAGACGCTCCCGTGATCATATTTCTGGTATATTGAATATGTCCCGGAGCATCTGCAATAATGAACTTTCTTTTAGGTGTTGAAAAATACCTGTAAGCTACATCAATGGTAATCCCCTGCTCTCTTTCTGCTCGTAAACCATCGGTAAGAATGGC
>NZ_JAWRWX010000464.1:0-237 GCF_046535335.1 Bacillus sp. SIMBA_026 | reverse complement strand
ATGGAGGTCGCCACGGCTGCATATGTCAGCAGGTGGACGGCGTACCAGAATTCGTAAGGGAACCGGCGTCGAACGGCAACCAGGGACGTGACGACGACGGCGACAAACAGCAGCGCGGAGATGTACGCCAACCACATGTCGGGGACGTTGACCCAGAGCGATACGGATTCCGAAATGGGGTCCAATCCCTCTGCCGCGCCGTATCCGATGGCGATGAACAGACCATGGGCTAAGAGC
>NZ_JAWRWX010000463.1:0-238 GCF_046535335.1 Bacillus sp. SIMBA_026 | reverse complement strand
AATTGAGTAACCAATAACCGCCAGCAGGGCCGCCAGAACCGTTAAGTCGAACTCTAGCTGTAATACAGAGAATAGTCCTAAGGTTAAAATGACGTCGTGCGCTAACGCAGCCACTGCGCCCACGGCTAAGCGCCACTCAAAACGCATTGCAATATAGAGCAAAATACAAATAAGAGCGGTTAGCATAGCCAGCCCGCCTTGCTCGATGAATTCGTCACCAACATTCGGACCGACAAAC
>NZ_JAWRWX010000462.1:0-238 GCF_046535335.1 Bacillus sp. SIMBA_026 | reverse complement strand
CCGGATAAGTAATTTGGCTATCTAGTTATATGTGTACTGATCAATTCTGTCCAGTTTCATCCCTTGTCGGGGCTAGCCTACGCAGCTGCCGACGTCGAGCGCGCCGGCCGATCGGCCCGGACCCGGCGCCACGCCGCGGGCGCCACCACCACAGCTACGCCGACGGCGGCGCCGATGACGGTCTCGATGATACGGTCGCGCAGCAGCAGTGCTGGGTCCACGCGAGCAGCCAACAGCG
>NZ_JAWRWX010000461.1:0-238 GCF_046535335.1 Bacillus sp. SIMBA_026 | reverse complement strand
CAACAAGCCCACACCCCATTCGCCGAGGGCTTCGATAACTTGTGCGGCGACGCCGACGATCCCCGTCAGATTCTCCGCAGAACCCGTCGCTTCCAGAAAGCCGAACAAACCGATTCCTTCCCACGCTGACGGGTCCAAAGGGAAGCCCAGTGATGGGGGACCACTGGGCTTCCACCCTCAACGCTATTCCCCCTGAAGGCTGTAGGCAACGAGCAGTTATTGCGTGTTCATCAGCGTG
>NZ_JAWRWX010000460.1:0-238 GCF_046535335.1 Bacillus sp. SIMBA_026 | reverse complement strand
CGGGCAGGCTTGATGCAGCAGGACCCCGAAACGCAGGTTGTCCTCTCCCGGGTGGGGGACGATGTCGCCTTTGGCGCGGAGAACCTCTGCGTGCCGCGGGAGGAGATATGGGCCCGCGTTCATGAAGCACTCGACGACGTCGGCTTGCGCACCGCGGCTGGTGCGGGTTTGGCCCTTGACCACCCGACGGCGGCACTGTCCGGCGGACAGAAGCAACGCCTCGCCCTCGCAGGCATCC
>NZ_JAWRWX010000459.1:0-238 GCF_046535335.1 Bacillus sp. SIMBA_026 | reverse complement strand
CCGGTCAACGCCAAGGCAACGCCAACAATCAAACCGTCCGTCGCCGCGACGACGGCCGTGCCACGGACGTACCCGCCAAGGACGATGGCGCTCCGTTCCATGGCCAGGTGCGCATTGGACTGGCCGTCAGCGGGAAGGAATCCAATCAGGAAATTCCGGATCTTGTGGCCGTCCTTGAGGAAGAAGAACAAGATGACAGCCATGAGCACTACGCCGGCGAGGATCTCCCCCAGGGTGC
>NZ_JAWRWX010000458.1:0-238 GCF_046535335.1 Bacillus sp. SIMBA_026 | reverse complement strand
AGAATACAAAGACAACACAATTATCGGTGTGCCCAGATCGAAAATCGTAGAGCTGCTAGAACTATTCGATAAAGAAATGCCGTTGCGCCTTGCTTTAGCCTCAAACCATGACCCCGATAACGGGGCTGGCCAAAATTAAAATATGGGCCCTAGAGCGACACCTGATTAGCGACCACTTCAACGTCTGTCGCCGACGCTCGAGGTTTGGAGGAACGCGGCCAACTGCTGCGGTTTCGTG
>NZ_JAWRWX010000457.1:0-238 GCF_046535335.1 Bacillus sp. SIMBA_026 | reverse complement strand
AGAGCAGTTGCCGCCCAATTGGCTGGCAGCCATGAACCGTGAACTGCAGGATACCGACATCGGTAAGCACGCCACATTATTTGTAGGCGTTATTGACCATGATCTCTTAGCGTTTGTATCGGCATCACTGGTGCGCGAGCAGGACTACTTTTTGGATTACTACGTCGCCGACAACACCTGGAAGTTTGTTGTAGCACTGATTGTGCTGCCAAGCCTTGTCTGGGTCATTCTTCACCGG
>NZ_JAWRWX010000456.1:0-239 GCF_046535335.1 Bacillus sp. SIMBA_026 | reverse complement strand
CAGTTCGATGCAGCCGAAATTTCGCGGATGCGCGAATGATCTAGTCGTGTTGCTCGCTCAAAAACGTCCTACAGGGAACGTTTTGATTTGGCGATAACGCCCCGCCTTCCTCACAAAGCTCGCGCGGGCTTTTTCTTTCGACGCTTGTTTAGTCAGACTCTTCACTTGCCGCGATCAACTCTGCCGAAACAGGCTCGGATTCGGCGATGATCGCGGCGGCAGCGGCCATTGTCGCTGGC
>NZ_JAWRWX010000455.1:0-239 GCF_046535335.1 Bacillus sp. SIMBA_026 | reverse complement strand
GGCTTTTTCGGTCCATCTTCCCTCCTAGCGTTCCGACGGCGTGGCTGGCGAGCGTCCTTCAATCGTAAGCGTGCTTAGCAGCCGATGTAAGGGGTGAGGGGCTCGAGTTCGTGATTCCGCTCTACTGCCTGTGGCCAGACGGACGGAAGGAGCAGATCATGGCGTCATAGCACGGCAAGCAGCGCCCGTGCTGTTGGCTTATGCACCGGCGCGACGTTTGCGTCCCTGCTCGCGTGGTG
>NZ_JAWRWX010000454.1:0-239 GCF_046535335.1 Bacillus sp. SIMBA_026 | reverse complement strand
ACCGACAATCGAGAGCTGGTAAATATTAGCGCGCCGGGAAGCCGCTCGAAGAAGCACATCGAACTGAAGCTGCCGGAAACGATGACCTATCGCGCCGGCGATTACCTGGCCGTTCTGCCCCGCAACGCGAAACGCAACGTCGATCGGGTATTGCGCCGATTCCGGTTGAGCTGGGACACGCAGGTGGTCATCGAAGGGGCATCGAGCAATCCCCGCCTGCCGCTCGGCCAGGCCATCGG
>NZ_JAWRWX010000453.1:0-239 GCF_046535335.1 Bacillus sp. SIMBA_026 | reverse complement strand
CAGCCAGCTCGTGCGCGTAACGGCGCCTGGCGCGCCAATCGCCGTCGGGCTTTGGTCAGGTGACGATGACGAAACACTGAACCTCGTGGACCTCGAAGAACCCCGTCGCTTCCTCAGCCACCGCAGCGACCCAACCGTCAATCGGCTCTTTGGGGAGCACGGCACAGTTGAACGCTTCCGGACGTGGCCGGAGGATGCTGGCGCGGAGTCAGGCCCCGGCGCCGACAACACAGGGCGGC
>NZ_JAWRWX010000452.1:0-239 GCF_046535335.1 Bacillus sp. SIMBA_026 | reverse complement strand
ACGGTGACTTTCAGCCAGTCCTTGGCATTGTTGGAGCCGTCCACCGTGACCCGGGTCAGGTTCTTCGCTGCCGTGGCTTGGCCATAAAAGGACAACCACGACGAGCCGGCCGCCAAAGGGTGGTCCTGGTTATAGACGTGGCTGTCTCCATTGATTAGGTAGACCGGCCCTCCGAAGGAGTTCGATTCCTCGATCAGGGTCTGCACCAGGGGCTTGAAAGCGCCAAAGTCCGCCTGGCT
>NZ_JAWRWX010000451.1:0-239 GCF_046535335.1 Bacillus sp. SIMBA_026 | reverse complement strand
CGGCGTTAAATCTGGCGTTACGTGATCGGCTGGTAGCGACTGATGCGGGGTGGCGAACTGTCGTCCCCTTTAAGGGCGTGGGCCGTCGTAGGCAAGGGTTCATTCCTCATGAACAGCGCGGCCGGCTGCTTGATCATTGCCCGGATGATCTGGCATTACTTGTGCGTGCTCTGCTTCTCACTGCCGCTCGGCCTGGCGAAATGGCGAAAGTCGTCGCGAACAACTTCGATCGGGCTCAG
>NZ_JAWRWX010000450.1:0-239 GCF_046535335.1 Bacillus sp. SIMBA_026 | reverse complement strand
TTAAAATGTAAGTTGCACGCCGTCTTTTTAGCATTAACCCTTCCTTATGAACAAACTTGGAATTTTCGAATAATCTTCATACCCGATAACGTTCTAATTCTCTAAGTTTTCGTATCAATATTCTCTGTGTAATCCATGGGATCAACCTTTTAAGTTCATTAAACCTAAATGTTTTATTAGACAACGCTTACAGGTCGAATTTCATGGCTCCTATCGATTTTACAATTTCTAGATCCTGG
>NZ_JAWRWX010000449.1:0-239 GCF_046535335.1 Bacillus sp. SIMBA_026 | reverse complement strand
CTGCGCTGCGGGTTGAACTGCCAGCAGTACGCGGCAGTGCCCATATTAATGGAGGGCAGCAGCATTGGCATGGTGGTGCTGTCACGCTCGCTGGCGGACGTAACCCGCGAAGCAAGAGAAGTGTCGGGAAGCGAAATTGCGCTGATGGTGACAGGCTACACGGGGGCTGCCCCTCTGGATGTCGCCCGCCGCTTACCGGAGTGGAACGGTCATTTAGTCGCTCTAACCAACCGTGAGGC
>NZ_JAWRWX010000448.1:0-239 GCF_046535335.1 Bacillus sp. SIMBA_026 | reverse complement strand
CGTTGGATCATCCGGCCTCAAACGACTGGGCCGGGGGACCGGTATTCCTTGGCCTGATGTGCGTGTTGTTCGCTCTTGCGTATCGTGAGGTGCGCTCACCGCCGGCAGAGTACGCACACATCCAAGTGCCCTTGGCGATTGCGGCAGGGTTCTTGGCCGCCTACTATTTGGGCCGCTGGGCCGCGTTCCTGGCAGAGGGGCCCCACGGCGCGGTGTTCGTCCAGTTTTTCGGTTCCCAG
>NZ_JAWRWX010000447.1:0-240 GCF_046535335.1 Bacillus sp. SIMBA_026 | reverse complement strand
CAGCTGCCAATGAACTCGTCCCAAGCCGGCGGCCGCCCAGGGCCCTACAGCACACCGAGCGCGCCGTTCTAGCAGCCGGGCCAGGCCCCTGAACGTCCCTCGACATGGCACGACCCCTATGGCCAGCGCACCCCTGGTAACGATGGCTCCGGCACTCCTGCAGGCCAGAATGTGCCTACGTCAGGGGCAACTCCAGCGGACCAGGCTCCGCAAAAGCCCGTTTCCGGCGCCGTTCGGTAC
>NZ_JAWRWX010000446.1:0-240 GCF_046535335.1 Bacillus sp. SIMBA_026 | reverse complement strand
CCCATGAACTGCGTCGACTGCTGCTGAACTGCATTTTTGGAGTTGAAAAAAATTCCTCCGCACATGCCGTTGCAGCATTCTCGTTATATCTGACAATGCTCGACTATGTCGAGGCCGCGGACATCCAAGAATGTTTGTGTGGTGCTACCAGTGAAAAGCTCTTCCCCCCCCTGAAAGAACAGAACCTAATCTGTCGTGATGTTTTCTCCGTGAAGGCTCCTGATTTGTCCGTACGAAAGT
>NZ_JAWRWX010000445.1:0-240 GCF_046535335.1 Bacillus sp. SIMBA_026 | reverse complement strand
GCCATACGCATGCCATCGGTCTCGCAGTGCCTAATCAGCGCCAGCTCAGCTTCGGCACCGGCTGAAAGTGATGAGCGCAAGCGCAGCCAAGGCCAGCGTGGTAAGGCCCAGGCCAGCTGATGCAGCCTGCCAGGTCAGAAGGCTCTGCTCTGCCTTTTCTCGCCTAGTTTTTTCCGTTCGCAGGTCCCCCTGCCAGCACCAAATGAAGCCCTCCAGGAGATTGCTTACCGTCTGAAACAC
>NZ_JAWRWX010000444.1:0-240 GCF_046535335.1 Bacillus sp. SIMBA_026 | reverse complement strand
CAGCGTGATCGATCATACGCAGCACGCGTAATGCGCGTTGCTGGCGTTGGCTGCCATATTCACACTCCATGACAGGGACGCCGTCAACGCGTGCGGTGATAGTGCTAGGGATATCCATGGGCAGAACATCCCCTTTTTTCAGGCCCATCACATGCGCAATACGGCTGGGGATTTGCGCAAATTCTGCCACTAGCTCCACTTCGGATTGGCGTAGCTCACTGGCCATTCGGCGTGACCATG
>NZ_JAWRWX010000443.1:0-240 GCF_046535335.1 Bacillus sp. SIMBA_026 | reverse complement strand
CCTAGCAACCGGCTGATCGGGACTCGGGCTCGCAATCGCCTCGTCTCCTAGAGGCGCGACAGCCTCACCGCATGAACGCCGCGACCTGCCGCTCCGTAGCGTCCGCCCCAACCTGCAGCGCTTCCGGCATCAAGTGCCCGTAGACCTGCTCAGTCGTCTTGATGGAAGCGTGCCCCAGTCGACGCGAGATCGTAAAAATCGGCACCCCGTCCTGAATAAGCCAAGACGCATGAGTGTGTC
>NZ_JAWRWX010000442.1:0-240 GCF_046535335.1 Bacillus sp. SIMBA_026 | reverse complement strand
GTCGAGCAGCTCGCTCAGTTCACTCAGCTCGGGGCCGAATTCAATGCCCTGGGCGACAAGATCGCTCGGGCCGAGTCGGCCGAACGTGCCGCCGCGGCCAGTGCGACGCCGGTCGAGGAGGGTGCTCAAGGCATCAACGGGCCGCCCCGTGTCGCTGGCCCCTATGCAGCCAAGCCTGTCCCTGGGGCCAACATGGCGCAAATGGTGCGGGTACTGGCCGCCACCCGGGGCGATCAGCAC
>NZ_JAWRWX010000441.1:0-240 GCF_046535335.1 Bacillus sp. SIMBA_026 | reverse complement strand
ATATCAGGTGCATCCGCCTCCATGGTCACCGGGGCATAATTTCCAGCAAGCTGGGGATTGATTTTCTTCTCTGCACTCACGGGCTGTCCTTTCAATTCACATAAATAGTTCAAACAGCGGGCTCACATGGACTGCTCGGTCTCTTGCAGAACGCCCTTTTCGCCCTGTAAGGAGCGGTGATCCGCGCACCGAGTGGCTGGGGCTTCGATGGCTTGAATCGACTCGGGAAGGAAGACCAAC
>NZ_JAWRWX010000440.1:0-240 GCF_046535335.1 Bacillus sp. SIMBA_026 | reverse complement strand
CGATCATGCCAAACGACACTGCGAAAATCAGTTGTGTATTATCCTTTTAGTACATGTCCGATTTGTTTCAATGCTTGTTTTGAACTCGAACGAATCCTAGCGACGCAATCCCCCATAACGTCTTGTCCCCTCGGACAAGTCGTGACATCGCTCCCGGTCCGCGCGCGCCAATACAATTGCGCCGGCAAGCCGACGGCACGAGATGCAATTCAGTGGCGCTGCGGCGCATCCAACGTACCC
>NZ_JAWRWX010000439.1:0-240 GCF_046535335.1 Bacillus sp. SIMBA_026 | reverse complement strand
CTACAGCCGCACCGCGCACGCCGGAGGGGAAGTGGGCGGTATCAGCTTCAACCAGGAACGTCCGCCGCAGTACACGGACTTCGCTTACTTGGCCACAAGCCTGGGCATGACCTATCAGGTCTCGGACACCAACCTCGGGAACCATGCGATCCGGCTCGAGGCACTGAAACACAGCCTGCTGTCCTATTTGTTCGGAACCGTCATCCTGGCCGTCACCATCAACCTGGTCATCGGATTGGC
>NZ_JAWRWX010000438.1:0-240 GCF_046535335.1 Bacillus sp. SIMBA_026 | reverse complement strand
CCATTCGGCACGCTGCAGCACGGCGCGGGCATCCAGGACAGGCGCCTTGCCGTCCGGCGCGGCTGCTTCGGCCGTGAGTTCGTTGAGGATTTCCAAGATCCTCCGCCGGACCACCGGGGCGTCGGGACGCTGGGCCTCTGCGGACAGCACGTTAATGGTGGCCGAAGCCCCTCCCGGGTGGGAGGCAGACGTGGGACCAGCGAGCCGTTGACCCACCAAGGAGGGTGCGCGCTCACTGGC
>NZ_JAWRWX010000437.1:0-240 GCF_046535335.1 Bacillus sp. SIMBA_026 | reverse complement strand
CCCTTTTATGCGCCTCATACGCTGAGACGGCGTAGGGCTCCGCCAGCAGCCAATCGCGGAACAACAACGCGTATCGCCAACCAGGCGTCCCGGCCGCCCGAACATGCAGATTGGCGGCCCTGCCGGGGTCAGCATTGGCGTGGAAGCGCTTCTGCCACTGTTCCGGGTCCGGTGCCGAAGGCTTCGGGGTATCGCGATCCGCCGCTGGCACCCTCGGGAATCCGGCCGTCGCCAGGAGCG
>NZ_JAWRWX010000436.1:0-240 GCF_046535335.1 Bacillus sp. SIMBA_026 | reverse complement strand
ATCCACGACGGCATCCACATCCTCATGTGCCATTGCTGGTAACTGATCACTTCCGCAGTCAGTACCGGGTAGAAGAACGCTGTTAACAGCACCGCCACCACCAGTACCAGGGTTACTGCGTAGAGCCCCGACCGGCGGCGCCAGGGCGGATCATTGCTGCGCCCCAGGACAAGGCCGAGTACGTAGGTGAGTCCCAGGACCAAGAAGGGTTCGAAGGAGACTGCGTAGAAGATGAACATG
>NZ_JAWRWX010000435.1:0-241 GCF_046535335.1 Bacillus sp. SIMBA_026 | reverse complement strand
GCCTTTCGGTAGGTATCCCCGCCCTCCCCGGTCGGCTCCTTGCCAAAATCAAGCGCCTGCAATCCTTCCATGTGCCCTATCCCTCTACGCTGAATGTCTGCTGAAACTGCGCGGTCATCGTGTACACTTTCCCGTCTTTCGTCGCCTCCGTCCATGACGGGCTGTAAAACGCTCCCGGCGATTCCCAAAGGGGCGGCGTCCACCAGAACGCATCAGCGCCGCCAGCCGCCCGGAGAAACGC
>NZ_JAWRWX010000434.1:0-241 GCF_046535335.1 Bacillus sp. SIMBA_026 | reverse complement strand
CAAGGCCCTGCGTCTGGGATTGAAGATCGCCCAACTCAGCGATGCCCGCAACGACCTCAAAGCGGCGTTGGAGTCCCGGACCACCATTGACACCGCCATCGGGGCCATCACTGCCCAAAACCGTTGCGGCCGTGACGCAGCCTTCAAGATCCTGGTGACTACCTCAAGCCATCGCAATATCAGGCTCCGGACCCTCGCCGAGGATATCCTTCAGGGCGTCTCCGGCGAACGGGAAATGAAA
>NZ_JAWRWX010000433.1:0-241 GCF_046535335.1 Bacillus sp. SIMBA_026 | reverse complement strand
CGATTTGCGCAAACGGCAGACGAGATACGCATTGCTGACCGGGGATTCGGTTCGCGTCCCGAATGTATCCGCTCACTTGCTTTTGGAGAAGCTGATTATATCGTCCGGGTTCACTGGCGAGGATTGCGCTGGTTAACTGCAGAAGGAATGCGCTTTGACATGATGGGTTTTATGCGCGGGCTGGATTGCGGTAAGAACGGTGAAACCACTGTAATGATAGGCAATTCAGGTAATAAAAAAG
>NZ_JAWRWX010000432.1:0-241 GCF_046535335.1 Bacillus sp. SIMBA_026 | reverse complement strand
ACGCTTGTCGATACCGGTGCAGATACGATGACGGGCGGCCGCCTGAAGCGCGTTGCGCCTTATCTCGGCAACGAGACGTTCTGTCTGACGTATGGCGACGGGTTGTCGGATATTGATGTTTCCGCCGAGCTGGAATTCCACCGCAAGCACGGCAAGTTGGCCACGGTGGCGGCTGTGCAGCCGCCTGGACGTTTTGGTGTGCTCAATATTGACGCCCAGGACCAGGTCTTGAGTTTCGAGG
>NZ_JAWRWX010000431.1:0-241 GCF_046535335.1 Bacillus sp. SIMBA_026 | reverse complement strand
CCGGCATTCCCCATTCGTGATCGTAGTACGCACGAAGGAGGGGGTCACTGGCCGCCCAAGCGGGGCGGGCCAGTCCGTCGTCGCCGATGACAGTGCCGTTTTCCAAGGGGCTCATACGCACTTCTCCAAGAGCGGCCGACCGCGGTTCGGTGGCCAGTAGTCGTTTCAGGGATAGTCTGCCCCATGGCTATGACAATCCGGTGACCCTCATGGTGATATTGATTCGACCATGCTCCAGCCC
>NZ_JAWRWX010000430.1:0-241 GCF_046535335.1 Bacillus sp. SIMBA_026 | reverse complement strand
GAAAAGGCGACAAATTCTATTTGGATGGGACGCATATGGATCATATTGAGGTTTTTGATAAGCACGGAAATTTTCGGTATGTTTTAAACCTGGATGGTTCTGTTAATGATCGTAAGACGAGAGCGGCGCGTGGGAGGAATTTGAAATGATTAATATAAATAAAATAAAATTAACGTTGCCGAAATTGCATGTTATGTCCGGAATTGGTGGCGATTTTGTGGGCGCTGATTGGAGCATTGAC
>NZ_JAWRWX010000429.1:0-241 GCF_046535335.1 Bacillus sp. SIMBA_026 | reverse complement strand
GCTCATACCAGCGGTCCATCTTTACGCATTCCACATAGTCCAGTAATTCGCGGCGGTCCAGAACAGGAACGGGATCACCGAAGCTGAATGCTTCGGCTGAAGTTTGGTTTTTATGCTGGATCTGGTTCGTCGCCGCAGCGCGGTTTTTCTTACTCTTTCCCATCAAAAAATCTCCACAATATTGCTGGTATTGGCGGACTCGCCCTGCAGCGGTTCGTTAAACAGTGCGTGCATTGTTGCC
>NZ_JAWRWX010000428.1:0-241 GCF_046535335.1 Bacillus sp. SIMBA_026 | reverse complement strand
GTTGCTGTCCACAACCGGCAGCTTCCACAGGCGCTGTACGCCACCCTCTTGGACGTTCACCCAGATGTAGGAGCCGTTGGCGTCCTTGGTCAGTTCGATATCGGCCCAGTCCACGGAGTTCAGGGCGATAGCCGAGGCGCGATACTCGGCGATACGGACCTGCAGGATGGCGCGGCGCAGGGTATCGATCTTGGTATCGTCAGGCTTGCGCAGAGCGTTGTTGAAGGCGGTTGCCTGCGGG
>NZ_JAWRWX010000427.1:0-242 GCF_046535335.1 Bacillus sp. SIMBA_026 | reverse complement strand
AATCCGGACGCAAGCCAGCTTTTCCGAACTTCTCGAATGCCTCGGTCAGACCACGGACCCTGCTCTTTCCCACCGGTGTCAATTTCTCGACCACCAATAACCCGCGGCAAAACAGAGCATCGTCGTCGCTGACCTGGAAATACCCCAGAACGCGGAAATCGCTGCCCTTGAACGCGGTTTCGAAATCGTCGTTCGAGATGGGGCTCTGCTTGAAACGCCGTCGCATGTAATTGCAGAGACGG
>NZ_JAWRWX010000426.1:0-242 GCF_046535335.1 Bacillus sp. SIMBA_026 | reverse complement strand
CATCTACTACCACAACAGCAGCATCGTGGTGGCCAACGGACAGCAGGTTGCCCAAGGCCAACTCATCGCGTACTCCGGAAGCACAGGCAACTCGACCGGCTGCCATGCTCACTTCGAGACGTGGCTCAACGGCGTCGCTGTTGACCCGATGACCCTCCTCTAGGGCGGGAACCGGCTCCGGGATTGACGTAGACTAGTTCGAATCCGTATACAACATTCGCATCTAATGAGGAGTTCTACCG
>NZ_JAWRWX010000425.1:0-242 GCF_046535335.1 Bacillus sp. SIMBA_026 | reverse complement strand
CACAGAGCGCTCAGGCGCAGGCTTATTGATCATGCTGTAGAACTCGGCAGTGGCCACTGCAGCTCGAACGCGCATAGCGCTCATGCATTCAACGCGGGATTGCATAGATGGGTGCATGGGTAGTTCCTCTATGGGAATCAGGTGGGGGGTTAAACGTGGTACTCGAAGGATTCAGCTTTGCGCACGATCCGAACTGATGCCGTTCGGCGCTCTGGTGCTCGGCGGTCGCGGCGCATTGGATC
>NZ_JAWRWX010000424.1:0-242 GCF_046535335.1 Bacillus sp. SIMBA_026 | reverse complement strand
ACCGAGGATGTAGGCCAAGGGAAAGAGGAAGAACCCACCGTCGGTGATGATCGGGCCGATGACAACGCCCTTGGAAGCCCCGATGTTGGACAGGATCAGCACTACAGCCATGATGGCCAGAAGGATGCCAAAGTTGGGCGATCCGATCGAGGCGAAGCGCGGCGCTGGCCTGCTCAGGGTACTGGAGCCGGAAGGCGTGGTCATGGGTCATCCGTTCATAGTGGTTTGCGCAGGCGCCCTGG
>NZ_JAWRWX010000423.1:0-242 GCF_046535335.1 Bacillus sp. SIMBA_026 | reverse complement strand
AGGCGGCCAAGCTCAGCGCGTGGACGTTGGCGACTGCCGCCGTCGGGCAGTTGGCATTTCTGTACGTCATGAAAATCGCCACGATTCCTGGAGCTGAGCGGCTGCGCCTCAATGATGCGGGGGAGACCACCGCCGCATCGACGTTGCCCGGCAACGCGGTCCTGGAAGTTGCCAGCCAGCTGTACCTGCTGCCGCATTCGATTATTGCGTTGTCGCTGGCAACGGTCCTCTTTAACCGCATG
>NZ_JAWRWX010000422.1:0-242 GCF_046535335.1 Bacillus sp. SIMBA_026 | reverse complement strand
CGTGCTGGCGGTCACCTTGGTCTTGCCGGCGGCCTTGGCCTGGTCAACCTTGCCGGCCAGGTACTCGCCAGCTTTGGCGCCCAGCTTGCGCACCGCTTCGATTGCTACGTCGGCGGACACCGTGCAGGCGCGGACTAGTTCTTGCACATCGCGCTCGGCGTCGGCCAGGACGAGATAGTTTTCAACGTGGGTGCGGCTGCAATGGACGATGGCGGCGATTTCGGCGCTGTCCAGGCCGGCGC
>NZ_JAWRWX010000421.1:0-242 GCF_046535335.1 Bacillus sp. SIMBA_026 | reverse complement strand
AGCCAAAGTGCGGAATACTGGTCCCAGGACCCGATCCCGTGAGTTGAGATTGCCCTCCGAGGAGGTGATGGCGCATGGATCCGGACAACAATGCCTTCAGGCGCAAATTGGAGCGAAGCGCTGAACTGCGTGCCGTGCGGTCCTGGGGAGGAAATGCCCAGGAGGACGCAGAGATCGAAGCCGCGGATGCGGCGGAGCGCGAAAAACGTCGGAAGGTGGACGACGCGGCCAGGGTTGAATAC
>NZ_JAWRWX010000420.1:0-242 GCF_046535335.1 Bacillus sp. SIMBA_026 | reverse complement strand
ACGAGCACGACACAGTTCTACGGGAATCCCCTACCAACGTGTCAGCGCCCAAATTGACCATCCCTCGCCAAATCTGGTGCGCGCCATCCTGGCCGGCAACAAGACGCAGACGCGGCGGGTCGTGAAGCCCTGGCGCCACGCGCCCCTACGGCCAGCCCGGTGGCCGCCTGTGGGTGCGCGAGACGTGGAGCAGCGATTTCGCCGGTTACCCGCATGATCGCGTCTGGTACGCCTCCGACGGC
>NZ_JAWRWX010000419.1:0-242 GCF_046535335.1 Bacillus sp. SIMBA_026 | reverse complement strand
GCGACACAATGGCTGAGCAGCTTAAACCGCGTGCTGAGACGATTAATCAGGAACCTGGTTTTCTGTGGAAGGTATGGACCGAAAGTGAAAAGAACCACGAAGCCGGTGGGATCTACCTTTTCACTGATGAAAAAAGCGCCCTTGCCTATCTGGAAAAACACACTGCCCGACTGAAAAATCTCGGCGTTGAGGAAGTTGTCGCCAAAGTTTTCGATGTCAATGAGCCACTGAGTCAAATCAAT
>NZ_JAWRWX010000418.1:0-243 GCF_046535335.1 Bacillus sp. SIMBA_026 | reverse complement strand
CTTCGATTTCTATGCTGGAAGCACCCGTCAATGCGCTTAGAGAGGAAGCTAACTGTGATCGTAGCAGCGGCGTCTGGATCATTGCGCTTGTCGTGACAGCCATTTCCACAGTTATCATTTATAACTTTGAACTACTGTTCGGTGCCGTTATTACCTTTAGCACCGTTTATATGCAGCCAATAATGGCGCTGGTGTTCGGTATAATGCTCACCTGGGTATTACGCCAGAATCATTTATTAAAAG
>NZ_JAWRWX010000417.1:0-243 GCF_046535335.1 Bacillus sp. SIMBA_026 | reverse complement strand
CCGTTGTTGACCCCGCCGGCCGTCTTGGTTTGGACCGCGTCCAGAACCATCACACCGCCCAGCAGCCGCAGCCCCTCGGTGAGTTCGCCGTAGCCGTAGAGTTCGAGGCCGCGGTTGCGCTGCTCGCCATCGACGCCGAAGACCGGCAGGCCGCCCGTTCGGCTCGCCGTCGACAGGCCGCTGGGCTGGGTGATCTGAAAGGCGCTGAAGGTCGCCCCGAGCCGGCCGAGATCGAGCTTGACC
>NZ_JAWRWX010000416.1:0-243 GCF_046535335.1 Bacillus sp. SIMBA_026 | reverse complement strand
CTTGGATTCGAGGAGGCTCAGCAGCGCGATAAGGTATTTGTCCTGTGTGGCTGAAACCTCATCAACCGTGCGCGATTGAAGATACTGCTGGAGCTGATCGGTAAGCTTCTGCTGAAGACCCGGATCGGCAAGGTCTGGAGTTTCGAATGTCGCCCACCGCTTCATCATGCCGGGTGAAAAATGGTGCAGGAAATTGGCGAATCCGCCTTCTCCACCGGTGGTGTGAAACGAGGAATATTGGCC
>NZ_JAWRWX010000415.1:0-243 GCF_046535335.1 Bacillus sp. SIMBA_026 | reverse complement strand
CCATCGCGGACGGCATGATTTTTTGCGCCGATTCGCCTCGATAAAAACAGCATACTCCCCAGTGGAATCAACATGCCAGTGCATTCCATGCAAATCATATTATTTATCTGGAGTCCATTGTACAATTCGAGTCTATCGGACTGCATACATTTCATCTGATTGACATGTCTATCGAGCTTCTGTTCCTCGGGCGCCTCCGAACCCCGCTCTTGCGCTTCGCCAATTTTGAGAGATCGTGAAAGC
>NZ_JAWRWX010000414.1:0-243 GCF_046535335.1 Bacillus sp. SIMBA_026 | reverse complement strand
CTGAAAGCGTCCGAAGAAAGGCAGCCCATGCCGGATGAAGGACTCGAGGCACGCGAGCGCCTCGCTGCGGTCGACCGGCCAGCGGAAGTCGTCGGCGGACGGCGCGCCGAAGCTGCGCACGCCGGCGGCCACGATCCGGCTCCACAGCGCGCGATGGTCGTGACGCGGACGCCAGTCGGGCGGCTCGGCAGGCGTACCGGACCACGCCGCGCGGTTTTCGGCATCGTAGTTCCATTGCCCGCC
>NZ_JAWRWX010000413.1:0-243 GCF_046535335.1 Bacillus sp. SIMBA_026 | reverse complement strand
CAGTATCCGGTCCTGCGTTGCTTGTCGTGCCGCTAGCTGATCCGTCCGTCGCTCCCCCGGAGTCCAGCGGTTTGACTTGCGTTTCGTTCGCGTCGTCCGATTTTTCTGTTCCTCCGACTCGCCTGTCATCGCTCGACGTTGTGCTTCCGCGGCCGCTCAGTTTTTGCGCAGCACGGCGCGCAACAAGTCCGCCCATTGAGTGTGTGACGATGATGACTTTGCCGGTAGAAATCCAATAGGAAC
>NZ_JAWRWX010000412.1:0-243 GCF_046535335.1 Bacillus sp. SIMBA_026 | reverse complement strand
TGCCAACGAGATTCTCAAGGTCGCGAGCGCGTTTTTCGCCCAGGCGGAGCTCGACCGCCGTTTCAAGTCCTGAAGGCCTTCGTCGATCAGTATCGCGACACCTTTGGGGTCGAGCCGATCTGCAAGGTCTTGCGGATTGCCCCGTCGGGCTACCGACGCCATGCAGCACAACTTCGCGATCCGTCGAAGCGCTGCGCCCGCGCGAAACGCGATGAGCTTTTGCAACCGGAGATCAAGCGTGTC
>NZ_JAWRWX010000411.1:0-244 GCF_046535335.1 Bacillus sp. SIMBA_026 | reverse complement strand
GACAACCTGTCATCTTCAACGGGTGGCGGGCTCCAGGCACAGTGGGCACGGCCTGTTGGCTCCTACTTGAGGAGGCGCACGATTGTTGTCTCAGTCTGGGCTGGATCCGGCGTTGGATCTCCGTAGATCTCCCATGAGTGCCCGGCAGGCTCCCGACGATTCCCCGCCATCCACTCGTCGATCGCGTTGTACGTCTCGTTCAGCCGGTCGTACGGCCCGCGGTGGATGGCCACGGCAGCCTCAC
>NZ_JAWRWX010000410.1:0-244 GCF_046535335.1 Bacillus sp. SIMBA_026 | reverse complement strand
CCTTTCCAGATAACGTTTGGCTTTATCGGAAAGTGACATTAGAGCACGCTCACTGACTTCAATATTAATGTTCTGAGCCAGAAACTTTGTCTCTTGAAGTTCGTGTGCCAATATATTGAGTACGACAGGGTCAACGACATCATTAATAGTGATATTAATAGATATTCGTACAGTTACTTTTTGTTTTTGCCAAATTTTCAAATCTTTAAAGGTTCGTTGAATCATCCAGGATGTGAATTGTTGA
>NZ_JAWRWX010000409.1:0-244 GCF_046535335.1 Bacillus sp. SIMBA_026 | reverse complement strand
TCAGGTAATCATGACGCATCTGATCCGGGGAGGCAAAAATTGCGGAGCCTGGTTCGGGGCGCGCTTCCGTCGTTTCAACATCGGAGGTTTCTACAGCAGGAGTCAGGTTGCTGAAACGTTTACCCGCGTCGCCTAATTCATGAACAGTTGACATGAATTTCCTGAACAAGCGGTACCCCAAAGTCAGGTGGAGGAGCAGGGATAGGGCAATGAGCGCGATCCACAACAGGATCCAAAACCACCA
>NZ_JAWRWX010000408.1:0-244 GCF_046535335.1 Bacillus sp. SIMBA_026 | reverse complement strand
GGCATCACCTTTGGCTTGCGCCGCCACGCGGGGTGTTGCAATTCCGAGCGCCAACCCTCCGCCGGCGACGCTTGCGAGTTTCATAAAGCTGCGGCGCGAAACGGGTCCAACTGTGGGTTCCCCGGAAAGATGTGTGCCGCCGGCAAGTGTCTCAATGCCATGAAATCGCATGGTCTTCCACCCTCAGGCCAGGACGCGTGCGGCGTCTTTGATGGCCGCACGAATCCGTTGGTAAGTTCCGCAA
>NZ_JAWRWX010000407.1:0-244 GCF_046535335.1 Bacillus sp. SIMBA_026 | reverse complement strand
ATTAGCGATAATATCGCCAATTTCGGTAGTTTATAAAAAACCACCAAATATTATTTTGGTGGTTTCTCAACGTAAGTGGTGAGCTCACGATATTTGGTAACGCTTCATACCTATTGCTAACAGTATTACAGAAAAATTGCGGGGGTCAAGGAATGCTGTTACTCAGTTATGATTAATCCGATATTTATGGGAGACGTACTTTCGAAACCACTCTTTCAGCGACGGCTCAAACTTCATACTATCA
>NZ_JAWRWX010000406.1:0-244 GCF_046535335.1 Bacillus sp. SIMBA_026 | reverse complement strand
CTTGCCCTTGTTGAATCGCTCACCGGTCCAGAAGGTGTAGGCCTCATGCGCCATGCTCGACGGCGTCGAGAAGTAGGTCCGGCGGTATTGCTTCTGCATCGCCATGCCGCTGGCGACCTTGTTGAGTTCCTTGAACTTGAAGGTCCAGAAGAATTCGTCGAAGTAGAAGTTGCCGTGATAGCCCTGGGCGGTCCGGGCGTTGGTCCCCAGGAAGTGCAGCTCGGCACCGTTGCTCAGGATGATC
>NZ_JAWRWX010000405.1:0-244 GCF_046535335.1 Bacillus sp. SIMBA_026 | reverse complement strand
ACGTGTCCATCATCGGTGGAAAAGGATTAAGCAGCGGTTGCATAACACGCGGATCAATCCCTTTAACCCGCCGTTGATAAAGCTGATTAAGAATATCCTCGGCCTGGGCAGAAGAAAGCGATGATTGCGCAGAAAGACCATATTTTTGCTGGATATATGCCGATAACGCCGCCAGTTCACTGGCATCTAAAGGTTGTTTTAGCGTCATCTGTAGTGATTCCAGCGTCGGCGTATTTTGCTGGCT
>NZ_JAWRWX010000404.1:0-244 GCF_046535335.1 Bacillus sp. SIMBA_026 | reverse complement strand
CTTGGACGCGCTCCAGAAGCTTTCCGCTTGGTCCAGTTCCGCGTCTCGTTGCGCCTGGTAACTGACCAAGTCTTCGCGCGTCACTTCACCACGATGTCCTGTGGGCACCACGTCCGCGAGGTCAATCCCGAGGTCACGGGCAAACTTTCGCACCGGCGGCTTTGCCAGGACTTTGTTCACGAGACCTGTAAGGGCCACACCCACACTGTTCCCGCGGGTTGCGGGCGACTCTTGGGCTACCGAC
>NZ_JAWRWX010000403.1:0-245 GCF_046535335.1 Bacillus sp. SIMBA_026 | reverse complement strand
GGATAGAGCAGAGGAGCCCGATCCACTTCGCGGAGGCCTTGGACGTTTGCGCTTGGTCGGAGAATCTCACCGGGCATAGGGCCGGCACGCAAGTCGACGTCGTGGCGGAGGTGACGCTGCACGCCACTGGGGAGACTGTGTGGCGGGGAGTGTCCACGTACCTTGCCAAGGGTGTCTTCCTTCCGGGAATCGACAAATCCGGAAACCACCATGCCGCCACCGGGCGGGAGGATTTCACCCCACCA
>NZ_JAWRWX010000402.1:0-245 GCF_046535335.1 Bacillus sp. SIMBA_026 | reverse complement strand
AAGCAACGCAAAATCCTTAATCCATGGATCCAAATGGCTCCACGTTGGAATCATCAACATTACGAAGGCGACCGTCGCCGGGAAAAATCCAATCTTGTCGAGCGATCCAGCAAGCATCATCCCGCGCCGCTCGAACGCGAGTCGTTGGTGACGATAGTGCGCCAATACGTATTCGGTTGCCTCCCGGTCGCATCTGTTCAGCTCGAGCACCATTACAAAATCTAGCTTGATAGCATCATCCAAAG
>NZ_JAWRWX010000401.1:0-245 GCF_046535335.1 Bacillus sp. SIMBA_026 | reverse complement strand
AGCCCAAAGGGAATCGCAAACATTTGCGGTATTTCATTTGCCCGGAGTGCGGCACTAACCAGCAAACGGGGCAGGTGATACAGAAATACATTCGCAGCAATATGCGAGAAACGATAGCGGAAGCTGAAACAGTGGAAGGCAGAACAGAGCAAGGCTCAGAAGCCGAACCCGTAAAAGCGAAGTTCACGCCGGAAACCGAAATCGGAACCGAAGCGGAAGCCGTGGAAACCGCACCGGATAAGGCC
>NZ_JAWRWX010000400.1:0-245 GCF_046535335.1 Bacillus sp. SIMBA_026 | reverse complement strand
CTGCAAGCGCTGGTGCGGCGCGCGGTCGGGCTGGACGGATCAGAGGCCGCGGCCGAACCGTCGCTGCCCGAGGACAGGCCGCATGGCACCTGGCGGTTGGCCAACAAGGGGTGGACGCTGATCAGCCCGGCGGGCCGCAAGCTGGGGCTGACCACGGGCGAGCGCGATTTCCTGACCAAGCTGGTGCAGGCGCCCGACCGCAAGGTCAGTCGCGATGCCTTCTACCCGGATGGCGCCGAGGATGC
>NZ_JAWRWX010000399.1:0-245 GCF_046535335.1 Bacillus sp. SIMBA_026 | reverse complement strand
GGCGGCTAGCGAGGACGGCTGCCGGACGGCCGCCTCATGCGCGCGAGCGCCTCGGCCAGGATGGCGTCGACGCGTGCCGCGCGCAACCAGTCCAGTGTCTCCTCCAGAGTTTTAATGAGCGCCCGTTTGCCTGCAGCCGGGGCACTAGCGGCCTCCAACTCGGCCAGCAATGCTTGCTGGCGATCCAACATTCTTTCCGCTTCGAGAATTGCCCGTTCAATCGCCACAAGAGACGTTGCGGCACC
>NZ_JAWRWX010000398.1:0-245 GCF_046535335.1 Bacillus sp. SIMBA_026 | reverse complement strand
ATCGTTAAGGGTGCTGAGGTTGGGTACTTAAAAATGGATGACGGGGTTTTTGCGTGTTTTGAAGTTGATTTATCTAATTTCGAGACAGTCTATGGAGATATGTATAAATTTATTTTTAGTCAACAGACTGATTTTATATCTTCAGTTTCTTACGACTTAGAGTCATCTTCTTACGATGCTTTTGTTCGTCTTTTTCTGAAACTAAGTCGCCCAAATGATTTTCTCGATGATTTTAACCCAGACAG
>NZ_JAWRWX010000397.1:0-245 GCF_046535335.1 Bacillus sp. SIMBA_026 | reverse complement strand
GCCGACGAAAGGCGGCTATTACCAGTACCTGAAGCCGTCGGTGAAGGGCGAACGACTGTGCCACGCATTCGTCGTCCTGCCGGAAGTCACGTCGATCAATATCCGATTGTGGGGCATTGGCGTGCCGCCCGTCGTGCTGGACGACGTTCGCGTGACGGGCGTCGAAGAAGGCATTCGATTCCTGGCCGCGCGTCCGCGTCGCATCATCAAGAAATGGGAGTCGCTTACTGCGCAAGGGCAGCGGC
>NZ_JAWRWX010000396.1:0-245 GCF_046535335.1 Bacillus sp. SIMBA_026 | reverse complement strand
AGGATAAGATAGGGGCGTGAGATAATTGAGACGCCAGAGAGCAGCTGTCGCCGAAGATAAGAACAGGCACTCACAGAATAAATTGTGTCAGTACCTGTTGATACTGCTCAGTAAAATCTATGAGCCGCTGAATTCCCCAACTGAAAGTGGTGCATCGTAATAGTTAGCATGCGCAGCATTGCTCTACAGGCTTGTCCTTAAGCCTGAGAGATCCAGATTACTCTCCGGCGAGTGCGGTAATAAAG
>NZ_JAWRWX010000395.1:0-245 GCF_046535335.1 Bacillus sp. SIMBA_026 | reverse complement strand
GGCGGCCGAGGGAGCAGTATCATCCTCACAGGCTTGGATCCACCTGGCGTAGGCCAGGACATCCTGCGAAGCCAGACCCTCCAGGCTAGGTTCCTTGGGTCCGAGGAGCATTAACCGCAACTCGCGACGACGACGGGTGCTCAGCCATCCGCCGACGACTTCCCCGATAAAGGAGTCCCTGAGACAGACCCAGTGCTCGGCGCAGCGATCAACAGTGAGTAGGCCAGCGTCCTCCATTTCCACCA
>NZ_JAWRWX010000394.1:0-246 GCF_046535335.1 Bacillus sp. SIMBA_026 | reverse complement strand
CTCGCTCAGAGTCCACCCACAGAGGCCCTGCCTCCTCACTCGGGATATCCTTCGAAACCATCCTGTGCCTCGTTCCAAATGTCTGCTGTGTCGCCCTGTGTATCCAGCCCGACCTCTGTGTCACTGACTTGTGCTTTCACGCCCGGCCAGCACCCGACTCGCCCGCTGACCTACCCCCTAAGCGCTGGCGCATGTCGCTATCGGCGCCCTCGGCAAATGCACTCGAAGTTCTTTGCTACGCCGGGA
>NZ_JAWRWX010000393.1:0-246 GCF_046535335.1 Bacillus sp. SIMBA_026 | reverse complement strand
CGCTCAGTCGCGGTTATCATCGCCGCCAGGCTGCCTTTCATATCAGCGGCTCCGCGCCCGTATAAATACCCTTCGTGCGTGGTAGGTTCAAACGGCGGGAACTGCCAGTCATTGAGGGCGTCCTAGATCTGCCTTGCGATTGCCCATGAAAAAGTCACCGGAGTAGAGACGGATACCCAAATTCTCAGGCTTGATCGTGTTCATTCGCTCAGCTCCACCACGCTGCCAGTTTCTTCATCAAAGCCC
>NZ_JAWRWX010000392.1:0-246 GCF_046535335.1 Bacillus sp. SIMBA_026 | reverse complement strand
AGGAGCGCAATCAAGGCTCTCGGAATAACTCTGGAAGCAGAAATAGTAATACTCGTTCCGAAGGAACTCCTCTACTTGGTAACAACGATGGCGAGTACCGTAGAGACAGTCAGCAAAACCAGCTGCAAGGCAACGGTTCTAGTATTAACACCCAGTCAGAAACCGACTTATGGGGCGGCCTGAAGGACGTTATTGAAGGCATTATTGGCGACGGCAATGTGGTGCTCTCGCCACAGGCGGGCATTG
>NZ_JAWRWX010000391.1:0-246 GCF_046535335.1 Bacillus sp. SIMBA_026 | reverse complement strand
CCAGCGATGTCTGCCAACGCAATGCCCATATGGTGAACCAAATCCTGGGCGCCCGGCGGGTCTCCGTCCACCGATCCAAAGTGGAATCATTCCTTGACCGTGCGGGGTTGGAGGGCAGTTGGGGCCTGGTTTTCCTCGATCCGCCGTATCCGTTGGACGAGCTGGCGCTTAGCTCGGTGCTGGCCAAGTTGGCGCCGCACTTGGACGAAGATGCCGTGGTGGTCGTGGAGAGAAGCTCACGTAGCC
>NZ_JAWRWX010000390.1:0-246 GCF_046535335.1 Bacillus sp. SIMBA_026 | reverse complement strand
CTCGCTGCGAGGCGCGGTGTCAGCGTGACCTGGAAGCTGTCGAACGTCTTGTTGCTGACGTACCAGGTGGCGTCCTGACCGGGATTCACGAGCACCGCATAGTTCGCGGGCAGATTCGCCGATGCGGGCAGCGTGACGGTGGTCGTGACGGCTGCGCCAGCGCTACCGCCTGCGACGTTAGCGATGCCCGGAATGGTGCCGAGAACAGCGCGGTCCTGATGGGCCGGTGTTGCGCCATCGGGCGAC
>NZ_JAWRWX010000389.1:0-246 GCF_046535335.1 Bacillus sp. SIMBA_026 | reverse complement strand
ATTCAGCGATCAAGATATAGTGATCGTCGACTGCTTTAATCAGGTGATGGACGGAAAAAACTATTTCAACTTAGACCAACATAGTCTCATCGGATTTGAAAAAAAAGTGTTTGCTTGGACAGGCTTCCCGGCGAGCCTATCAAACTCCAAGCAGGTTCACAGAAGCAACACTCCAGATAAACTAAAAGAAAGATTTGTGTCCGTCACCGACCATGGGAGCTATTTCAATAATGCCCGTTACTTTAC
>NZ_JAWRWX010000388.1:0-246 GCF_046535335.1 Bacillus sp. SIMBA_026 | reverse complement strand
CCCTCAACAGGGCAGCCGAACCCGTAGGCTGGGTCGATGACCAAGAAGTCGATGAAGAAACCGCACCGCAACGGCAGGGGCCTTTTCCTCGGCGCCATGTTGGGAGCAATTGCCGGTGCGTTGTTGGGCCGGACGGTAGGCGCAGCGCCCTTCGGGGCGGCATTGGGGGCCGTCATCGGGGCCGCCCTTTTGTACCGCGTCAACCCGGGTCCTTGGAACCGCGACTAACTCTTCCCCAAGCTCGTC
>NZ_JAWRWX010000387.1:0-247 GCF_046535335.1 Bacillus sp. SIMBA_026 | reverse complement strand
CCTCCCCAACCGGCGCTTCCGCTGGCGCGGCTGATCGGGCGCGATTCGCTGGTCGCCGAGGTCGGACGACAACTCGGCACTCATCGGCTGGTCACGCTGGTGGGGCCGGGCGGGGCAGGCAAGACCGCGGTGGCGATGCAGGTGGCCGCCTTGGCGGCGGGCAGAGGGGAGGAGGTGGTTCCCGTCGATCTGTCGCCGCTGCCGGACGGTGAACTGCTGGCCGCCGCCGTGGCCGGCCGGCTCGGAC
>NZ_JAWRWX010000386.1:0-247 GCF_046535335.1 Bacillus sp. SIMBA_026 | reverse complement strand
CAGCATTCTTCTCTTCCGCAATGTGGGCCTGAAGGTACTCCCTCCTGAGGCCCTCACGGGCCCGTAGCGCCAACGCGGACACGGCGTTAGGGCTCAGGCCAAGTATTGGTGCCACCGCAGCGGGCTTCATCCGCTCAACGTCGAGGTACCAAAGAACGGCCTGCCACCGTTCCGGGAGTGAACGAAATGCCTTGGCGACAGTTTGGGATTCGAAGGCTTTGATTGCCACATCCGGTTCTGCCGACGC
>NZ_JAWRWX010000385.1:0-247 GCF_046535335.1 Bacillus sp. SIMBA_026 | reverse complement strand
ATCGCCGCGAGGGCCACGAATCTGGTGCTTGCGTCAGGATTGGCAACGCTGAAAGAGGTTGGGAGCGGGCAGCGTGAACACCATGCTCCCTATAAGCAGCCAAATTCTACCGCCTAAATCCATACATATTGTTGAATGGTGCCGGTTGTACGTATTTTTTGATTGATCGTCGTTGAAAAAAACCATACATAAGGGCAATACATGCCGCCTATGTATCGCCTAAAAAAGCATACATGTCTGGGTTGCG
>NZ_JAWRWX010000384.1:0-247 GCF_046535335.1 Bacillus sp. SIMBA_026 | reverse complement strand
CCAACCTTGACCGCTTCTTCGACGACGTACTGGATGGCTGGCTTGTCGACCACCGGCAGCATTTCCTTTGGCATCGCCTTGGTGGCGGGAAGGAAACGGGTACCAAGACCCGCGGCAGGGATGACAGCTTTACGGACAGCATTGTTATCGAGAGTCACCGGACTAATCTAACGGAAGTAGCACGGCAACGGGTAAACCCCCGCCGAGCCGGACTGCACTATTGCGGGATTACTCTGTACCCGACGCC
>NZ_JAWRWX010000383.1:0-247 GCF_046535335.1 Bacillus sp. SIMBA_026 | reverse complement strand
TACATCTTCGGCACCTATGTCATTGCCTACGCCACTAACGTTCTGGGAGCACGCGGGAACGTCGTTCTCCTCGCAGTTGCCGCGGCTGCGCTGGTGGCAACAATCTGGATGCCGGTCTTCGGGCGTATCTCCGACAGGTTTTCACGTGCGGTGCTTTACCGCTGGTCGGCTACGGCAACACTCGCTTTAGTGGTGCCCTACTACTTGGTGCTCAACACCGGTGCGACCTGGGCGCTGTTCGTCGCCA
>NZ_JAWRWX010000382.1:0-247 GCF_046535335.1 Bacillus sp. SIMBA_026 | reverse complement strand
CGACGCGCTTCTCGGACTTGGCCAGCGAGGCAGGAATGCTGCTGCGCTTGGCTTTTGGGCGGCCATGGCGCCGAACCGAAGGCTTGCTGGGCTCGCTCATGCGCCCGCTCGGCCTAGCCCTGCCGGTTTCCGATCACACGACGTTTTCCCGGCGAAGGCGGATGGACCGGCGACGGTTGGTGATCATCCCGCCGCACTTTGGGTGAGGCTGCAACGTCATGAGCGCCACGACCAACTTGGGCATGCC
>NZ_JAWRWX010000381.1:0-248 GCF_046535335.1 Bacillus sp. SIMBA_026 | reverse complement strand
GGTCGGCGTGCCGGATTCGCTGCCAGCCGCGACGCGCGTCAAGGGCGCGTCGGCGCTGCCGATGGACCCGTTCTCGTTTCTGCCCGAATGGCTCCAGCACTATAGCGGACAATGCGTTGGCAAAGAGGGCCTTGATGTGCTGGCCAAGGGCTTGCAAGGTGTCCTCCTGAGTCGCGGCTACATCACGACGCGCGCACTCCTGCCGACGCAGGATTTGTCCAAAGGAGTGCTGAAATTTGCGCTGATAC
>NZ_JAWRWX010000380.1:0-248 GCF_046535335.1 Bacillus sp. SIMBA_026 | reverse complement strand
CCTCCTCTTCGGCATTGCCGGACTGATGATGGCAGGTACACCCGGACAATCCAGGAACTTCCTTGTGGGAGGCGGGGTCATCTACTTGGTTCTGTGGATCTACGGCCTGTTGATCAATCATGATTCCGCCGCCAACTTTGTTCCCGTGAACTCTGCGGACAATTGGTTGCACTTCCTGCTGGGTGTGGGAATGCTGGCCCTCGGGCTCATCCTTAGCCGCCGCACTACCGCTGACCGGACGGGGACCA
>NZ_JAWRWX010000379.1:0-248 GCF_046535335.1 Bacillus sp. SIMBA_026 | reverse complement strand
CCACATCGCCCAAGGCCTGGAGGAAGGCATCCGGATCGGGATCGGCCGCGGCATCGGCCAGGTAATGCGCAATGGCCTCGTCATCGGACAGGTAGTTCGCCGGGTCGAAATCACGCAGCTGAATCATTTGAGTGCCTTCCCTTTCAGTTCGCTCCACAGGCGTTTCGCGGTTGCCCACGCGCCCATAAATCCGTCTTGAACAAACATCGGCTTCTGGAAGCTCGAGATCTCGACATTGTCGCTCAAAA
>NZ_JAWRWX010000378.1:0-248 GCF_046535335.1 Bacillus sp. SIMBA_026 | reverse complement strand
CAACGGCCGCGCTCGAATTCAAAAAGGCGTTCTACCTGGCAGTCAAAGCGCTGTTCGCCTCGGAACCGGAAACCGAACACGTCTACGTCGTGTTCGGGCAACCGGCCAATTACGTGCCCGACGACATCGTTTCTTTTGGGCGCGTAACCACCGGGCAGGAAGCGGCCACTCTCAGCACGAACCGCAGCCGCGAGGAAACCCTGACGCTCGACGTCACCGTGTCCTGTTTCATGGGCGGCGACGAGGAA
>NZ_JAWRWX010000377.1:0-248 GCF_046535335.1 Bacillus sp. SIMBA_026 | reverse complement strand
ACACGGTGCTTGCCGAAGTCTTTCTGGAGACCATCGGTCACCCTGAATACCCCGCCCAGGGAGCCAATGTCTTCGCCCAAGAGAACCACTTTGGGATCGTCCTCGAGCGATTTGCGCAGGCCGGCGTTGATGGCGCGGGCGAATGTGAGCTTGGACATCAGCGTCCACCTTCCTGGACTGGCTGGGCTGCATCGCCCTGGCCGAAACTGTTCAAATACCGCGTGTAGTGGTCTTTTTGGCGTTCAATC
>NZ_JAWRWX010000376.1:0-248 GCF_046535335.1 Bacillus sp. SIMBA_026 | reverse complement strand
CGGCATCCCACTTCAGGACGATTTCCTCCACCGTGGCCGGAAAAGTGTCCTGAAGGGATCCATCCTCCCTGAACACGTGGGGATTCCGCCTGACCATCTTGTCATTGATGCCCCGCGCCACGGCGTCGAAATCGAAGCTTCCGCGCTCCTCGGCGAGCCGGGCGTGAAGGACCACCTGAAGCAGGACATCGCCTAACTCACCGCGGAGTTCATCATCCCGCGCCGCGGATTCGCCGGCTTCAATGGAG
>NZ_JAWRWX010000375.1:0-248 GCF_046535335.1 Bacillus sp. SIMBA_026 | reverse complement strand
CATGGCGTTCTTCGGTGCAATGGACGGTACGCATAAGGGGGCCTCGGGTTTCACATTAGAGCACGATTCGTCTACTATATGAGACATTTTTGAAAAAGGAAACCCGATGGCTGTTGACGACGTCATTGCACAACGCATCTCTGAATTGAGGACTGCCCAGCGGCTGAGTCTTAGCCAGTTGGCCGAGCGCTCCGGCGTCAGCAAGGCAATGATCTCGAAGATAGAGAGACGGGACAGCAGCCCGACAG
>NZ_JAWRWX010000374.1:0-248 GCF_046535335.1 Bacillus sp. SIMBA_026 | reverse complement strand
CCCAGGATAAGCATTGATTCTCCGAAACACGAATTATCTGAAAGGATGTCCTGAATAAATTCTTTACCGTCTTCCTTATAGCTGTTAAGTTTCACTTCGCCTGTTACTATTTGATAATAAAAAAGCGGAGTGGATTCTTCACGAAAAATATAATCACCAGCACTGTAGTGCTCTTCAATTGCCTGTACTGAATGCAAAAGACCGTTTTGGATAGACATAATGTAAATTTTATGGTTTGCTTTATTCTA
>NZ_JAWRWX010000373.1:0-248 GCF_046535335.1 Bacillus sp. SIMBA_026 | reverse complement strand
CACCACGTCCACGCGTCGATCGTGCGCGGTCGTGGCCGCGTCCAGGCCCATGCCTTTGAGTTGTTCGCGGGCGGTGTCGGCCAGCGCCTGACGCTCGGCGGCGGACTTCGCTGCGGCGCGCTCGAACATGGCTTGCTCGTGTTCGGTACGCATGTGCGCGGGCAGGTCGTCGGTGGCGTTGCCCTTGACAGTCAACGCTTCCAGGGCTTCAGGGAAGTGCCGGAAATCGTCGTCGGTCCCGTAAAACC
>NZ_JAWRWX010000372.1:0-248 GCF_046535335.1 Bacillus sp. SIMBA_026 | reverse complement strand
CTATGCGTAACCACAACGCCTTCGCATCGCTGTCGTCCGGGCCGGTGTCTCCGTCGTCATGTTCGCCTCGGTCTACTGAAGCTTCGATCAATCCGATAAAGGCGTCCGCCACCTCCGTCGGCTGCTGCGCCATTCCTGGAGAACTTAACAACTCCTGCAGTGTGCGGGCCACCAACGCAAGCGGCGATACCTCGTCATCCGACTCAGTTGCGATAACCGTACGCCGGAATACCCCAAACAGTTTTTGC
>NZ_JAWRWX010000371.1:0-248 GCF_046535335.1 Bacillus sp. SIMBA_026 | reverse complement strand
CCACAAAACGGCCCAAAGCCCGCTATTGCTAGGCTGTAGGCTGGTTTTGGGGACGTGTGAGTCATGCAAAATCATGCGAATTTATTCTGCTTTTGGTAGGTTGGTCAAACAGAAACCACTGAGGTTGCGGCATGATTTTTCATAGTAAATTTGTGCGTTCCTGAGTAGTCTTAGGAATGCCTGAATATTCTATAATCAGGTTGTGAAAGCCTAAATATGATGATAGGTGCAAAGGGGGAAAGCATGAG
>NZ_JAWRWX010000370.1:0-248 GCF_046535335.1 Bacillus sp. SIMBA_026 | reverse complement strand
CCACCGCCAGCGCGTCGTCGTCGACCAAGCCGCCACGCGCGATCTTGGTCAGCGTCGCCGTCGATTTCATCTGCTTTAATTGCGCCGCGCCGATCGCATGATGCGAGCTTTCGGAGTAAGGCACCACAATGATCAGATGATCCGACTCGCGTAACAAGGTGTCTTTGTCGACGTAGCTGGCGCGGCATTCCGACTCGATCCCGGGCGCGAGGCGCGAACGGTTGTGATAGATCACCCGCATGCCGAAG
>NZ_JAWRWX010000369.1:0-248 GCF_046535335.1 Bacillus sp. SIMBA_026 | reverse complement strand
GGTAGCGGCGGAGGGGATCGAACCCCCGACCTCACGGGTATGAACCGTACGCTCTAGCCAGCTGAGCTACACCGCCAAAAAACAATTAAAATCAAGTGGAGCCTAGCGGGATCGAACCGCTGACCTCCTGCGTGCAAAGCAGGCGCTCTCCCAGCTGAGCTAAGGCCCCAAAATGGTCGGGAAGACAGGATTCGAACCTGCGACCCCATGGTCCCAAACCATGTGCTCTACCAAGCTGAGCTACTTCC
>NZ_JAWRWX010000368.1:0-249 GCF_046535335.1 Bacillus sp. SIMBA_026 | reverse complement strand
GTAGAGGTCTCACATGGCAAGGCAAAATCCCCCCATCTATATGGTTGGTGGTAGCAAGGGTGGTGTCGGCAAGAGTTTTGTGACGCTGGCACTGGTCGACTATCTGCAACGCACGGACATCAACGTCGTGCTGGTGGAGACGGACACGTCCAATCCTGATGTCATGAAAGCGGTCCATGCCGAAATCGAGTGCGCGTCATGTAATTTGGACGACGTCAGCGGCTGGATCGACTTTGTTAACTTCTGCGA
>NZ_JAWRWX010000367.1:0-249 GCF_046535335.1 Bacillus sp. SIMBA_026 | reverse complement strand
CCGCGAACTCGAAGCCACCGAACCGGATTATGTCTCGGTGACATACGGTGCCAGCGGATCCAACCGTGACACCGCCGTCGACCTTATCAATCGACTTCTCACGGAGACCACCTTGCGTCCCTTGGCGCACCTGACCTGCGTTGGCAATACGCCCACTGAACTGGCAGAAATCATCGGTGAACTGCTCGACCACGGAGTACGCGGCATCTTGGCGCTGCGTGGTGACCTTCCCCAAGACGGCCAGCCCGC
>NZ_JAWRWX010000366.1:0-249 GCF_046535335.1 Bacillus sp. SIMBA_026 | reverse complement strand
CGTCTGCGTCTCGCCCTGCTTGAGCAGATAGGCTTCCACGCCGGCGGCGAGGACCGCGTCGCGCGTGCGCGTATCTTGGTTGGCGGTCATGACGATGATGTGCAGGTCGGGATGCGCGTCGCGCAACGCGCGTATCCAGCGCGATCCGGTGACGCCGGGCATGCCTAAGTCCAGCACCAGCAGGTCGATCTCGTGGGTTGCCAACTGCGTCAGCACGCTTTCCGCGTATGTGGGCTCGGCGGCCACCAG
>NZ_JAWRWX010000365.1:0-249 GCF_046535335.1 Bacillus sp. SIMBA_026 | reverse complement strand
CATCTCCGACCTGCCGCCGGTCGACCGTGACGTACGGGTCGTGAACCGGCGTCAGCGTGACCTGGCACAGCTCGGTCGCACCCCAGTCGCCGGTGCGCGGCGTGTACTTCAGCATCAAGGTGCCGTCGGACCGGGCCGGCGGCGTGTCGGCGACCGGCTCGCGCAATCCCGTCACGCCAAGCTCGAGAAAGCGAAAGCCCATCCAGCTCGCTTCGCAATGCTGTTCGCCGTTGAACTGCCGCGGCGCCG
>NZ_JAWRWX010000364.1:0-249 GCF_046535335.1 Bacillus sp. SIMBA_026 | reverse complement strand
CATGCAGCTCAACGCCATCATTGTGCGTAACACCAGACCGGAACCTTTGGCGTCAATCACTTCGACGTTGGAGGCGAACTGGCCGCCTGTTCCGGTCACGTACAAGGCACCGTCGGCTTCCTCGATGCGTGCACCGAGCTGACGGCACGCGATCTTCATAGTCTCGGTTTCGGTACAACGCAAGTCGTTGCGGATGATAGAGGTTCCATCCGCGAGCGTGGCTGCCAGAATCGCGCGCTGCGTTTCGGG
>NZ_JAWRWX010000363.1:0-249 GCF_046535335.1 Bacillus sp. SIMBA_026 | reverse complement strand
AACGAATTCGCTGATGGCAGCGCTCGTGGACCATTTCATTGATGCCTGTAGCAGCGCGACCAACAATAGAGCTGCTGAAATCGCCGAACTCGGCAGCTTCTTGCACGCACTGCAGCAGGAGTTCGAGATTGGCATCATCACGCTGAATTACGACAACGTGTTCACGCAAGCTGTCCAGGGGCTCGATACCGGCTTCAACAGCCAATGCCAATTCGACCCGATGTCTGTCTTCTCTAGGTCGGCGTGGAA
>NZ_JAWRWX010000362.1:0-250 GCF_046535335.1 Bacillus sp. SIMBA_026 | reverse complement strand
CGGTGAACTACAACAGTGTGACGCTCAACCCGGGTGGGACAAGCGCGCAAATCCATAACGTTGGGGCGGGTACGGCGGGCACGGACGCGGTCAACGTGTCGCAACTGAGCACAGTAGTATCGACGAGCAAGACGCGTTACTACAGCGTCAACGACAACGGTGTCCAACAGGGGAACTACGGCAATGACGGTGCATCTGGGCTCAATGCAATGGCTGCAGGGACGAATGCGATCGCGGCCGGGGCGAGCTC
>NZ_JAWRWX010000361.1:0-250 GCF_046535335.1 Bacillus sp. SIMBA_026 | reverse complement strand
GGGCGAGGGTTGGACGCAATGTAGAAAGCCAAATTGACGACCGGAATACGTCGATTAACGTATTCCCGTCACGCGCTCGCCAGCGAGATACAACTCTCCGGCGCCGGGGGGGATTGCTCCGGACAACAGCCCGACCAGCGTGCTCTTGCCCGCACCATTCGGGCCAATTACGCACAGAAGATCGCGTGGGCCAATCGTCACGTTGACGTTCTCGACGGCGTGAATGCCACCGAATGCCCGCTGCAGCCCC
>NZ_JAWRWX010000360.1:0-250 GCF_046535335.1 Bacillus sp. SIMBA_026 | reverse complement strand
GATTCTCCGGCGGTAACCTGTACGGCCTGGCACCCTTCCGGGTAGCCCTCAGCGTTCAATTTGTTTTGCTGGGCTTGGGAACGGTCCTCATCCTGGCTTCCCGTCGGAAGGTCCGGCGACAGATGGCAGCGCAGGGAACGCACGTTCCGCCGCTGGTAACGGTCTTGGTGCGGCAGCAGCGGGAACGCGCAGAGAGGCGACGTGCAGCTCGCTCGGCCGACCGCGAGCGGGACAACAATCGCTAAGCTGC
>NZ_JAWRWX010000359.1:0-250 GCF_046535335.1 Bacillus sp. SIMBA_026 | reverse complement strand
GATGAGGCGGAGGCTGCCGTCGTCGCCGGACGAATTCAGGAACTTCTCACCGCGGGTGTCAAGGCGAGCGAGATTGCGATCCTGTTCCGCACCAACGGACAGTCCGGAGCTTACGAGCAAGCTTTGGCCTCTGCGGGCATCGGTTATCAACTTCGGGGTGGTGAAAGGTTCTTCGCCCGGAAAGAAGTGCGTGATGCCATCTTGCAGTTGCGCGCGGCAACCAGGGCAGTAGCTGAGGGGCCCTCAGTGC
>NZ_JAWRWX010000358.1:0-250 GCF_046535335.1 Bacillus sp. SIMBA_026 | reverse complement strand
ATTGAAGCCGCACCCCTTCGAACTCACCCTCCTGGCCTGGGCCATGGAGGACCTTCACCCCTGACGGGCCACCGGGCATCAACCCCAGCCCAAGCCCCGCCCGCGGCGCAGTTTTGCGACCTGATTGGCCGGCATACGTCCCGTCAAACCGCCTTCACCTGACCGCCAGTACAAAGCATCGGCAGCATCACCGAAGGGTCAACACTGGTTCGCCGGAGGACTAGTCTGAGACATGAGCGATCAGCAACAG
>NZ_JAWRWX010000357.1:0-250 GCF_046535335.1 Bacillus sp. SIMBA_026 | reverse complement strand
ATTGTGCTCGTCTTCGCGCTACATGCGCTTCCGTACTCGCGAGAGCAAAGCCTGATTCTCGGCGGCGTTTTCTTCCTGCTCTGCAATCGTACGACGCTCTTCGGACTGCTGACGTCGAGACCGGCGGTACGCCTTGGGCATATCAGCTACGGCATCTATCTGCTGCAAGGCTTCGTTTTCTCGGTGGGTTTTGCCGATGCGACGGTTGCGCACGCCATCCTGCAGTCGGCGGCCGCGTTCTGGCTCGCCA
>NZ_JAWRWX010000356.1:0-250 GCF_046535335.1 Bacillus sp. SIMBA_026 | reverse complement strand
CATGGATAGACCCAGGCACCCTAAAAAGGAAGTTGAAAAGGCTTTGCGTTATGCAGAACAGAAAGGCTGGAGAGTGCAGTATCGCGGAAAAGGACATTGTTGGGGACAGATTTTGTGTAAACAAAACAGCTTGAAATGTCGTTGTGGAGAGTTCTGCATCACTTCTGTAAATAGTACGCCGAGAAATGAGAAGACTCATTCAAACCAGTTAAAGCGAGTTGTTGATAACTGTATCTATATAGGAGATGAC
>NZ_JAWRWX010000355.1:0-250 GCF_046535335.1 Bacillus sp. SIMBA_026 | reverse complement strand
AGCGCCCACCGGTTCGCCGTCGGGAACCACCATGGTGGGGAACGTGGTAAAGCCGTGTTCGGTGAGCCAATCCTGGATGACCGGACCGGTCTCGTCCGGGTAAAGGCCCGCCGCCGCGCGGGTGGAGGCAATCACGACGCCGGCCTTCCGCGGCCCGTGGTGCGGCTCGCAGGCGTTCATGAGCGGGGCTCGGGTGACGCGGGCTGCTCGGCGTCCAGCGACCAATCGCCGCTCTTTCCGCCACTCTTGG
>NZ_JAWRWX010000354.1:0-251 GCF_046535335.1 Bacillus sp. SIMBA_026 | reverse complement strand
GCCCATATCTATCGATCATATTCCCCAGAGTTGAAACAATATTAATTACAAAATTAACATCCTTGTAGTCGCTCCCTGCAAACTCAAGCAATCTGTTAGCGAGTTTTGGCTCAGATAGATACTGTCGGAATAGCTCACATCGCTCCATTCTGGTGAATTGTTCAAGACGTGAAATCAAGTTCACCAAGAAGTCTTTCCCTTGTTCCGCAGTCCAATTATCCAGTTGTTTTATGATCAGTTCGAGCTCGGAC
>NZ_JAWRWX010000353.1:0-251 GCF_046535335.1 Bacillus sp. SIMBA_026 | reverse complement strand
CACAGCATGTGGCCGACTGACAGCATGCCGATCGTCACGGCACCCAGCGCGAGCGGCAGGATCATGAGCAGGAAATACAGGCGTTTTCCGATCAATGCGCTTGCCCCGTACGTTCCGACGAAGCCCGCCAGCCCGAGGCCCAGCAGCAGCATCGACAGCTGGGTCACGTCGACGTGCGTGTACGACTCGAGAAATGGGCGCAGGTACGTGAAGATCGCGAATGCGCCGCCGAAGGTCAGCATGACCGCGAG
>NZ_JAWRWX010000352.1:0-251 GCF_046535335.1 Bacillus sp. SIMBA_026 | reverse complement strand
CAGCCGATGGGCAACGTCTGCGCGGATGGCTTTGAAGCCACATTGCGCATCGGAGAAGCGGGCCCCCATCAAGGTGTGCAGCAGCATGTTGTAGCTGCGGGAGACGAATTCCCTTTTGGGACCGCGGACCACCCGGGAGTTGCGGGCAAGGCGGGTGCCGATGGCGAGGTCTGAATGACCCGAAATGAGGGGCGCAAGGAGCGGGGCAAGGGCGGCCAGGTCGGTGGAGAGGTCGACGTCCATGTAGGCCA
>NZ_JAWRWX010000351.1:0-251 GCF_046535335.1 Bacillus sp. SIMBA_026 | reverse complement strand
GCCTGCATGATAACGATGCCGTTTAGCTCTAACTCGAATTTCAACAACGTTGCATCTTCAGCAAGGTTCGTGTCGATAATAAAGGATTGGTAGGTTACACCTGGCTTGATTTTCGCGACGGCTTTCTCGCCATAGCCAACACCATCAATTTGCGTGATTGGCTTGGATAGCAAGTGGTATCGACCTAAACCGCCGGTCATTAACTGTGACATTTTAAAATTCCTCTGTGTCGGTGTCGGCTGCTATTAGCC
>NZ_JAWRWX010000350.1:0-251 GCF_046535335.1 Bacillus sp. SIMBA_026 | reverse complement strand
ACCACCTCGTGGCCGGCGCGGGCGAGTTCGACGGCAAGGTGATGCACGTGGCGGCCCAGACCCCCGACCACCACGGGCGGGTATTCCCACGACACGATCAGAACCTTCATGCTGCCCCCGCCATCCGTATCTCGTGCCCGCTCATGATCATTCCCGCCCCGAGAAGATCAAACGTCGTGCGTCCAGCCCGGGGAAGAGGTTGTCGGCCCGATTCCATTGCGACGCCAGTTGTGCGGCAATCGATTCCCGCC
>NZ_JAWRWX010000349.1:0-252 GCF_046535335.1 Bacillus sp. SIMBA_026 | reverse complement strand
CGGCAGAGATATGGGACTGGCGCAGCGCGGCGGCCATGCGCAGCACCACCAGGTCGCGGAAGCCGAAAAGGTATTCGCCATGGTGGCCGCGTACAGGCGCCATGACGCCTGCGGCAACCAGCCCCATGACTGCACTGCGCGGGATGCCGCTGATGTCGAGGACATCTCGGATGGTGTAGGTGCGCATCACGCTTGCTTCTGCACGTCGTTGTTCCGCTCACTGGCCGGCACGGCTACGACGTCGTCAAAGAC
>NZ_JAWRWX010000348.1:0-252 GCF_046535335.1 Bacillus sp. SIMBA_026 | reverse complement strand
ATGGCAAGCCAACATTGGCCCTCTCGATCACCAAGAAGCCCGAAGGCGACACGGTGGCCATCTCCCACGCGGTACGGGACGCCATCGCCCCCATGCAGGCCGAACTGGGCAACAATGCGTCCTTCACCGCCGTCTTCGACCAGGCTCCCTTCATCGAAAAGTCCATCAAAGATCTCACCACCGAAGGTCTTCTGGGCTTGGGATTCGCCGTTGCGGTAATCCTCGTGTTCCTGATGTCCGTGCGTTCAACCC
>NZ_JAWRWX010000347.1:0-252 GCF_046535335.1 Bacillus sp. SIMBA_026 | reverse complement strand
CCCCTGCTTTATTACCAAAGGGAGGGTTGGCTATAATTATATCTGCTTCATCCAGCTCTGCAGAGTCATCAGTCAGTGCATCACCATAAATAATATTCGCATCTAAACCATGTAAGAATATATTCATTAAGCAGATTCGACGAGTATTCTTTTCTATTTCTACCCCTTGATATTTAGGGGATCTAGCCATATATTTTTCTAGTGAATGTTTGTTTCGGATATAGCTATCAGCGGAAACTAAGAAGCCACCAC
>NZ_JAWRWX010000346.1:0-252 GCF_046535335.1 Bacillus sp. SIMBA_026 | reverse complement strand
CGGCCAGTGCCTTGGCAAGGGCCGAACCGATGCCCCTGCTCGAACCGGTGACCAGGGCTACGCGCCCCGTGAGATCAAAAAGCCCTGTCATGTCCTGGTTACTTCCTCTTCTTGTCGTTTCGTGTGGCGGCCTCCATCAGGTACCGGCCGCCCTTAGAACGGGCCCTGCTGGACAAGGTTGGCCGGGGTTTGGCTGGTGGCCAGCGCCTCGAGCTGCTGCTTCAGGAGTTTCAGGATCCGGGGCTCAAAGGC
>NZ_JAWRWX010000345.1:0-252 GCF_046535335.1 Bacillus sp. SIMBA_026 | reverse complement strand
CTACCGGGGCAGTTCCGGCAAGATTCGGATGTACGTCAATAAGGCTTGGTGGCGACATTTGCGTCCTTGGCTGTATGACATCACCTGCTGACCGCCGGACCGCATGGGTGTGGCGAAAATCTTGGATGATGAATTGAGTTTGGGATACACGAATGGGCTCCAGCAGGACGCAGCCGCGACTGTTACGCCTGGGATGAAGCTTTTTCCGTGTGCAAATGTCAGGCCCACATGGGGGCACCCACACCCTCCTCA
>NZ_JAWRWX010000344.1:0-252 GCF_046535335.1 Bacillus sp. SIMBA_026 | reverse complement strand
CCAGCGGAGCATCCGCCTCCTCAATACCCGGCGGCGGAGCGTCGGCGGCACGGGCAGGCTTCGTCTGGTTTTGCCCGCTTTGCGCTGCGCCGGGGACGCTGACTCCCGGGAAAAGGGCGGTGATCCGGGGGTCGCCGTGCAGGAACCCGCTGACCAGGACAGCCACCAGCGCGGCGATTCCGGCCATGAGGAGGCCGCGAAGGACGCGCCACACTGTTCCGGCACGCCTGTGCTTGGGCGCACGCGTTTCCC
>NZ_JAWRWX010000343.1:0-252 GCF_046535335.1 Bacillus sp. SIMBA_026 | reverse complement strand
CCAACTGGCCGCAGCGATTGAAGCCAGCGATGGCCGCCGAACGGCCGGTGAAGTCGTGACCCAAGGGCATCGCTTAACGGTGGGTTTAAGCGGCGAATTTGATGCGCTTGATCGGCTGCGGGAAATTAATATCTCAACTCGGCAGGGCCAAACCGTCACCTTGGGTGACATCGCAGAGCTGCGGCGTGGTGTACAAGACCCGCCAGCGGCCGTGGCCCTGCTAAACGGCGAGCGCGCGGTGTTCGTCGGTGC
>NZ_JAWRWX010000342.1:0-252 GCF_046535335.1 Bacillus sp. SIMBA_026 | reverse complement strand
CATTGACCTACGGACTCCGTTGGGGCGACACCTCGCCGGACGAAGTCGGGACGGTGTGGATGAGCGGATTCGACAGCCGGGCGGCCGCTTCGCTACGCATGGCGTTAAGCGCGGGTCGACCGGAAGGCAAGAGCGACGAAGCGGTACCGGAGTTTGAACTCGATCGAATCGTCGGCAAGACGGGCGCCTCGGCAGCATGGCTTGCCGCGGCATGCGCGACGTACATGGCCGGTCAATCGACGAAACCGCAAC
>NZ_JAWRWX010000341.1:0-252 GCF_046535335.1 Bacillus sp. SIMBA_026 | reverse complement strand
CTGCCGTGAAAGCCGTTCCTCCAGCCAGTCCATGGCATTCCACAGCCGGGTGTAGGCGGCGTCGTAGGCTTCTTGGGACCCGGCGAATCCGCACCTGTAGACGCCGTTGTTAACCTCAGTGAAAACCCGCTTATTCACCTGGTCGATCTCTTCGCGCAGCTGCTCGGGATAGAGGCTTGGGGCACCGGGGCGGTGGAACTCCGTCCACTCCGTAGAGAAATCCAGCGTGATTTGGGGGAAGTTGTTGGTCAC
>NZ_JAWRWX010000340.1:0-252 GCF_046535335.1 Bacillus sp. SIMBA_026 | reverse complement strand
ATGAGCCCACTTCTGCCTTGGACCCGGAATTGGTGGGGGAAGTGCTTGACGTCATGAAGGCGCTGGCCGAGGCCGGAATGACCATGGTGGTGGTCACGCACGAACTTGGATTCGCCCGGCAAGTGGCTGATCAGGTGATTTTCATGGATGGCGGAGTGGTGGTGGAAAGCGGTCCGCCGGAGGAAGTCCTGGACAACCCGCAGCAGGAACGCACCAAGGCTTTCCTCTCCAAAGTCCTCTGAAAGCTACCCG
>NZ_JAWRWX010000339.1:0-252 GCF_046535335.1 Bacillus sp. SIMBA_026 | reverse complement strand
AAGATGTGTTCGAAAAGGGTGTCAATTGGTTGCTATATCGGTGAACAACGTAGAAGGTTGTGTAGATAGTAGTCAATCCTTGGATCATCCAGTCTTGCGGAAATTTTCGGATGTCTTTGTGGAAGAGATTCCTGGAATTCCTCTAAAGAGAGAAATTGATTTTCAAATCGATTTGGTACCGGGAACAGAGCCTATTTCCAAAACTCCTTACAGAATGACAGCTCAAGAGATGGTTGAACTTAAGATTCAATT
>NZ_JAWRWX010000338.1:0-253 GCF_046535335.1 Bacillus sp. SIMBA_026 | reverse complement strand
ACTTCGCCAACAGAGGCATGCTGCTGAAGTACTCGCTCAACTTCTGCCGGCGAGATGTTAGTTCCACCGCGGATGATGACATCTGAGAGCCGCCCAACGACGTAGACGAAACCATCCTCGTCCACCCGAACAAGGTCTTTTGTGCGGTACCAGCCGTCATCAGTAATGACCGTCCGTGTTTGTTCTTCGTCGCGCCAGTAACCGAGCATCAGCCCCGGTCCAGTGGAGTACGCTTCCCCCACCTGTCCGGCTG
>NZ_JAWRWX010000337.1:0-253 GCF_046535335.1 Bacillus sp. SIMBA_026 | reverse complement strand
CATATCCGAACCGGAAAATCGCCCGTCACGGCGTAGCGGATATACAGGCGTATGACCGATAAGCAGCTTGCCGAACAGTTCGGCACAAGTGAGACGCTATTACAGAAAATGATAAAAGCGGAACACCTGAGCGACAAAACATTACGGAAGTTTGGCCATATCTTCCATTGCACCGAAGACCAGCTAAGGCGGCCGGAAGGTCTGGTTGTCGAGCCGCACAAGGTCAAGCGGCCCGCACTACGCGGTCAGGCAC
>NZ_JAWRWX010000336.1:0-253 GCF_046535335.1 Bacillus sp. SIMBA_026 | reverse complement strand
CAGCATCAGCAGCAGCCAGGATTGCATCAAGACGCGGGTTATCCAGTACCGGCGCACCTGCTTTTTTGTCACCCTGTTGCCTTGCCGCCTGACCAGCCAGCAATCGCAGTTCACGGTAAGCCTGACGCCCCGGAATGCCAAAGAAGCGGAATTGCTGAACACGATGCAGAGACGCCCAGGCATTAACGTATTCAGCGTTATCACGCAGGGATTTACCCGTTTCCTTGCTGATCTCCCCAGCCAGACCACGCCC
>NZ_JAWRWX010000335.1:0-253 GCF_046535335.1 Bacillus sp. SIMBA_026 | reverse complement strand
CGAGCGACGACCCGGTATGTGGGCAAGTATCGCGGGTGGCTCGATCGGAACACGCTTCCTTTTGACTTCTTCCGGCGGTTCCAGGGTGCGCAGTTCTTCGCCGGCCTCTCGGCCGTGACGAAGCGCGTCGGGGGCGATCGCAAGAGCCTATCGGCTGGTCTGGCGCTGATGCGCACCAATGCATATCCATACCTGGCCTACCACATCGAACGGATCGAGCTGAACCTCGAATACATCCCCAATGAAGGCGGCA
>NZ_JAWRWX010000334.1:0-253 GCF_046535335.1 Bacillus sp. SIMBA_026 | reverse complement strand
ACAGCCCGGGTGACTTAGCTCAAACTGGCGCTTCAAGTACTAACAAAGCTCAACCGACAGACGGTAGCTTTAACACGAGTGACGTGTTTGTAGAAACGCGTTTACCGGTATTAATGAACTGGTCTGTTGATCTTGCGGCACGTTATTCTGAGCATTCAGCCACTGGCGGAGCTGTTACTTGGAACGTAGGTACAGAATATGAACCAGTTGACAGTGTAAAACTGCGTGCGTCAGCCGCAACTGCAATTCGTAC
>NZ_JAWRWX010000333.1:0-253 GCF_046535335.1 Bacillus sp. SIMBA_026 | reverse complement strand
AAAGCCGCCCAGGCAACCGGCAGACACTTCGCCACGCGTAGCGACGCGACGCAGCTCGGGCACCTCGCGACGCTCCATGCGTCGGGCGATCTGCGTGCCCATATCGATTCGGTCTTTGGGCTTTCGGACGTCGGCCAGGCGCTTCACCACAGCAAGGGCGGCCACGTAAGAGGCAAGATCGTTGTGGACGTGGCCCGGTAGCGCTCGCCTAAGCGGCAAATCGCACCGCTGGCGAGAGCGTGAAGGACTCACG
>NZ_JAWRWX010000332.1:0-253 GCF_046535335.1 Bacillus sp. SIMBA_026 | reverse complement strand
CTTCGAGGCGGTGCTCGACCTGGCAGAGGCGTGGGCGGAAGAGCATGAACTGGTCACTCCGTTGAGTTGCACCGACGTTTCAACAGGGCTGTGCACCATAGAACACTTGAAGAAGCTGGTGCATGACCTTTCGCACAGTTCCACGGAGAGGCAATCGAGCCTCAGGATTGCGACGCTGCACCTGGAATGGGCGCCTTGCCATCACACCATGACCATGCCTTTGCTGGCGGAGATCGGGGCGATTGTCGGCGTC
>NZ_JAWRWX010000331.1:0-253 GCF_046535335.1 Bacillus sp. SIMBA_026 | reverse complement strand
GTGGCCGATCACGATGGCCGCGCTTGCGTCAGCGAACCATTTGGCAAGTACGACGTCTCCCACACAATGTGTGTCCTTCTGAGCCGCGTGCTATTTATGGTGGTCGTCAAACCCGCGCGGCATGGTGACGACCTGGAAGCGTGAAGTTTACGGTTTACCGTCGTTTCGATTAAGTAGCCAAACTTGCTAGAACCTATTAGCATCGCTCATGAATCAATGACGGCACGACGCTCCTTTAGTGCTAGGATTCCAA
>NZ_JAWRWX010000330.1:0-253 GCF_046535335.1 Bacillus sp. SIMBA_026 | reverse complement strand
AGGGACACCAGGATTTATTTATTCTGCGAAGTGATCTTCCGTCACAGGTATTTATTCGGCGCAAAGTGCGTCGGGTGATGCTGCCAACTTACTGATTTAGTGTATGATGGTGTTTTTGAGGTGCTCCAGTGGCTTCTGTTTCTATCAGCTGTCCCTCCTGTTCAGCTACTGACGGGGTGGTGCGTAACGGCAAAAGCACCGCCGGACATCAGCGCTAGCGGAGTGTATACTGGCTTACTATGTTGGCACTGAT
>NZ_JAWRWX010000329.1:0-253 GCF_046535335.1 Bacillus sp. SIMBA_026 | reverse complement strand
CCAGGTTCTTGACAGGGGCCTGGCGGTGCGAGGTGCCCAGAATGGTGGTGGCTGCGGCAGACAATGCCTCGACCTGTTCCGGACGGACCTTGGAGGGTCCTGCGCCGAACCGTCCGTCCTTGGGCAGCAGGTTGGCGGGAATGGTGATGCTGGTGTCGCTCACGTTGGCTCCATGGGGTATCGGTTAGAGGGGGGTCGTGGCAGGTGGCATCTACTGCCCCTTCGACTCCCCAATTCTGCCCGAACACCCTCC
>NZ_JAWRWX010000328.1:0-253 GCF_046535335.1 Bacillus sp. SIMBA_026 | reverse complement strand
AGGAAAAGCTGCATAAGGCGCAGAAGCACAAAAGTCACTTTCCTTTAAGTTTGCTGAGGGAGCATTCTGCGGCTATGCAGCGAGCGTTACTGCGAACCTGGCTGCAAGCTGCTAGCATCTGAAATTTTTCACTAGTATCAAGACTGAGTTGGGCAGAGGCTTCGTCGTTCCGAACGAGATACTCTAAGTAGCGGTCCGTAGCGTTTGGTAAAAGCGGATACTCAGGTCTTTTAGTATTTTCGATGATGACCTC
>NZ_JAWRWX010000327.1:0-253 GCF_046535335.1 Bacillus sp. SIMBA_026 | reverse complement strand
CCCCCCATTTAGGCACAATGCGCCGCTGTCAAAAAATGACTAAAAACCGACGTTTCATCAGCGTCGGTTATTTTTTGCTTCAAACCAATCATTCATACCAAGAGGCCGGGCTTCGTACCGGATAGATATTTACTAAAAATCGACAGTTGTTGTCGCTGAGGAATCCAAAAAAATGGGGCAATTTTTTGCTTACGCGACGGTTATCACCGTAAAGGAGAATGACCATGTCGCATAACGTTACTCCAAACACCTC
>NZ_JAWRWX010000326.1:0-254 GCF_046535335.1 Bacillus sp. SIMBA_026 | reverse complement strand
AGAATTGACGGCGGGCGGCGATCGCCCCGCCCTTTCGCGACACCCGCGCCGCAGCCTGATACTGGCCGCGCTCAGTCAGTTTATCATTGGCGTACAGCAGGCCGAGCCGGTACAGCGCACGCCACGTCTGCCCCGACCCGCCGTGCATCGACCGCCCGGCCAGATGCGCCCAGGGCTTGCCCCGATGGTGGCTTATCACCGCCGGCGACAGCATGAGCAGCGCCGGCGCACCGTTCGCATCAGAATCAGCATCG
>NZ_JAWRWX010000325.1:0-254 GCF_046535335.1 Bacillus sp. SIMBA_026 | reverse complement strand
CTAGCGTCCTTGGTGTCCGACGCACCACCGGCGTCAGCTACACCGACGTACCGGAACGCCTGATGGTTCACGCTGGCACAGCGGCGGTGCCGTGCCGGCTGCGGCCCTTTGATGCAGACCACGCGCGGCTCGTTCTTGATCGGCCTTTGCCACTGGTCCTCGGCGACCGCTTGGTGTTACGCGATCCGGGGAGCCGAATGGTCTTGGGCGGTGCACAAGTCCTCGATGCCGACCCCCCGGCACTGCGCCGCCGC
>NZ_JAWRWX010000324.1:0-254 GCF_046535335.1 Bacillus sp. SIMBA_026 | reverse complement strand
CGGTGACGAAGGAACGCTTGAGACCCTGTTCGCCCTTGGCAACGGACACCTTGGCATTCGCGGCGCCCATGCCGCGGCAGGCGACGGGGAGCTCCCGGGTACCTTCATCAACGGATTCCATGAGATTTGGGATATCAAGCACGCCGAGAACGCCTATGGGTTCGCCCGTACCGGACAGCGGATCGTGTATGTGCCGGACGCAAACAACTTCACCGTTTCCATCGACGGCGAGGTTCTCAGCCTCGCGGAATCCA
>NZ_JAWRWX010000323.1:0-254 GCF_046535335.1 Bacillus sp. SIMBA_026 | reverse complement strand
GGCGATTCTCGAATCTGGCGACTGGCAGCAACAGGTGGCGGCTATTGAAGTACAGCTGCGCGAGCAACTTGCCCCCGCCCGTGATGCCGAAATGGTTGCCGATGTGCGCGTGCTGGGGGCAATCGGCGTAGTCGAAACCACTCGTCCGGTGAATATGGCGGCGCTGCAAAAATTCTTTGTCGAACAGGGTGTCTGGATCCGGCCTTTTGGCAAACTGATTTACCTGATGCCGCCCTATATTATTCTCCCGCAAC
>NZ_JAWRWX010000322.1:0-254 GCF_046535335.1 Bacillus sp. SIMBA_026 | reverse complement strand
CGGGCGGATCCACCGCCCCCACCACAGCGCCGGTCCTGGTGGTCACGCTGAGCGCCTGACGCTTTCGGCGCTACATTTTGGCACCACAACACGACGGCGGCCGTCCCACCAAAGGGACGGCCGCCGTCGTGCATTTGCGGTGTTTGAGTAGCTACAAGATGAGCGACAGAAGCATCACGAACCCGAAGCCCACCAGGGAAATCAAGGTTTCCATCACGGACCAGGTCTTGAACGTCTGCCCAACGGTGAGCCCG
>NZ_JAWRWX010000321.1:0-254 GCF_046535335.1 Bacillus sp. SIMBA_026 | reverse complement strand
TCATCGTCGTTGTCTCGGCGCGTCTCGGTCCAATTCCGCTCAGTCGTCACGGTGCCATCGCCGCAGCGCGTGAAGTAATGCCAGTTGTCGCCAGCCTTGAACGCGTAGACCTTGCAGCCGTCCGCCTCGCGGATGACGTGCGGCTTTGCGTCCGCAGCATCCTGGGCGCGCTGCTCTTCCTGCGCCTGCTTCGCCGAGTCGGAGAAGCCGACGAAGTAGACGAACGCCGCCGCGCCGCCCAGGAATGCGCACCA
>NZ_JAWRWX010000320.1:0-254 GCF_046535335.1 Bacillus sp. SIMBA_026 | reverse complement strand
CTCCCATCCGGCTCCGGTCGATCACTGACCGAACGGGATGGGCAATCCTTGCTTTCCATTCGACACGGCGCCGCCGTCGCACATGCACGCCGGCCGCCGCGACCGATCCTTCGCACCGCGTTCAGCGGATGGCCTTGTACCTCTTTCCGACACATCCATCGGCTCGTGTCGTACACCGGCCGAATCATTCGGAAAGCGAACGGGTTAACCATGATCGACCCTGGTGGGACATGATGATAACTTTTCATCGTCAT
>NZ_JAWRWX010000319.1:0-255 GCF_046535335.1 Bacillus sp. SIMBA_026 | reverse complement strand
GTACTTTCCGTTGGGTTCGAGCGAGGAGTCGAGGTACCACTGGCCGCGGCTGCCAAGCGTTGAGTCCATACCGGGACGCGCCGTCGTCTTTGGCGGCCTTGCGCCCGAGCAAGGGGCGGTCGCTCAGTTCCGTGCGTCTCCCGAGGAAGGACCGTGGCCGTACGGTTCAACCACCTCGACGAATCCGCCTTTTCGCGTCAGACCGATCCCCGAGTTCCTCACCGTGGAGGACTTTAGGGAGCGCTTCAAAGAAAC
>NZ_JAWRWX010000318.1:0-255 GCF_046535335.1 Bacillus sp. SIMBA_026 | reverse complement strand
CTCCTGCAATCGATTGCACGGATCTCTTTAGCTATTGGCGTACCCGCCGTCAAAGTTGAAACGAAAATCGCGGCACTGTACCGAAAGTGAGGCAACCATAGCAACCGAAGATCGAACCGGAAATCAAGCCGGGCAGCAGTTGCTCTAGGTCGGAGTGAACTTGTCAGTGGATCCCGCAGCAGAGGCGTTTGCGATACTCTGGCGGGCCGCGCCAAGACGCGTTAGACAGTCGGGGAAACCAGCAGCTTCGCCTTC
>NZ_JAWRWX010000317.1:0-255 GCF_046535335.1 Bacillus sp. SIMBA_026 | reverse complement strand
GGCGAAGGGTACGAAAACATCGTTCTAGTTTAGTACAGGGGTGCGAATATTCAACCCCTAGTTTTTGTACCCATCCGCAAGCGCAAGCGCCAATGAGTGCGTAACCGGTCGTTTTAGTACACTCAGGCAACGCCGCCTCTTATCCCCGGACGCAGATGCCGCACTCACTTGCGTATTATTAGGAAGAGCACGAGCAGAATACCCACCACCCAGTAGACCAGCGTTGAACTGCGGCGCTTGCCAGCGCCATTCGAA
>NZ_JAWRWX010000316.1:0-255 GCF_046535335.1 Bacillus sp. SIMBA_026 | reverse complement strand
GCCACGACACGGAGCTCGAATCCGAGGGAAGCGAACCGCTGAGGCTCGTCGCGGATCAATTCGGCCAAGGCGCGGTTGACGCCGCCGAAACCGATCAGAGCCAGGTTGTAAGTAGTCACTTTGTTCTCCTAGATGGGGCGGAATTGCTGTCCTCTAAGCCTCGGTCCCGGCAGTGTCAGTTCCCTAGAGGCAAACCGCTCGTCGAGCATGACGAAACGGCCAAAGCAGCCTGCAGTTTGGTCCCTTTGATCACAC
>NZ_JAWRWX010000315.1:0-255 GCF_046535335.1 Bacillus sp. SIMBA_026 | reverse complement strand
AACCGCTCCGCGGCGGTGGCGATGCTCGCGGGGTCGGTGATGTCCAGCTTCAAGCCCGCCATGCCGGGGTTGGCGGCGGTGACGGCGTCCAGAAGCTGGCGGCGGCGGCCGGCGATGATGACCTGGTTGCCCAGACGATGGAACGCCTCGGCCAGCGCGCGGCCGATGCCGGAGGTGGCACCCGTGATAAAGATGGTATTATCGGTGAGCTGCATGGCGGATCGTCCTTGATTGGGGGCGCGTCAGGCGGCCGGC
>NZ_JAWRWX010000314.1:0-255 GCF_046535335.1 Bacillus sp. SIMBA_026 | reverse complement strand
CTTTCAGGGTTGTCCGCCAGGGCGCCATCGAATTGGAACGGCTCCGCGAGATCGTCCCTTCGATTCTCGGTTTCGGTGAGGCAGTGGGCCAAGAGGCACCAGTCGGTGAGGCGCCAACCCAGGAACCGCCAGTCGAGGAACTACCCGGCCAGGACGTCGCGGGACCCGACGTCGAAGGTCCGGTTCATGGTTCGGATCCTGTGGCCGCCAATGACGAAGTAAAGCCGGATGATTCCTGAGCGACAAAGCGTCCCC
>NZ_JAWRWX010000313.1:0-255 GCF_046535335.1 Bacillus sp. SIMBA_026 | reverse complement strand
CAAACCCCATTTGCTGCCATCGCCCAACATCTCTGCAAAACGCGGCGTATCTTCGGGCGTCGAGATTATCAGGATGTCCCGGATCCCCGCCAGCATCAGCGTGGAGAGCGGATAATAGATCATCGGCTTGTCGAAGACGGGCAGCAACTGCTTCGACACCGACAACGTAATCGGGTAGAGCCGCGTGCCGGAGCCGCCGGCCAGAATTATGCCTTTGCGCATGGTCCAGTTCAGGAAAGAATCTGATCGATCAGG
>NZ_JAWRWX010000312.1:0-255 GCF_046535335.1 Bacillus sp. SIMBA_026 | reverse complement strand
CGAGGATGAACGACGCGAAGCAAAAATCCATGACGAGGAGCTTGTCATGGTCCACGCAGAAGCGCACGACTTCGCGGAACGCGTGGTCGGTCGGGCTGAAGAGGCTGAAGAGGCTGAAGCCCGTCGGGTTGTTGGGATCGACCAGAAAGACGGCGTCGAGGCTATCCACGCGCGCGACGAGATTGTCGTAGATCTGGGCAGGATCCTGAAGGATCTCTTCCCGAAGCGGTACCATCGGCACCTGCATGTGCTTCA
>NZ_JAWRWX010000311.1:0-255 GCF_046535335.1 Bacillus sp. SIMBA_026 | reverse complement strand
GGATGCGCCAACACCAGCGTGCAGGTGAAGGACGGCAAGGAGTATGTCGCCGGGGCGCCTGTGGTTGCCAAGGGAACCATGGTCGACATTCGCGTGACCGAGAAGGATGGCACTGTCACCAGCCTTGCGAGAGCTGCGGGTGACGTGGTCGGTGACGCCGGTATTGGAGCAGCCGCGACCGCCTATGCTGGAATGTCAGTGGGCCAGGGTCCGCTGGCCCTGGGGGCAGTAGGCATCATCGCCGACCTGATCACC
>NZ_JAWRWX010000310.1:0-255 GCF_046535335.1 Bacillus sp. SIMBA_026 | reverse complement strand
GTATCGCCATACCTTTAACAGTAAATTCCTGATCATATGCGCAACGCCGTTTTGATCATTTGTCAATGTAACGGCATCAGCGATCTCTTGAATATCTTCTCTCGCATTCCCCATCGCTATGCCTTTTCCGGCCGCCTGAAGCATTGAATAGTCATTTAAGCTGTCACCGACCGCGGTGGTTTCAGCCATCTGAATGCCGAGCTTTTGCGCCAGCCGTTTGAGCGCCTGCCCTTGAGAGGCGTTTCGAGACGCCAG
>NZ_JAWRWX010000309.1:0-255 GCF_046535335.1 Bacillus sp. SIMBA_026 | reverse complement strand
GCGCCGAGCGGTGCGCCGGCCGTGAAATCGAGGCAGGTGTTGACGTAGCGAGACGGTACGACGAGCGTTACGTTACCGTTTCGATCGACGAGTCCGTCGACGTGCATCAACGTACCGGCCACGAACTCCTCAAGATCCCACTCGCCGCCGGACGGCAGGTTGGCGATCGCGGTGCGCAGTTGCACCGCATCGCAGATTTTCTGCACACCGTGGCTCGACTGGCCGTCGATCGGCTTCAGGATCAGCGGGTAGCCC
>NZ_JAWRWX010000308.1:0-255 GCF_046535335.1 Bacillus sp. SIMBA_026 | reverse complement strand
CAAACTCACTCCCCGCCTGGCCGATACGTCACGGACACTGTGGATAACTTATTCTTTATTAGGTATTGCTTGTATTGTCTGTTATAGACTTGCAGGAATGCCTTTGTTTGATGCTATTTGTCACGGGATTTCCACAGTTTCGCTTGGTGGTTTCTCAACTCATAGCGAGAGTATCGGATATTTTAATAACTATTTGGTTGAGCTGGTGGCTGGTTCTTTTTCCCTGCTATCGGCTTTCAACTTCACTCTTTGGTA
>NZ_JAWRWX010000307.1:0-256 GCF_046535335.1 Bacillus sp. SIMBA_026 | reverse complement strand
AAAGCTCCAACCTGTCTCCCGAAATCTCCATGGGAAGAAGCTCGTGGGGGCGCGGAGCCAGAAGATCGCAGGCCGGACCGTAGACCCAGGGGAAAGGATCTATGGGAATGCAATAGCTCGGATGCGACAGATTCATCGCTTTGGATGCTTCGCTCCAGGCGCCAGTGCCAGTGATCGGAAAGCCGGGAGCGCGGCTGATAAGCAGGCCGCGATCGATCCAGCCGCTGCCCATTGCCCAAACGACAATGACGCTTGC
>NZ_JAWRWX010000306.1:0-256 GCF_046535335.1 Bacillus sp. SIMBA_026 | reverse complement strand
AGATCAAGGATCGGGATGTCGTCACCGAAGCGATGAAGCTTACTGGTGACGGAACAATACTCCGAAGGTTGTTGCGACTGGACTTCCATACGTTGTTGCCGGCTCTGCTTCACGTTGAAGATCGGACGTCGATGATCGAAAATCTTGAGTCACGGCCACCGTTGCTCGACATAGGAATTGTCGAATATCTGGCTAGGGTTCCATCCGCTTTTTTGTTGAAAAATGGCTTGAAGTCACTGTTGCGGGATGCCGCTAG
>NZ_JAWRWX010000305.1:0-256 GCF_046535335.1 Bacillus sp. SIMBA_026 | reverse complement strand
GAATCTGACCCCGGCCGGTCCCACGGCCTGCAACGCGGCCAGCGGCACAGGCAGCATCTCTGGCGCGGTACGCATCAACACCGGCGGCACCCTCACCTACACGGTGAAGGGCACCGTGGCCTTGGGTACTACTGGCAATATCGCCAACACTGCCACGATCGTTCCTGCTGCCCAGTCATCGGTGCCGAACATGCCCGGCGGCGGTCCGAATCCTGTCGCGGGTTCCACCACCCAGGTTCCAACGGTGGACACGGCA
>NZ_JAWRWX010000304.1:0-256 GCF_046535335.1 Bacillus sp. SIMBA_026 | reverse complement strand
GAGGGAAATGATGGCCGGCTGGACCTTGGCGGACTCGATGGCCTTGGCGACGGCGCGCGCCTCAATCTCGCGGAACGCGTGCTCCCCACGGCCTGCAAAAATATCGGCGATGCTTCCATGAGCGGCAACGATGACAGCGTCCGTGTCCACAAACGGCAAGCCCAAGTGGTCTGCCAGTCTCTGGCCAATGGCGGACTTCCCCACCGCCATCGGTCCCACAAGGACAACAGGGCCTTCCGGAAGGCCGGGAACGCCC
>NZ_JAWRWX010000303.1:0-256 GCF_046535335.1 Bacillus sp. SIMBA_026 | reverse complement strand
AGTTTTGGTTTTCAGGTACGCCATTTTAGTGATGCACAGGAGGTTGCATCAGTTAGTGGTGTTGAACCAGACGTATTACTCGTCGACCATCGTGCTGCGCCGTTAGAGGTGCTCGAAAAAGATCCGGTACTATTCTGGCAGGAATGCTTAAAAGGTTTCACGTGCCCGATTTTATTTACAGGCACAGATGAGAATTTTACCGTCAGGCTTCAAGCTTTGCGTAGTGGAGGTAGTAATTACTTTACCAAGCCACTAG
>NZ_JAWRWX010000302.1:0-256 GCF_046535335.1 Bacillus sp. SIMBA_026 | reverse complement strand
ACCAGGTCTTCGCGGCCGGGGCTGTACCAGTCCAGGGCATCGAACCGGGCCTCGAAACTGGCCCACGTACCCCGTACCCGGGAGGGATGGCCGGTGAAGAGCTCGCGGTAATAGGCGTAGCCCGCGTCCTTGGCGATCAACGGCCACAAGTGCGCGCGGAAGTCGAGTTCCGCATGTGAGCCGAGCAAAGATTCTATGGCGGGTGCCGTAAAGTACCGGGGCCGGGCGGCTGGCTCACCGAGGAGTGTGGAGGAAA
>NZ_JAWRWX010000301.1:0-256 GCF_046535335.1 Bacillus sp. SIMBA_026 | reverse complement strand
CAGGACAGATCTCAAGGCGCTCGATCCCGGGCAGGATCTGGTCGTCTGGCTCGGGCATTCGTCCTATTTCGTGCAGTTGGCCGGCAAGCGCTTCTTGATTGATCCGGTCTTCAGCAACAACGCGGCTCCCGTGCCCCTCACGAACAGGGCTTTCGAGGGCACCAGCGTCTATACGGCAAACGACATGCCCGAGATCGATGCGCTACTGATCACCCACGACCACTACGATCATCTGGACTACCCGACCATTCGCGCC
>NZ_JAWRWX010000300.1:0-256 GCF_046535335.1 Bacillus sp. SIMBA_026 | reverse complement strand
ATGGCCCCGTGGATCAGGAGAGTCCCGACGCCCAAAGACACGCCCAAGGCAATCATCTGCGGATGGCTCCCCAACTCGCTCAGGTCCAGCGACGCCCCGAGCCACACAAAGAAGACCGGGCCGAGGAATCCGTCGCTGACAGCGAACAACTGGTGGGCCAGGCGCCGCGGTTCTCCAACAGCGGCCACCGCCAGCCCGAAAGCAAAACCCGCCAACATGATCGACACGTGCGTGAACGCGGCCAGTGCCGCCAGGG
>NZ_JAWRWX010000299.1:0-256 GCF_046535335.1 Bacillus sp. SIMBA_026 | reverse complement strand
ACCGAGGAACGGCATCAACGGCCCGGAGCCTTCCACCCCGGGGTTATCCTCCTGCGGCAGGGAGCGGGCCTTCGCAGGACCAACCTGCTCAGCACCGAGCTTGCAGGGTTCGTTTCAGCGTGCGACGGACAGTTGTCGGTCCGGCAGATCGTATCGGCTTTGGTGTCCCTTTTGGGCGACGGAGAAGACTTCGACGAGGACAGTTTCCGTGAAGGGCTGTTCCGGGACGTTACCAACCTCGTCCTGGATGGCTTCC
>NZ_JAWRWX010000298.1:0-256 GCF_046535335.1 Bacillus sp. SIMBA_026 | reverse complement strand
ACGTGAAAATGAAGAACTGCCTGTTGGCAGCGCTGCTGTTTTTTATCGCGCCAATTGCCCTAGCTGACACGTTGAGCGGCAGGGTGATCTCTGTGACCGATGGCGATACGGTCGTTTTTTTGACCGGCGGTAACGAACTGCGCGTTCGTCTGACCGAGATTGATGCACCTGAGAACGACCAACCATTTGGCGATGAGTCCACCAGCATGCTGGCCGATATGGTGGCTCAGGATCTGGTCACGCTGGAATCGGAAGG
>NZ_JAWRWX010000297.1:0-256 GCF_046535335.1 Bacillus sp. SIMBA_026 | reverse complement strand
ACATTTTTAACGTTTTACAATTTTTAGAAATTCCTGAATAAACAGATCAAGTCTGGTCATCCTCATTAGCTTCTCTTCTGGCGGCAGTAAACTTGACCTGAATATGTAATTACCGCTCTCTTCTGTTTCTCTGCGAAAACGTTTACTATCCATGATCCTGGTATGCATAACATTCAATTCCAATTCTTCCGTGACGACCTGGTAAGCATCATAAAGAGTGCTTCTTTCCCTCCCATCGACCTGGTTCCAGAATAAC
>NZ_JAWRWX010000296.1:0-256 GCF_046535335.1 Bacillus sp. SIMBA_026 | reverse complement strand
CTTTCCGGTTAGAGCGACCTGCCGACATATGTTTAGAATCACTATGCAGAAAAAACTCTAAGTACCATCAGAAAGATGGCTGATATCGTATTATATGCGGAGTGTTAAAGTTATCAGCTTAACGTTTTACGGACTGACTCACTTTTTGGAAATCGTGGAAGAAGAAATAATGTGATTACAACCCCTATAAACTGAATAGCATCCGGGTTCACCGCAACATGGGGTATAACAAAATTATTAACAATGAAAACTCCCC
>NZ_JAWRWX010000295.1:0-256 GCF_046535335.1 Bacillus sp. SIMBA_026 | reverse complement strand
GATACAGTACGACCTTGCGCAGGGGGTACGTGGTCCGCGTTCTTGGTCCGGCGCCCGGAAGCCGGATGGTCGTCGAGGGCGTCGGGAAGAATGGTGAGACCGTGAAGTTTGCCGTGAAGGTGGAGAATCTGAAGCCGATCACGGATTCTCTCTTTGACGGGGAGGATTTCTGACGTCAGAAGAGGTTTGCCGACTATAGTCGGATGAGTGGTTAATCATTTATTTATATCATTCAGTGTGAAGCGCGTTGCATAGC
>NZ_JAWRWX010000294.1:0-256 GCF_046535335.1 Bacillus sp. SIMBA_026 | reverse complement strand
CAGACGTTCCATCTTCAGAGCGGTCTTCACGCCAAGACGCATCGCTCAGAAGCTGGGTGAGCTCTTCCTTAACTCTCTCTTCCTCCCCCTCATGGGCCCCGCGCGTATTGCGATCTGCCCACGCGATTGCAGCAAGCAAGAATCCTGACAGGCGTTCCACCGAGTGCGACGTGCGAGGCATATTTTGACCGGGCAACCCATTTACGTACTTTGATATCAGCAATTCTGACGCGTTGGGCTGTGATGAGGTTGAAGC
>NZ_JAWRWX010000293.1:0-257 GCF_046535335.1 Bacillus sp. SIMBA_026 | reverse complement strand
CGGTGGGCTCCGAGTCCTAGAGCAGTTCAAACGGCGCTTGCTGAGAGCGGCGCGCAGCTAAAATGCCTAAACCGGGCTGACAGTGCAGCTCGATAATATGAGCAACGCCTTTCGTCAGCAGCGCCCGATAAGTCTGCTTATCTAACGGCGACGTTGCTACGGCGGTCATATTCATTGGCAACGAAGGAAGCCGCTGAGCAAGCTGACGCCAGCGGTCTTCGCTGGTGACCATGATATCGCCCGCGTTGAGTTCCCAC
>NZ_JAWRWX010000292.1:0-257 GCF_046535335.1 Bacillus sp. SIMBA_026 | reverse complement strand
GGTCCACCAACCGATCGGATGATCGAAGAGCAGCAGTTTGCAGCCACTTATAGCTGCCGAGTGAGCTCCTCCTCATGGCCGAGTGCCGTCTCATGCACATCGCATAGAGTGACGCACTTCGAGTTGAGGCGAGAGTCCGCATGCGACCCAAAGCTGCCTCTCATGCGTTCATAACCCAATGACCGTTTACGGCTACAGCGCGGTCGTTCTCGAATGCCCAACTATTGCAGAGTGTTCTGTCTGGCGAACCAAACACA
>NZ_JAWRWX010000291.1:0-257 GCF_046535335.1 Bacillus sp. SIMBA_026 | reverse complement strand
CATGTTCGCGGTCGAACCGGCCATTGTTTCTCCATCCGTAGACGGCAGGCGTGCTTACGCCTAGCCGTTCGGCTAATGCGGCGGCTGAGACGGTGTTCGACTGCATCTGAAAATCCAGCTTCGCGACAAAGTCGCGTTGCATCTGTGACAGCTGCGGAGACGTGGAGCCTTCAGGCCTCTTTGTCTTTTGTGTCATCGGGGTTTACCTTCCATAAAGTATCACTTAATATTCGCAAACCTTTACTTAACCGAATTCG
>NZ_JAWRWX010000290.1:0-257 GCF_046535335.1 Bacillus sp. SIMBA_026 | reverse complement strand
GGACCTTGCCTGTGGACGGGGCTACGAGGGTGGGCTCTCCGCCGGCATCCTTCACGGCTTGCCATGGACTGGTGAGCTCCACTTGCTCTACGCCGTCCGTCAGTAGGAATGCGACCTTCTTTCCCGCGATATTGCCGGTGATGTTGTGCTCTGACATAGTTCCTCCTCGTTGCGGTGACCTTTTTGGGGGCGTACCGCTGCTGTGAGAGTTGTTTGTCTGACCTGTTCCAGCGTAGGGAAGTCCGCTTTAGTAAGCA
>NZ_JAWRWX010000289.1:0-257 GCF_046535335.1 Bacillus sp. SIMBA_026 | reverse complement strand
GGAGATCTGGCCGGACAGGGGAACTGAACCTATCCCATTTCGTCGAGACCTCTCCATCGCCAAGATGAACGTGACCAGCCTGATATGGATCGTGCCCTATTTGGTGTGCGGCGCGTTTTCGCACCTCTTCGACGACCCGCTCAACCATGCGGTCTACGTCTGGTTGCCCTCGGGGATCGCGGTCGGCGCATACCTGCTGACCAAGCGGGAAAACTGGGCATTGTTGTTACTCGGTTTCTTTGCGGCGCAGGTCGTCA
>NZ_JAWRWX010000288.1:0-257 GCF_046535335.1 Bacillus sp. SIMBA_026 | reverse complement strand
GCCGTGGCGCCGTATTCCGGTGCCATATTTGCGATCATCCCCCGGTCGCCTAGGGACAGGGTTTCGAGGCCGTTGCCGAAGAACTCGACGAACTGGCCTACCACCCCGATCTTGCGCATCTGCTGCGTGATGGCCAGTACAAGATCCGTGGGCATGACACCTTCGCGCAGTTGGCCGCGCACCTCAACGCCTACCACTTCGGGCAACGCCAGCGCAACTGGCTTTCCGACCATCACGGCTTCTGCTTCGATGCCGCC
>NZ_JAWRWX010000287.1:0-257 GCF_046535335.1 Bacillus sp. SIMBA_026 | reverse complement strand
GGCGACGATGAACTGGGCGCCCTGCGCGGCACCCTGGAGGGCATCGACGAAAACACGGACGTCAAGGAACTGGTGGCCCACGATCTCACCTTCCATGGCATCATCACCGATGCGGCCGGAAACGAGTACCTCGGCGGCCTGCTCGAGGCCTTGTCCAGCAGCACGGCGCGGACCCGGATCTGGCGTGGATTGGTGCAGGAAAATGCCGTAGCGAAGATGTTGGACGAGCATCGCGCCATCGCGGACGCACTCGAACG
>NZ_JAWRWX010000286.1:0-258 GCF_046535335.1 Bacillus sp. SIMBA_026 | reverse complement strand
ATTTCGCGCATCGATATCAATAGCTGAAATATTTAAGGATTCAATTTCTAAATCAAAACCTTTAGTGAATAACCATACTGGTGTTCTTTCTCAAAAAATTAATATAAAGCCGCCTCATTAACTGCTTACTCAGTTCGGCTGGAAAGAGGTCTGGATCGGCTATGAGCCGGCGAAAGGCACGCAGAACGGCGACAGCGCCGGGTGCGTGATCATGGCACCGCCTACCGTGCCGGGCGGTAAATGCCTTATCCTTGAGCG
>NZ_JAWRWX010000285.1:0-258 GCF_046535335.1 Bacillus sp. SIMBA_026 | reverse complement strand
CTCAACTACGTGGCCGGCCATGTTGTTGAGCGAACCGTTCGGGAAACGCCTGACTTGCGTGAATGTGCTGAGCTCCTGGTCAACCTCACCCTTGAGGCGGGCGCCCCGGACAACGTCACCGTCGTCATGCTGGAGATCGTTGAGGAGACCGACGACGACGCCAACACGGCCGCCGTCGACGTCGTTCCGGCCCCGGCAGTCGCCGCGGTCATCGAACCTAAACCTGACCTGAAACCAGAGCCCAAACCCGACGTCGGA
>NZ_JAWRWX010000284.1:0-258 GCF_046535335.1 Bacillus sp. SIMBA_026 | reverse complement strand
GATCGAGCACCGGCGCGCCCGACTCCAGGCCCGAGCGTGGCGCAGAGTCCTGCGTCGTCGTGGCCTCCGGCAACGGCCCGTCGTTAGACGAAGCAGTCGATGCTGTCTGGGTTGCAGGAAATTTGTCGGCCTGGGCAACCGCGGACGTGGTCGTGTCTCCCGATGCGGGAGCGCCCGTCGATGTAGTCGTGATTTCAGATGCTGCTTCGTTCGTCGTCGCCGATTCTTGAACAGGCACTTGTGCGTTGGAAGCGGCAC
>NZ_JAWRWX010000283.1:0-258 GCF_046535335.1 Bacillus sp. SIMBA_026 | reverse complement strand
CTGGTATTGCTTGACCAAGCGCCAATATCTGGCTGCGCTTCGCGCCTGGAGGCGCTGTTGATGCTGGCGCTGGTGAGCGTAAGAAGATCGTCTACGTGGCCGGTGTAAACCACAGGCAACGAGAGGTGATTCTTCTCCTCGTCATTACTTCGAGTTGCTTCTACGACAGCCAGAGTCGCCGCGCTCCAGCAGGCGTATCCAGGGGTGACGTACTGCAAGGCCATCCGTCCTGTTTCGAAAACAGGTTTCGGGTCTATC
>NZ_JAWRWX010000282.1:0-258 GCF_046535335.1 Bacillus sp. SIMBA_026 | reverse complement strand
CTGTCCCGCGAGCACGTGGTGGCCCATCCCGTTCCGGGCCTTGTGGTGGTAGCCGGCGGAAAGTTCACCACGTACCGTGTCATGGCCAAGGACGCCGTTGATGAGGCCACCCGCGCCATGGACGAGCGCGTTCCGTCAAGTTGCACCGAAACCATCCCGCTCCTGGGCGCCGACGGCTTCAAGGCAGCGTGGAATCGTCGAGCACGGTCCGCGGAGGAAGCCGGCGTTCACGTGGCCCGCGTCGAGCATCTGCTGAAC
>NZ_JAWRWX010000281.1:0-258 GCF_046535335.1 Bacillus sp. SIMBA_026 | reverse complement strand
TCACGGCCACCCCCATCGAGCCGAAGCTATCCATGCGCGCTTCCATCCAGTGCGATGTGACGTTCGACGCCGTGCAGCTGGGTCCGGAGGCAATCCTTCCGGATGCGGCGGGACTTCGGGCGCCATTTTCGTGCCTCAACGAGGCGCGTTACGGTATCGCGTGGGGAGCCATGGGTGCTGCGCGCGACTCGTACGAGGCAGCACTCGAGTACGCCGGATCCAGGCTTCAGTTCGGCCGGCCACTGGCCGGGTACCAGC
>NZ_JAWRWX010000280.1:0-259 GCF_046535335.1 Bacillus sp. SIMBA_026 | reverse complement strand
AGCAGATCCAGGAGTTCTTGGACTACGGCCGTGGACGTCCGACCGTCGTTTGGGATGCGCGGCTCATCTGGCAACTGCGCGACGCCCTCGACTTGGTGATTGCATGGAAGGAACTCCCCGCGCCCGACGTGAACGCGGCCGAAGCCGCCTACCACGCTGACTTTATTGCCATCTTCGGGAGGCTTCCGTTCGCCAACCTCGTCCAGGCCCGTCCAAGGAAGTAGCTCCCCGACGGCGGCAGTTCGTTCCGTCGTCGGCC
>NZ_JAWRWX010000279.1:0-259 GCF_046535335.1 Bacillus sp. SIMBA_026 | reverse complement strand
CCTTGACATGTCCAGGAGGTTGTTCACCAAATGGTCCAAGCGATCCGCATAGTCCTCGATCGTTTCCAGTAGTTCCTGCTCAACATCGGGTGGAAAGGTCACGTCTTCCTGCCGCAAACTACTGACTGCCAGCTTGATCCCGGCCAGTGGAGTTCTCAGATCATGCGAGACGGCACGCAGGATCGAGGTACGCATCTTGTTCCCCTCGGACAGCCGGAGATTGTCCCGCCGGCTCTTGACCAACTGCTGCCGTTCCCGC
>NZ_JAWRWX010000278.1:0-259 GCF_046535335.1 Bacillus sp. SIMBA_026 | reverse complement strand
AACCATTTCGGCCGACCATCGACAATAAGCCTTTGCCTCCAATGACCGGCAGTACGCGTGAAATAGGTATCCGATACAATAAGGGCACCGTGAATTCATCACTGGCATTATATAAGTCCAGTAAGAAAAATATGTCTAATCCTGACTATAGTTTGCAGGAATGTGGCCCTGATAAGAATGAGTTTTGCTATATCACGGGTGGTGCTCAACAGAGTAAAGGTATTGATTTTGAAATCTCTGGTGAGCCTTTGCCCTGGTG
>NZ_JAWRWX010000277.1:0-259 GCF_046535335.1 Bacillus sp. SIMBA_026 | reverse complement strand
CGCAACGTGCTTGAACACGATCCGCTTCCACGGGTAGCCGTTCGCCCGGAGACTGCGGACGTAGTCACTGCGCATCGCGGACAACATCTCGGCCCTCGTCACGACCGCGACCAACGCGATTTCGGACACGCCGAGGACGACCACCGGGAGAATCAACGATTGGATCCATCCCGATGGGGAATCCGCGAAGGGCACGTATCCGGAGACGGGTAACCAGGCGAGGTTCACGCCGAATACGAGAACGGCGATCAATGCGAGC
>NZ_JAWRWX010000276.1:0-259 GCF_046535335.1 Bacillus sp. SIMBA_026 | reverse complement strand
AAATAAACGCGCACACCGCGCTTCACGGCAGCGATCAAATGCTGATGAAGCTGCCGTCCTAGCTCATCATCGCGAACGATAAAAAACTGAATCAGTAGATAATCTTGTGCCCGCTCAATGCCCGCAAATAGGCTCGCGAAGGTGGCATCACCATCGATGAGTAGCTGCGTGCTGTTTCCCTTCGTTAACGGCATCATTGCAAGCTGCTCAACTGCTTGAATATCGGTATTGTCAGATAGCGCGACATGGGGCTTAACGT
>NZ_JAWRWX010000275.1:0-260 GCF_046535335.1 Bacillus sp. SIMBA_026 | reverse complement strand
CTTCTGCTTGGTGCAATACAAGGACGTCCCGATCGCCGCAATGCCGAGGGTGTATCTGGCAACGCCCGCAGAGATCGCCTCGCGTCTTCGCCAAACCGCGAACGGCCGCGGTGACACAATCCTGCACGAACGACATGTGTGGAGCGCCCGCGCGCACGCCGCCGGCACCGTCGACGAAGTGCCGCAGTCGTGGCGCTTTTCGCTGGACCGAATTGATCAGCTTCTCGACATGCTGACAAGACCCTGATTTTTGGCTCACC
>NZ_JAWRWX010000274.1:0-260 GCF_046535335.1 Bacillus sp. SIMBA_026 | reverse complement strand
ACTGGAGAAGTCCGCACTGTCGGGCGACCAGGTGTTGACCAACGCGATCAACGCCGCACGCGATGCGACAGTGAACGGTCTGCGGCAAGTGGTCAACGCCTTGACGGGCAGGGCCGTCGCTGCATTTGCCAAAGGTGGTTTCCATACTGGCGGCCTGCGGTTGGTCGGCGAGAACGGGCCGGAGTTGGAGGTTACCGGGCCGTCTCGGATCTTCAACGCCGACCAGACGCGCGCCATCTTGGCGGGCGGTGACGATAGCC
>NZ_JAWRWX010000273.1:0-260 GCF_046535335.1 Bacillus sp. SIMBA_026 | reverse complement strand
CCAGCAGCAGCACAAACAGAAGCCACACTGCACCGCTCTCACGCAGAACGTTAAAACCTACCCAGCATGGCAATAGCACCCAAATACCCATGAGCAGGCGGCGAGAGGTGGCTTGCCACTGCTGGCTGCTATCTGGGTAGTGCGTTACCCAGTAGAGATTCAACAGCCAGCCAGCGGCGGCCAGCCACAGCGGCCACACGGCAAAGGCAGCACCGCTTAACCACAGCAGCGCCATCAGCACCGTCATACCGGCCACTAAC
>NZ_JAWRWX010000272.1:0-260 GCF_046535335.1 Bacillus sp. SIMBA_026 | reverse complement strand
CGATCCGGCTGGCCATCGAGCACCGCGCTGACGCCTTGTGGCTGACGGTGCAATTGAGCCGCGATGGGGTTCCGGTGCTGTACCGACCGGCCGACCTGTCGGCGTTGACCGACGCGCGTGGCCCAGTCGCCAGCTATACGGCGGCCGAACTGGCGCGGGTCAATGCCGGGTGGACGTTTCAGCGGCCGGGTACGGGCAACAAAGACAAGGGCAACGACAGCGGCAGCAGCAGCACCGCCACCACCACCAACGACTACCCC
>NZ_JAWRWX010000271.1:0-260 GCF_046535335.1 Bacillus sp. SIMBA_026 | reverse complement strand
CGTCCTTAATAAAATCTTAATCAAATTCATTTATAAAAATCCTACTAAGTTCACGGAAAAAAATTATAAATAAAGCTTGCTCCCAAATGGGTAAAATTGTTCAAATCAGACGCTGAACCCAGCGGGCTAGATATATTTTATGCTTGCCCTGTTTTTACTGAATATAAACAAACTATAAATGAATGGTTTTTACTGAAATAATTACAGTATTGTTGAGCCTGGCGATAATTATCAGCCTGGTAAGGGTCTGGTTTACTGCC
>NZ_JAWRWX010000270.1:0-260 GCF_046535335.1 Bacillus sp. SIMBA_026 | reverse complement strand
CTTGTGGTGGCAGGGTCGCTCTCCGCTTGCGATGACGCGCGTGCTGGCGCGGACGCGGCGGCCAAACAGCTCGCTTCCTCTTTGGCAGCGCTCGACGTCGGGCAGTTGGCTGTGGATGGCAAGGAAGCGTCCGCCGCCAATGATCAACTTAAGGCCGTGTTCCAAGGTTTGGGAACCAAGCCGTCCGTGACGTCCGGTGATGTAAAGCTCGACGGCGACAACGCCACCTTCCCGCTGAAGTACACGTGGACCATCGGCTC
>NZ_JAWRWX010000269.1:0-261 GCF_046535335.1 Bacillus sp. SIMBA_026 | reverse complement strand
CATGCAAGCCACTCAGCAACCCCATGGCCACAAGATCGTTGAAAGCAAGGATTCCGGTGGCACCGCAGGCAATAACGAGCTCGGTTGAATCATGGCCTGAATCGAAGTTTGAGCCCCCGGGAAGCAGCTGCAGTTCGATCCCCGGGTTCTGCTCCCGGAAAACTTCCAAGCCGGCAAGGCGCTGCCTGTTGGACGCGCTGTGTTCCGGTCCTGCGAGGAATGCCAGTCGCTTGTGCCCGAGCGCTACAAGGTGCTGGGCCA
>NZ_JAWRWX010000268.1:0-261 GCF_046535335.1 Bacillus sp. SIMBA_026 | reverse complement strand
ATGCGTCGTATGAAGTGTTTGAAACTAGCAAGCCATTATTGGGATTTACGAAGTGATCTTCTTCATAGTCAACGGCCTGATAATTGAACAAGTTGGCTGTTGAAACAACAACACCAGTCGTAGCTCTGGATATTTCTGAGTTGCTTTTTATTAATGAAAGCAGGGTCTTGGATGATGCCCCGTACATGTCACTAAAGTCTTGAATTGCGTCGTCCAGCGCTTGAGCCGAAGGATAATCAACCACCTTAGTTGCGGCGCCGG
>NZ_JAWRWX010000267.1:0-261 GCF_046535335.1 Bacillus sp. SIMBA_026 | reverse complement strand
GGTGTGCCGGCGGCCTCGGTGCGGTGCGCGTCATCCCATGTGCTGTAGGCAGAGACGATATCCGCCACGAGACGGTGACGTACTACGTCAGCCGCCTCGAGGATGGAGAAGTTCACGTCATCGATGCCGGTGAGGATTTCGCGGACAATCCGCAGTCCCGAAGTGGCGCCGAAAGGAAGATCAATCTGGGTGACGTCGCCGGTGACCACCATTTTAGAGCCGAAACCAAGACGGGTCAGGAACATCTTCATCTGTTCCGGA
>NZ_JAWRWX010000266.1:0-261 GCF_046535335.1 Bacillus sp. SIMBA_026 | reverse complement strand
AACTTCCCCCCGTCGGTGGCGGGACCGGCGCACTCGGCGGCGGAGGCGAAAAGTACCGCGCCCTTACGATACTAGCCCGGGAGGTTCGGGCGCTCGAAAATTCCCCGGTGGCTACGAACATCCAGAAAGGTGCCTTCGCGCGGAGCGAAGTCGCGATGGCGGAGTTTGCCGCCGATGAACTGGTGGCGACCACTTTCTTGGTTCCCCAGTCGGTGCCAGATAAGTATGCGGCTCTTGCGGTGCTGAGTTCGGAGCTTCGTC
>NZ_JAWRWX010000265.1:0-261 GCF_046535335.1 Bacillus sp. SIMBA_026 | reverse complement strand
CCGCGCACGACGAGGAGGACGAAGTATGAGCACCGCTTTCCAGAAGCCTGCGGCCTGTATCGGCGCGCCGCTGCCCCGCGTGGACGCCCACAGCAAGGTCACCGGCGCGGCGCGCTACGCGGCGGAGTTTCACGCGGACGGACTCGTCTACGGCGTCGTCGTCAATGCACCGATTGCGCGCGGAGAAATCGTCGCCATCGATACGTCGGCGGCGCTGGCGCTGCCCGGCGTGCTGTCTGTGCTGACCCACGAAAACCGCCC
>NZ_JAWRWX010000264.1:0-261 GCF_046535335.1 Bacillus sp. SIMBA_026 | reverse complement strand
ATTTAGCGATCAGAAGAGGTTGCGGTTGATGTGTCCAGAGAGTGACAATTCTGCTTTTGCCCCTGCGATTTTCTGGAACGATGCCAAATCACCTTGCCCAAGACCGGCCTACTAAGTGGAAAGTTCTAGCTCCTTTGCTGATCAGGATAGGGAATCAAATTTCTTAACTCTGCCTTGAAATTAAGATCTTATGACCTGATATGATTTGTAGCGATTGCATATCGCAGTCGTCCTCTGGAGAAAATAAAAATGACAGACTTC
>NZ_JAWRWX010000263.1:0-261 GCF_046535335.1 Bacillus sp. SIMBA_026 | reverse complement strand
GACCGTAGGAGGCAAGCTCCTCCGCGAGCTGCTCCGGATCACGGAACTCGACCACGACGCGGTCTCGGGCTGGACTGCCCGTGGCTGGTTCTTGCGCGGTCACGGCCCGCCTGCGCAGCGCAAGCAACCTGCCTAGGTCCACTTCCAACGTGGCTTGGCGCAACGGGAGTTCGTTGAGTTCATCGAGTTCAGCCCGGGCGTTGAATCCCGCCGGAGGTTCGCATGAGCTTCCCGGCACGGCTGTGACGGCGGTGGTCATGC
>NZ_JAWRWX010000262.1:0-262 GCF_046535335.1 Bacillus sp. SIMBA_026 | reverse complement strand
CGATGAAGCTTGGCACGACGCCGTTGCCCGGGTAAATGCCCTCTTGGACCAGGTCAGTACACCTGTGGCGCAGCCGGTGTCCGTCCTCCAGGGCACAGCCTTGGACTTCGCATCCAGCGTGCAGGAACGCTGGGATGAGGCCAAGTACTTGGAGGCGATTGATCGGGGCAAGGAAGCAATCGTCGACGGCGAAGTCTTCCAGGTGGTCATTTCCCGCCGCTTCGAGATGGAGTGCGCGGCTGATCCCCTGGACGTCTATCGG
>NZ_JAWRWX010000261.1:0-262 GCF_046535335.1 Bacillus sp. SIMBA_026 | reverse complement strand
CATGTGCTCGCAGATCGCGAGCAATCGTGCATCGCGCGGTAGCGGCAGACCTTCCTCGCCCAGCAGCGGCGCTTCTTCGAGCATCTTCAGGAGGAAGGGAACGGCCAGCGCGGTGCGGCTGTCTGGCTCGTAATCCGTGCCGTCGTGCAGCATGCCCTTGAGCAGTTCGCGCAGCAGCGGCTCGACGGGCAGCACCTTGCCGTTCGCCCACAGCCATCCGGTCGTGCCGGGCTCCACATTCACCGTGCAAAGATGCAGGCTC
>NZ_JAWRWX010000260.1:0-262 GCF_046535335.1 Bacillus sp. SIMBA_026 | reverse complement strand
AGGGACAATTGGCTGGACCGTCTCATGGGGGTCTTTGGGTCGTCGCTGCCAAGGCAGGATGCCCTAGAGGCCGAGGCGTTCGGCGATGCGCATCAGCTGGTTGGGCCGGTCCTCGTGATCCAGGACGATCATCGCCCCGGCGCAGTGCTTGGATGCGGCGGTGACCTCCAGGGTGTCGCCCTCTTCATCTGCGTCGAGTGTCTTGTGGCAGTGGAACGAAACGTCAGCGTGCAGTGCGTCAGCGATGTCCTGAGCGCGCTCC
>NZ_JAWRWX010000259.1:0-262 GCF_046535335.1 Bacillus sp. SIMBA_026 | reverse complement strand
GAAGGCAAAGTCCTCACATTCGATCACCGCACCCGCTTCACCTAACCCGAGGCTTAAGTCAGCGGTGACCTCCTCCACCAACTTTGCCAGCGAAAGCTGCTTCCTCTCCAGAGAGCCACCGATGGAGGCGAATGAGAGAAGTTCCTCAACCATGGACAGCATTCTGCGACCACTCGAACCTACTATTTCCAGGTACGCCGAGGTCTCGTTCGGAGGAGGGGCGGGGTCCGTGGACGCCAGTCCCACGTATCCAAGGATCGTC
>NZ_JAWRWX010000258.1:0-262 GCF_046535335.1 Bacillus sp. SIMBA_026 | reverse complement strand
CCCCCACGCCGCCCGGCCCCTGGAGTATTGGCTATCCACGGAACTCGCCGCGATGACGCCGGCCGGTGCGCGCTCCCGCTTACGTGAGATCGCTTATGCGAGAGGTTCCTCCATGGGCGCCTGGTCCGCAGGCATTGGCATGGGCGCAGTCCTCATCCTTCTGGGTGTCATCCTCGCCATCCGGTTGGGCACGCTGGTGCCGGTTCCTTCCCTGGGCCTTCCCGGGGCGGCAATCTCCGTACTCTGCTGCGCCTTCTACGCA
>NZ_JAWRWX010000257.1:0-262 GCF_046535335.1 Bacillus sp. SIMBA_026 | reverse complement strand
CTGATAAGGCTTTCGCAAGAAATCCACCTCACCAGCCCGTTGACATGTGTTGATCAGAATCGCCAAAATCGGGTTCCGGATTGGTTCCGGAATTTACCCTAAGTGAGGGCGGCGACAATGGCAAAGGTCAATTTCACGGCGGGCAAGATAGCGGCACACACCTGCCCCGAGGGCAAATCCGAAGCCTTCCTGTGGGACAGCGGCGCGCCCGGTCTCGGTCTTCGCGCAAACGCGGGCGGCACAAAACGGTATGTGCTCCAAG
>NZ_JAWRWX010000256.1:0-262 GCF_046535335.1 Bacillus sp. SIMBA_026 | reverse complement strand
GATCATCGTCGGGAGGGGCGGCTATGCGGACGTTCGGGGTGGAAGAGGAACTGCTGATTGCAGATCCCCTCGCGGGTACGCCGCTGGCCTTGGCCGGCAGCATACTGGACATCGCCGCCCTGGCTGAGGCGGATCCAGACGCCGGACCTTCGCTGAAGTCAGAGTTCAAGCAGGAACAAATCGAGGTCAACTCCCGCCCCTGCAGCACGGCGGCGCAGTTGTGGACGGAAATCTGCGCCGGCCGTGCCTTGGCGGATGAGGC
>NZ_JAWRWX010000255.1:0-262 GCF_046535335.1 Bacillus sp. SIMBA_026 | reverse complement strand
GGAGCAACGACAGGAGTTTCGGAGGGTACGGGCTGCACAGGGAGCGGGTCGATAGGTAGTGGGTCGATTGTCCCCGGATCAGGCGACGCACTTTCGCCAGGCTGCTCGGACGTGGTAGGCGGGTTTGTGTCTGTTGCCAGAGCGGGTTGAACGCCAGAGAAACCTAGGAGGGACAGCAGTAGGACAGCACCTACCGACCCAGCGCGTGTGATCGCGGTTCTCATCAATTTATTCCCCCGTAGTACATCCGTGATTCCCCCAC
>NZ_JAWRWX010000254.1:0-263 GCF_046535335.1 Bacillus sp. SIMBA_026 | reverse complement strand
CCAGCATGCCAGACCATCACGCCCGCATACAGGAAATGACCCTGAAACGCGCCCTGTGACGCATAATTGCGGCCACAGGGCGAGGTTCCGGTCAGGCTAGACAGCCGTGTAGCCGCCGTCGACCAACACGTAGGAGCCGGTCATGAAGCTGGCTTTGTCCGAGAGCAGGAACGTGGTGAGGGTGGCAACTTCCTCCGGGCGTCCCAGGCGGCCCAGCGGGTGCTTGGCCTCGAGGCCGGAAACGACCTCCTTGGGCGCGCTCG
>NZ_JAWRWX010000253.1:0-263 GCF_046535335.1 Bacillus sp. SIMBA_026 | reverse complement strand
AGGCCAAAGGTGCCGTCAACGAAAGCCTGCGGATCCAGAACGCTTGTGGGTCCACCGCTGGCCGCCGCCAGGATCTTCCGAGCTACGGAGTACGCCTCGGGGTGGACGCTGGAGGCATCGAGTGGTTCCGCTCCACGGGTGATCCGGAGAAACCCCGCGCACTGTTCGAAGGCCTTGGCGCCGAGCCGCGGGACTTTCTTCAGGTCGCTTCGCTTGGCGAAAGGTCCATTCTCGTTGCGGTACGCCACGATGTTTTCGCTGAG
>NZ_JAWRWX010000252.1:0-263 GCF_046535335.1 Bacillus sp. SIMBA_026 | reverse complement strand
GAAGGGTTATGTTGTGACCGGCGTAACGGCCGGCCTGACAGCTGGTCTTTATGACCAATGGACTGGCACCGAGACCGCAACAGGTACCTCTCCGGCTATTGACGGTCATGCCGGGCAACTGGCCAATAGCGGCACCGTCACCGGCGCCACGCTCAACACCTGGCAGGGCATTGGCCAGTTTGCCGCCAACCAAGCGCTACAAAATGGCACCTCAGTCCTGCTAGAGCGCGCGTTAGGCGGCGATGCCAAACTCAGCGACGCCC
>NZ_JAWRWX010000251.1:0-263 GCF_046535335.1 Bacillus sp. SIMBA_026 | reverse complement strand
GCACTTCGGCGGACAACAGGTTGAGGACCGGATAGGTCCGGGTGAGCTTGCGGCGCAGCACCAGCGTCAGGTCATAGCGCCGGTTCCACTGCTGGTTGATGAGGGCCGGCACTGGCTGGATGTCGCTGGCGCGGACGAACTTCATCCCGTTCAGCGCCAGCTGCTCGCTGTTCTGCGGAATGGACATGCTGTCGGCCAGGCGCTGGGCGTACCCCTTGGCGCTCGGCCCGTAGAAGGAGCACATCAGGTCGATCTGCTGATGC
>NZ_JAWRWX010000250.1:0-264 GCF_046535335.1 Bacillus sp. SIMBA_026 | reverse complement strand
CGCTAGCGCACCAGCGTAACGGCGTTCGAGGGCCGCTAGAGTTCGACGCCGATCAGCAGCGGCTCGGGGTGCAGCTCAATGCCACACCGATCCACGACGCCGGCCCGCACTTCGCGCGCGATTGCCAGCATGTCCGCCGTCGACGCCGAGCCGCGGTTGGTGATGGCCAAGGTGTGTTTCGTGGAGAGGGAGGCCCTGCCTCCGGTGACGCTGGATTCTTCCAAACCGAAGCCCTTCCCGAACCCTGCCTGATCAATCAGCCAC
>NZ_JAWRWX010000249.1:0-264 GCF_046535335.1 Bacillus sp. SIMBA_026 | reverse complement strand
GGAACCTTTTCCCTGGTCCTGCCTGAAGGTACCGGGCGCGGCTTCGTTATCCTCGCCCTGACCATCACCTTCCTGGCGTTCCAACAAGGAGCTATCTCTCCGGTGACGTGGTTGATGTTGTCGGAGATTTTCCCCTTGCGGATCCGTGGGCTGGGCATGGGAGCCTCGGCCTTCGTGCTCTGGATCATCAACTTCCTCGTCGGTTTTGGGTTCCCGCAGCTGCTTGCAGCCATAGGACTGTCCAGTACCTTCTTCACATTTGCC
>NZ_JAWRWX010000248.1:0-264 GCF_046535335.1 Bacillus sp. SIMBA_026 | reverse complement strand
CCATAATGCACGGATCAGTAGCGCCTCGTGACGACGTAGACCGCAACGTACGCGTAACGATATCGGGGTGGGTATGGTCGCGCTCAATCTCGTGATTCCCTGCTTCAACGAAGAAGCCGTGTTGCCGGAGACGGTACGCCGGCTCACGATCCTGCTTGACCGGCTTAGCCGCGACGGCATCATTGACGGCGCAAGCGGTGTGACGTTCGTCGACGACGGTTCGCACGACCGGACATGGTCGCTCATCGAAGGCTTCCATGCCGC
>NZ_JAWRWX010000247.1:0-264 GCF_046535335.1 Bacillus sp. SIMBA_026 | reverse complement strand
CCGCCCGTCACCTGTCGGAAGAAGAAGGAAATCCGGCCCGGCTCACATTGTTCGATCTGTCCTCGTCTTGGGTGACCGGGCATAAGTGCCGCTGGCTGCCCGCGGATATTCCTGTGACGGGGTGACGGGTGTCGAGCAGATCGAATACGGAATACTCACCCACATCGACGGCCGGCCGGTCTCCGCCCGCGTTGTCCCCTGCAACACCGCCGACCCCAGAGCCTTCGAGGACCTGGCCGCGGACTTCAAGACCCATAGCGGCTC
>NZ_JAWRWX010000246.1:0-264 GCF_046535335.1 Bacillus sp. SIMBA_026 | reverse complement strand
CAGTTGGTCCAAATGGCTTTCATTCGTATGGCACGATTGGGCGTTAATTTACGACGCGCGCATCGCCTTTGCGCTTGATGCGATCCACTTGATCCGGGCCGTCAATGCGCCAGTATTGCCCGTGCCTGCCGGAAGAAATGGACTGCTCGCGAGTCTTGACGCTGAGAGCGCGGCTGCGCTTGCCTGGCAAGGCAATTACGGGAGTGCGTGTCAGGCTCGCGGTGCGATGGCGCCACTGAGTCCCGGCAAACCCACCAAGGATGA
>NZ_JAWRWX010000245.1:0-264 GCF_046535335.1 Bacillus sp. SIMBA_026 | reverse complement strand
CCAGCAGCGCCAGTAACGCTCAGAATGATGTACGCACATTTGATGATTACGTGCGGGGTAAGCAGCGTGATAAGGCGTTAGCGGATGATGAACATCAACAGTTTTCCGCCAGCAGGGCCACTGCGACCGACAATGCTCAGCCTCAGCCAGAAACTGTTATGGTTCATGATTTCGTCGCGACAGCGCCAGCAATGGCCGCACTGAAATCTGCGAACGCGCCGACGCTGGCCTCACACCATTCTGACGATAAAGCGCGGGTCGCGG
>NZ_JAWRWX010000244.1:0-264 GCF_046535335.1 Bacillus sp. SIMBA_026 | reverse complement strand
CAAGTATTGTAAATCAACAAGTTAAGCATTCTAATTTTTCACTTATTAGCCTTTTTTCACTGTTTTTTTACTATTTTTTACTATTTAGTTGTGCAAAAATAACATTTGTTTTTAATTAAGTAAAACTTTATCAATTTTATTTTAATCATTATTTGTTGAAAATTTCCTAGTCATGACTGGATACATTCCTTTTTTAATATTATAACCTTTAAAATTACTTCCTATTGAGCGAGTAGCCCTTTATACAATTAATCAACTAAAAAC
>NZ_JAWRWX010000243.1:0-264 GCF_046535335.1 Bacillus sp. SIMBA_026 | reverse complement strand
ACATCAAGGGCACGCTCCTGGGAGTCTTGCTGATTGCCATGGTCTCCAACGCCGTGAACCTCCTGGGCATCCCGTCCTCCTACGACAAGATCGTCCAAGGCGTTGTCATCTTCGCTGCCGCCGCACTGGACGTCTACCGCTACAAGTACGTCAAGCGGAACCTCTCGAGGAAACGCAAAATCGGACCACCAACCGACGCTGGGCAAAAAACCCTGAGCCCCACGGTCACTGAGCCCGGGCAAGGCCAGACCGCCGGGACGCCTG
>NZ_JAWRWX010000242.1:0-265 GCF_046535335.1 Bacillus sp. SIMBA_026 | reverse complement strand
CTACCGGCTGCTGGAGGAGCAACAGCTGCTCGACCAGTACCGGCAGGCATGGTCCCAAGCTCCCTATCCGCCCATCTTTGTGACCGTGAACGCAGTGGTAGTGCAATCCGGTCACGTGTTGCTAGTGAAGCGCAATGCGTCACCTGGGAAAGGCTTATTTGCGCTCCCGGGGGGCTTTATTAACCCACATGAACGGTTGTTGGATGCCTGCTTGCGAGAGCTGCGTGAGCGGCTGCGTTTAAAAGTACCAGAGCCGGTATTGAAG
>NZ_JAWRWX010000241.1:0-265 GCF_046535335.1 Bacillus sp. SIMBA_026 | reverse complement strand
CTCCCTCCCAGGCTCCCATCGCGTTCAAGTGCGCTCGGGTCGCCTGTCTGTCCATATCGCCCTTGTTCTTGCTGCGCTTATGGACCCTGGAAATAAAAAAGGCCGGCGCATGCCGGCCTTTCCAGGGAACGCTGTACGTTCAGGCGTAGGTGGTCGGTGCAGTGCCTTCCAACAGCGACAGCCAGCCCTTGATCAGGCGGTACAGGCCCCAGACAACCGTGGCGACCACGCCGATCCAGCCGATATAGATCACCAGCGCCAGGCC
>NZ_JAWRWX010000240.1:0-265 GCF_046535335.1 Bacillus sp. SIMBA_026 | reverse complement strand
AGATCGACGCTGACAGCCTGCAGCGTACTTTTGCTATCCCGGGCTATGCGCAGGAGGTGGTGCAGTGCCCGGTCGGGGGTCAGCCCATGCCGTTCGATCAGTATCCCGCGGGCTTGATTGACGACGTCCCTGCTGTCCAGGGCCGCCTGCAGCTCCGTGCTGATCCGCTCCACCGTCCCGGAGGTTTGGATATGGGCCAGAAGCGTCGCGGCCGGGGAAGCGAATAGCTCCAGCAGCGCGACCTCTTCCGGTCCGTACACACCCG
>NZ_JAWRWX010000239.1:0-265 GCF_046535335.1 Bacillus sp. SIMBA_026 | reverse complement strand
CTGATAGGCATTTTCTTCCATGCCCATGTTTACTTCGGTAGTTTGAAACTCACTTAAACCATGCTCATTAAACAAATAAGCTTGAGGATGAATGATATTCCAGGATACTCCATAATGAGTTTGAGCATAGTGTTGGCCATCGAAATACCTTAGGCTGGGACTAAAACGGAAGAAATCTATAGCGTCGAACCCACTTTTACGGTCACGACGCATAACGAAAGTATCCCGGGGAATTCGCCAGTCACTATGCCCTGCAAACGAAAAG
>NZ_JAWRWX010000238.1:0-265 GCF_046535335.1 Bacillus sp. SIMBA_026 | reverse complement strand
ACAGGAAGATCGAGATTCTGTTCAAATTCGTCTTTCGGCGTCAGTTTAGTGGTGGCATCCAGATGATATTCGGGACTGACAATGGTAAAAGCACTAATATCTTTTTTGGGTACAATCTGAGCTTTCCATGCGTATTCCCCTCGACGGTTTTTCACAAAAACATCGATCGGCTGGTTGCGAGCCGCATTTGTGATCGTCACTGCGAACCCATCCTTGTCGGTGGTCGCTTCCGTCTTGTTGTCGGAAATTGGCGGTGACGGTGTAG
>NZ_JAWRWX010000237.1:0-265 GCF_046535335.1 Bacillus sp. SIMBA_026 | reverse complement strand
AGATCCCGGCAGAACTGGACGGCATCGTCACCGCCGTGCTGGGCCTCGACGACCGCCCCCAGGCCCGGGCGCAATTCCAGGCGATCCCGCTGTCCGCAACCGGCATCAGCTACACCCCTCCCGAGCTGGCCAGAATCTACAACTTCCCGCCCGGGGCGGACGGAACCGGCCAGATTGTGGCTATCATCGAACTCGGCGGCGGCTTCGGCCAAGCAGACCTTGACGCCTATTTCGGCAGTCTCGGGATCACCGGGCCGCACGTCAC
>NZ_JAWRWX010000236.1:0-265 GCF_046535335.1 Bacillus sp. SIMBA_026 | reverse complement strand
CTTGCCTGCCCATTCGAATTGTCTATTCGAAAGTATGTTCGAATACTTCAAGTTTACGACGCCCAGGCGACAAAACCTACTTCGAAGTTCAGGGGTGGACGGCGGGGAGCCCACAGAGCAGGATTGGGGCATGAGCACCCACGACGCACTCCTGAAGCAGGTCAGCATCACCGCAACTGCCGGCAACCTCGTGGCCCGGTTCGAAATCGACGGCACCATACCGGGCTCCGGCGCTTACGTTGTAGGCCTTGTCGCGGCCAGCCCC
>NZ_JAWRWX010000235.1:0-265 GCF_046535335.1 Bacillus sp. SIMBA_026 | reverse complement strand
GGTATTTCGACGGCGTCCTTGTGGGACGGGGCGGCCTCGCCGTGGCTGGCATGGCGGCGTCCCCTCTTTGCCGCTGCATCCCCTGGGGTAGCGCCGGCCCCTGCGGACTTCATGCGTGCCGTCTCCAAGGCCCGCGCTGCCGAGACTGCCCCGAATGTGAGCACCAGGCCGCCGACAATCACCACGATCAAGGAACGGAGCCGGCTGGAGAATTGTTCTATGGCGTTGTCCGGCGGGGTGACCACTACGGTGGTGAACAGGAACC
>NZ_JAWRWX010000234.1:0-265 GCF_046535335.1 Bacillus sp. SIMBA_026 | reverse complement strand
AGACGAAGGCAGTCCACGAGCCAGCAACTACAGGCGATGAACGCGCCTTCGTCTTGGCCCGCTTGATTTTCCGCACCGCGGCGCCAGCGCCGGATGAGGCCGCCATCGTCGAGTTCCGCGACGATGCGTTCGACGGTACCGACCACACGCCCATCGTCGGGCGGCAGAAAGCCCACCAGCGGAAGCAACAACAGACTGGCGTCGATGTGGCGTGCCCCGTAAAACGACACGAAGCTTCCGAGGCCCGCGTCCCAGGCTTCCCTGC
>NZ_JAWRWX010000233.1:0-265 GCF_046535335.1 Bacillus sp. SIMBA_026 | reverse complement strand
CCGCCAGTCATACCCACGGCCACATCCGCTGCTTCGGAAACCCCGACGCCGGTGGTGGTCGAACCGTGTGGCGTCACGCCCATTTCGGGGGCTCGCTGCGAAACAGGCCGTTCCAACCATCGATTTGGCAGCGAAGCATCGAACTGGGCAGCTACGTCAAGGGCAGGATTCCCCACAGCCCCCGCGCCACCGGCACCCACTGCACTCCCGACACCCGCAACGCCAGCACCCGCAACGCCGACGACGCCCACCAGACCGGACGCGC
>NZ_JAWRWX010000232.1:0-265 GCF_046535335.1 Bacillus sp. SIMBA_026 | reverse complement strand
CCGTCAATGGTGAGGACAGGGGATTCGGGGGATCGCACCAAAGTATTCTACGCGAAGTAGTAGGGTCACATTGTGCGGACAGGCTCCCCGCGGAGCAAGGTCAGTCTTGCCTTACTGGAGCTCGGAAACAAATTACGACATGATTATGTTGTGTATTCCATGAGCAGTCCACTATCCATGCCCTCCAAGCGGCATGCTGCAGCACCGGAGGCAGCTGTGTCTTCGCCCGTGCTGCCGGACGCGGAAGAACGCACCAAAGACCGCG
>NZ_JAWRWX010000231.1:0-265 GCF_046535335.1 Bacillus sp. SIMBA_026 | reverse complement strand
CGCGCCGTTCTCCCAAGACCACACGAAAGCGTACATAGCCCTTCATGACGTCTGCCTCTTCCCATGTCACCAAGCCCCTTTCAGTCGTCCTTGCCGGCGGCGGAACGGCCGGGCACGTCAGTCCGCTGCTGGCGATCGCCGATGCCATCAAGGAGCAACGGCCGGATGCCGCCATCTTGACCGTTGGAACGTCCTCGGGCATGGAGACCCGGCTGGTCCCTGCTGCCGGCTATGAGCTTGCCACCATTGACCGTGTTCCTTTTCC
>NZ_JAWRWX010000230.1:0-265 GCF_046535335.1 Bacillus sp. SIMBA_026 | reverse complement strand
GCCACAAGCCCGGCACTGGGCAGCCCTTGGACGATTCCCGTCAGGTCGGCCAGCGGAGCTGTTCGGACCCCGGGCTTGCCAACGTGGCGGCGGGCCAGGTTGAGCGCCAACGGTAGCTCGCTCAATGTGCTGGCCTCCGTGACCACCACCGCGAGTTCGGGCGCGTCGTTGAAGAAGCCACGGACCATCCCCAAAAGTCCCAGGCTTCCCCTCTTCTGCTGCACGAGCAGCGTGGTCAGCCCCTTCTCCTCCATGAAACGGACGA
>NZ_JAWRWX010000229.1:0-265 GCF_046535335.1 Bacillus sp. SIMBA_026 | reverse complement strand
ATGCTCTGCGTTTTCGGGGTGCTTGATGTAGAGCTGCCAGTGTTTGGCTGGGCAAGCATCGGCGGGAAATGCTGGCATTCGGTGCTCTGCGTTGATGCTGCCGGTACTGCAATCCACGTTGGCGACGACGCGCTCTGTTAGGCGAACGGTTAGCGCGAGATCCCAGTGGGTGTTGCTGAGGATCTCGGCCTCGATCTGCACCGCCTCATCTTCGATGAGATCCGGCTGGTAGGTGTTGAGCCATTGCAGTAGCGGGACCATGACC
>NZ_JAWRWX010000228.1:0-265 GCF_046535335.1 Bacillus sp. SIMBA_026 | reverse complement strand
CCAACGCATCCAGCACATCAGAAATGCTCACCTGCCGCAAGAAAACGACCAGGCACAGAACCGTTACGCCTGCGCCTGCCATGTGCTTGAACCATCGCGCCGCCCCCTGACGCGACGCTGCTGTCATGCCTCGGCCCACGTACGCCACGGCGCTTTGCCGGTTGCCCACAACGCTTCCAGTTCGCGCTTGTCGCGCAACGTATCGCAGGGCTGCCAGAAGCCCGTGTGATGAAACGCTGACAATTGGCCGTCCTTGGCCAGGTTC
>NZ_JAWRWX010000227.1:0-265 GCF_046535335.1 Bacillus sp. SIMBA_026 | reverse complement strand
GCCAAAATGCTGGTGCCCGTGACCGCGCCCAAGAACAGCCCGACGCATTGTGGGCCGATCGCCCAGCACATCCTCGCCCAAATCGCGTCGGAGATTCCGCCGCTCGTCACGATGATGTCCGGTCGGACGATTTTCCGCACGCCGTCACCCAGCCTCACGCCGATATAGCCAAGCCAGGCGCCGCCGAACCAAAGAAACAGAAGCTTGAGAGCAGGGTGGCTTGGATGTTGAGGCATGTACACACCCGTCGCCAAGAGCGCGACAA
>NZ_JAWRWX010000226.1:0-265 GCF_046535335.1 Bacillus sp. SIMBA_026 | reverse complement strand
CATGGCTTTACCTGGCTTCGGAGAACAGAAGGCAAAGATCTTCCTGGCGTTGCTGGGCAAACAATGCGGCCTCCGGGCTGAAGGGTGGAGGGAAGCATCCGGCCACTACGGCGAACAGGGCTCTTACCTATCGGTCGCCGACATAGTTGACCCGGCGTCGTTGGCCAAAGTGCGCGCCAGCAAGCAAGCAGCAAAAGCAGCTGCCAAGGCCGCGAAGTCACCGGCCAGTTGATTGGCGGGTTCCCCGCAGGGAACCCACCACGGG
>NZ_JAWRWX010000225.1:0-265 GCF_046535335.1 Bacillus sp. SIMBA_026 | reverse complement strand
CGATAAATCGGGATACCTCTGGATCGTCGACGACCGTTACCCGGACGATGGACACATCTATGCGGTATTGCCGATACCGACCCCTGGTACGACACCACCCGCCCACGTTCAGATAAATTACGCATTGAAGAAAGGCAACGTAAACGCTGCCCCCGCCGTGGTCGCCTGGCACATGGACAGCGCCAGTAGTGCCGAGTCGCTCTATGTCAGCGACCAGGCCGGCAACGGCAGGGTTATCCATATCAGCCCCTTGCCCCAAGTTCCC
>NZ_JAWRWX010000224.1:0-265 GCF_046535335.1 Bacillus sp. SIMBA_026 | reverse complement strand
GCAGCAGAAGCAGACGCTGCGCACGAGGACGACTAGGAAAACACGCAAAGATGATGGACCGACCGCAATACACCACCGCCGAGTGCATCAGCATGGACGCCGATGTGTGCAGAGCATTTGACACCGCGTGTGACCTCGCTGTATCGATAGAGGCTCCGCAACTGTGCGTGGACATTTGTGTGTTTGCGGACGGTAGCAAGCTGCAATTTGAAGCTCGGCGCATGACTGTTCTTTGACACTGGAAAATCAGGTTAATGGCGACGTA
>NZ_JAWRWX010000223.1:0-265 GCF_046535335.1 Bacillus sp. SIMBA_026 | reverse complement strand
ACCACACATCAGATGTCGCCTTGCCCCTCGTTCCGGCCTTTTGACGCTACCAACTTTGCATAGTTGATATGGCCCAGCACCATCGGCATCGTTTCCGGAGACACCGAGCCCTTCTCAAGCAGATGAGTCAGCGCTCGAATGCGATGCCGATATCCCTTCGTCAGACGAGGACTATCGCCATCGACAAGTAATCCGTGCACCTTTAGTCGATTTGGCTTCGTAGCGAGCTTTTCCTTTCTTTCCGAAAGTTTCCATCCACCTGCCT
>NZ_JAWRWX010000222.1:0-266 GCF_046535335.1 Bacillus sp. SIMBA_026 | reverse complement strand
CGTGGAACCAAGGCTGACCAAGGCGTTGACCGTCATGGACCCTTCACGCAGCCAGCAGTACCGGTAGTCCCAATTCCTCGTTCCGCCGAAGCCTTCGCGCAGGGACGTTGTGGGGGCCGCCAGCACAGCGCCCGTGGGCTCGTGAACCAGCGACTTCAGCACCAGCGCCGAACGGCGCACCAGCGACGGTTTCATGCTGGGAAGCTGGAGCGTCTTGACCCACTCCCGCGCAACCTGCCCGACGGCGGCACGCCGGTGGGGCTCTC
>NZ_JAWRWX010000221.1:0-266 GCF_046535335.1 Bacillus sp. SIMBA_026 | reverse complement strand
CACCGTGTCGTCGCCATCGACCGCGGTGATGCGGTCCGCGCCGCCGCCCGCAAGGACGAGGTCGTTTCCGCTGCCCGCGTCGATGGTGTCGTCGTTCTCTCCGGCGTCGATCCAGTCGTTCCCGGCGCCGCCGCGGATGCTGTCGTTGCTGGTTCCCGCGATGATGCTGTCATCGCCGCTGCCGCCGTCCAGAAGGTCCTCGTTGCCGCCCCCAGCAGCGTGTCGTCGCCCGCCCCGCCATAGAGCGTGTTGGCGTTGGTGCCGCC
>NZ_JAWRWX010000220.1:0-266 GCF_046535335.1 Bacillus sp. SIMBA_026 | reverse complement strand
AGAACTTTACCGACTGGCATACCGATTACCACCTGAAGCCGTTCCTGTCGAATTCGAGATTGCCTCACGTTCGTGGAACCGCATTCTGGGGCTGGCTGGAAGATCGATTCTTCCTGCATCTCGGCAGTCTTGCGCAAGGACACGAACCGCCGCCGAAAGAGGCGATCAATGCGTTCCTGGTCAGGCTCGCGCAGTCAGGGCCGGACGCGATCGAATCAGTCAGCGTGGTGCCGGGCCGAAGGACGAATCATGTCGGCGTGTTGCAC
>NZ_JAWRWX010000219.1:0-266 GCF_046535335.1 Bacillus sp. SIMBA_026 | reverse complement strand
GCAAAGCGACAGGCGCAGGCATCATATCTCGAACATCCAGGTCTTACCCCAAGACTCGAACACAGCGACAGTGCTGTCTTACGTCATCGTTTCCGCGGTCGCAGACCAGGAGCTCACCTTCAAGACCGTGGGAACCTACACGGACACGGTCACTCGAACATCTGAGGGCTGGCGGATCTCTGCTAAGGAACTCAATTTGGATACAGGGTTTTAAGACGTCCCAGCAGACCGAACCGTTCCACATGGAAGGCGTCCCCCAGCCTCCC
>NZ_JAWRWX010000218.1:0-266 GCF_046535335.1 Bacillus sp. SIMBA_026 | reverse complement strand
AAATAAAGCTCTTAAATTATGGAAACCCTGAGAGACTATAATTACATTTTTCTTTTTATAAACGTCTTTACAGCGTAAAATACTTTTATAGGTGTTGAACCCTTTAGGATCCTCAATGATAATTTCTCCCGGAACCCCTTCCTGATATACCAGATAGTTTTTCATCGCAGCAGGTTCATTATAACCTTTGCTTTTTTCTCCGCTCACAATAATTTTTTTGATCTTTCCGTGATGGTATAGAAGGGCTGCGGCATCCATTCTTTTGG
>NZ_JAWRWX010000217.1:0-266 GCF_046535335.1 Bacillus sp. SIMBA_026 | reverse complement strand
AGTCGTTCAAGACCTTCTTACAATGGTGGAGACAAAGGTTTGCTAAGTATCATAGAGGCATACCCAACAAAGAGAAGACTGACATATTCATTAATAGTCTCTCCAAACAAATGAATTACTGGCTCCAACTCCAAGGGCCCAAAGATTTCAAAACTACCTTAGAAAATGTCACTAAGGTAGAAGAGACCTTACAAACTAATGACATCATTAAACTATCAAAAGATGGTAAGGGTTTTTCAAAGAACTCCACACAGACTCATAATTCC
>NZ_JAWRWX010000216.1:0-266 GCF_046535335.1 Bacillus sp. SIMBA_026 | reverse complement strand
CCCCGCTTGTCGCTGACCAGCAGCTCGCGAACATGCGTGTTCCGGCTGGGTACGTGCCGATACTCCGTCCTTCGGTGGCGTCATCGAACCGATCCAACCGCGTGAATCGTAGCGTCTTGTGTCTAAGGATCAGCGCCAGAGTGGCTACGGACGTGTAGTGGTGAAGCATGACGGTAACGAGCGCAAAAAAAGCGGCTATCGTGATTTGAAAAATCCGCCTTCCTCAGGCGTTACGCGGCAATCTGTTTGGTTCGGCTTCTCGTTAC
>NZ_JAWRWX010000215.1:0-266 GCF_046535335.1 Bacillus sp. SIMBA_026 | reverse complement strand
CATGATAAAGACGAGATACGGGTCGTTGGTACATTAGATGAAAAAGCCGAGAGGTTTATTTTTGAACAAAGGGGAAGTCGTATCCAAATTAAAGTTGAGACCCCGCAAGAAAGAGGATTTAACTTTTCTTCGGATGATAAAGGTTCCGATCTGAAAATATACTTGCCTGACTCTATGGATATAAAAGTGAATGGCGTGTCTATGGAAGTCGTTGCTGAAGGCTTTAATGGTGGGTTGGAAATTCGGTTGGTTAGCGGGGATATAAC
>NZ_JAWRWX010000214.1:0-267 GCF_046535335.1 Bacillus sp. SIMBA_026 | reverse complement strand
GGACTTCGTGAAGGCAACATTCCGTTTGGTGAGAATCGTCTTGCAGCACGTTTCAACGAGTTCCTTTGCTGTTCCAATGGCTAGCGCTGGGTCTCGTTCAACGGCATTTTCGACCCGCTCGATCTCCTTGGCCATCCATCCTGCATCTAGTGCATCAGCCACGTTCCGTGCACGCGATACGACGCTGGAGCCAGCGTGACTGACCTGGCGATAAGAGAAGCGAGGTCGTCCAGCAATTCGCTCCTCCTCGTAGATTTCCCATCCGAC
>NZ_JAWRWX010000213.1:0-267 GCF_046535335.1 Bacillus sp. SIMBA_026 | reverse complement strand
CGAGAGCACTGTGCGCAAGTACCTATCCAGTCTGCACTGAGCCATGCCTAAGGGACAAGGTTCACGCAAGCATGATCCGCGCTGGGCCTTGTACGGAGTCCAGCCACGGGCCAGAGTTCTAACCCGCCGTATCCGGGACATTGCCCGCCAGGACAGTGCCTTCACGGAGGAGCTACGAAAGCGAACAGAGTCGGTCCGGGTTGACGCACTGATTGCAGGACAAGGCCGCTACTGGAGCGAGGCACCTTGCCCGCGCTGCGGCAGCCC
>NZ_JAWRWX010000212.1:0-267 GCF_046535335.1 Bacillus sp. SIMBA_026 | reverse complement strand
AATGCCGCGGACCTGGGCAAGATGGGCCGCGAGCTCGGATTCTGGGCGCTGCCGGCGATGTACGACTCCCTGACGCTGGTGTACGCCAAGTCTGCCTTTGCCCAGCCCCCCCGGAGCTGGCGCGAGATGTGGGATCCGAAGTACCGGGGCAAGGTGGCCGTGGCCACCAATCCGAACGTCAACGGCAGCATGATTGCGCTGACCTTTCTCGCCAATCGCCTGGCCGGGGCGGCGGACGGCCTGGGCAGCTTCGATCCCGGCTTCGAC
>NZ_JAWRWX010000211.1:0-267 GCF_046535335.1 Bacillus sp. SIMBA_026 | reverse complement strand
AATGGGCTGCCTTGCCACATCGATAACCGCGTCCCAGTGTTCCGCCGCGACTCCAGTCAAAGCAGTGTCATCATCCCGATCGGCGCGAACGAGCCGAACTCCGGAAGGCACGGCATCTCCTCTAGCAAGGCATGTGACCTCATACCCCGACGTCAGAGCAGTCTTTGCCACCGTGTATCCGAGCCACGCCGTCCCCCCGAGCACAAGAATCTTCATGACTGGAGAATTCCAGCATTCATTCAGCAACGCATCAGTTTTCACCCTCAG
>NZ_JAWRWX010000210.1:0-267 GCF_046535335.1 Bacillus sp. SIMBA_026 | reverse complement strand
CGGTCATCTTCGCGTTCGACGACTGGCTGAGCAACATGCCAAACCAGCTCGTGGCGTGGACGCAAAGCGGCCGGCAGTACTTCTCGGAGTATGGCCCCGACGGCAGGCGGTATTGCAAGATGTACGCACCGCCCGTTCGCGATGCGCGCGCCAACCGCGCAAAGCGTGTATGGGGCGGGCGCTCCGTCATCCTGCGACAGGACGACGCCATCCCGGACGGTATCTGCGACCCGCAAGAGTGCCCGCAGTATCAGACCGGGCAATGCA
>NZ_JAWRWX010000209.1:0-267 GCF_046535335.1 Bacillus sp. SIMBA_026 | reverse complement strand
CGCCCAGTAATCAACGTAAGCCGTCAATTGCGCCAGCGGGCCGTCACCCACATGCTGCTGCAACGCTGCCAGACCTTCCATCGATTGCTGACGGTGGAGCCTGACAACCGTCAACACCAGTTCGGCTTTGCTGGGGAAGTGATGATGGATGCTGGCTTTGCCTATGCGAACCCGCTGAGACAGGTCCGCATAGCTGAAGCCGTTGTAGCCGCCCGCAGCGAGCAACTGCCGGGCGTGCTCGGCGATTTCGTTGGCTCGGGGGGAGAG
>NZ_JAWRWX010000208.1:0-267 GCF_046535335.1 Bacillus sp. SIMBA_026 | reverse complement strand
GCTGTTACGCCGACGCCGACGGCGACTGCCACACCGACGCCGACGCCGACGCCGACTGCCACCCCGACGGCGACTGCCACACCGACGCCAGCTGCGACGCCAATCCAGACGCCGGCGCCGACTCCGACCGCTGTCGTCACCCCCGCCCCCGTGCCCAAAGCTCCGGCTCCGGTCCCGTCCTCCAAGGCGCCGGCCGTGACACCTCCGCTGCTGACCCCGACAGTGCTGCCGCCCGCAGTGACCCCCACAGCCCCGCCGGTTCAAGCA
>NZ_JAWRWX010000207.1:0-267 GCF_046535335.1 Bacillus sp. SIMBA_026 | reverse complement strand
CCTTATCGCCCAGTTCGCTGCACACCCACGTGCACGTTTGCCGGGTTCTGAGCGCCGAAGAGCAGAGAATGAAGTCCGGGACAACGCCGTGCTTGAGCAACCACTTCCCGGCCAGGGGCGCTTCCCGGTGGCCGCGCTCCTCCAAAGGACGGTCATGGTCGGGCACCCCTGTGGGCCAGTCCGCCTTCGCATGGCGCATGATCACCAAGCGCTTGATGTGGTGGTCGCTCATCCTCCAACCCTATAACCGCGAAGGCACAAGCAACG
>NZ_JAWRWX010000206.1:0-267 GCF_046535335.1 Bacillus sp. SIMBA_026 | reverse complement strand
CCGCTGTCGATGTGGATCATGACGACCTTCGCAGGCTTGGGCGGCCTGTCCGGCTGGCAGTGGATGTACCTGATCGAAGGGCTGCCGTGCGTCGCGCTCGGCATCATGGCCCGCGTGCTGCTTGCCGATCGGCCCGAGACCGCAACGTGGCTGTCACCCGAGGAACGGCAGGAACTCGTCGACATGACCGCGAAGCCTCAACATGCGGAGCGGCACGGTTTCGCGGAAGTCGTGAAGGATCCGTACGTCTATTTGATGAGCGCCGCC
>NZ_JAWRWX010000205.1:0-268 GCF_046535335.1 Bacillus sp. SIMBA_026 | reverse complement strand
GAATCCGTCGAGAGAAACAGAGAAGTTGTGAACGCGAACCAGCGACATCGGGCTCCTTGATGGTGCGGTGAACTTTGACGGGTGAAACGAAAAATGACGGGCGAAACACGCTCAGCCTGAACCGTTTGCAGCATGCATTCGCTGCGCCGACGGTAACGCACGCGCGCGGCAAACTGCAAGCACTTCCGGGGTCTGGCGGTTGACACGCACAGCCCCGGCAAATTGGTCCTGCCAGGGCTGTGCGGAGCCTGCGCCGTGCCCGCGCTAC
>NZ_JAWRWX010000204.1:0-268 GCF_046535335.1 Bacillus sp. SIMBA_026 | reverse complement strand
AGTCGAGCACACCGGCGCACCGGATACCCTCAACATCCGCGCATCAAGTGCCAACATGCGCCAAGGGCTACCGGGCAAGCGAACGCAAAGCTGGGATAGCGTCACGGTGCGCGACATTATCGAAACCATCGCCGCCCGCCATGAGCTGGTGGCCAGCGTGGGCGCAACGCTAGCAGGCGTGCGCATCACCCACATCGACCAAACCGACGAAAGCGACCTGCATTTTTTAACGCGCTTGGCAGAGAGATTCGACGCGGTGGCCACCGTC
>NZ_JAWRWX010000203.1:0-268 GCF_046535335.1 Bacillus sp. SIMBA_026 | reverse complement strand
ACCAGCGGTGAAGGTACCGAACTGCTCACTATCTAGACCGATGTAGCTGTTACGTACTTCATCAAAACCGGACGCTTGGTTGCGCTCATCGCCAGTAAAACGCCACTCAACGCGAGCAAACGCGCGCAGGTCGGACGTGATCTGATGATCAGCGGTAACGCGAAGACGAGAGCCAAAGTTACGGAACTCTTCACCATTATCGACGCCATCTTTTGCGCCGCCGCCTTCAATACCCATGGCGATACGGCCATAAAGATCCAGCGTGGTG
>NZ_JAWRWX010000202.1:0-268 GCF_046535335.1 Bacillus sp. SIMBA_026 | reverse complement strand
CTATTCAATCAAGAAAATTCCGCTCGACTTGTAGGCTTGCTACAGAAACAGAAGCCATTTTCTGATGATAGACCGATAGATAAGCAAGAAATTAGGGAGATTTTCGATCTTCTTCTCCAATACAAGGAGGAGAAGGGGAGTAATTATGAATATCTCCTTGCCAATATTCAAAATAGAGCAGGGCAACCAAGCAAATCCCAAGCGGAAAGGGATTCTTGTCATTTTATTTTTGGGCTATTTTATGAAATTATCCATAAAATACTCTGCC
>NZ_JAWRWX010000201.1:0-268 GCF_046535335.1 Bacillus sp. SIMBA_026 | reverse complement strand
AGTTCACTGTCTGCCGCGGTGAATGCTTGCTCGACTGCATCGTGGACGTCGTCGGGTACGTGTCGGGCACCGATCGCCATCTGGGCAACAGCATATTCACTGCGCGCGCACTGGATCGCTGCTTCGGCTCGCGTGTAAATGCGCTCGTAGCGCGGGGCGAGCAGATAATTACGAGTAGCATAGACGGCTGCGCCGCCTGCGGTAAGCGCGGCGATCGTTTTCGTCGCGCTACCGATGAGCCCTTTGTAGGCGATGAAGGCCGAAAGAG
>NZ_JAWRWX010000200.1:0-268 GCF_046535335.1 Bacillus sp. SIMBA_026 | reverse complement strand
GCCTGGCCCGCCTTTCCGTACGGGACCCGGCGGGAACCGGCGTCGGAATGTCCTGGGACCAAAGCTGCCCGTGGCTTCAGATCCATACGGCAGACAAACCGGCACCAATTCCGAGCCGGATTGGGCTGGCCGTGGAGCCGATGACGTGTCCGCCGGATGTGTTCAATAGCGGCACGGACCTGATCCGGCTGGCGCCGGGTGCCGAGCACACGGCCTCGTGGAGCATCTACGCGCTGTAGCGACCCAACCAGGGGCGGCAGACGCCGCA
>NZ_JAWRWX010000199.1:0-268 GCF_046535335.1 Bacillus sp. SIMBA_026 | reverse complement strand
CAGATGCGAACCGGATCGGCTGACCTCATGGCCGTTGCTGCAACGGAAGCGATATTGAGCATTCCATCCCCGCCAATCAGATTCCAGCAGCTTCAATCCGTACGGCGAAAGCGCCTCGCGTACTCGTTTCAATTGGTCAACTGACAATGCCCCTACTCCGCGTAATTGATCTACTTTGCGCAGATGTCGCGACACCCACGACAAAATATCAGCATCCACTCGTTGCCTGTGTACGATACCGCAGATCCGATCGATCAATTCGCATACA
>NZ_JAWRWX010000198.1:0-268 GCF_046535335.1 Bacillus sp. SIMBA_026 | reverse complement strand
CTCCAGCGGCTTCCGCGTCCCGTCGGCGTTGCCGCCGGGATGGAACCACCAGCGCTGCCACCAGCGCCACGACGCCGACGCCGGCACACGCCCAGAATCCTACGGTGAACGCATGGTCGGTTGGCGCGCCCTGGGCTGCGACATTGGACGAGATGAGGGCTGCGATCACAGCCGTGCCAATGCTGCTGCCGATGGTACGCAGCACCGTGTTGGCGCTGATCGCTTCTCCGGTTTGCGTGGCGGGTACGCTTTCCACGATCGCGTTCGA
>NZ_JAWRWX010000197.1:0-268 GCF_046535335.1 Bacillus sp. SIMBA_026 | reverse complement strand
CCATGCGTGCCACCGCGTTAACGTCAAAGACAATGCCGTGCACGGTTTTCAAGTGCCGCACCAAAGCAGGGTTCATCCGGGCCTGCTCGGTCAGCTGCAGCTCGTAGTCGTCCTCGCCGGGACGGACCGTCAGCATGATGGAGGTCAGCATTACGGGCGCTGAAACGCGCTGGGGCTTCCCGCCCACGGCCGATGTCCAGACCACCGTTCCCGCAGATAAGTATCCGGCCTCGATGCCGCGATCGTTGCTGAGTTCGAAGATTTTCGA
>NZ_JAWRWX010000196.1:0-269 GCF_046535335.1 Bacillus sp. SIMBA_026 | reverse complement strand
ATGATGGCGATGCTCCCGCTGCTTGGACTGGCGCTGAACGGGACATCGTCCGTGCTCTACGGCGTCGTGCCGGAGCTGGCCGGGGTCGGCAAGCGCGAGCAGGCGTTTGCCCTGTTCTATACGGGCACGATCGGCGGCGGCGCGCTGTCGCCGGTTCTGTTCGGCCGTCTGGGTGACATCGCGGGCGTCCCGACCGCGCTGGTCGCGCTGGCCGCGGTCCTGCTGCTGACACTGCCGTTATCGTGGTACGTGCAGAAGGGCCTGGAAGC
>NZ_JAWRWX010000195.1:0-269 GCF_046535335.1 Bacillus sp. SIMBA_026 | reverse complement strand
GCCGCCGATCCCAGTTGGCGCGTGAGGCTGTTCGAGACGGACGCCGGATACATCCCCATCATTCAGCGGCTGATCGCCCTGCTCGGAAACGGGCTGTGGTTATCGCCGGCGGTCATTCCGTACTATTACACCGCCTCGGCGATCCTTTTGAACGGGGTACTCATCGGGGCCTTCTGTCTGCGGCCCTTCCGAGACCTGATGCCCAGCGACGGGGCGCGCTTCCTTCTCGGCCTGACGATCCTGGTCGTTGCCGATTTCGAAACCCGTAC
>NZ_JAWRWX010000194.1:0-269 GCF_046535335.1 Bacillus sp. SIMBA_026 | reverse complement strand
ATACTGGGGACCCAACCTGGCCAGGAACCTCAAAGCGAGCCCTGATTGGGAGCTCGCAGCTATTTGCGATCTCGACGTCGAACGGGGCCTCAAACTCGCCGAGACGGTAGGCGCCGTGCCCGTCGTCGAGTCCTTGGACGAATTGCTGGACGACTACAACCTGGATGCCGTGGCCATTGCCACTCCCGCCCATACGCATCACGGAGTGGTGATGACGGCACTGCGGGCCGGGAAGCATGTGCTGGTGGAGAAACCACTGGCGGACAGCC
>NZ_JAWRWX010000193.1:0-269 GCF_046535335.1 Bacillus sp. SIMBA_026 | reverse complement strand
CTGGTGCCTTCCACGATCAGCGCCAAGAGGTCGATTCCGGCCTGGGAGGTACCGAGGAAGTGGTCCGGGGAAGGACCCATGCCGATGTTGTAGGGATCGATCGTGTCCTTGTTCCACGGAGTCAGGAACCCGCCCACCAATGAAAAGAGGAACAAAGCAAGGAAAACGAACAGTCCGGCGACGGCGGTTCGGTTACGCATGAACCGGCGGAAGATAATGCGGGACTTGGCGATGACCACGTCCTGGCCATCGGAGACGCGGGATTCGTC
>NZ_JAWRWX010000192.1:0-269 GCF_046535335.1 Bacillus sp. SIMBA_026 | reverse complement strand
CGGTGTCCTGAACCCGGGCCTGACTCAGGTGTTGAACGCAAGCCGGAAGCCGGAAGCGATCTACACCAACGAGCAGAACCGGGCGCTGCAAACCCTTGCCGAGCGCGGTGCCACTGGTGCCGGGCGCGGCGGGGTGAACTTCAACGGCCCGATCCACTGCCGCGACGAGCACGAGATGGCTCGAATCATCGAAACAAAGCAGCGTGACGCGCTGGCACTCACCCGATAGGTAGGAGGCCTCATGGGCATTAGTTATGCGACCCCTTACC
>NZ_JAWRWX010000191.1:0-269 GCF_046535335.1 Bacillus sp. SIMBA_026 | reverse complement strand
GATTGGCTCGCATCAATATCGCGAAGTGTGGGTCGTCGTACATGGCGGGCTGGAGAATGTTGAGCTGCTCATGTCGAGCCAGCCACCTGACACCCTCGCTCAGGGTGCCCGTGTCGATTGCCCGGAATCCACTTCGAATTTCATCCTTGACGGCCGCAAACCGAACGCTATCGCCAATCGGCCAGCGAACCGTTCCCCTGAGCTGCTCCCGTTCTTTCAGGCAGCGCTCGAATCGCTGCAAGCCGAATTCCTTGTAGAACATGTGCAGC
>NZ_JAWRWX010000190.1:0-269 GCF_046535335.1 Bacillus sp. SIMBA_026 | reverse complement strand
CCTGAAAGTCAGGACGCCGACTGACGACGAGCTTCGCCGCATGAAACGCGGCACGGTGCTCGTCGGGATGCTCGATCCCTACGACGTCGACCAGCTAGCCCGCATTCGCGCAGCCGGCCTGCCGTCGTTCGCGCTCGAACTGATGCCTCGCACCACGCGGGCGCAAAGCATGGACGTGCTCTCCTCGCAGGCGAACATCGCCGGCTACAAGGCGGTGCTGCTCGCGGCGAGCCTGTATCCGCGCTTCATGCCGACGCTCATGACCGCCG
>NZ_JAWRWX010000189.1:0-269 GCF_046535335.1 Bacillus sp. SIMBA_026 | reverse complement strand
GGAGTTTGCACCACATTGAGGATGAGATCAGCCCCCATCCAGGCCAGGTGCCTGCTGCTTTCGGGGAACCACGCGTCGTAGCAGATGGACAGACCCACCCGGCCTATCCCCGCCATGTCGAAGACCACGAATTCGGACCCCGCTGCAACGCGCTCGTAGGGGCGCCATGGGAAGATCTTGCGGTACGACGCCACACGCTTTCCTTGCGGGGAGTAGGCCACAGAGGTGTTATAGATCTTGCCGTCAGCGCCACGCTCGTAGAAACTGCC
>NZ_JAWRWX010000188.1:0-269 GCF_046535335.1 Bacillus sp. SIMBA_026 | reverse complement strand
ACTGTTGAATAAGGAAGGGCCGAAAGGCCCTTTTTTGTTAAGGTAGTCCTTGAGGGAGTAACAATTTAACAAGGAAAATTTATGAAAAAAGATACTCTGGGCAGTATTGTAATTTTAGTAGGATTAATTCTCTCTGGGACAGCTACGCTTAATTTGTACTATGAAGTTCCATTATGGGTTCTGATGTTTGTTGTGATTTTGGGTTTGCTCGTTTTTATCTACGTATTCCTGAAATCAAAAGGCCAAGAAGATTAAACTTAAAATCATTC
>NZ_JAWRWX010000187.1:0-269 GCF_046535335.1 Bacillus sp. SIMBA_026 | reverse complement strand
ATATATCGTCTTTGCGGGGCCCGTTTATCTCTGGGAATTTTTGCCGCAAGGCATCTATTACGTCGGCCGTGTCATCAACCGATAAGGTGGTCTGACTCATGTAATGCAGGTTACCGGGATCTTTCACTTCCAGCTTGGCAACATCTTCCGGCGACTCCACCAAATAAATGCCACCCTCAGAATTATTATATTGGCCCATAGTCCCTTCAACCACAGGGTGTCCTGCGTGACCAATTAAAATGCATTCATGCCCTTTACGGCTAGCACGG
>NZ_JAWRWX010000186.1:0-269 GCF_046535335.1 Bacillus sp. SIMBA_026 | reverse complement strand
GGCCGGAGTTCATTCATAAGAAATTGCTGTAAGAAACACACACCCAAACAGGTGCGTGTCCCTCGATGCTCGCGTCCACTATGTAGTTCTCAAACAACAACCCCGTCAACCAGCACCCCCACCCCGCACAACCCACAAAAACACGGGCCATGACAAACGGACGGAAACCACCGGAAGCAGGAACAAAAGAAACACCAGAAGTGCCCCCTGCATCGCTGCAAAAAGGTCCTGTTGCCTCAGAACCCCAACAGTGCGCCAAACACAACCCC
>NZ_JAWRWX010000185.1:0-270 GCF_046535335.1 Bacillus sp. SIMBA_026 | reverse complement strand
AAACAACCCGTTAAGAAAGAAGCTCCGGCACAGCAATCCGCTCCTGCTTCTTCTACACCAGCTCAGGCGCCAGCAACGGCACCTGCTAAATAAGCAAATAGCTCATTTACATACAAAATAAAAGCAGTTCAAATTGAACTGCTTTTTTATTTTCTATTTTAGTTTGATCTTCTCGATTTTATGTCTTAAGCTTAACCCTGCTTTCAAAAATGAATACTGCACCGGTTTAGCATCCCTGTAATATTTATTAATGAAGACCTGCATAGCACC
>NZ_JAWRWX010000184.1:0-270 GCF_046535335.1 Bacillus sp. SIMBA_026 | reverse complement strand
GCTGCCCGGCAGGGGCGCGTGGTGGGCATCGTGGCGGGTTTGTTGATGGGCAACGCCTTTGTGCTGTGGTGGGGCTCGCCGTTGCCATGAGCATGAGGCGCAAGGAAGAGCGCAAAGGAGGGGCACTGTGACGGATTACACGGACAGGTTCGTGGGTAATACGTTGATCGGTATCGCACTGACCATCGCGATTGTGGTCGTCGGCATGGGATTGCTCGACGACTTGGCGGGGCACTGGATTGCGCGGGCGTGGACGCAATTTGGCGTGAC
>NZ_JAWRWX010000183.1:0-270 GCF_046535335.1 Bacillus sp. SIMBA_026 | reverse complement strand
GTCTTCCTCCGGGCTGACCAAAGAAATCTTGACACACAACCGACCAACTAGTAGATTGGCTGCCAACCGTCCGAGGACGCGCCTCGTTCGCCCTTTCCGCCGTCAGTTCCAAGGTCGCCCCAATGAGTCTCGAGCTTTCCCCAAGAGCCGCCGAAATCGTCGAACAGGCTAAGCTGCTGCTCGCCGCCGGGGGCTATCACGGGTTCAGCTATGCCGATATATCCGAACGGGTTCGCATCGGCAAACCCAGTATCCACCACCACTTCCCCA
>NZ_JAWRWX010000182.1:0-270 GCF_046535335.1 Bacillus sp. SIMBA_026 | reverse complement strand
GCAAATTTCAGGTGCCGATGACAACTCATACATCCCGGCGTTATGCCCCGACCCATCAAGGCGATCCTTGCCGAGATCAGTCGATGAAACGCCGTAGCAAGCTGCAGCCTGATGAAGCCGGACAAAGGGGTAAGCGTCATGCCAGTGACCGCCAGGTAAATCGCGCCGATCAACCATCACGACATCGGCGTCAGAGTGCTGTATCAGGCTATCGACAAAGGCCATGCCCGAGGCTCCCGCCCCGACCACCAGATAGTCAGTCTCGATAAC
>NZ_JAWRWX010000181.1:0-270 GCF_046535335.1 Bacillus sp. SIMBA_026 | reverse complement strand
CCTTGAACGGGACCTTCTGGCGATGGCGGCGAATGAGTTGATAAACGACCTCGCGGGTCCCCACGCACCCTACTCCGAGGAAGTGCTGGGCGATTCGCCTGCGGAGTGACTCCACGCTGGCCCCACTTGGAAAAAGCGTGAAGGTGCGCAACTCTGAAGCGCGTCTTGGTCCCAGTCCGTCGGAACCGCTGACTGCATAACGGATCCGATAGGGAACTGTGAACTAGTCGTAGATCAGCGCCTGAGGTTCACGAATCCAAGGCCGTTGAC
>NZ_JAWRWX010000180.1:0-270 GCF_046535335.1 Bacillus sp. SIMBA_026 | reverse complement strand
CGTACCTTTACCAAGGCGAGGAGCTCGGCTTGCGTGAAGTGGCGGAAATTCCTGACTCAGAGCGCCAGGACCCGTCCTTCTTCAGGAACAAGGGCGTGGAAATCGGCCGTGACGGGTGCCGTGTTCCGCTGCCTTGGACACCGGATGGTTCGTCCTTCGGATTCGGTGCGGGCTCCGCTCACCTGCCCCAGCCTGCATGGTTCGCCGATTACGCTGTTTCCACGCAGGAAGGCGTGGAGGGCTCCACGCTGGAGCTGTACCGTAAGGCCC
>NZ_JAWRWX010000179.1:0-270 GCF_046535335.1 Bacillus sp. SIMBA_026 | reverse complement strand
GCTTCCTCATCTGCTCGTACCGAGAATCGTAGCGAGTGGCCAACCGAGGACAACGCCTGTACTACAAGCTGGCTGAACCACTTCAAGAGAGAACGAGGGGCGGATGCCGTTGTGACCTACGATATGGCGTGGGAATGGGTCGACAACTGTCGGGCCGGCAAGCAGCCGTCGTAAAACTTACGATTCCAGCAGATCTGCGCCACGTCACCCGCAGATCCGTCATCTCATTTTGTTGACACTTCACGTGAAATTGAGTGGGGGAGCACATTA
>NZ_JAWRWX010000178.1:0-270 GCF_046535335.1 Bacillus sp. SIMBA_026 | reverse complement strand
CAAGGGGGAGCGGTCGCTGGGGCGATCGTTACGGCCATGGCGGTCGTTGTGGTCTGGATTTTGGCGTTCATCCTTATGTGCTCCATGATTTTCCGGACCTTCGCCCTCGCAGTCCTCGCTGCACTAGCACCGGTCGCCCTCATGATGTTGCCGTGGGAGAAGTCCAAAGCGTGGTCTGGGCGGTGGTGCGAAATCGTCGTCGCACTTCTTCTTGCCAAACCGCTGGCAGCGACCGTCCTGGCGACGGCCATCAAGCTGTTTGCAGGTTCG
>NZ_JAWRWX010000177.1:0-270 GCF_046535335.1 Bacillus sp. SIMBA_026 | reverse complement strand
CATGAAAATGCGGGCAAGCGTGGTGTTCCGGGCCGGGAAGGTCTGGGTGTCCAAATGGGTGCTCGACAACCTCCGCCCCATCCGGAGTTCCGTATCCATAACTCGGTGGGTAATACCGCCGCATAAAATCTCCATAGGCCTTGTCGTTACGTGACATGCCTCGCGGAAGATTGAAATTATTCCAGGGAAACGGAGTAGCCCCCTCGCCAGTCGGAGAGATACCAGCCCAAGCATAGGCTGCCGCCATTGCTTGATCCCGCACAACCGTAG
>NZ_JAWRWX010000176.1:0-270 GCF_046535335.1 Bacillus sp. SIMBA_026 | reverse complement strand
ATCATACACAAAAGTATTTTCATTAATCTCTATCTGTTGTACATCTGCAGTAGACAGTCTTGAGGAAATATAAATTTTTTGCATGATTTCTATCGGTGCTTTATTTTTCCTCAACCATTTCCAACATATGTAATAGATTAACTGGTAAGGAGCATAGAAAATCTTTTTCCATACAGGAATATTTCCATTTTTATCTTTTAAAAAATGAACGGCGTTTTTCTGATAATGATATCCTGTCAAAAGCATGACCAAAGCCGGCCACAACAGAAG
>NZ_JAWRWX010000175.1:0-270 GCF_046535335.1 Bacillus sp. SIMBA_026 | reverse complement strand
CATTCGTCAAGCAGCCGTCCTGAACTATTCTCAAATCACTTCTCATACGTACTCCTTATTTATTAAGTCGTTAAATTACCGATTCTCACCATGCCGAGTCATCACACTGACCAGCCTGCCCGTTCCACCTATTGCTGCGTCCGGCCGTCGATCAAATCCAATCGCCCGTCATGGCCTGCACGCGCTCTGAACTCCTCAGCGTGCTTCGCTTGCCTCTGTTCCAGCAGTCGCAACCGAAGCGCAGCGGGCACACTCTTTCCCTCGCTTGCC
>NZ_JAWRWX010000174.1:0-270 GCF_046535335.1 Bacillus sp. SIMBA_026 | reverse complement strand
GCTGGCGCAGGTTGCGCCACGTGAGCAGCACTCCGGAGCGCGAATCGTGGGTGTAGATCTCGGGGGGCGCCGTAGCATTAAAAAACGGGCGGAAGCCGCTCCGTGCGCATGCCTTCCAGATCCACCGCCCGAGGGATCAGTTGGGCTCCCATCGCCAGGAGCACGTCGCGCGCCGCCGCATAGCACGGGCTCTCGATGACCGCCGGCTCCCCGGGATTGAGCAGCAACCGCACGCACAGGTCGAGACCTTGCTGCGACCCGTTCACCACA
>NZ_JAWRWX010000173.1:0-270 GCF_046535335.1 Bacillus sp. SIMBA_026 | reverse complement strand
GCCGTCTGGTGCCGCATTCCACGTCGGAAATGCCTGCACTGCCCTTGAACGACGAGCCCAAGATCAGCACTGAGCCAGCGCCGACGGTGCACCCTGCGACGGTTCCGGCCATGCCTACCCTTCCGGTAAACCCCAGCACGCAGACGCGCCCGGCAGCGGTTGGCGGCACTACGCCTCCAGCGGCACAGCCCCGCATGACCAGCAAACCCGCAGCCGTCGCGGGCCCGTCGAGCCCTCAAGCGCCGCTGGCGCCTGTGGGCAGGGCCGCGC
>NZ_JAWRWX010000172.1:0-270 GCF_046535335.1 Bacillus sp. SIMBA_026 | reverse complement strand
AAGGAGGATAGCATGATGGAGATTTTATGACATCATGCCAAAAAGGACTAAGCGCGCCAGTATGAGTGAATTCACCCCCATATATGAGGCGATCATTTGAGAGCCATTTACCGTCGTGCGGAGCTTTGTTTGTGATCGCGCAGTATTGAGGCAGTGTCAGTGCCCCATGGCGCGGTTTTTTGCATACGATAGTATGCCAAATGGTAAACGCCGGCTGAGTGCTGCGGTCAGGGCTTGGTCTTTTGCTTGCGGCGTGCGAAGCGCTTGGCG
>NZ_JAWRWX010000171.1:0-270 GCF_046535335.1 Bacillus sp. SIMBA_026 | reverse complement strand
GGTGACGACTAGTTGTCGATCACCGGATCATTTCTTTGGAACTATCAACTATGGACCATGACGAGCACACGGGCGCTTTAATACAACACATCCTAGAAGAAGCGAAATCCCGCTCTGACGCAGTACGACGCGGTGCCGAGACACCTAGGCTCGCGGCGCTCCCCCTACACAAGTTCGGCCGCGGCGCGATCTGCGCATTCTCCATTGTGTCTGACGATAGTAGCGCGGTGCGCGCAGCTTCGAACGTCTTAGACTCTGAGCTTTTTCGAC
>NZ_JAWRWX010000170.1:0-271 GCF_046535335.1 Bacillus sp. SIMBA_026 | reverse complement strand
GATTCATCGGCGGCGCAGACCATGGGGGTCTCGGGCGGCAACGGGCTCTCAACATTGACGATCGCCGCCGTGCGCCGGTAGGGCTGAAGTCCAAGCTTCTCCACGCCGCTGATGACGGCGAGCTCATCGGCCCACGCACCGGCTGCGTTAACCACGACGCCGGATTGGAACCCCTCCGTTCCTGCACCCACTTGCCAGCCGCTCCCGAGCCGCTGCGCTGAGTGCACGCGAGCCCCGGTAATGATATCCACCCCGGCGGTTTCGGCAATGC
>NZ_JAWRWX010000169.1:0-271 GCF_046535335.1 Bacillus sp. SIMBA_026 | reverse complement strand
AGCGCTGTTTAATTCTGTCTTTCAGTTTCTGAAAATGGACCCCGTAACGTAGGGGTAAATACCTAAATGTCGTACTTCTTCGCCCCGATAACACGCACACAAGCAATCAGCTTTTCGCAGCGCCCGGTAAAAGCTACCCCAAAAAACGTAGCTTTCTGCCCGCTGCAACCGTCGTGCGTTTCGTAATCTCCTGCCTGAGACTTGACAACGCGTTGCGCTCGATACGCTGGTTGTCGTGTCCTTTGTTTGAGAGAGCGAAACATGCCCGAAA
>NZ_JAWRWX010000168.1:0-271 GCF_046535335.1 Bacillus sp. SIMBA_026 | reverse complement strand
GGGGCCGCCGTAGCTTTCGATGAAGAGGGCTTTCATGGCTGAGAAGATCCTGAGGTTGTCAGTCGGGTCGCGGTGGGCAAGCACCGGCTGTGAGAAGTCGGGGAAGAATCTGGACTGACCGCATGGTAAAAGGGCCAGAAAGGTTAGAAAATTCCCCAATAATTCACCTTATCCGTTCGAAAACAACCCGATGTTCGATTGGCAAGACCTGTATTGCTTCACCGTGCTGGCGCGCACCGGTTCGCTGTCGGCGGCGGCCCGCGAATTGCAG
>NZ_JAWRWX010000167.1:0-271 GCF_046535335.1 Bacillus sp. SIMBA_026 | reverse complement strand
CCCACAACCGGGGAGACGTGCCCTGCATCAGGCCACCCGGCTTTCGACAGCCGGCATGTCGACAGCCGGTGCCTCAACGCCGGTGGAGACGCTGATGGGTCCGGAAATTTCGATAACCGGAACTTCCCATGGATGAATGCGGACAATCTGTTGGATCATGTCCTGGACCTCTGCCTCGCTCATGGCGTAGTCAAAGTACGTTGTGAAAACGAACGTTGGGGAAATGGTTCGTTGCCCCACCAACCCCAAGGTGGGGTTGGCGCCTTCGGCA
>NZ_JAWRWX010000166.1:0-271 GCF_046535335.1 Bacillus sp. SIMBA_026 | reverse complement strand
CACGTAGTACGCGAGCTGCGAGGCCAATGTGATCTCCGGAAAGAGCCGCACCAGCCTGCCCGCGGCCAGATCGTCCCTGGCCATCACGCGGCGGGCCAGTGCAATTCCATGGCCTTCCGCCGCAGCTTGCAATACCGCTGCTGAGTTGTTGATTTTCATACCCCGCAGGGCGCCGACGCCGGACACACCGGCCTTTCGCAACCAGGTTTTCCATGTGGGGAACTCTGCATGCCCCTCCATCGAAAGATCGTGGATCAGCGTCTCTGCGGAC
>NZ_JAWRWX010000165.1:0-271 GCF_046535335.1 Bacillus sp. SIMBA_026 | reverse complement strand
GCAGTTGCTGTGGAATAATCCCCGCATCCACACTCCGGAACGCCGTAAGGTCTGGTTGGCTTGCGAAGAGCACCGGGAATGGCTGGAGGAATACCTGAAGACACGGGAACTCTGGAAAGAAACCCAGCCTTTTAAAGTTGTTGATGCACCATCGAACGAGGCCGGCTGAATGTACCGTTTCCTTTTCTCCAGCAAGTGGCTGGGGTACTTCGTCTTGGCTGCCGTCTTCGCCACGGGATGCGTGCTGCTTGGCCGGTGGCAGATGGACCGC
>NZ_JAWRWX010000164.1:0-271 GCF_046535335.1 Bacillus sp. SIMBA_026 | reverse complement strand
CGCTATCCAGCGATATTTCAATGCCACTGAAGGCATTCATCGGTGCGCCCGTGGCGTTCCAGGTAGGCGACGTCGCAGGTACTGAACGAACCATTTGTGCAATCGTTTGCGAAGCGCGTCAATTGGCCGCCGATGGCAGTTTCGTGCTTTACGAATTCGTGTGCACCGACGCGCTTTCATTGCTTGATCGACGGGTAACCTGGCGTGTATTTCGCGATGCATCGGTTGTCGACATTTCACACGCGATCATTCAAGAGCATACGACTGGCAA
>NZ_JAWRWX010000163.1:0-271 GCF_046535335.1 Bacillus sp. SIMBA_026 | reverse complement strand
CCTTCTTGTTGCACTACGTCCGCCAGCCCAAGCGCCAACGCCAACGAGGCCATAAAGGATTCACCACCGGACAACGTGGCCGTGTCCCTTTGCTGTCCTGTCCATTCATCCACCACTTCAAGCCCGAGGCCGGACTTTTGGTTGCGGGCGGCGCGCGCGTCTGTATGCTGCAACGTGTACCGGCCATCGCTCATGGCAACAAGCCTCTCCGATGCAGCGACAGCCACCTGTTCAAGCCGGGCAGCAAGCACGTAACTGTTCAGGCTCATTC
>NZ_JAWRWX010000162.1:0-272 GCF_046535335.1 Bacillus sp. SIMBA_026 | reverse complement strand
GGACACCGCGTAGAAGACGCCCACAAACGCAATGACCAGATAGGCGGCGCGCGGGATGGTGCGACGCGGATTCTTTGCCTCCTCGGCGAACACCACCGTGGCTTCAAAACTGGTGAAGCAGGCGAAGGCAAACAGCAGCGAGATGCCCAGGCCCGGGCCTACTATGCTTCCCGCCGTGAACCCTGCGAACGTAAAGATGCCGATACCTTTTTGGGCGATGAGGGAGGCAATCAACGCGGCAACTACCAGGGTTTCGCCAAGAATCAGGACCC
>NZ_JAWRWX010000161.1:0-272 GCF_046535335.1 Bacillus sp. SIMBA_026 | reverse complement strand
AAAGCCGCACCTAGCTGCGCAGCCCGGCGACCTTGTGGAACTTCATAAGATCCGCGAATCGACTTTTCAAAACTACCTCCGAGGATTGGAGGTAGTTAGCGCTTCCGTGTCCGAAAGAGGCAAAGACAATGGCTGACGGTGAAACCGATTGGGCGAAAGCCGCAGTCGACCGCATGATCAGTGATGTAGCGGGGCAAGAGAATCGGCATTCGCCGCCGGAAATGCGGCCAGGTGTGACATGGTGGAGGCCCGACCCCGCCGAGCTTATTGGT
>NZ_JAWRWX010000160.1:0-272 GCF_046535335.1 Bacillus sp. SIMBA_026 | reverse complement strand
CCTATGGTAGCGAAAAACACGTACATAAAAATGGTTCCCAAATGGTAATCAAACTGAATTTTTCTTGTGACTATAGCGGGCATAAAGTTAGCAACTATCAGTGACAACAGCGTTATCGCAATAATGAACATACCAGAAAATGGGAATAGCGAAGCGACAAACAGACCTATGGTGCAAATCACTGCGCTCAGTAGTAAGGAAAAAATGACCCCGACTTCTGAAATCTTTTCTGGCTGACTGTCATTATCTCCCTGCTCGCCGACTCTACTTAC
>NZ_JAWRWX010000159.1:0-272 GCF_046535335.1 Bacillus sp. SIMBA_026 | reverse complement strand
GCTCCTTGCCGACATCCGCCAATGGTTAAACCCAGGGGGCGAGCTCTTGCTCTCGTTGCGCATTCCCGATTTAGGCGGACAGAACAGATACGTGCATGAAATTTCGCCGAACCTGGCAATCGAGGAGAGGTTCGACGCCGTCCGCGGAACGTTCTCCTCGACGTTGATCGAACGATCAGATGACGGGCAGGCAATCGCGGAGTATTCGGTGACGACACATCTTTTGACCGAAAGCGATCTAAGGACTGAACTGCGCGAGGCGGGATTGGTCC
>NZ_JAWRWX010000158.1:0-272 GCF_046535335.1 Bacillus sp. SIMBA_026 | reverse complement strand
CGGTGTGATGAGCGGGCCGCACGACTGCATCGTCGCCACCGGCCAGCACAACCAACAGCAATGGGTCGACGGCCGCAGCGATCCCGACACGCATTATGTGAAACAGGGCGTCCTGACGCCGCGGCCGCAGAACCCGGCGGTCCTCGATGGCGGAACGCTGTCCGGCTTGCCGGTGCCCAGCACCATCAACATCGGTGGCGTCGACTACCCCTGCGACGAGCCCGTCGCTGAACTGGCTTTCGACCAACCTGGCACCTATCGAATCGTCGTCC
>NZ_JAWRWX010000157.1:0-272 GCF_046535335.1 Bacillus sp. SIMBA_026 | reverse complement strand
CACGATAGTTCAAGCGCTTGTGGGTGGCTGCACTATCAAAAGTGATAGCGAGTCCTTTCCCTGCGGCTGAATACTCGAATGTGCCAACGTTCTCCACAACAATAGCTGTAGTCGAAGGAAAAGCGTTCGATGCAAACAGAAAGCCTGCGATGCTCACCGCGATGCGCGGCCAGGAAAATCGGAACATGAATTCTCAGTTTCCTTGCGAGTTGAGTTGTTCGAGGCGCTGATTGACGTAGTCGAATACGCGCGTTTGTGCGCCAATCCCGTAC
>NZ_JAWRWX010000156.1:0-272 GCF_046535335.1 Bacillus sp. SIMBA_026 | reverse complement strand
CGAGCAGGAGTGTTTCGAACGCCGACATGCCAACCGTGAAGGCCACGTCGCCCAGGGGACGGCCATGGCGCTTTCCCTTTACAAACAGCCGTTCGGGATCGGCCGCCTGCTCAAACAGGGCCAAGCCCTTCAGAGCGTCGGCCGGGTCCGTCTGCATGTCGGCGTGGGTCCAGGCGAGGATGCGGCCTTCCGCGGCTCGAAGCCCGCTCAGAATGCCAAAGCCGTAGCCCTGGTTCTTCTCCACCCGCACCGTGCGGATGCGCGACTGACCG
>NZ_JAWRWX010000155.1:0-272 GCF_046535335.1 Bacillus sp. SIMBA_026 | reverse complement strand
GGACTTCCAGCTCCACGGCATGTAGCCACGCTTCATCAACGCGATGGCATTGCGAAACTGATAATAATGGCGCACGGCACCGTGACCGGGATAGGCGCGTCCGAACACTCGCACCGGCTCTCCGCCCAGCGAATGGGCGAGCCGCAGTGCCGGCGCGCCAAGGACGGCGTATCCATGCTTGCGTGCGCGAACACACCATTCCAGGTCGACGAAGTCGATAAACAGCGCATCGTCCATCGGACCGATATTCGACCACGCCTCGAGGTTGATAC
>NZ_JAWRWX010000154.1:0-273 GCF_046535335.1 Bacillus sp. SIMBA_026 | reverse complement strand
ACGATGGCTTTCAGGTCGCCATAAAACAGTTGCGCTTCAAAGGTGTCGTCAGGATTGGCTTTATTACGCAGGCTGCGGATGTCATAAGCGACGTGATCCGGGCGACCGAACAGAGAAATAATCTGGTCCATCGTATGCACACCAAGGCCATAAAACGCGCCATCCTGCGGCAGCCCAGGTTTGGTTTCTGCCACCGGGCGGTAATAGTCAAAATGGCTTTCCACTTCAACAATCTCTCCCAACTTGCCACTTTCAATCGCTTTTTTCGCTGTC
>NZ_JAWRWX010000153.1:0-273 GCF_046535335.1 Bacillus sp. SIMBA_026 | reverse complement strand
CGGGCAGCCGTCCGATTCGGGACGGCTTAAGGCTCCTGACCGGTTCGCCTGCCGGTTGGGGCCCTACTTCCCGAAGGCGCGCAGTCGAATCGAATTCGCGACGACGAGCACCGAACTCGCTGCTATGGCTGCGCCCGCGATCATGGGATTCAGCAATCCGAATGCCGCCACCGGGATCCCGATTGCGTTATAGAAAAACGCCCAGAAGAGGTTCGTCTTGATGGTGGAGAGGGTTCTGCGCGACAGCTCAATGGCCTGCACCAGCTGGCCTAG
>NZ_JAWRWX010000152.1:0-273 GCF_046535335.1 Bacillus sp. SIMBA_026 | reverse complement strand
GCTATTTTCACCAGGACAACCGCGTTCTCTACGTCACAGACCGCTCAACAGAGTCATCCGCCCGATACACGGCTTCAGATCCACGCAAGATGGACTCGTAGCGGTCCGCGATGCGGGCCCATGTGAACTGCTGCATCCATCGTTCGCGCGCAAGGCGGCCAACTTCTGACAACTCCTCGGGCGCGTCCATCAATCGCTTCATCTCCGCCGCGAACTGCCGGGGATTGGCGCGCGTATATCCGCGCTCGTCCTTTGGCGCGGGGCAGATGACAC
>NZ_JAWRWX010000151.1:0-273 GCF_046535335.1 Bacillus sp. SIMBA_026 | reverse complement strand
CTCCCGGCTCCGCGTCATGGACCCGACATGGGCGTCGATGTTGCGGGAGAGATCAAAGAGCTCTTGCGGCGACATGGAGGAGCGGGTGCGGCAGACGAAAGCTACTGGCATATCTTGATCTTCCCAGACCCGGGGCCGCCTGCGCCGCACGCTTGCTACGGGTTGTGAATGCCCGATGGCATCGCCACGCACGATCCTGATAGTTTTCGTAACAGGCAACGACGCTCACCACCCACAATGCGCTCACGACCCACAATGATTGGCGGTGTACCC
>NZ_JAWRWX010000150.1:0-273 GCF_046535335.1 Bacillus sp. SIMBA_026 | reverse complement strand
CACCAGGGCCCAGGAATGGGGAACGCCCCTTGCGGAGGAACTGTGCGACGTAGTCATCGAACACGTGCGCAGCCAGGGCTACATTCTTCAGGGACCTGTCCGAATCTCCTTCCGGCGCAATGAGCAGGAACGGGCCGGACATTTTGAGATTACGTCCAAGACTGAGAAGTCGACGTCGGATGCGGCCGCCCCTGCACAGCCCCACGCCGCCCACGTTCCGGCAGCCCCTGCCCGGCAGCCAGTGCGCCTGCAGCCCGTCCTGGATATCAACGG
>NZ_JAWRWX010000149.1:0-273 GCF_046535335.1 Bacillus sp. SIMBA_026 | reverse complement strand
ACGGGCTCCTAGTGCGAGCGCCGCCGGGCCCGGCGCGCACCTGCATATGCCAGGAGCGATCCGACGGCGAGGAGGCCTGCCGCGACGAGGAGAACACCGGGTCCCTGAGCGCCTGTACTGGCCAATTGCCCCGATACGGTGGGAGCCGGCGCCTGCGCGGACGGCTGCTTGGTGGTCACTGCAACTGCCGCCATGGTGCTGGGAGCAGGCGTTGCGGTGCTCGGCGTTGGGGTTGGGGTGGACGTGCTTGGGGTTGAAGTGGGCGTCGCCGTG
>NZ_JAWRWX010000148.1:0-273 GCF_046535335.1 Bacillus sp. SIMBA_026 | reverse complement strand
GCCGAAGATGCAACGGGCCAGTCCGGGGTGATGATGCTGGAATACGTGGCTGCTGCAGCGGTGGGGCGGATTCGCGCGAACGCCCAACCGGTGAGCTTGCAAACCGTCGTGTTGTCATTGGGTGCGGAGGAAGATGCAAGCTTCGCAAGCGTGGCCTCGGCCCAGCTGCAGTCCACTGCCGAAGCCTTGGCAACTGTTACCGCCGTCGAACTTATTTGTGCCTCGAGGGCGTTGCGGAACTCTTCGGGCCGCCGGCCCTGGAGTCGCAGCGCC
>NZ_JAWRWX010000147.1:0-273 GCF_046535335.1 Bacillus sp. SIMBA_026 | reverse complement strand
CTTTCCCAACTGCCCGTGCCCAACGTGGTCGAAGCCATCGACTACGAAGAGATCTTGTCAGCGCTGCTAACTGACCTAGTTGGCCGCTACCCTGAATTTGACGTACCCGCAGAATCCGACCCCATCTATAAAGTGCTGGAAGTCGCCGCCTATCGGGAAATGCTGGTTCGCCAGCGGGTCAACCAAGCGGCTCGCGCCGTCATGCTTGCGTATGCCGAAGATGAAGACCTGGACAACCTCGGCGCACTCTTCAACGTCAAGCGGCTGCAAACC
>NZ_JAWRWX010000146.1:0-273 GCF_046535335.1 Bacillus sp. SIMBA_026 | reverse complement strand
ACAGCGCCTCGCCAATGAGCCGGGCGTCGGCGACGACGCCGAGGTTGTTGGAGACGCGAATGCTGCATTCAAGCGTGCGAAGAAGGTCGTCAACGCGACCTATCACAGCCAGTATCTGAATCATGCGCAACTGGAACCGCCGTCGGCGCTCGCGCGATTCAACGCGGACGGCTCGCTCGAACTGTGGATACCCAATCAGGCGCCCGAGATGTTCCAGGCCGATATCGTCAAGCGTACGGGCTTGCCTGCCGAGAAGGTGATCATCCATTCCCC
>NZ_JAWRWX010000145.1:0-273 GCF_046535335.1 Bacillus sp. SIMBA_026 | reverse complement strand
GCTCACGCCCGTCAGAACACGCGTGCCCGCCGTGCCCGTGAAGTCCACGACCGTACCGTCCGTGTCCTTCGCGACCGTGATGTTGTGCGTCGTCGCGTCTTGCTGCACCAGACCGATCGAACCGTTGTTGATCTCGTTCGCGATGTTCGTCACGCGGCCGTCGATGCTCGTCACATCGCCTGCCAGGTTCGTCACGTCGCCCGCCAGATTCGACACGTTGGAGTTCGTCGCATACAGCTGCGAGCCGTTCACTGCATCCGTGCTGGTCGACGA
>NZ_JAWRWX010000144.1:0-273 GCF_046535335.1 Bacillus sp. SIMBA_026 | reverse complement strand
AATCATTCCGCTAGCCTGAAGTTCTTTTTTATGATCGATAAGTAAATAGAATGGCGATGCCGTTCTTGGATTTAGTGTCCTAATTATTTCTTTATCTATTGAAATAGCTTTGTTGATAAGGGGACTTTCAGAAAGGAAGCTGTCTTTCGCAGAAACATTGTCAATTAAATTGATCCAAAGAGAAACGTCGACTTTTTTGACTGCAGGTAACAAAAACTCTAACTGTGGAACTTTGCTACGACATAATCCGCATTTCTCAGATAAAAATACAAT
>NZ_JAWRWX010000143.1:0-274 GCF_046535335.1 Bacillus sp. SIMBA_026 | reverse complement strand
GGAACCGCGCAGCGACGGGCAACAGCGGCCTTCTTGAAGGAAGGCTTCTCCAGAAGGGTTTCGCTGCGGGCATTGATCAAGCGCGCACCCCCCTTGGGATCCTTGGCCCACGAGGGCACCAACCCCCACTTCGCGACATGCAGCTGCCGTTTAACATCGTGGTCAATCAACCTCTCCAACACGATCGGAACGGCATCGGTAGGAGCCACATTCCAGGACTTTTCGAGGGCTATTTCGTTCTCAAGTTCGGCGTCGAAGTCGGCAAGCAGGTCCC
>NZ_JAWRWX010000142.1:0-274 GCF_046535335.1 Bacillus sp. SIMBA_026 | reverse complement strand
CGGTGCGATACCCGGAGATACCCCAGATCGAGCGGCACGTTCGGATCGCTGTTGCCGATGAAAGTGACGTCCCTGCCCTGCGGATCGATCAGTCTTAGCGCCGCAAAGATATCCATGTCCGCGGTCGAGGAACTGACCCAGAGCTTCACGCCAATCGGGCCGGTAAATTCCGTCTCCTCAGCAAAAGGTGTCGTCGTAAACGTCACGCCATCGCCCAGCCCGGGCCCGGACTTCTGGCCAGGTGCGGCATGCTGCACATCGGGGCTCATCGATC
>NZ_JAWRWX010000141.1:0-274 GCF_046535335.1 Bacillus sp. SIMBA_026 | reverse complement strand
CCAGGTGTCCCATGGTGCCGGTGGCCAGCGGGAGAGTCTCGTCGACGTAAGGCTTGCCGAGCAGGCTCGTGGTGATTCCGGCGTCGAGTTTTTCCGCTAATGCGATAACTTCCGCTTGCGCGTTGCGGGCGCCTTGTCCCACGAAGAGGGCTATCCGTTCGCCCGCGGAGAGGACATCCGCCGCCCTGTTCAGATCTTGTTGCCGGGGCATGATGTTTGCCCGGTGCCACACAGGAGCCGTGACCACGATTCCGTGCTCTTGTTCGAGCTCCGG
>NZ_JAWRWX010000140.1:0-275 GCF_046535335.1 Bacillus sp. SIMBA_026 | reverse complement strand
CACTCCTACCGCTTTGCAAGAAGAGTTTTTTCTTGTTTATGGACAGGTTGCTCAAAGCATTGGCTTGTATGGACTTCAGCTTGGCAAGATCGGGGTCGGTTTGAGGTTGGTCTAACAGGTTTTCGATCTTCTCCAGCGCCAGTTGAAGGCAGGAGTCGGCCTCTCCCAGCTCACCCATGTGGTTGAAACAGGCGCCCAGATTGTTCAAGTTCGACGTTTCAATGATTTTATTATTGTTGCAGATGGACAGCACTTGAGCCTGACGCAAATAGCTA
>NZ_JAWRWX010000139.1:0-275 GCF_046535335.1 Bacillus sp. SIMBA_026 | reverse complement strand
ACATTGAGGTACTTTTCCCGCCACACGCTTACGCCGCAGGGACTGATCCCCAGCTTGAATACGGCATAGGCGCACTGAAGGAAATGGTCCAGGAATTGCCTACCGATCGTCCTCCGGTCCGTGAGGGATACCGTCGCGTCCGTCCGGAACCGTTGCCTTCCCGTCCCCAGAACGGATAGGTTTCAACGTTCCAACAAAAGAGCCCCGCATTTTCCTTGAGGGAAATGCGGGGCTCTTTGATGTGGCTCAATGTTGAGCCGGCTGGTTACTATGCC
>NZ_JAWRWX010000138.1:0-275 GCF_046535335.1 Bacillus sp. SIMBA_026 | reverse complement strand
AGCCCGCCGATACCGCCCAAGGTGTACGTTGAGCGGCTACCCAGGACTTCAGGAACGTCGATCCCGCCCTGGACGGCGATGTAGTACCGGGTGCCGCCCTGGATCACTCCGAAGCTGAGTTCGTCGCCGGCAGCCAGGTGAAGCCGCGTCCACTGGGGCTTGGCCTCTCCGTTGACTTTGACCTCCACGGGGGCGCCGGTGATCGCTATGACGGCCTCGGCGTCGGTCACCAGGACCGGGCCCAAATACGTGCACTCCAGGACAGCATCGCCGGG
>NZ_JAWRWX010000137.1:0-275 GCF_046535335.1 Bacillus sp. SIMBA_026 | reverse complement strand
GGGCCCCTGCGGGCCCGGATAAAGCCGGTGCTGACGCACCGGCTCACCCCCTCCGCGTAACCTGTAGCCTGACAGTGATCCTCTGTGTCTGACGGCTGTCAGCAGGATGGCACCGGTTGTGCCGTTTCTGGTGCGGTTGCTGCCTTTTCTGACTAAACATCAACATCAATATCAGCATTAGGGGTCAGGGCATGGCCCCCTTCGGCTCCTGCCCTGGCGGCCAGTCGTCGAGCCTCACTCCGCTGACCGGCAAAGCCGGTAAGCTCCGCCGGACC
>NZ_JAWRWX010000136.1:0-275 GCF_046535335.1 Bacillus sp. SIMBA_026 | reverse complement strand
AACTCTTCGGGAATGCGCACACCTTCCACGCGCGCTTCCTGCAGCACCCCGTAGGCGTGCGTGTCCGTGCCACATACGACGGCGGTCACCCCCTCACGCTTCCAGCCCTGCCACGCTTGGGCAAAGGCAGCGGCGGCAGCACCGACGTCGATCGCTGTGCTGATGACGTGGGCCGCATCAACTGCAAGCCCGCACGCTTGGGCCTCTTCCAGGAAGGCTTCCCGCCGCAGCGCGAAAGTGGCCGTGCCTGTGATTCCGTCAACGTAGGCGGCGCG
>NZ_JAWRWX010000135.1:0-275 GCF_046535335.1 Bacillus sp. SIMBA_026 | reverse complement strand
AGCAAATCGTATAATTAGATTAGATCGAGGTAAGATTTTAATACCATCCTCAGTTGGATCGCATGACAACCAGAATCTTTAAGCGTTTAAAGAATACGGCTCTGGAATAAAATTTTTCCCAGGCCTACAGAAGAACGGATAGCTCAGTGTTATCTCTATCATATAAGGCAGCATTATGAATATTCGCGGCATTATAAGCAGCGCCCTACTCATGTCGGTTAGTCTGTTCACTCAGGCTGCCGACACCGAACACGCATCATCGCACAACCTAACCT
>NZ_JAWRWX010000134.1:0-275 GCF_046535335.1 Bacillus sp. SIMBA_026 | reverse complement strand
CCCAAAGTCGCCGGCGAAGGATAATTAATTTCCAACTCAGGCTGCTTATTACGCTGGAGCGACCCTTGATAAGGCTTTGTACCTTTCCAATATTCTATTCACCACAGGAGGACCAACCGCCGTTGTGAAGGAATAAATAAGATTCCTATCCCTGTTCCGCTTTTCTTTTTCCCGACGCGCTGGACTCTCCGCCGCACGGACAGCGGCCTCATCCAGAACGTGTCCACAAACATTCAATAGCATGTCATATGTAAGCATCAACCCGTTTTGCGGGG
>NZ_JAWRWX010000133.1:0-276 GCF_046535335.1 Bacillus sp. SIMBA_026 | reverse complement strand
CAATGATGGACGACTTACCTGTGCGGCTGCGACCGTGTATGACGTTGACCTTATCTTCCGAAAATTCAAGCGTTTGAATCTTGAAGCGCTGGTTTTTTGGCCAAAGAATCAGCTGTGAAATGAAGAATTGCATATCAATGTAGGCCGAGTATCGCGAAAAGTTCCGCCGTGGTGTAGTCCTTGAACCAGTTCGCGAGACGAAGTACGGTTCCCGACATCTCGCTGTCGATGCTCGTCGGACTACTTCCTTGTGGCCACCGCGGAGGGGCAAATGCG
>NZ_JAWRWX010000132.1:0-276 GCF_046535335.1 Bacillus sp. SIMBA_026 | reverse complement strand
AGAGCGTTCGAATCTTGATTCAGCACCGTCACTTCCGTGATTCATTAAGAATCCTTAAAACAACAATACAAATGAAAGCTACAGAAGGCAGGGAGAGGGGCTCATTGGGCGCGAAGTTGCCCCCGGTCGGTCAAAGACAACATATTGAGACTGTGTGCATGAGCGTTGTATCGGCCGCACGCGACGACACGGCCAGCGCGTCGAGCCAGCCCGCTGCCGGCTTCGGCGAGCGGGAAAACCTGCTAGACCGTGGCACCGCCCGCGACCGCGCCGAGC
>NZ_JAWRWX010000131.1:0-276 GCF_046535335.1 Bacillus sp. SIMBA_026 | reverse complement strand
CGGCAACTTCCTGGCCAGGCTGGCGGCCGCGGCACCCACGCCATTGTCCTGCACCGTCAGCGAACAGCAGGTGGCGGTGCAGGACAGATGGATGCGTACCTCGGTCGCCTGAGCGTGCTTGGCGATGTTGGTCAGGGCTTCCTGCACCACCCGGAATAGCGTGGTCGCTACCTGCTTGGACGGTTCCGCCGCGCCGATGTCGACGTGGGCCTCGGTGTCGATGCCATAGCGCGAGACGAAATTGGAAACCAGCCATTCGACGGCGACGGCCAGGCC
>NZ_JAWRWX010000130.1:0-276 GCF_046535335.1 Bacillus sp. SIMBA_026 | reverse complement strand
AAATCATTTGCTGCGCGCCCGGATAGCGCACGTGATAGCCCCGTTCGGTATCGAGCGGCACAGAATCCCCGCATTGTTTGGCGAACTTCGCGGATCGTGCACCGGTAGCGATCACCACATGCCCAAAACGTCTTGCGACACCGTCGAGCGTCACCGTCACGCCGTCATCCGACGGTTGCACCGCGGTCACTGTTGAACGCTCCAACGTCAGCCCTTGCGCCGCGAGCCGTTCGTACAGAGTCTGTAGAAAGCCCTGCGGGTCGGAGAAATGCCAAC
>NZ_JAWRWX010000129.1:0-276 GCF_046535335.1 Bacillus sp. SIMBA_026 | reverse complement strand
CACTCCGGAGCAGCCTTTGAGCAGGCGCTTTCGCGGTCCTGCAGTAACCACTCTACGGGCCCCCGGACGGCATTGCCACCACCTCGAATTACTACTTTCGCTTTAGTTTCCCGTGGCGTTTCCGGCGGTGCCCGGGGTTGAATAATTTCCCCTGATCGTATTAAAGTCTTGCTACCGAAACGGCATGGGCCATGTAGCCCGGAGAGGAGGAGCGCATCACCGCTGACCAATCCAAGCAACACCGTCCATATCCGTCGAAAGCCCCTCCTGAGGGGC
>NZ_JAWRWX010000128.1:0-276 GCF_046535335.1 Bacillus sp. SIMBA_026 | reverse complement strand
CCCGGCGCGATGAGTTCGACCGGATCTTCCACGGTCATCTTGTTCATCCAGCCCGGCAGCCGCTGCATCACCGCCTGGGCCGATGTCGTCTTACCGGAACCCACCACGCCGACGAACACCGTTCCACCGCCCAGGTTCAGCGTGCAACGATCGAGAAGCGCCGCCTGCTGCGGGAAGTAGCCGAGGTCTTCCACGAAGTCGACGATATCGGTCTGGGCTTCCTCACGGTGGACACGCATGACTGTGACATGACCGTTGACGCTCTGCGCCGAGGCC
>NZ_JAWRWX010000127.1:0-276 GCF_046535335.1 Bacillus sp. SIMBA_026 | reverse complement strand
ATCGGCGCATCGCCTGGCGGTATTGGCACGGCGGTCATGCAGTCGTCCATGCGAAGCGTTTTAAGCTTCCTTGACGCACCGCAGCTGAATGCCCCCGAGGCCTACATCCGCTTTGTCGCGGATGCCTACGACGACGACGGTTCAGTAAAGGACGAGGCCACCGCAGGTCTGCTGCGCCACTTCATGGAGGAATACAGCGCTTTCGTGCAGCGGGTCCTCGCGGCCAACGCTCCGGGCCATATCGGTGACCCGGAACCGGACAGTGACAAGCTGAAC
>NZ_JAWRWX010000126.1:0-276 GCF_046535335.1 Bacillus sp. SIMBA_026 | reverse complement strand
CGGCAGCGCTTCTACCTTCCAGTGGGAAGCCTCAAGGACGTCATCGGCATCTACCCTGCTGGTTTGGGCAGGAGCTATACGGAACTGGTTCGGCTTCAACCCGCTTTCGCCCAGCGGGTGGTGCAGTTGGTGGCTGAACTCCATCAAAGCGGCGCCGGCATCCATCCCGCCAGCACTCCCATGGACGCCGCCCTGGCCCTGCAACGCTGGACCTCCACACCGGAGAACCTGCGCTCCATCCTGGCGAGCGCCCCGGAGCGGACCGTCGGCCTGCTG
>NZ_JAWRWX010000125.1:0-276 GCF_046535335.1 Bacillus sp. SIMBA_026 | reverse complement strand
AACGGGGATGCGGGGTGAGGCTCAAAAGGCACCGTATCCAGGAGCGGAGATCGAGATGGAAGAACCACAGCTCGCCGAACCGGCATCAATGGTGGCCGATATCCAAAGCCTGCTCTTGGACACCGACGACGTCACCGAGTTCCTTGAAGAACTCGCAAGGCACTCCGCGGCCATCTTCAGCGGCTCGGCAGGGGAAATATATTGCGGCATCACGCTGATGCGGCAACGCACCGCAGCCACCGTTGCCAGCAGCGGGGAACGGGCACGGCAACTGGA
>NZ_JAWRWX010000124.1:0-277 GCF_046535335.1 Bacillus sp. SIMBA_026 | reverse complement strand
CGCATTCAACTCGAACCTCGATCCCGGAATGGCCCAGCGCGCGGTCCAGCAGCTGGTTTATACAGCGACGGCGGCTGCTTCATCATCCGGGCTCATCAACTCCGGCCAGCAGATCCAAGTGGTCATCCTTGTGGACGGGCATAAGGACTATATGGCATTCGGTCAGGTGAAACTCGGAGACCCGATGGATAGGGACGCCTCCGTCGTGGCGCCGCTGTGGATTATTGATCCCCAGGAAGACACGACCCTTCCTGCAGGCCTGGTCAAGTTCAATGGC
>NZ_JAWRWX010000123.1:0-277 GCF_046535335.1 Bacillus sp. SIMBA_026 | reverse complement strand
CTCGTGAACGAGGTCGTCGCAGATAGCGAACTCGCGGGGTCGGTGGAGCGCCTCGCCGAGTCGATTTCTTCGAAGAGTCCGCTGGTGCTCGCGCGGATGAAACAGGCGCTGAACGACTCACTCGACCACCCTGTGTCGACTGGTCTCCGCTATGAGCGTGCTCTGTCTGCTGCGCACAGCTATTCGTTCGACCGCGTCGAGGGACTGTCCGCCTTCCGGGAGAAGCGAGTTCCCCAGTTCGAGGGCAGGTAAGACGGGTGCCCAAGCCGCTGAATTC
>NZ_JAWRWX010000122.1:0-277 GCF_046535335.1 Bacillus sp. SIMBA_026 | reverse complement strand
CCGGAAACGGACTGAGACCTGCAGATACGACGGCACCCCTTAGGGGGCATGGTCAGACAACTGACGTTTTCTCACCAAAACCCGGAAGTGCACATAGCCCGCTACGAGCGGGCCCGCGAAAGCAGAACCCAGGAAGGTGACCTTCAAAAATCTGAAATCCCATGTTTTACATGGCGGTAACACGGTGGAACCAAAGCGGGCGATTTTCCCGGCCAAACTGGGATTATCACTCAAGCGACGAACCGTCTACCGTCCCGGGTTGAACATCTCTCCAAAA
>NZ_JAWRWX010000121.1:0-277 GCF_046535335.1 Bacillus sp. SIMBA_026 | reverse complement strand
CTTGCGTACCGCGGTCCTGGCCCTGTCCATTCTCTTGGTCCTCTATGTTGGCCATGCGGAGACGGTCATGGGTCTTATTGGCGCCCTTATAGGCCTAATTGCCGGGCTATGGACCCAGAGCAGCCGGGGGAGTCTTCAGTTGCGGCGTTCCACTGGCCGGGAGGTCCGGAATCTGCTCTCTCTCGTCACGGCGATTTTCGCCGTCGGTCCCTTGGTGGCTGCGGCGGCGAGCAGTCCATCCGGGCCGTTGGCCCTCCTGCGGGATGTGATTCTCAAC
>NZ_JAWRWX010000120.1:0-277 GCF_046535335.1 Bacillus sp. SIMBA_026 | reverse complement strand
ATCTCTTTCAGGAGTTCGTCGTCCCGGTCGGCAAGGTTAGAGAGTTGGGCGCGCAACGCTGCGAGCCGCGCCACGCCTTCTGAAAGTTCGTCCGCCACGACCAAAGCGGCCAGAGGGACATCAAGAATTCGGGCAATTACGGCCGCTTCGCTGATCGGCGTCGGGCGATCTCCTCGTTCGACTGCTTCTTTGGCGCGCAGGGTGGCCGCCTCGTCAACAACGCCGAGTTGCAGCCACACAGCCTTGGCTCCGATCGCGATGGCTTGGTCCACGACGG
>NZ_JAWRWX010000119.1:0-277 GCF_046535335.1 Bacillus sp. SIMBA_026 | reverse complement strand
GTCCGGAGCGGTCGACTTCGCCGGATTGGAAGCGCCGGGGTGTCAGCCCGAAGTAGGCGCCCACACTCGATGAACGGCGGAAGCGGCTGGGGTCACCGATGGCGCTGACGAAGGCCAAGGCGGTCAGCGTCCCGGCTCCGGGCACGCCCATAAGCCGGCGCACCACCTTCGACTTCCGCGCCGCCGCCAGAACCAGCCGGTCGAGCGCGGCGGTCTGGTCGATGAGGCGGCTCCACGCCGTCACGAGAGCCTCGATACGTCCAAACCGACATAAGTT
>NZ_JAWRWX010000118.1:0-277 GCF_046535335.1 Bacillus sp. SIMBA_026 | reverse complement strand
GGGCGCACAGCGGCCTGGACAGCTTCAAGGTCTGCCACGTCCACGAAGGTGACTTCGATGCCGTATTTCTCGGGGAGGAGCTCACCGAATAGGCGGTAGACGGCTTCGTAGGTGACATTGGAAACCACGACGTGGTCGCCGACCTTGAGGAGGCTGAAGAAGATTCCGTGCAGTGCCGCCACACCTGTGGCGAAGACGGCGGCGGCTTCGGCGCCCTCCATGGCTGCGAGCTTCGTTTCGAGCGCCACCGAGTTCGCCCCGGAAGTCCTGTTATAGA
>NZ_JAWRWX010000117.1:0-277 GCF_046535335.1 Bacillus sp. SIMBA_026 | reverse complement strand
TCCGTGCCTGACCGCCACGAAAGTATGGCGTGTTTTCGATGCGTTAGATGAACTGCTCAACGGCACGATTTTTCCAGCGGCGAAGGAAGAGCGGCATGCATTTGGGAATGCTGATATTCAGCTACTGCGAGATTGCATCAAGCTCGGAGACACGCTGACCGATGACGCGATCCAGCTCAGTTTCTTCTACTTTGATCTGAGCAGTCTTCAGACTGAAACACTATCGGCCATTTACGAACAATTTCTGGAGAGCGAGGACAGTCAAAGCAAGCGCAAG
>NZ_JAWRWX010000116.1:0-278 GCF_046535335.1 Bacillus sp. SIMBA_026 | reverse complement strand
CCGGCAATCACGGCGTCATGAGCGCCCACGCGGCAAGGAAACTACACGTGTGTAAGTTATTAACACTGTTGATAAGCCTGTTGATTAAAGCCGTACCGCGGCCGCTTGGATGACTTTTCCCCACAAGCCCCTGTGAGCCCTGAAGTTGTCCACAGAATGCAAGGACGATGGGACAAAGTTATCCACAGATGTGGAAAAATTCATACCTTTTGGGGGATATCTTCCGGCCCGGCCAGTCACAGCATGGACAGCCGTTCTAACTACACGAATGTAAGTTA
>NZ_JAWRWX010000115.1:0-278 GCF_046535335.1 Bacillus sp. SIMBA_026 | reverse complement strand
AAGCGTCAGAATTCCAAAAAAATACATTAACACCGAGTCAAATATTGGGCCTGATGTACTAAAAAAATTACTTTATCAAGTTGGACTCAATTTTGAGGATTTTGATGATATCAAAGACGACCTTAACAAGTTATTAACTGCCAGAAATAACGTTGCTCATGGTAAACATAGGGAAGGTATAAAAGATTCTGACTACGAAGTTTATAAAAAATGCTTTCAACACATATTTTCTAAATTATCAAATGTTATTGTTATAGCTTACGCAAACAAAAAATACC
>NZ_JAWRWX010000114.1:0-278 GCF_046535335.1 Bacillus sp. SIMBA_026 | reverse complement strand
CAGCCGGGTGCCGCCTGTGGGCGAGAGAGTCACCGGCATGGCCGAGGGGCCGCCGAGGATGGTGGTGCTGAGGTCGAGGTTGTCCACGGAGCCCCACTTGGGCAGGAAGGACCAGTCGTTGTAGGAGGAGCGGTTGCGGCGGAGTGAAACCTCGTCCTCGCCGCCGCCTTCGATGTATTCGAAGATGCTCTTAGGCAGCCGCTTGACGGCGAGCTTTCGCACGTCTTCCACGCTGTAGCAGCTCCTGGACAAGCGCTCCTCGACCGAGCGGGCGGGGC
>NZ_JAWRWX010000113.1:0-278 GCF_046535335.1 Bacillus sp. SIMBA_026 | reverse complement strand
CACACAGCGCATCGGCCAGCTTGGGCGTGGCGGTGAGGGTGTAGCCGGTGGCGTCGCCGCCGCCGGTCACGGCGATGGTGATCACATGGCTGCCTTGGTCGCAGGTATCCCCGGACCCCGTGGTCTGGGCGGCGCATGCCAGCACCTTGAGATCGGCAGGGTTCGACGAATACTTGTTGTTCACCGTGAAATACCTCTCCTGGGCGCCCTGCACGCGCGCCAGGGCGGCCTTGGCTTCGGTGCGGCGCGCCTTGGTCACGTACTGCCCGTACTGCGGG
>NZ_JAWRWX010000112.1:0-278 GCF_046535335.1 Bacillus sp. SIMBA_026 | reverse complement strand
GCCGCCACGCTGCCACCCGGCCAACACGGATAGGCAGAGCGCGGTGGTCGTGGCCATGGTCGCCAGGACGATCGGCCATCGACGGGCGCCGGTCATGCGGCTTTCCCGCCCAGGAGCACCGCCTTGTGCTCCAGCTTGTCACGCAGCGTCGCCTGCGTGCCTGAATCGCTGCTCTCGACCGCCGGTTGACCGGATGCATTGGGGTAAAACTCCGCGGCCACGGCGGCGCGCTCGTCCGGACTATCCTCGAATGCCCCGTTTGCGAAACCGAGCCGAGC
>NZ_JAWRWX010000111.1:0-278 GCF_046535335.1 Bacillus sp. SIMBA_026 | reverse complement strand
CTGCGATCACCCAAGCCGAATCGCTCGGTGCGAGCATCGCCGTCCCATTCGTCGACAACGGCACCATCGAGTTCGCGCACATCCTGGACCCGCAGGGGAACCGCTTCGGCGTGTGGCGACCGAAACAATCGGACTGAACCGGGCGACCCGCGTTGCCGCCGATCGGGTTCGACACGGGAGCACGGCAACCTCTCCTCTGATGAAGGTCCTGACCGGCTGGACGCACGGGACTATCTTCGGACGCGACCAAGAAAAACCGTGCCTTGAGAGGTTGCGGC
>NZ_JAWRWX010000110.1:0-278 GCF_046535335.1 Bacillus sp. SIMBA_026 | reverse complement strand
ATCAGCGCGACGAATGCACGGAGCCGGTCGCCGTTCATGATTCGCGCGCCGCGATGCGCGTGTCGGCCAGCGCATCGGCGCCGGCCGGCAGCACGCATGCGCGTGCCGGGATCGTGTGGCGCGCGAACGCCGGCTTAGCGATGCGCTGCCGGCGATAGTCTCCCCACGCGGCACGCGCATGCTTGCCGGGCGAGAGGATCACAACGAAGTTGACGACCGCCATCGCCGGCACGATCCCGTAGACGGCGTTGAACAGACCAGGCACGGATGCGCTCATC
>NZ_JAWRWX010000109.1:0-279 GCF_046535335.1 Bacillus sp. SIMBA_026 | reverse complement strand
ATCTCAGGCCGATCACCACCGCCGTGCCACGGCTGACGAGGCGTTCGGTGGTCAGCGCACTGCAGCGCGATGTTCAGCCACGATTCCAAGCGGCACGAGTTTGAGCGCGGTCAGGATGCCGGGTGCACCAGATCGCGTCATCGAGCAGCACGATCACAGGGATAAAGTCAGGGGTGAGGTCGATCGACGAAGGCCAAACGAAGGCCACCGCGGTCATGGTATGGACCAGCGATTGTGAGGCCCACTCGCCCCGTTAGATCCGCGAACTGAATGAGCAAC
>NZ_JAWRWX010000108.1:0-279 GCF_046535335.1 Bacillus sp. SIMBA_026 | reverse complement strand
CATGATGGTGACATGGAGGGTGCGCTGGCGGCCTACGAGGCGGCGATGTTCTCGCGCAGCGAGGCCGCGGCCGCGGACGCGCATCGTGTCCTGGATCTCTGCCTGGGCGCAAGCGCACCTTTCAGCCTGATCGACTTTCTCGCCGCCGGGAAATGAACGTCCACGGTTGGGTTTGTAGACGACCTCCGCTTCAGGACGGGACCATCCAATATCCCGATGGGGACGTGCCTTTTGTGGGCCTCCTCCAGACCTCTGTGCGTCGATATTCGGGTCAGCCGC
>NZ_JAWRWX010000107.1:0-279 GCF_046535335.1 Bacillus sp. SIMBA_026 | reverse complement strand
CGGCTACGCATTGTCCAGCCAGCTTCCAATGGGGAATTCTTATCTCATCGAATTCGAACCGCCAAAAAGGCTCAAGGTGAAATTCGAGAGTCATGCAAATTCCGACAATTTGCTTGAACTTCAAATCGCTAATTCTAAATATTTCTCTGGGAAGGGTTTCCAATGTCTGCTCTTATGCTTTCCGTCACCTCGTTCATCGCCGGCGTCAAGTCCCGCCTCACCTCCGAGGAGAAGGGCGCCACCATGGTTGAATACGGCCTCATGGTCTCCCTGATCGCC
>NZ_JAWRWX010000106.1:0-279 GCF_046535335.1 Bacillus sp. SIMBA_026 | reverse complement strand
GATGAGAATTGAACCGGTTTGTGGTTCTACCCCATATAACGGATTTATCTGACCTGTAATAGGGAACCAGCCAAGCTTTATGGCGAATAGTAATATCATTAACTGAGCTAGCCAGAAAACCGGGATTGAGTAACCAACCATAGCCAGACTTATTACGGTCTGGTCGGAACGCTGCCGGAATCTGGAGGCAGCAAATACCCCCAATGGTAAACCAAAAACAACGGCAACCAATAAGGCCAGAAGAATGAGCTCCATTGAGGCCATAAAGTGTTGAATGCC
>NZ_JAWRWX010000105.1:0-279 GCF_046535335.1 Bacillus sp. SIMBA_026 | reverse complement strand
ACTTCATGAACGTAGATCGCGTGGATGTTCAGTGCAGTAAGGCGCGGCGGCGACGGGCGGAGTACGCCGGCGTCCTGGCCTCTGCGAATGACATTTTCGACCAGGTCGTGCCAGCGGTCGCCCTGTTCCAAGCCCCGTTGGCCGAAGTCTTCGGGGCTGAAGGAGTCACGCACGTATACATACCCGCTGTCGGGGTCACGCTTGTAGAGCCCGGCCAGCGACGTGTACATCCTGGTGATGGTTTCGATGTAATACTCGGCCGTGCCATTCTCGGCGGTG
>NZ_JAWRWX010000104.1:0-283 GCF_046535335.1 Bacillus sp. SIMBA_026 | reverse complement strand
CCAGGATCGAGCCGACTCCGGCGTTGGCGGCAGCACGCATGTACCGGGGCCAGCGGTCCTCACCGTACACGTCCGGAACGTGAACGACCGTGGCTGTCCTCAGCGCGGACAGGCACGGCCCGTCCCCGAAACTGTTCTGCAGGTCATCGAGATTCCGCGCCTCCGCGTCGCTGGCGGCCACCGCCACGGGCCGCTTTTGACGGATGACAGTGACCCCGCAGGAAAGAGCGTTCCCCTCACCGGAAAGCTCGGCAGCAGTAACCTTTGCCATGTCCTCCAGGAA
>NZ_JAWRWX010000103.1:0-285 GCF_046535335.1 Bacillus sp. SIMBA_026 | reverse complement strand
CGGTGCCACCACGCTGGAGGAGGTGCGGGCGCTGCTGCGCCAGGAACCAGCGGGCGACGGCGGCTGGATACGTGCGTGGGGCCTGAACCCGAACGCTTTCGGCACAGTCCCTTTGCACCGGGACTCCCTCGATGACATCACCGGTGATCGGCCGGCACTGATCCGCTTGTTCGATGCCCATTCGGCCTTGGCCAACAGCAAGGCCTTGGAGATCGCCGGAATCCGAGGCCGCCATGAGTTCGGGCAGGCGGCGGAAGTGGTGTGCGACGCAGACGGGGTTCCTAC
>NZ_JAWRWX010000102.1:0-285 GCF_046535335.1 Bacillus sp. SIMBA_026 | reverse complement strand
CAAATGTCATAGCAATCGCCGACGTGGGCTTCCCGATAATATGAAATTTTAACATAATGGACGCGCCGCGAAATTCGCTTCATGCATGAAGCAAGTCTGCTGCACAGGGCGCGCCTTCTCCGCTGCGCCGCCGCCCGCTAAACCAGTGCGCGGATGACCTTCCGATAATGTGCGATGACATACCGCTCGTCGAAGCTCGATGCCATCTTGGCCCGCCCCGCGTCGCCCATGCGGCGCCAAGCGGCAAGGTCCTGTTGCTCCATCTCTTCCATCTTGGCCTCCAGA
>NZ_JAWRWX010000101.1:0-286 GCF_046535335.1 Bacillus sp. SIMBA_026 | reverse complement strand
GGAAGAAGACCGCGAACAGATCAAGACCGTGATGCAGGCGATGGACGAGTCCATGCAGCTGGTCAGCAAGATGATCAACGCCGCCGCCGACAGCATGAGCCAGGGCACCGCCAATATCGGCAAGCGCGCCATGGTTTGACGAGCGCAACATCGGAACCCACACCATGTCCCAATCTTCATCCGCGAATGTGCGCAGCCCCGTCGGGCAGCAACTGTATGACGGCCTGGCGGCGCTGCCCGGCAGCCAACGCCTGACCGCCGACCAGCTCGAAGTGATCTACGCGAT
>NZ_JAWRWX010000100.1:0-286 GCF_046535335.1 Bacillus sp. SIMBA_026 | reverse complement strand
GTCAACTCGGAGGAAGGTGGGGACGACGTCAAATCATCATGCCCCTTATGTCTTGGGCTTCACGCATGCTACAATGGCCGGTACAAAGGGTTGCGATACTGTGAGGTGGAGCTAATCCCAAAAAGCCGGTCTCAGTTCGGATTGGGGTCTGCAACTCGACCCCATGAAGTCGGAGTCGCTAGTAATCGCAGATCAGCAACGCTGCGGTGAATACGTTCCCGGGCCTTGTACACCCCGCCCGTCAAGTCACGAAAGTTGGTAACACCCGAAGCCGGTGGCCTAACCC
>NZ_JAWRWX010000099.1:0-286 GCF_046535335.1 Bacillus sp. SIMBA_026 | reverse complement strand
ATCATTCAGTTGGGCACTCTGGTGGAACTGCCGGTGACAAGCCGGAGGAAGGCGGGGATGACGTCAAGTCCTCATGGCCCTTATGGGTTGGGCTACACACGTGCTACAATGGCGGTGACAGTGGGACGCGAAGTCGCAAGATGGAGCCAATCCCCAAAAGCCGTCTCAGTTCGGATTGCACTCTGCAACTCGGGTGCATGAAGTTGGAATCGCTAGTAATCGCGGATCAGCACGCCGCGGTGAATACGTTCCCGGGCCTTGTACACACCGCCCGTCACACCATGGG
>NZ_JAWRWX010000098.1:0-287 GCF_046535335.1 Bacillus sp. SIMBA_026 | reverse complement strand
GCACCACTACCGAAATTCAGGGTGCCCAGGGTGAGGGGACTGATCAGGGCGCCAGTGCGTCCCAGCGTACGTAGCTCGTTGAGGCTCATGGAGGCTTCCTGTGGAGGGACTGTGCTGGTGGATTACTCGAGGCTACACATGGGCGCTCGGGGCATAAATGCACGTGGTAGAACTTCTTCGTTTTTCGTCTTTCGAAGTAATGGAACGCGTACCGGTTCGCACCATTTCTTGACATGGCGAAACACAAATGTCTTTCGAATCAACAAACGTTGTGGTCTTCCCTGCCC
>NZ_JAWRWX010000097.1:0-288 GCF_046535335.1 Bacillus sp. SIMBA_026 | reverse complement strand
GACCGTTCCGTCAGTCAGCGCTGGTCCGTGCCTCGACCACCAACGATTGCTACTGTGATGATCGCAGGACGCGGAAACGTCTCCCGCATAGACCGAAGCCCCGACGCATTCGCGCGGGGTTTCGCGTTTTAAGCGGCGGGCTGACGATCGCGCCGTGGGGTTAGGGCCGTCGAAGTTGGCTTGGAATACGCCGGTGACCCGGGTCGATGACGACGTCGTTGACATGCTTGGTTTGGCGGCCGAACTGCCGATCGTTGGCGACCTGAGTGTGTGCTGGGCGCCTGGGGC
>NZ_JAWRWX010000096.1:0-290 GCF_046535335.1 Bacillus sp. SIMBA_026 | reverse complement strand
GACACGGTCCGGAGGGGTATCGAAAAAATAGCCGGGACATCCAGTGGGCTTGTTGTGAACATAGCGATTCAAGATGGGATGGGCACAGGTAAAGGCGGAGCTTATCTGCCCAGTGAAGCCAGCGCCCCGGTGGACTCGTACGCAGCAGCCGTGGTTGGAGATGGTTCATGGAAAAGCAAGTACGTGGCCCCGACCGGGGACTACTTCAGGGCTGCTGCATCAGGTATTGAAAGTACTGGCGCGGTCCTCTGGGCCAATCTTGAAGGCATGACGCCCACGGCAACGGGGAA
>NZ_JAWRWX010000095.1:0-292 GCF_046535335.1 Bacillus sp. SIMBA_026 | reverse complement strand
GGTGAGCCATGAAGGACTCGAACCTTCGACCCTCTGATTAAAAGTCAGATGCTCTACCAACTGAGCTAATGGCTCTTATTACAAGATACTTATATAGTATAACATATAAAGGTGGTGCCGGCAAGAGGACTTGAACCCCCAACCTACTGATTACAAGTCAGTTGCTCTACCAATTGAGCTACACCGGCTTAATACGCCAACTTATGTATGATAGGAATGGTGGAGGATGACGGGCTCGAACCGCCGACCCTCTGCTTGTAAGGCAGATGCTCTCCCAGCTGAGCTAATCCTC
>NZ_JAWRWX010000094.1:0-293 GCF_046535335.1 Bacillus sp. SIMBA_026 | reverse complement strand
ATGCTATTGAAATTCAGAATAGCTGAGGCCTGGCTGTCTAAAACATTAAGTTCAACGCGGGTTGGTGCGGTACTATGGAGTTTGGTCGCCGTGGTCGTAACTGTGCCTGCAAATTTTGAAGTGAGTTTGTTTATCGCCATTGACTGGCCGGCAACAGAAAATTCAACAGTGTCTGCATTTAGTTGCAGATAATCTAAATTAAGCGAGTTAAATTGCCATTGGTTTTGCTTTAACGATAACTCAGAGGCGAGGCGAATCGTCTCGTTTTTTTCACCTTTAGCTACAGCACTCAG
>NZ_JAWRWX010000093.1:0-294 GCF_046535335.1 Bacillus sp. SIMBA_026 | reverse complement strand
AGCTTGGAAGCAGCCATGACCAGCGGGACATTCCATGCGTTGATCAGCGCGCACACGCCCATCGGCTCGCGCAACATGTAGATGAACTTGGCATCGTCGGTCGGGTTGGTCGTTCCGTGGATCTTCGTGACCCACCCTGCGTAGTAGCGGAAGAGCTCGGCCGTCGATGCGACGCGACCTGCGGAAAACGCGACCGGCGCCCCCATGTCGAGGCTTTCGAGTACGGCGAGCTCGTCAGCGTGCTGCTCGACGGCATCGGCGATTCTGAGGAGATAGCGGGCGCGCGTATGCGGC
>NZ_JAWRWX010000092.1:0-294 GCF_046535335.1 Bacillus sp. SIMBA_026 | reverse complement strand
ATGCCAAACACCCGACGCCGTAGGAACAGTACGGCCGCCGTCGTCGTTAAGGTCATTAGCTAATCCACCTGACAACCAATCCACATGCGAACTGATGAAAGGGACGATGACCACGGTGCGAAACCACAACAACGGCCTCAAGACCGCCGCACTCTTTGGCGTGCTATGGGCGGTGTTGCTGGGACTGGGCGCCATCATCGGGGCCGGAACGCGGAGTGCCGCGCCGCTGTGGATCATGGCCTTGCTGGGTGTGGCGACCACGGCTTACGGCTACTGGAACAGCGATAAAATCGC
>NZ_JAWRWX010000091.1:0-295 GCF_046535335.1 Bacillus sp. SIMBA_026 | reverse complement strand
CCGCCACGGTTTCGGCATGTTCGTGGCGCCCACTAACTTCGACGCGCTCGCAGACGGACTCACGTTCCGGGGAAGACTATCGCTTCGTCACCAGGGGCTCGAAGCGTTGCAGCTGGTTGACGTGCGTCAAGCACTTGAGTCGGGACTTATCGGCTCGTCCATCGATGTCATGACCAAAGAACAGCTGGCCAGCATTGAAGAGTCGGTCAAGCAGATGGAGGAGCTGGCGGGTGCCGGGGAAAACTTCGTCATGGCCGACGCCGAGTTCCATCGCAGACTATTCGAACCCCTCAAC
>NZ_JAWRWX010000090.1:0-296 GCF_046535335.1 Bacillus sp. SIMBA_026 | reverse complement strand
TTGGTGATGTGGTCAGTGGCGCTGCTGCCGGAGTCGCTCGTGAGCGCGATACCGGGCGCGGCAGCCGACGTATCGAGCGTAAAGCTGAATGAGGTCGGGGTAGACGCGTTGCCCGAAACATCGATCTGCCGAACCTGCACGTTGTTCAGTCCTTCGACGGCGCTGAAGCTCGTGTTCCAATGCGCGCCGTTGTCGACGCTGTACTGTACGGTGGCGCCGGTCTCGATGCCAGTGACGTTCAGCGTACCGACATTGGTGATGTGATCGGTGGCGTTGCTACCGGAGTCGATGGTCAG
>NZ_JAWRWX010000089.1:0-297 GCF_046535335.1 Bacillus sp. SIMBA_026 | reverse complement strand
GCCTGACACAGTCCGGCGAAGAGTCATGGACGGCGCATGGCCGTGCGTCCGTATTGGGCGCCTGTACCGCTTCTCACCAGCCCAGCAAGACGAGATAGCCCAGATCATTGCAGACAACAGGCCACGCCGCGGGCGTACGACAAGAACCGCATCAACGAAGCACTCCGGATACTCACCGAGGGCAGATAAGGGGGTATCAAAATGGCACACCCTCATTTCAAGTTAGAGGTACGCGCTAAGTGCGGAGGCTAGTCTGGGACTTCCCAACCTAAGGAGTACGCATGGCCAGGAAACCGC
>NZ_JAWRWX010000088.1:0-297 GCF_046535335.1 Bacillus sp. SIMBA_026 | reverse complement strand
GCTTGGACCGCTCCACGGAATGATCAGTGAATGGTCCACGCAGTAGCCGCCCCAAACCTGCTGGAGCCGGTCATCGCCGAGCTCTACTCCCCCAGCCCCATCTTTACATGGGTCGAATTACAGTGCATGGCGCTTGATGGGATCCTGCTCCCCCTTTACGGGAAGTCCTATGCGGCCCCGGGTGTCGCCCTGACCGCACGCCTGAGAGCCCGGGCGGCAGCGCTCACGGTACCCGAAAAGATCCGCACGCGGGTCGTCGCGGGTCGCCTCACTGCGGCATGGATCTATGGCTGTGCC
>NZ_JAWRWX010000087.1:0-298 GCF_046535335.1 Bacillus sp. SIMBA_026 | reverse complement strand
AGGGGCTGGGGCGGAAATCAAATTTGGTTCGTTCTATTCCTACGAGCTCTACAAAAGCAAGAACTCCCGGCAATTCGATTCCAGCTTCCAGTGCAATTTCTTTTCCCTTATCAACCTGGGCACCAATTCGCAGCTCAAGGTGACAGCCATCAGTTCGAACAATGGCGCCATGACCGTCTTGTTCGGCCTGGGCCGCGTGCCCTACAAGCTTTACAGCGACGCGAAAGGGACGGTCAGTCTGCCATTCGGGCAACAGGTAAGCCTGCCCCAGGGCGGGCTGAGTTTTCTGGGGTTGGGC
>NZ_JAWRWX010000086.1:0-301 GCF_046535335.1 Bacillus sp. SIMBA_026 | reverse complement strand
CCAAAGACAACAACAGAGAGCACCAATGATGGACAGTCTTCTCGCCGCAGTGGATGCAGGTATCCGCATCATCGAACTCGGCCGCCCGCTCGATGACGCGGTTCCGCGCAGCGGATGGAGCCCGGGCTTCAGCCTCGAAAGAACTGCCACACACGTGGAAGACGTACGCGACGACGGGCTCTCGGTCTGCAGCGACCGGCTCACGATGGGCACCCACGTCGGCACACACATCGATGCCCTCGGCCACGTCGCCTGCAGCGGGGAACTCCACGGCTCAGTGAAGGCCGCGTCCGAGGCCGGG
>NZ_JAWRWX010000085.1:0-304 GCF_046535335.1 Bacillus sp. SIMBA_026 | reverse complement strand
GGCTGCCTGAGCGCGGCGTCGTTTTGGACCCCGGATTATTTCGCCGGGTCCGCGTGGCACGAACACGCGCCATTTGCTTTCTGGCTTACCGCCGCAATCGGTCCTCGCGTGTTCGTCGAACTCAGCGAACATCCCGGCTTTTCTTATCTGGTGTTTTGCCAGGCGGTTCAGCGACTCCAACTGTCCGCGAGTTGCTACTCGATCGATAACGGGTGCGGCGATGCACAAGCGGGGCCGACCAGCGACGCGGTTCACGAAGCCCTGTTGCGTTCGCACGTCGCGCGCTATGACGCGTTTTCGAAAC
>NZ_JAWRWX010000084.1:0-305 GCF_046535335.1 Bacillus sp. SIMBA_026 | reverse complement strand
CTGGCTTGTGCCAGAAAAGCGGTTTCTAGCGTTAAAAATAAAAAAGTATTTGCTCCCGAAATTTAGCAATTTCTTTCTTGTTCGAGAAAACAGCAACATTGTTAGTGAAAATGGCAATCAAGCTGAAAAGAGTTGTTCGGGCAAGAACAGGAATGCCAGTAAAAACGTGACTGGAACGTCGAAATCATGTCCTGCCCCCGATTCTATTGGAGAGGATATCCCAATTATCGGCACTGAAAACTGGGGTGAAACAGATGTTCGAAAGGCAATACCTAAAGAAAATAAAAGCAAGCGGCAATATAATG
>NZ_JAWRWX010000083.1:0-306 GCF_046535335.1 Bacillus sp. SIMBA_026 | reverse complement strand
GATGGCAACACCGTCTCCGGCACGCCGACCGAAGCGGGCTCCTTCCCCATCACGATCAACGTGAAGGATCGCGATGGTTATGAGCAGCCCTTCACGAAGACGCTTGAGATCAAGAGCGCTCCAACGATCACGATCGACACCACCGACCTGCCCGCAGGTAAACAGAACCTCGACTATGGTTCGCATACAGTTACGGCCTCTGGCGGTGCGGCACCCTATACCTACGCGATCGAGGGTCTGCCGGCAGGACTGAAGGCGGATGGCAACACCATCTCTGGCACGCCGACTGAAGCGGGGTCCTTCAGC
>NZ_JAWRWX010000082.1:0-306 GCF_046535335.1 Bacillus sp. SIMBA_026 | reverse complement strand
CTGCAACCCATGCCACGGGCTCGAAGGGCTTGACGCGCATGCAGTCCTGCACGAGCAACCAGGCGCCAGCCTCGCCGAGATGCTTCTCAGCGCCACCTAGCATCGAACGGAGATTCGCTTCCTTGACGTCGGGCCCGGCATGGCTTACGAGCCACGGCAGCCCGATCTGGAAAATCGCTTCGTGCGGAGTCAGGCCCTGCGACGCGTCAGCGTCCGTACCGTCAGGTACGGAAAGGTTTTTAGGTTTACTACTGGTACTGGTACTGGTTCTGGTGTCGTCACTCACACCGGATTCCACTGTCTTTC
>NZ_JAWRWX010000081.1:0-308 GCF_046535335.1 Bacillus sp. SIMBA_026 | reverse complement strand
AGTGACCACCATAGATCTGAGGTTTTCATATTCATGAATATTTCTATCGCTCTCATTCAAATCAATTTCAGGAATACTATGTAAAGCCTTTCTGTAAAAGATTACCGCTTTCATCAAGTCATCTGAGTACCACTTTACAGTTCGAGCTTCAAAGAGAACAGAGTAGCAATTTGCTACTGCATAAAAGTAGTGGGCTTCATACAACGGATGCTCAAACTCAAAATTTTGCTCTGTTAGAGTTTCCACTAACTTTACCAACGAGTCAAAATCTCTGGCTATGATGTGACGATCGACCTTTTCGCTGAACT
>NZ_JAWRWX010000080.1:0-309 GCF_046535335.1 Bacillus sp. SIMBA_026 | reverse complement strand
CACATGGCGGACGCCTCCCCATTGCGACAGCTGGTTTGACGATCATTTACGGCGAGAACGGCGCTGGTAAGTCGGGCTATTCGAGAGTGTTCAAGCAGGCTTGCCGTGCTAGAGACCGGCGGGAGCCGATTCTCCCGAACGCGAATATCGAGCCCAATGCGGCCAATGTGGCTCAGGCCATATTTGAGGCCGTAATCGATGGGATCGTCACCGACTTGCCTTGGCGCTATGGCAATCCGTCGCCGGAACCATTGTCGGACATCTCCATCTTTGACACGCATTGCGCTCGCGCCTATATCGACAATCACG
>NZ_JAWRWX010000079.1:0-310 GCF_046535335.1 Bacillus sp. SIMBA_026 | reverse complement strand
ATGGGCTTGCCGCAGCGCTCGTCATGGCACGCGCAGGGTTGGACGTGCATGTCTACGAGGCCGGAGCAACCATCGGAGGAGGCACCCGGACCACGGAATTGATCGAGCCCGGGCATCTCCATGACATTTGTTCGGCCGTCCACCCGATGGCCTTGGCATCGCCGTTCTTCCGCTCTTTCGACCTTGTCGATCGCGTCGAGCTGCGCGTGCCCGTGGTTCAGCACGGCGCGCCTTTGGATGTGGGTGGGGCGGCCCTGGCATTTCAATCGCTGGAGCGGACGGCGGCGGACCTTGGCGCAGACGGTCCGGC
>NZ_JAWRWX010000078.1:0-311 GCF_046535335.1 Bacillus sp. SIMBA_026 | reverse complement strand
CGCACCCACCAACACCATCCCCTCCGGCGGCGTCACCTACGCCTACCGCGAGCTCGGGCCAAGGGGAGGGGTGCCCGTGATATTCCTGGTCCACCTGGCCGGGAACATGGACAACTGGGACCCTCGCGTCATTGACCCATCGCCGGGAAGCACCACGTGATCACCTTCAGCAACAGGGGAGTGGGCTCGTCCACGGGAACCGTCCCGCTATCCATTGAAAGCATGGCCGACGACGCCGTGGCCTTCATCAACGCACTTGGTTACGAGAAGGTGGATATCTTCGGGTTCTCCATGGGGGCGATGATCGCCCA
>NZ_JAWRWX010000077.1:0-315 GCF_046535335.1 Bacillus sp. SIMBA_026 | reverse complement strand
GAACAAGACTGTGCTCGACGTCGTCAAGCGCCTCGGGGTCAGCCTGTGACGGCAGGGGTACGCCGCTTGTACGACGGCGCGGCCGCGTTGCGAGCATTCCTGCAATTTGCGCAGGCCAGCGCCACAGGTCAGTTCGACCGCGCGCAGGCGGTGCTCGGCGCGCTGAATCAGGGCGCCCGCGATGCGTTCACGCGGCGGACGTCATCCGACGCCATTCGCGATGCACTGGCCGAAGCCCTGCGCGCACGCGGTCACCAGGTCGATATCGACGTCGGTCGTTCGCAATTCCGCTGCGATCTGGCGATCGTCGGTTCG
>NZ_JAWRWX010000076.1:0-315 GCF_046535335.1 Bacillus sp. SIMBA_026 | reverse complement strand
CGTCAGTGCCCTCGGCGCCGAGCCGCAACTCCAGGTATTCGTGGCGTAACTCGAACTTCTCCTGCCGGTACACCATCGCCCATTCGTGGAGGCCGAAACAGCCGAACTGAGCGGGGCGCTTGGCCGTTCCCGCCAGGATGATCCCAGCGAAGTTGACGGCTTCGGAGCGGTCTCGGAGGAAGCGGGTGCGGTCGAAGGTGACGGCGGGAGTTCCCGGCGCCAGCCCGATCGAGGCGAGTTCGCCGTCGGGCGTTCGGTAATACTTCCAGCCCGCGCGGTCGACGGCCCGCGGACCGCTCAGCACCCTGCCATCGC
>NZ_JAWRWX010000075.1:0-316 GCF_046535335.1 Bacillus sp. SIMBA_026 | reverse complement strand
AGCTAGCCGACCGATGTCGATTGCCAGACCCGGCCGCGCCTGGGTACGAGTCCGGGAAACCCTTCAGCACGGCATTCAAACGGGTCATGAACTGCCCGCCGCGCCAGTATTGTCGCGGACAACGCAAAGGAACGATATGAAGGGGCAGGCCAGACGTACCAGACGTGAGATACCGCCCACAAAACAGTTGCATCGTCGGGCAGTTCAGGAATGCGAACCTTCTCGATTGTTACGCCATCTATCTGCCGCCCGGAACACCATCGGATATGCGCGCCCTCGCCACCACCATGTTTGAATCCCCACCCACATGGTTTCG
>NZ_JAWRWX010000074.1:0-320 GCF_046535335.1 Bacillus sp. SIMBA_026 | reverse complement strand
TGAAGTACGCCGTGGAAGGAAATGCGCGGGTTATGGGGGCATCGGCCGGCGCAATGATGGAGGTCAGCCCAACACGCTCGACGCCGGCCAGTGCACCCACGGCCTTGTACGTCGCTTCCTGCTCGGCATCGGTAGGCACTCTGCCGGTCGGAAGCCGGTTGTCCGTGAACCTCAACTCATCCAGCGCCGCGAGATCGAGGCGTTCTGCTACCTGGCTGGATGTGGTTTGGGTGAGGCCGGTCGCCGCCACCAGCCCACCCACGCCCAGAAGAAAAGCCATCAACAGCAACGCAGTCCGCAGCGGTCGGGAAGAGAGTGAA
>NZ_JAWRWX010000073.1:0-328 GCF_046535335.1 Bacillus sp. SIMBA_026 | reverse complement strand
ACCGTTCTGCCTGGGGTTACACCTTGCGCGCCAGTTCGCGCTACATCGAGATCATGCCCGGCTGGGACCTGACCATTCCGCTGTCCTTCAACCAGGGGGTTAACGGCAACTCCTCTCTGGGCAGCTACAACCAGGGCAGGAATCGGCTGTCCCTGGGCGGCACCCTGGAGTACCTCGGGAACCTCTCCCTGGAGGCCGTCTACAACGCCTACCTGGGCAGCCCCCGGTACAACAACCAGAGCGATCGCGACCACATCGCCCTGAACGCCAAGTACAGCTTCTGACCCTCGCCCAGACAACCGGAGAACATTCCATGTCCTGCCAAACG
>NZ_JAWRWX010000072.1:0-329 GCF_046535335.1 Bacillus sp. SIMBA_026 | reverse complement strand
GGCATACCTTCAGCGAGGGCGCCGCAGCACTCCTGATGGAATCGGCCGACGAGGGGCCGGGCCGTGTCTTGCGTCCGATGATCAGCACGGCCGGCACGCGCGACGCAGACCTGAAGCAACTCGCGCAGATGCAGCTCTCACCCGATCACATCACTCACGCCTGGTTCACCCGATGCGAAGCGGAGTCCGGTGCGATTACGGCGGCGTTCACTACCGACACTAAGGTGAGACCGATCGAGAGATCCTTCGATCACATCGTGGGCGAGCCGGGGCCAGCCACCAGCTGGATTGCGCTTGCCACTGCGTATGAAGCATCGCAGGAAGGGGAA
>NZ_JAWRWX010000071.1:0-329 GCF_046535335.1 Bacillus sp. SIMBA_026 | reverse complement strand
ATATGGCCCACACCATCGATGACGTGCAGAAGGATGACGCATTGATCGGTGCCGCCCGTCATATCAGCGCTATCCATCGCCTCTGTATCCCTGACAACGACCGGTTTGCGCGCGACGGCAAGCAACCGGACGCCGATTCCTGACAGACTATCCCCCGAGACGCCATGGACATCCAAGACATCGCACGGCTGCACACCAGTTACGCCCAGCCTCCCCTGACCATTGAAATGGCTAGCCCAGGCGGCGCCACCCCAATGCTCGACGGTCCTGCAGCAACCGCCCCGGCCACCGAGGCAACGTCAATATGGAGCCGATTTAGCATCGCACAG
>NZ_JAWRWX010000070.1:0-336 GCF_046535335.1 Bacillus sp. SIMBA_026 | reverse complement strand
ATCGACCTGTCCCACAGCAATCTGGCCCCCGGCCTGCTGTGCACAGACGGGCAATACCGCCAGATAGTCACCGTGGAAGATGCGGTGCGCGGCGGCTGTAACCTGTTCGACCTCGACCAGCTACGCATGGAGTACAGCCCGGACGAATACCAGAACCTGCTGATGTGCGAGTTCGTGGACGATCTCGCGTCCGTGTTCCCGCTCAGCGAGCTGCAAGCGTGCATGGTGGACAGTTGGGAAATCTGGACCGACTTTCATGCACTGGCCCTGCGCCCGTTTGGCTGGCGCGAAGTGTGGATCGGTTATGACCCGGCAAAAGGTACGCAGAACGGCGAC
>NZ_JAWRWX010000069.1:0-338 GCF_046535335.1 Bacillus sp. SIMBA_026 | reverse complement strand
TAACGCGTTTGTCGGCTGCGCTCCTTGAAGGGCCGATTGTTGACAGGCAATTGGTTGACCTCGAGAAGCGCCTCGCCGAAGCGGAGGATGTACTCCATGCGGCGCGGATGCACAGGCTTAGCCTAGAGCCGAAGGCGTCGCTGCCGATGGAGTCTCTGGGGCGCGTGTACGTGCTCCTAGGGAAGTTGCAGGCTCTTCTCCGAGCGTTGGCGACATTGGAGGGGGACGACGACCTCGGGGACCGTGTCCGTGATACGGAAGAGAAGCTTGCTCAACTGGACGGGTATTTTCAAAACTCTGGGCGCGAGGCGAGAGAGGAGGAGGTCGCTTCACAGCTC
>NZ_JAWRWX010000068.1:0-342 GCF_046535335.1 Bacillus sp. SIMBA_026 | reverse complement strand
GACGACGTCGCACAGGGCGGCGGCACCGATGCCGGGAAGGTCCCTGCGGCCCTCACGGCAGTGGTCGACGCGATAGCCAAGCGCTAACGGTGAATTCGGCCGAAAGCAGCGACGCCTACCCCCGCGGCACCAAAGTGGGGGTAGACGTCGGGACCGTCAGGGTAGGCGTCGCGATATGTGATCCGGACGGTATCTTGGCAACCCCGTTTAAAACGGTCTTGCGGGATAGCAAGAAAAATTCGGACGTGCGCTACCTGGTCAAGCAGGCCGCCGAATTGGCTGCGGTGCAGATCTTTGTAGGCCTGCCCCGCACCATGAAGGGCGACGAGCGGGGCTCTGCAC
>NZ_JAWRWX010000067.1:0-342 GCF_046535335.1 Bacillus sp. SIMBA_026 | reverse complement strand
TTGTACAGGGTTTCGATGTCGAACGCCAGCAGTTTCAGTTCTTCGTCACCTTCCATCGGGATCAGACCTTTGTCGATCAGGTAACGTTTCGCGAACGGGATGTCGTATTCGAAGATGTCAACAACCGCAGAGTGTTCACGGATTTTTTCACGGATGGTCGGAACGTCCTGCGGGTGTTCGAAGTACAGACGCCAAACGGTGATCGGACGACCCAGGAATTTTTTTTCAACTTTTTCCGCGTCAACGATACGAACGATTTTACCGTGACGTTCCGCGGTGATTTTTTTAACTTCTTCGATTTTAGAGTCGTCTTTCAGCAGCGCGTAGATGTACGGACGGAAG
>NZ_JAWRWX010000066.1:0-344 GCF_046535335.1 Bacillus sp. SIMBA_026 | reverse complement strand
CGCACGGTCCTGCCGGATGCCAGGTTCTTGACCTGCGCGGCAGTACCGTCGGCAACGATGCTTCCTTGCCGGACCAGCACGATCCGGTCCGCGTAGGCATCGGCTTCCTCAAGGTAGTGGGTGGCGAAGATGACCGTGCGTCCCCGCGAGGCGTCAGCCCTGATAGCCGCCCAGAAGTCGCGGCGTCCGGCGACGTCCATGCCAGTGGTCGGCTCATCCAGGATGAGCAAACCCGGATCGGAGACCAGGGCCATGGCAAAACGTAGGCGCTGTTGCTGGCCTCCCGAGCACTTCTCCACTTTCCTATCTGCAATGTCCAGGATCCCGGCCCGTGTCAGCACTTC
>NZ_JAWRWX010000065.1:0-346 GCF_046535335.1 Bacillus sp. SIMBA_026 | reverse complement strand
CGGACTTGAACCGGCACGGTAGTCACCTACCGCAGGATTTTAAGTCCTGTGTGTCTGCCAATTCCACCACCCCGGCATGGATGGTATAGTATAGTTGGAGCGGAAGACGGGATTCGAACCCGCGACCCCCACCTTGGCAAGGTGATGTTCTACCACTGAACTACTTCCGCGTTTGGCAATGCGGATGAAGGGACTTGAACCCCCACGTCTGTAAAGACACTAGAGCCTGATTCTAGCGCGTCTGCCAATTCCGCCACATCCGCAAGAAAAACATGGTGAGCCATGAAGGACTCGAACCTTCGACCCTCTGATTAAAAGTCAGATGCTCTACCAACTGAGCTAATGG
>NZ_JAWRWX010000064.1:0-347 GCF_046535335.1 Bacillus sp. SIMBA_026 | reverse complement strand
GCACTGGCTGTAGCTGAAGGAGGCCACGGGTATGCCGTTGTGGTCCGTTTCGTCCGCCAGCGTGACGCGGTTCCCTTCGAGGGGGAGGAACTCACACAGTGCGCCCAGGCATGCCCAGTGCGGGTAGTCGCTCATATATCGGCGAAGCGTGGCTCCCCAATGGCCTTGCGCAGCCACGTGCTCCGCCCAGGTAATGGGCAACGGCGATACGCACTGGATGGAAAATCCGCGCTTGTACGGTTTCTCCGGATTTGTCTCATAGAAGTCTTCGGTACTGACTTCCGGGGGAGGAGCCTTCCACATCCGCACCTCGGCCTGGAACCTCCCGGCTGTCTGTGGTGCGCCCT
>NZ_JAWRWX010000063.1:0-351 GCF_046535335.1 Bacillus sp. SIMBA_026 | reverse complement strand
CCATTAGCTCAGTTGGTAGAGCATCTGACTTTTAATCAGAGGGTCGAAGGTTCGAGTCCTTCATGGCTCACCATGTTACGCGGGTGTGGCGGAATTGGCAGACGCGCTAGACTTAGGATCTAGTGTCTTATGACGTGGGGGTTCAAGTCCCTTCACCCGCATTATACAGGATAGTGATCCTGTATGCGGAAGTAGTTCAGTGGTAGAACACCACCTTGCCAAGGTGGGGGTCGCGGGTTCGAATCCCGTCTTCCGCTCCAACTATACCATCCACGCCGGGGTGGTGGAATTGGCAGACACACAGGACTTAAAATCCTGCGGTAGGTGACTACCGTGCCGGTTCAAGTCCGG
>NZ_JAWRWX010000062.1:0-352 GCF_046535335.1 Bacillus sp. SIMBA_026 | reverse complement strand
ATCCGTTTTGCGGCTTCGACGCCGTTCATCACCGGCATGCGGACGTCCAACAAGGCGATATCGACGGGATAGTGTTTACAATACTCTGCCGCCTCGAATCCGTTTTCCAACATTGCCGATACAGTAAATTCCTCATATGTATGCAAAATGATTTTCATTCCTTCTCTGATGAAAGAATTATCATCGGCGATAATGACATTAATCTTCATGGCCGCACCCTTTGTGTGTTTTTTGTTTCATTATATACCATCCGATGTTAAATCAAAAAGCCTCCCGGCGAATGGTGCGCGGAAGTCGAAGCGGTCAAGCGGGTTTTTTCAAATGTATGAAAAACAGCATCAGAAAAGAAATG
>NZ_JAWRWX010000061.1:0-352 GCF_046535335.1 Bacillus sp. SIMBA_026 | reverse complement strand
CGTTGTACGTGGCGCTCACATTACGCGCCCGAAAATTTTGGAGCCAAGATAACTTTCCGCTGGTGCAATAACATTGACTTATGACGCGCCGGGGCCGCGCATGCGAGGGCGCAGCGGCGAACGCAGGCGTATTCCGATCGGTCGTGCGCGCTGCGCCGCACGGGCGGAAGTCTGTCCGTTATGGCGTTGTTGCCCTATCATTGCGGACATTGCACTGCTCCGGAGCTGCCATACCGTGAACCTGCGGCGTCTTAAATACTTCGTGAAAATCGTGGACATCGGCAGCCTGACGCAAGCCGCCGAAGTGCTGCATATCGCTCAGCCAGCACTGAGCCAGCAACTGATCACGCTC
>NZ_JAWRWX010000060.1:0-353 GCF_046535335.1 Bacillus sp. SIMBA_026 | reverse complement strand
GTCCCATTCGCACCTGTCGTCCAGCCCCCGTTTTTTACCTGCTTGCCAAGCTCTCAGCATGTCGCACGACAGAGGGCAGTTAGCGGAACCTAGCCCCGCTGGACTCCAAGCTCCAGAAAAACTAAGGAGCTAGTCTGTACCGACGAACTACAGCGCGAGAGCGACAGACTTGATCCCTTCCCGGAGGATCACGTAAACCACCAGGGCCCTCCACTCTCGCAACGGGGAGGCCCTGGTCCACCATCCGAGGATTAAGTGCTGGGGACCTTAGGACATTGGTGTCCGCCAAACGGCGACCTCATGCATAGGAACATCAAGGACCATGACGCCAGCCAATGAACAACACGCGCAAC
>NZ_JAWRWX010000059.1:0-355 GCF_046535335.1 Bacillus sp. SIMBA_026 | reverse complement strand
CGAGTAGAGAACGCTGAATTCGCGACCAATCCTCTCGCTGCGGCCCCAGCTTTGAGACCAGCTTCATAAATGGGCTCGTCGGCGCGCTGTCCGAGTACCGAATCGCTGGAAGCCGGCCGTATCCACGCTTTGAACCCGCCAGGATAGCTTGCGGACGCATACTCGGCACCTTCAAATGGCTGCCACCGAACATATCAAAGCGCCACTGCTCGCCGTTGTGGTTGATCGTGCGCGCCAGCATGAAGGGGCTCAAAGGACCCGGTAGCTTGACTTCTGTCACAGGCTGGCCTGTCAAGCGTGAGTAGAAGGAATACTGGGGCCCACCTTCTGACTCGTCGCTCCGCAACGTCTTGCC
>NZ_JAWRWX010000058.1:0-355 GCF_046535335.1 Bacillus sp. SIMBA_026 | reverse complement strand
AGTCGCATCAATCCCGCTGGTGTCGGTCACCATCCTGATCGTGGGTCGCGCGCTTCTGGGTGCCGCGGAAAGCTTCATCATTACCGGCGCATTGAGCTGGGGACTGGCGCGCGTGTCTCCGGGCGTCTCCGGCAAGGTCATCGCATGGATCGGGATGGCAATGTATGCGGCATTTGCCCTCGGCGCGCCGCTGGGCACGATTCTCTATGCGAAGTACGGATTTGCGGCCATCGCGTGCGCAACCGTGCTGATGCCGCTCGCCACATTGACTCTGGTGCTACCGTTGACTGCCATTCCTCCCCTGGCGCGAAGCGGCCCGTCAATGACACGAGTCATCCGCGCGGTGGCGGCGCCC
>NZ_JAWRWX010000057.1:0-357 GCF_046535335.1 Bacillus sp. SIMBA_026 | reverse complement strand
CCATCGGTCCCTGTCGATGCGGGACGTCCTTCACGGCGCATTGCTCCCGAGGCGCACGCGGAGGTTCGCGCGAGCCTGTTGGCCATCGCGGCCTACGCGAGGGCTGCCGGCGAACCCGCATTGGCGGGATGCCTGCGCCAGTTCGATCATGGAGAAGTCTTCGTTGCGCAGCAGCGCAGGACTTTCCCCGGGCTGGACGTTCTTCAATTCAACGAGTACTGGGAGTTGCGGATCACCGCGCCTGTCGGCGAGCGCGTTTTGGCATTCGTCGCCCAGCACTTGCAAGAGCCTGCTGCTGCTTAAGCAGTTCGGCACCCCCTCAATTGCCCCGTCGTTGACGGGGCATTTTTCTTTTCA
>NZ_JAWRWX010000056.1:0-358 GCF_046535335.1 Bacillus sp. SIMBA_026 | reverse complement strand
CTCGGCAGGCCCGCTCACTCTCCGGCGGGGCCACAAGGGAGGCAAGAGGACCTCATTCCATCAACTTCACCATGGCCCTGACGGGGGTGGTCGGGGCCATCTTTATATGCCCCAACCCCCCTTACAGGACCATGAATCGCATCGATAGAAGCATTACCATCCATCAATTATACCATGGCCCTGACGGGGGTGGTCGGGGCCATCTCTATCTGCCCTGACCCCCCCTTATGTGTCCCATCCCCTTTACAGGGCCATGAATCGCATCGACAGAAGCACTACCATGGCCCTGACGGGAGGGGTCGGGGCAATCATTATATGCCCTGACCCCCCTTTACAGGATCATGACCGTACTGGTAGA
>NZ_JAWRWX010000055.1:0-362 GCF_046535335.1 Bacillus sp. SIMBA_026 | reverse complement strand
CCTGTCGCTCCTGACTGTTGGCTTGATAGGCCTCTACTTCCTCGGGCGGAAGCAGTGAGAAGGACTTGCGTTGGAACATCCTTAACATTGCCATCGCGGTGGACGTTGATTGACGCCGTGCCTCAGCGGGATCTTCGTCTGCGATCGCCCCAATGCTGACCAGGCTGTACGGTTCCTGAAGGAAGGGCGATGGGCGGAATCTTTGGCGGTAGATCCGCATGGCGTTGAGAACGTCGGCGCTGCCGAACTGAAGGGCGAAAGCATATGGTCGACCGAGTCGGGCTGCAATCTGCGCGGAATAGATCGACGACCCCAAAATCCAGATATCAGCGCTGGTCTCGGGCTGCCGGATGCGGTTCTGC
>NZ_JAWRWX010000054.1:0-363 GCF_046535335.1 Bacillus sp. SIMBA_026 | reverse complement strand
ACTCAATTGGTATGTGAACGCTTCGGTTTGAATGGATTGCTTCTCGGCGCGGTGCAGGAATATACGCTGTTCAGACATCATTTCGAAGATGGCGGCGTACCCACAGACTTGTCCGAAAGCCCAACTTTAGACCAACTGCAACAGTACCGCGCAGCCTTGGCTTTTGCTCTCAAGCCGATTGATGCTGGATCTCCGCAGATATCCATCGAGCAGGTCCGAGACAGTGCGCTGCCGATTCGAGTGGTAGTTACGCTTTCGCACGCCGACAAGGCCTTCAGCGCAGCACGGAGTCCATACTCAAATAAGGCAGCTGTTAGTGAAGGAGCGGCATTGGAGATCCATGCAGATGGCCATGTGACGCTG
>NZ_JAWRWX010000053.1:0-366 GCF_046535335.1 Bacillus sp. SIMBA_026 | reverse complement strand
GCTGCTGTTGTCCACATAGGAGGCCCAGCGATTCCGGCCCTCATGACCGACTGGAATACTGGAGTGATGGCCAACAACTCCCCGAACGCTTCAGTTTCAGTGCAATCACCTACCGGACAGGACGCCCTGCAATGCCTCCGCGAATTGGTGGGGCACCCTGAAGCCGCGTTCCACGACGGCCAATTTGAGGCTATTGAGGCTTTGGTCGACGAGGGGCGGCGCGCGTTGGTGGTCCAGCGCACCGGCTGGGGAAAGTCCGCTGTTTACTTTGTGGCGTCATTGCTACTGCGCCGGCGGGGAGCAGGTCCGACGCTGATCGTCTCGCCCTTGCTCGCGCTCATGCGGGACCAGGTGGCCGCAGCAGCC
>NZ_JAWRWX010000052.1:0-367 GCF_046535335.1 Bacillus sp. SIMBA_026 | reverse complement strand
AAAGTTCTGTACATCGACACCGACGGTCTGTACGCGACCATCCCGGGTGGTAAATCTGAAGAAATCAAAAAAAAAGCGCTGGAATTCGTTGACTACATCAACGCGAAACTGCCGGGTCTGCTGGAACTGGAATACGAAGGTTTCTACAAACGTGGTTTCTTCGTTACCAAAAAAAAATACGCGCTGATCGACGAAGAAGGTAAAATCATCACCCGTGGTCTGGAAATCGTTCGTCGTGACTGGTCTGAAATCGCGAAAGAAACCCAGGCGCGTGTTCTGGAAGCGATCCTGAAACACGGTAACGTTGAAGAAGCGGTTCGTATCGTTAAAGAAGTTACCCAGAAACTGTCTAAATACGAAATCCCGC
>NZ_JAWRWX010000051.1:0-369 GCF_046535335.1 Bacillus sp. SIMBA_026 | reverse complement strand
CGACCTGCTCCTCGCTGAAGCCGCGGGCGCGGCTCTCGGCGGCAACGACGACGGGCGGTTTGCCGTTCGGGTCCTGCCGCGCCTGCAGCTTGGCGTCGGCCAGGCAGAGGGCGGCGACCCAGCCCTCGCTCTTGTCGGTCTTCACCTTGGCCCAAGTGGCCGTGTGCTTCTTCTCGGGCGCCATCTCGCGGCCGGAATGCTTCTCCTGCTGGGAGTCCGGCAGCAGGTATTCGCCCTTGTAATCGACCGGAACGACGGGGGCACCGTAGCTCAAGATGTCGGTTTTGGCCGCCATGCGGTTCGGTTCGGACAGCAGCGGCGTGTCGCGGCAGGCCACGAAGGCGGGGGCGTCCAACGAGAAGTTGGTGC
>NZ_JAWRWX010000050.1:0-371 GCF_046535335.1 Bacillus sp. SIMBA_026 | reverse complement strand
AGCGCGGTCTGAATCGCATTCGTGATACCTACGCGGTCCGAGTCAAGCGAGGAAGCCTGACGCAGCCGGAGATGGATGCTCGGATGGCCTGTATCCGGACCGCCGAACGCTACGAGGAAATTGCCGATTGCGATGCGGTGGTCGAGGCGGTATTCGAGCGCATCGATCTCAAGCGGGAAGTATTTTCGAAGCTCGATGCGGTGATGAAGCGTGGTGCATTGCTGCTCACGAATTCGTCCGCCATCGACATCGATACGATGGCAGCGATGACCAATCGTCCGCAGGACGTTGCCGGCGCCCACTTCTTTGCGCCGGCGAACGTCATGAAGCTGTGCGAAATCGTCCGGGGCGACGTGTCCTCGATCGAGACG
>NZ_JAWRWX010000049.1:0-371 GCF_046535335.1 Bacillus sp. SIMBA_026 | reverse complement strand
GCATGGTGGCGGTTGCGCGGCGAGCTCCGGCGTCGTTACGACTTCGCGCAGCATGCGGTACATCCCGGCTACGTCAAAGTGCTGGAGCAGCTTGCCACCGAGCAGGCGGCGGCTGCCGCACTCAACGCAGCCGATGTCGATTGCCGCAAGCGCTATGGCGTGAACGAAATGGCGGCGTTCCTGCGCGCGCTGGCCGAGCTGGAGGCACGGCTGGCGTCGGACGGCGAGCTGCGTGAACGGATCGCGCATCTGCGTCAGGCGGTCGATCCGCTTGCTGCTTTGCGTATCGATGCCGGCGCACGCGAGGCGCTCGACAAGCTCACGCATCGCATCCGCGACAACCTGGTCATGGACGATGACGTGTCGCTGGC
>NZ_JAWRWX010000048.1:0-374 GCF_046535335.1 Bacillus sp. SIMBA_026 | reverse complement strand
CCGCCGCCCACGCAGATAGCTCCTGGTAGAACTGCGTCGTGGAGGGTCGCGACAGGATGGCAGTTGCTTCGTTTCCCTTCCACCCTGCCGCTTCCAAGGTGAGTGCTTGGGCGAGTAGATTCTGCAGATCTTCCTTGCCGTCATGGACCGAGGACGAGATCTCTCCGAGTTGAGCCAGCTTGCGGCGCCTACGCGCCATATCCTGACGACGCGATCGCCCCAGCACCGCGTTCCGGACTGTCTCCCAGGGCTGGCTCACGTCAACGTAGGTCGATCGTCGGATGACATCCCGGCTTACCCGGTAGTCCTGCTCCGCAGCTGCTTCAACGATGGCTTGTTCCGTTGCGCCCACTGGGATAAACCGCATATCCACG
>NZ_JAWRWX010000047.1:0-376 GCF_046535335.1 Bacillus sp. SIMBA_026 | reverse complement strand
ATGCCACCAACGCTTTCTTCGATCGTTTGGTGAAGGTGCCCGGATACCAAACCATGGATATCACCCAGGCCGCACAAGCCGTCCAACGCTCCGCGTTTCCCCAGGCCTACTCACAGCACGAGGACATGGCCCGGGCATTTGCCTCCGCCCTGACCGGCCACTCGGAATCCGCACTGAACTGCGTGCTTCGTATGCCGGACGCAGCTGGTGACCCAAGCGCCGTCGTCGAAGGCATCACGACGGCGTTCGGCACCCAGCAGGCGACAGTCCAGGGCCGCTCGGTCCACCTCGGGATCTCCGGCGCCCAAGGGTGGGCGGTGGCCCAGTGGGCCGTGGCCAACGCGAAGAACCTGTCGATCACCCAAGTGGATGTCGC
>NZ_JAWRWX010000046.1:0-377 GCF_046535335.1 Bacillus sp. SIMBA_026 | reverse complement strand
CAGGGCCGCCTCGGTGAATGCCTCCGCGGGGCGTGCTATCCAGCGGTGGCGGTCGAGTCCGCGTTCAAGCCCCCGGCCAAGCGCCCGCCCTGACGTGCGGCCGGGGCCGCCTTGGCCGCTGACGGATGACGCCGCAGGGGTGCTGGACGTAGCGTCGGAAACGAGCGTCTGGTTCACCCGCCCATGCTACCGTTCCATCCTTGCTGCGGCGTTGAGGTGCGGCGTTGGAGGGGGCGCGGCATTAGGCTTGGCAGGTGGACGAACAGCGCAGCACCCCGGACGAGACTCCCTTCAACGATGACCTGGAAGTGGCGGGTTCCGCTGCAGCTTCCGGGGCCACTGCGGGTGTGGGGCGGATTGTGCTGGCGGCTACCCCC
>NZ_JAWRWX010000045.1:0-381 GCF_046535335.1 Bacillus sp. SIMBA_026 | reverse complement strand
AGCTGTCCGCCGTCCTGGTTCCTGATCTCCAGAATGAACTTCGCTGGCCCGACTACGTCCAGGCAGCCGCAGAGCAAGGGCTACGCTCGATCCTCAGCGTGCCTCTCCTTGTGGAGGAAGAGACCCGCGCCGCGCTTAATCTCTACTCCGAGCGACCCAATGCTTTTGACCAGAGCGACGTGGAACGCGCCGAAGTCTTTGCCTCCCATGCCGCCAAATCGCTCCGGCTTGCCCTGAAAATCGCGCAGCTCAGCGACGCGCGCAATGACCTGGCGGCGGCAATGCAGTCCCGCACGGTAATTGACTTGGCTATCGGCGCGATCATGGCCCAAAACCACTGCAGCCAGGACGAGGCCTTCACCATCTTGCGGACGGCATCCA
>NZ_JAWRWX010000044.1:0-383 GCF_046535335.1 Bacillus sp. SIMBA_026 | reverse complement strand
GTAGTAGATGTTGGTATTCAGGATGCCGACAAAAACCAGCAGGTCGTGAACGCCGACGGCAATGAAAATCACCATGCAAACCGTCAGGATCTGCTGCTCGATTTCGCGGCTGCGCCACGAAAACCACAGCAGCAGACCGCAGCTTCCGATGAAACCCGCCATCGGTATGAGCGCCCAGAGTGCTCGCGCATCGGCAATCGCCGAGCCGGGAGTCACGATCAGCCAGCCGCTGCCGATCAGCACGATCGCCCAGAGCGCTCGCTCGGCGCGTGGGGCGCGGCGTCGGCAAAAACGCAGTACGAAGACCATGAAGCTCGCGCAATAAAGCTGAAACGCGATGGAGCTGAACTTCTCCCACGCATGCGTCGTTGCGAATGGCCACG
>NZ_JAWRWX010000043.1:0-383 GCF_046535335.1 Bacillus sp. SIMBA_026 | reverse complement strand
CGGTGGACGGGTTGTGCACACTGGCGGGCAGGTGGAGCCCCCCGCACAGCTCAAAGCTGTCCCCATTCGTGTGCAAGCCGTCCACGCCGCCCATCGGCGGCTAATCGTGCGCCGGACGCCCTGGTTTCAGGGAACCTCGGGCCCTTTCGGGCCTAGTTACGTTGGGCGGCCTTCCGGGCGTCCAGGCGGGATCTCCGCCGATGCCGGCCCACGCGAAGGGAGCATGAGGAAAACGAACCCTATCCCCAGGATGGCGGCCCCGGAACGACACCCATCAGAACCAATGGCCGCATGTGGGGAATGTACCAACGTACGGCGGGCTCAAACCCGGCGGTTATTTCGTCGCTGCGCAGGAGTACTGTTAATCGAACATAGTTTCGAAT
>NZ_JAWRWX010000042.1:0-394 GCF_046535335.1 Bacillus sp. SIMBA_026 | reverse complement strand
CCAGGTTTCGAGGTCGCGACTCTTGATGCGTCGGTATCGGTCATGTTCGAGCGTGCTTTATATGTTGCCGATAGCGGTTCGCCTGACGAGATTGCGCGTTTCGAAGATTCGTTCGACACCGCGAGATCCGATGAGGTGATCAAGAGGCTTGAAGACGCTATCGACGGCCAGGAACAGAAGGACGGCAAGATCACCGCACGCGAACTGCAAAAGGCGCTTGGAAAGCCGTGGCTGGCGGATCGCATCGACCATCTGATTGTCCGGTATGAAAGCGAATGGGGCGGCGAGATGGCAAAGTGGGACGCGCTTGATTCGCACATGCATGAGGGGTTGCCCGTTTGGCAGGCGGAAAAAACGCGGATCGATGCGCTGAGATTCTGGCGCACGATCCAGG
>NZ_JAWRWX010000041.1:0-394 GCF_046535335.1 Bacillus sp. SIMBA_026 | reverse complement strand
GGCCCGGCTGACGCCGAGCCGCTGCATCACATAGGCTACGCGATACAACGAGTCGGGCCGCAGCGTCGGCGGCACAACGGCGACCGGCCGCTCCTGTCGATGCGCTGGTGTCGGCGGCCGCTCGCGCAGTTGTGCGGCAACGCGGCTCGCGATTCGATCCGCGAGCAGGTCGAGCAAGTCGTCGCACAGCACCAGGTCGCGACCGGCGGGTGCTCCCGCCTTGAGAGTCTTGGATACGTAGGGCATGCCCCCTCCTTCTCTGTGGACAGTCACCCGCGGCCCGGCGATGCCGAACGCGGGTCGCGGTCTTACAACCCTGCAATGCGCTCGACGAGCAGTTCTACAGCGGTAAGCTTCGGCAGCACCGCGTCGGACACCGACGGCCCGCGCAAAC
>NZ_JAWRWX010000040.1:0-397 GCF_046535335.1 Bacillus sp. SIMBA_026 | reverse complement strand
CTGGAGTAGGTCCCAAGGGTTGGGCTGTTCGCCCATTAAAGCGGTACGCGAGCTGGGTTTAGAACGTCGTGAGACAGTTCGGTCCCTATCCGCTGCGCGCGCAGGAAATTTGAGAAGGGCTGTCCTTAGTACGAGAGGACCGGGACGGACGAACCTCTGGTGTGTCAGTTGTACTGCCAAGTGCATCGCTGATTAGCTACGTTCGGATGGGATAACCGCTGAAAGCATCTAAGCGGGAAGCTCGCTTCAAGATGAGATTTCCATACACATTCATGTGTGAGAGGCCCCCAGCCAGACCACTGGGTTGATAGGCCGGATGTGGAAGCGAGGACTAAAGACTCGTGAAGCTGACCGGTACTAATAGGCCAACAACTAACACCACACACAACACACTGCA
>NZ_JAWRWX010000039.1:0-402 GCF_046535335.1 Bacillus sp. SIMBA_026 | reverse complement strand
GAGCAAGCTCAAATTTCAGTGCAAACTCCTTCGGCTCAAAATTCTCACCGTCCTGGTATGCGAGTGAAGATTTTTTTCGGAACATCGCACCGCTAAAATCGAATTCTAGTTGAGGTGCATACCGCTGCTCTTCGGTAGTAAAGCGATCGTTTGCCTCGATAGAGACTTGCGTAAATTCGAGTCTGTTAAGCGTAAGCGGCGCGGCTTTCATTTATAAAATCCTGTCCAGAGAATCTGTCTTCTGCGATGGATTGGCGGCTAAGCACATTTCTTAGATTTCGAAACGTATCTAGATGAATAACGGCACCAGCACACGCTGGTGCCGCTTCAACCGTTTCATCTTCTACGGAAATTTCCGTCCATTCGCTGAAAGCGCTCTGCGAGGGTTGGTCGTTGCAAGCC
>NZ_JAWRWX010000038.1:0-408 GCF_046535335.1 Bacillus sp. SIMBA_026 | reverse complement strand
AGGCGGTGTCACGGCGGGTGGACACGTCGCGCAATGCACAAGCCTTTTTGCTGTCCGGTGGGCTCGATTCGAGTGCGATCTGCACGCTGGCTAACCGGATCGCGCCAGATCGAGAAGGCTTGCGTACCTTCTCGTTTACTTATCCGGAAGACGAGGCGGACTTTCAGTCCGACGCGCTGCACATCACGTCGGACAGCCCCTACGTCGACATCATGGCTCGCTTCCTCGGATCCCGGCACGAGAATATCGCCATTACGAATGTCGACTTCAGGCTCGCGCTCGAAGAAACGGTTCACGCGCGGGACCTGCCGGGCGTGGGAGACCTGGACGTCACGTTGCTGCAACTGTTCAAGGGCCTGAGATCGCGTGGCTATACGGAAGCATTCTCAGGGGAAGGCTCGGACGACA
>NZ_JAWRWX010000037.1:0-409 GCF_046535335.1 Bacillus sp. SIMBA_026 | reverse complement strand
CCACTCTTTCCGCTGGTACCGATTCTTGCATTCGGCTTGTGCTTCATATCCCTCATAGGACTTGCCATGGACCCAAACCAGGTAGCTGCTTTGTACTTTGGGGTACCGTTCGTTGGCGCGTGCTATGCGTTCTTCCACTTCCGCTATGGCCGCAGGGCGCAGGTTGGCTGAACATTCGTAGGTTGGCTGGGCACCCGTAGGTTTGGCGGCATGTCAGAATGGCCGAAGCGCTTTTCGGAAGGAGCCGTTTCTTTGAGGGCTCCCCCGAGGCGTCCTCGTTGGCTCAGGGCCTTCGCCTCGTTCGGATGGTAACGGACCGCGAAAAGCAGGGACGCCAGCTTTTAGGTGTTTCCCAGCTGGCGGCGGAGCTGGACATGGAGCAGAGCCGCGTTTCGCGGTTGGCACAGGA
>NZ_JAWRWX010000036.1:0-422 GCF_046535335.1 Bacillus sp. SIMBA_026 | reverse complement strand
AAGATGGCGGCGTTCGGCGCCCAACGGCGTGCTGCTTCCAAGGTCCGCGCGTGCAGCTTGGAACCAGCACATATGATGCTTCGAACGCCCGAGGCATCCACGCCCCCAGCCAGCCCCCGCTCACTGAGCAACCTGAGCATGGTGGGCACCAACACCAAGCGGGTGATGCCATCGTGGCTGATGGCGGCGTGCGCATCTCCGACGTCGAAGGACTCCAACGTATGGAACGCCGCCCCGGCATAGAGACACTCCGACAACGCGTAGAGGTTCAGGCTCGCGGACAGGGGGCCGGGGGCTAATGTGCGGTCCTGACGGGTCAGCCCGAAGAACGCGATCGATGCATCGAAGGAGACTTGCCAGGAGCGGCGTGACCGTGTGAAGGCTTTGGGCATCGCCGTGGTTCCGGATGTCAGGCCCACCAG
>NZ_JAWRWX010000035.1:0-422 GCF_046535335.1 Bacillus sp. SIMBA_026 | reverse complement strand
GTCCGATCTCTAACCGTGCGATCCTGGCGGAAGAATACGACCCGCGTAAACACAAATACGACGCGGAATACTACATCGAAAACCAGGTTCTGCCGGCGGTTCTGCGTATCCTGGAAGGTTTCGGTTACCGTAAAGAAGACCTGCGTTGGCAGAAAACCAAACAGACCGGTCTGACCTCTTGGCTGAACATCAAAAAATCTGGTACCGGTGGTGGTGGTGCGACCGTTAAATTCAAATACAAAGGTGAAGAAAAAGAAGTTGACATCTCTAAAATCAAAAAAGTTTGGCGTGTTGGTAAAATGATCTCTTTCACCTACGACGAAGGTGGTGGTAAAACCGGTCGTGGTGCGGTTTCTGAAAAAGACGCGCCGAAAGAACTGCTGCAGATGCTGGAAAAACAGAAAAAATGACTCGAGCACCAC
>NZ_JAWRWX010000034.1:0-426 GCF_046535335.1 Bacillus sp. SIMBA_026 | reverse complement strand
GTCCTCCGGATAGATCTGCGCCATCGTCGAAATGTACGCGTTGGCATAGGGCGTCTCACGACCCGGCACATACGACGAGTAATTGCGTTCGGTCACCGGCTGCGCGTACTCGGAACGCCATACCTTGTAGTCCAGCACCCACGACTGATCCAGCTTGGGGAACATTCGCTTCAAATGGCCCATCGCGAACTGGAAATATTCTTCATCCGAATAGGCCCAAACGGGATCGTCCGTGGCCAGATAGGGGTCGTAGATATGTCCGTCCGCGCCGAGTGCCAGGCACGCATCAATATAGCGACGGCCGGTCCGCGATGCACCAACAACACCAATGCGCGATCCCGAGATTTCCCGGGCACGCCGGATGCTTCTGGCGTCATCCCAGCCCTTTCCACTCCGGAGGCGGTGGTCCATCTGTTCGATCCTGCG
>NZ_JAWRWX010000033.1:0-433 GCF_046535335.1 Bacillus sp. SIMBA_026 | reverse complement strand
GGCCGAGCAGGGTCGCGAACAAGGACTCCAGCGCTACCAATTGCCCGGAGAGGACCATCGGCAGGTGTCGGGTGGCAAGATTCCAGGCCCAGCCGCCGGCCACCGAGGAGCACAGGGCAATCATCAGCGCCCAAAGATACAGCGATCCGGCCTGCGCCCAGGAAAAGCCCAGGGTCGGCAACCGGAACAACTCCAGGTGCAGGCCCAAGGGCAGCAGACACAGCATCGCCAGCGCACCTCCACTCATCATCAATCCGGTCCAGGCGCCAAGGGCTGGCACGGACAAGCTCGCCATCGCCCGCTGATTGAGCAGGCTGAAAATCAGCCACACGGCTATCGCTCCCAGGGAGAACAGCAGCCCAGCCCCCAGGGATGAACCCTCGACGGTCGCCGGCCCCAGGCCGCCCAGATGGATCAGACCCAAACCGGCCAG
>NZ_JAWRWX010000032.1:0-434 GCF_046535335.1 Bacillus sp. SIMBA_026 | reverse complement strand
CCCGCTGGCTGGATTAGCCGAGGCGAAGACCCCGCTTTTTTCGACTACTGCCTCTCGGTAAACGAGACCACTCGCACCAAGGTGCGGCTTGGGATTTTCAGAACTCGCCAGTTGAGCCCCGAGAGCTGGTTAGGCTTGCCGAAGTACAGCCCGCTCGCCGCGGACTTGGCCGGCACACAACCCGAGGCGTTGAACAGCACGTACCGGGCTGTGCAGTGGGTGGTCAATCAGGAAGGGCATAACGAGCTTCCCGCGTTGGGCTATGCCATGGCGGCGGACTACCTGCAGCACTCCCCAGCGCCAAAAGCACCGAAGTGGCTCGGGCCATTGCTCATCGAGCAGGAGCCGCCCCGAGAGCTACGGCCCGACACGTCGCAAGCCGAGCATAACGGTGCTTCGCACGACGCGCAGCATGAGCCGCAGCGAGAGTCGAC
>NZ_JAWRWX010000031.1:0-443 GCF_046535335.1 Bacillus sp. SIMBA_026 | reverse complement strand
CGGCTTTCTTCGCAGCCGGCGCTGCCTTCTTGGCGGCGGGGGCCGACTTCTTTGCCGCGGTCTTCGGTGCGGCCGTCTTCTTCGTTGCCATGCTCATTCCTATGCGAGAACCGGCACCATTGCCGGATGCGGCGAGCATATCGAAATCCTGCCCATCCTTGCAAGGTGATATGCCGGCAGTTTTGTGTCTATTTGTCGCACTCGGATGACGAGACACCCAGGTCAACAGGCAGCGCGTTTCTGACGGCCTCGTATCGCTTGTGCTTCCACGCGTTCTTGGCGCGGATGGTGCTCTGTATTGCGCACGACGGGCACCAATGTCCTGCCCGGATGCTCTCGGACCTGGCCTGCCAGACGTGGCCATGGTGGCATTCCCACGTGAGCTTTGCTTTCCCGTTGTCGTATGTATCGGAGAGACATCGGCCGCCACGTTCGCTGGCGAG
>NZ_JAWRWX010000030.1:0-450 GCF_046535335.1 Bacillus sp. SIMBA_026 | reverse complement strand
GCATGGTGCTCGTAACCAGCGCACATATGTTGCCGGCACTGATCCGGGACAGGCCGTTTCTTGTTCGAGCGATTGGTAGCTTGCTCTGGATAGCCTGTTTGGCGACCACGTGCTACGGACATGTCACGTTCTTCCTGCTCAGCCAGCAACACGTTAGTGAACGGCGGGTATCGAGTGCAGTCGTCATGCCCTCGCCTCCCGCGCGCAGTCTGACGGTCTTGATGACCGAACGGGCAGCGATCACACAACAGCTCGCGCGAATCGATATGCGTCGCTGTGTGCGTGACTGCGCATTACGGGAGTCGCATCGTGCGACGTTGGCGGCGCGACTTGATGTCCTGAGTGCGGAAGCTGACGAAGTCCGTCGTGTCGACGCCGAACGTGACCGCCTCATGTCCCGGCGCGACGCCCTGCGCGACGATCCAGTCACGTCGCGACTGGCGGCATTAC
>NZ_JAWRWX010000029.1:0-450 GCF_046535335.1 Bacillus sp. SIMBA_026 | reverse complement strand
GCTGCCTCCCGTAGGAGTCTGGGCCGTGTCTCAGTCCCAGTGTGGCCGATCACCCTCTCAGGTCGGCTACGCATCGTTGCCTTGGTGAGCCGTTACCTCACCAACTAGCTAATGCGCCGCGGGTCCATCTGTAAGTGGTAGCCAAAGCCACCTTTTATGTCTGAACCATGCGGTTCAAACAACCATCCGGTATTAGCCCCGGTTTCCCGGAGTTATCCCAGTCTTACAGGCAGGTTACCCACGTGTTACTCACCCGTCCGCCGCTAACATCAGGGAGCAAGCTCCCATCTGTCCGCTCGACTTGCATGTATTAGGCACGCCGCCAGCGTTCGTCCTGAGCCAGGATCAAACTCTCCGATAAAGTAGTTTGACTGACTACGCACATCGCTGTGCGATTTATTTAAAACTTTGAATTAACAGGTACGTTTTGTCTTGTTTAGTTTTCAAAGA
>NZ_JAWRWX010000028.1:0-468 GCF_046535335.1 Bacillus sp. SIMBA_026 | reverse complement strand
GTCAAGGATTCGTTGTACAGAGGGCAGTAACCGGTCAGAGGCGGCTACCGTTCCTTCGGACAGCTCCTGCAACAGGATCCGGTGGCGCTGATCCTCGGTGCATATCGACGTATCCAGGGCTTCCGTGCTCTGAAAGCGGAAGGCTGTCTCTATGTCCTTGTGTGCTCTGTCCAGGTCAGCAGCACTATGTAGCTCTCCGGAGTAGGCACATCTGAGATCGGCACTTGCCGCGCTTGATACCGCCCGCTGTGAAGCTGTCAGGAATTGCTGGATTCGCTGGCTGCTGAGCTGATCAGCCCGGGGAAGGAGCACAAACACGCAACTTCGAAGGACAGTGCATGAGGCGGTCCTGCGGACAGCTTCAGCGTTCAACGCGATGATATCGGCAACCCGCCCGAGATCGATCTCGGTTCCAGGTTCATCGGACTGGGCAAAACCGATGAGGACGACAGGCATTTGCCTGGCCAA
>NZ_JAWRWX010000027.1:0-483 GCF_046535335.1 Bacillus sp. SIMBA_026 | reverse complement strand
GTTAAAGGCAGCTCCGCAGCCGCCCCTATTGTTTAATTATTTGGGACAAATGGATGAGGATCTTCAAAATGCGGCATTCTCCTCTTCCGGTCTTCCGACCGGAGAGTCGATCGGAAGTAGACATACACGGGAAAACGCGATGGAAATGAATGCGATCGTTTTGGACGGTCAGCTGGTTATTGATACGACGTATAATACAAAAGTTTATTCAAAACAAACCGTGAAGCATTTTACGGAGGCCTATAAAGAAGCGCTTTATGAGGTAATTGGCCATTGCGTCTCAAAAGAAGAGGCAGAGAGAACACCGTCCGATTATGGAGACAAGGCATTGGGCATTTACGAGCTTGAGGACATCAAGAGAAAGCATGAAGGATTTGAGATTGAAAAAATTTATCCTCTGGCTAATATGCAACAAGGAATGTTATTTCACTCTCTGGAAAATCAATCGTCAGGAGCCTATTTTGAACAAATCATCATTGAAGC
>NZ_JAWRWX010000026.1:0-515 GCF_046535335.1 Bacillus sp. SIMBA_026 | reverse complement strand
GTAACACGTGCTGGAGGACCGAACCCACTAACGTTGAAAAGTTAGGGGATGAGCTGTGGATAGGGGTGAAAGGCTAAACAAGCCTGGAAATAGCTGGTTCTCTCCGAAAACTATTTAGGTAGTGCCTCGTGTCTCACCTTCGGGGGTAGAGCACTGTCATGGTTGATGGGTCCATTGCGGATTACGTCGCCATAGCAAACTCCGAATACCGAAGAGTGCAATCACGGGAGACAGACATCGGGTGCTAACGTCCGGTGTCAAGAGGGAAACAACCCAGACCGCCAGCTAAGGTCCCCAAATATAGCTAAGTGGGAAACGAAGTGGGAAGGCTAAAACAGTCAGGAGGTTGGCTTAGAAGCAGCCACCCTTTAAAGAAAGCGTAATAGCTCACTGATCGAGTCGTCCTGCGCGGAAGATGTAACGGGGCTAAGCTATATACCGAAGCTGCGGACGCACGCAAGTGCGTGGTAGGAGAGCGTTCTGTAAGCCTGTGAAGGTGTCTTGTAAAGGATGCT
>NZ_JAWRWX010000025.1:0-516 GCF_046535335.1 Bacillus sp. SIMBA_026 | reverse complement strand
CTATACACTTGGCTCACAAGCATCGGCCTCGCCTCTGTCTTCTACGCCTACCTGGCCGCACTCGCCGTACTGACCATAATCGTCGGTTTCAAAATGAAAGAAACCCGTGGCATGGACCTGAACGAGGACATGCATCAATCAGCCCTGCCAGCAGAGCAGCCCCAGCCATCCTCAGCGGCTTCAAACTGAGCAAGGCTCGACAGAATTGAATTGAAGGGAAGTGACCTCATGCAAAGCGAAGCTGAGACTCATACCGTCGTGAACAAAGGCGACAGAACCGACTTCGGGACAGAGATTGAGAAGGAGACACAGGGGCCTGATGACGTCGGCGCTGCCGGAGTCGGCAGTCGCCGCAGCGGAACTTGACTTAGAGAATTTTCTGTCTCGCCTCACGTACGGCGGATGAATTGTCCGGCCAGCACTACTACGAATTTAGGGACAGCATTGCCTAATCACAAGGTGCCAGTGTGGGCCATACAACGAGTCAACGCGGTGTTGGCCGATGAGATAAGCTCC
>NZ_JAWRWX010000024.1:0-518 GCF_046535335.1 Bacillus sp. SIMBA_026 | reverse complement strand
GCGTATAGAGCCTTGCAGCGTCAACCTCTTTTTCAAGGAAAATTGCTCGAAAGTGACTGTTTGGTTAGGTTGCGAACAGCGAACCATGACGAACTGTAAATCTACGGAATGCTTGATATTCAGGGGATTTTGCGGACTGGTACGGATGGGAGCGAACTGATAAATGGTGTCCCCTGCAGGAATCGAACCTGCAATTAGCCCTTAGGAGGGGCTCGTTATATCCATTTAACTAAGAGGACAATGCGGCATGAGTATACCCGCTAATGGAGTGCGGGGTAAGTACGCTGCCGCTCGATTGCTTAAACCCTCGCCATTTATGCCGGGTTTTTATAATTTTTCTTAATGTTTTCCGCACGTTCTGCTTTTTGGACGTCATCGATTGTCCCTCTAAGACACGGATAAATCGGTGATATCACCACATCAACCAGGCAACATGCCCGACTTGTTGAATGCAATAAACAGAAGGAAAAAACAGGGAGGAGAAAAGAAGTGGTGCTGATAGGCAGATTCGAACTGCC
>NZ_JAWRWX010000023.1:0-562 GCF_046535335.1 Bacillus sp. SIMBA_026 | reverse complement strand
GATATGGCCATGAATGGCGTTGGATGCCGGGCAACTGCCCGCATTATGGGCGTTGGCCTCAACACGATTTTACGTCACTTAAAAAACTCAGGCCGCAGTCGGTAACCTCGCGCATACAGCCGGGCAGTGACGTCATCGTCTGCGCGGAAATGGACGAACAGTGGGGCTATGTCGGGGCTAAATCGCGCCAGCGCTGGCTGTTTTACGCGTATGACAGGCTCCGGAAGACGGTTGTTGCGCACGTATTCGGTGAACGCACTATGGCGACGCTGGGGCGTCTTATGAGCCTGATGTCACCCTTTGACGTGGTGATATGGATGACGGATGGCTGGCCGCTGTATGAATCCCGCCTGAAGGGAAAGCTGCACGTAATCAGCAAGCGATATACGCAGCGAATTGAGCGGCATAACCTGAATCTGAGGCAGCACCTGGCACGGCTGGGACGGAAGTCGCTGTCGTTCTCAAAATCGGTGGAGCTGCATGACAAAGTCATCGGGCATTATCTGAACATAAAACACTATCAATAAGTTGGAGTCATTACCGACGGCCTGCACTATTTCTC
>NZ_JAWRWX010000022.1:0-576 GCF_046535335.1 Bacillus sp. SIMBA_026 | reverse complement strand
GATTTCCATCAGTGGGAGAAGTGGTCTGTGCGGTCTGCGCACCATCCGCTTCCGTACAGACCCCGATGGCAGATACATGAGAGGTGACATATGGCAAGCAGTGATCTCATCGCGCCTGACTACCGATACTCACGGGTCGATCGCCCGCTCCCGACGTTCGTCCATGCCTTCCCTGAAGCGCCCTCGCCTTTCTTTACCTGAGCGACTGGGAGACTCCTTTTCCATCCTCGAATCACTGAACAAGTCGGTCACGCGTGCCTGAGCGGCCGTCGATCGACTCACCGAGTCGCCTGATACGGTCTGGCAGCGATCCGTCGCCGCCATCGAGCGACGAATTACCATCCACAGGAGAACAAAAGTGTCGTCTTCATCTGTCAGTGCATCGCCGATCAGCGCAGGCCATCAAAAGGCGCTCGACTGGCTCAAGTCCGGTCCCAAGCGCCTGCTGATTGGCGGACAATGGGTCGAGGCCGTCTCCGGCCGAACCTTCGACACGAGCAACCCGGCGACAGAAGAAACGCTCACCACGGTGGCGGAAGCCGACAGCGCCGACATCGACAAGGCCGCGATTGCCGC
>NZ_JAWRWX010000021.1:0-632 GCF_046535335.1 Bacillus sp. SIMBA_026 | reverse complement strand
AAGGGCCGAGCGCAGAAGTGGTCCTGCAACTTTATCCGCCTCCATCCAGTCTATTAATTGTTGCCGGGAAGCTAGAGTAAGTAGTTCGCCAGTTAATAGTTTGCGCAACGTTGTTGCCATTGCTGCAGGCATCGTGGTGTCACGCTCGTCGTTTGGTATGGCTTCATTCAGCTCCGGTTCCCAACGATCAAGGCGAGTTACATGATCCCCCATGTTGTGCAAAAAAGCGGTTAGCTCCTTCGGTCCTCCGATCGTTGTCAGAAGTAAGTTGGCCGCAGTGTTATCACTCATGGTTATGGCAGCACTGCATAATTCTCTTACTGTCATGCCATCCGTAAGATGCTTTTCTGTGACTGGTGAGTACTCAACCAAGTCATTCTGAGAATAGTGTATGCGGCGACCGAGTTGCTCTTGCCCGGCGTCAATACGGGATAATACCGCGCCACATAGCAGAACTTTAAAAGTGCTCATCATTGGAAAACGTTCTTCGGGGCGAAAACTCTCAAGGATCTTACCGCTGTTGAGATCCAGTTCGATGTAACCCACTCGTGCACCCAACTGATCTTCAGCATCTTTTACTTTCACCAGCGTTTCTGGGTGAGCCAAAACAGGAAGCCAACATGCCGCAAAAA
>NZ_JAWRWX010000020.1:0-677 GCF_046535335.1 Bacillus sp. SIMBA_026 | reverse complement strand
TGGAGCCACCGGAGATCCCGGCGCTACTGGAGTAACAGGTGCCACCGGAATAACGGGAGCTACTGGAGTAACCGGAGAAACCGGCGCCACCGGAGCCACTGGGATAACGGGAGCCACCGGGCTCACAGGCGCCACTGGAGTAACAGGCGCCACTGGGATAACGGGAGCAACGGGAGTAACAGGCTTAACCGGAGTAACGGGAGCAACAGGGATTACCGGCGCCACCGGGGCAACTGGAGCCACCGGGGTAACAGGAGTAACCGGCTCGACCGGCGCCACCGGAATAACGGGAGTAATCGGAGCAACCGGGGTAACGGGAGTAACTGGGGCAACCGGAGTAACCGGGGCAACAGGAGCAACAGGAGCGACCGGAATAACGGGAGTAACGGGAGCCACCGGGCTCACCGGTGCCACTGGAGTAACAGGCTCAACCGGCGTAACGGGAATAACGGGAGCCACTGGAGTAACCGGCGCCACCGGGGTAACGGGAGTAACCGGGGATACCGGAGCGACAGGAATAACAGGCGCCACCGGAGTCACTGGAGTAACGGGATCAACAGGAGCAACCGGGGTAACGGGAGTAACCGGGGCAACCGGAGCAACCGGGGATACCGGAGCGACAGGAATAACAGGCGCCACCGGAGTCACTGGAGTAACGGGATCAACAGGAGCAACCG
>NZ_JAWRWX010000019.1:0-680 GCF_046535335.1 Bacillus sp. SIMBA_026 | reverse complement strand
AATGGAACAATCGATCCGCTTCTATTAGAGAAGAGCTTTAATAGCATCTTGGAAAGGCATGAGCTCCTGCGGAGCGCCATTGAGTATGAAATCACAGTACAGCCAAGAAACGTGATCTTGAAAAACAGGAAAATCGGCTTCCGATCCCGAGATATAAGAAGGCAAAGTGCGGAACAGCAGAAGGTAAGCATGGATCGATTCCTGAAAGAAGACCGGGAAAAAGGTTTTGATTTAAGCAGAGATCCTTTGATCCGCCTTCAGCTTATCCAGACCGGAGACGAAGAATATACGTTGATTTGGAGCAATCATCACATCCTGTTTGACGGATGGGGACGGGGAATCATTCTGGCAGAGCTTTTCCAACTCTATGGGGATGAGCGGTTCGGAAGAACCCGCCAGCTGGAGGAGCCAGAGGCATACAGCACCTACATCAGGTGGCTGGAAGAACAGTCCAGAGAAGATGCCGCTCAATATTGGAAGAATTATCTGAAAGGCTATAAGGAAAAGTCAGGTATTCCGGTTAATAGGAAATCTGGGAAAACTGGCGATTCCGGCAACCGTGAAAAGGTGATAGCACTCTCTCGAGGGCTAACGCGAAAGCTGGCCGACCTGGCAGCACGGAATCATGTGACCATCCATACAGCTCTGCAGAGTGTGTGGGGTGTGCTGTTGGCCAAGTA
>NZ_JAWRWX010000018.1:0-1064 GCF_046535335.1 Bacillus sp. SIMBA_026 | reverse complement strand
CATTACCTGCATTATCCAGTTTCAGTTTCCATTCGCCTTTATCTTCTGAGCTAAAGCCTTTATTACCATTCAGTTTTGCCATCTGTGCTGCCAGTTCTGCGGTTGATTTACGTTTAAACATATGTATATCTCCTTCTTAAAGTTAAACAAAATTATTTCTAGAGGGGAATTGTTATCCGCTCACAATTCCCCTATAGTGAGTCGTATTAATTTCGCGGGATCGAGATCTCGATCCTCTACGCCGGACGCATCGTGGCCGGCATCACCGGCGCCACAGGTGCGGTTGCTGGCGCCTATATCGCCGACATCACCGATGGGGAAGATCGGGCTCGCCACTTCGGGCTCATGAGCGCTTGTTTCGGCGTGGGTATGGTGGCAGGCCCCGTGGCCGGGGGACTGTTGGGCGCCATCTCCTTGCATGCACCATTCCTTGCGGCGGCGGTGCTCAACGGCCTCAACCTACTACTGGGCTGCTTCCTAATGCAGGAGTCGCATAAGGGAGAGCGTCGAGATCCCGGACACCATCGAATGGCGCAAAACCTTTCGCGGTATGGCATGATAGCGCCCGGAAGAGAGTCAATTCAGGGTGGTGAATGTGAAACCAGTAACGTTATACGATGTCGCAGAGTATGCCGGTGTCTCTTATCAGACCGTTTCCCGCGTGGTGAACCAGGCCAGCCACGTTTCTGCGAAAACGCGGGAAAAAGTGGAAGCGGCGATGGCGGAGCTGAATTACATTCCCAACCGCGTGGCACAACAACTGGCGGGCAAACAGTCGTTGCTGATTGGCGTTGCCACCTCCAGTCTGGCCCTGCACGCGCCGTCGCAAATTGTCGCGGCGATTAAATCTCGCGCCGATCAACTGGGTGCCAGCGTGGTGGTGTCGATGGTAGAACGAAGCGGCGTCGAAGCCTGTAAAGCGGCGGTGCACAATCTTCTCGCGCAACGCGTCAGTGGGCTGATCATTAACTATCCGCTGGATGACCAGGATGCCATTGCTGTGGAAGCTGCCTGCACTAATGTTCCGGCGTTATTTCTTGATGTCTCTGACCAGACACCCATCA
>NZ_JAWRWX010000017.1:0-1092 GCF_046535335.1 Bacillus sp. SIMBA_026 | reverse complement strand
ACACGGAAGTTAAGCTCTTCAGCGCCGATGGTAGTCGGGGGTTTCCCCCTGTGAGAGTAGGACGCCGCCAAGCTTTTTTATTTTATCTACCATGTTTTTGTTTATGAAGCTTATAATATTCCGCAGTAGCTCAGTGGTAGAGCTATCGGCTGTTAACCGATCGGTCGTAGGTTCGAGTCCTACCTGCGGAGCCATTGCTTCCATAGCTCAGCAGGTAGAGCACTTCCATGGTAAGGAAGAGGTCAGCGGTTCGAGCCCGCTTGGAAGCTTATCTAAATACGTTGATCTGAAGCAGTTTCCGCATGTTATGGAACTGTTATTTTTTTATTTGGATCAGTAAAAACTGTTACTGATTGCAGCAGTTAAGGTATAGGTGTTTAAAGCGCGCTTTCTGATGAAGTTAGCCTTGCTTCAATGATTCAAAGAGATTAACATAATTAATTGTTAAACGGTATTGACTTTTATCAAAACCTTGATATAATTACTTTTGTCATAATGAGCAGTATGTTTAGATTGATCTGCGGGTTATACCGTTTGGATTTTTACTGAATAAATAATAATACAGTTTACCGCTATCTGAGGCTGTATTCTGGCCATGCTTTACATTTTTACTTGCGGAAGTAGTTCAGTGGTAGAACATCACCTTGCCAAGGTGGGGGTCGCGGGTTCGAATCCCGTCTTCCGCTCCATTTTATCCCAACGGGATATTGTGATATTAATTGCGCCCGTAGCTCAATTGGATAGAGCGTTTGACTACGGATCAAAAGGTTAGGGGTTCGACTCCTCTCGGGCGCGCCATAATATTTTTAAAAATCGGGAAGTAGCTCAGCTTGGTAGAGCACATGGTTTGGGACCATGGGGTCGCAGGTTCGAATCCTGTCTTCCCGACCATTCTCAAACTTTAAAGATAATATACTGGTTTTCTTTTTCTCTCTTTTTTTAAAAAAATGCTTGATTTATAGAGAGACACCGTGGTATATTATTAAACGTCGCTGATGAACAGCAGACAACAACAAAAAGCTTCGGAAACAACTTGAAAAAAGTTGTTGACATAAAAGAAGCTGAGTGGTAAGATAATAAAGCTGCTTCAAC
>NZ_JAWRWX010000016.1:0-1160 GCF_046535335.1 Bacillus sp. SIMBA_026 | reverse complement strand
ATTCGGTAAAGGTCCGATCATCATGATCTCTTACGCGGACGAAGAAGAAGCGAAAGTTATCACCTGGAAAAAAATCGACCTGCCGTACGTTGAAGTTGTTTCTTCTGAACGTGAAATGATCAAACGTTTCCTGAAAATCATCCGTGAAAAAGACCCGGACATCATCATCACCTACAACGGTGACTCTTTCGACCTGCCGTACCTGGCGAAACGTGCGGAAAAACTGGGTATCAAACTGACCATCGGTCGTGACGGTTCTGAACCGAAAATGCAGCGTATCGGTGACATGACCGCGGTTGAAGTTAAAGGTCGTATCCACTTCGACCTGTACCACGTTATCCGTCGTACCATCAACCTGCCGACCTACACCCTGGAAGCGGTTTACGAAGCGATCTTCGGTAAACCGAAAGAAAAAGTTTACGCGGACGAAATCGCGAAAGCGTGGGAAACCGGTGAAGGTCTGGAACGTGTTGCGAAATACTCTATGGAAGACGCGAAAGCGACCTACGAACTGGGTAAAGAATTCTTCCCGATGGAAGCGCAGCTGTCTCGTCTGGTTGGTCAGCCGCTGTGGGACGTTTCTCGTTCTTCTACCGGTAACCTGGTTGAATGGTTCCTGCTGCGTAAAGCGTACGAACGTAACGAACTGGCGCCGAACAAACCGGACGAACGTGAATACGAACGTCGTCTGCGTGAATCTTACGCGGGTGGTTTCGTTAAAGAACCGGAAAAAGGTCTGTGGGAAAACATCGTTTCTCTGGACTTCCGTTCGCTGTACCCGTCTATCATCATCACCCACAACGTTTCTCCGGACACCCTGAACCGTGAAGGTTGCCGTAACTACGACGTTGCGCCGGAAGTTGGTCACAAATTCTGCAAAGACTTCCCGGGTTTCATCCCGTCTCTGCTGAAACGTCTGCTGGACGAACGTCAGAAAATCAAAACCAAAATGAAAGCGTCTCAGGACCCGATCGAAAAAATCATGCTGGACTACCGTCAGCGTGCGATCAAAATCCTGGCGAACTCTTACTACGGTTACTACGGTTACGCGAAAGCGCGTTGGTACTGCAAAGAATGCGCGGAATCTGTTACCGCGTGGGGTCGTGAATACATCGAATTCGTTTGGAAAGAACTGGAAGAAAAATTCGGTTTCAAAGTTC
>NZ_JAWRWX010000014.1:0-1629 GCF_046535335.1 Bacillus sp. SIMBA_026 | reverse complement strand
AAACGGACGAAATCAGGAGTCATCTCCTCAAGCACGATGAGATTCAGGAGGCTGTCGTGATTGTCCGAGAGGACAAAGATCAACACAAGCATGTCTGCGCCTACATTACATCCGGGAAGATGTGGAATTCGGTTGATCTCAGGTCATATCTGAAGGAGGAAATTCCTGAATTTATGATTCCATCTTATTTCGTTCATATGGAGCGGATTCCTCTTACGCCAAATGGAAAGGTGGACCGCAAAGCCTTGCCGGAACCGGATGGCCACGCTGGAGTGAACTATGAGGCTCCGAGGAATGAAGTGGAGGAGAAGCTCGTTGCGGTATGGGAAGAGATTCTCGGGTTCCGCCCGATCGGAATCAGCCATAACTTCTTTGCATCGGGAGGAGATTCTATCAAAGCTCTTCAAATCATTTCCCGGCTATCACGAGAAGGAATCGCGGTTGAGATGAAGGATCTGTTTGCCTATCCTGAAATCAAGCAGCTGAGCCGGTACGCCAAAACCGTGAACGGACAAGAAGAATCATATGAAATTGAATCTGGAAACGTCCTTTTGACCCCGATTCAAAAAGCCTTTTTCTCAGGGGGGACAGAGGAGGTCAATCATTATAATCACGCAGTGATGTTGTACAGAAAAGACGGATTCCGTGCGGAATGGGTAAAAGAAGTTCTCGAGGAAATCATGAAGCATCATGATGCTTTAAGAATGATTTTTCCAAACGAGAACGGCAAAGTTCGTCCGTTTAATCGCGGCGTGGAACCAAATCAGTTTGGCTTTTATGTCTATGACGTCTCGTCAGAAGAGGTTCCGAACCAGACGGTTCTCGAGCTTGCGACGAAGCTTCAGCTTCAAATGGATATCCAAACAGGGCCGCTTGTAAACGCAGCTGTATTTAAGACCAAAGATGGGGACCATCTTCTTCTGATCATTCATCACCTTGTCATAGACGGTCTTTCTTGGAGAATTTTATTTGAAGATTTGGCACTTGGGTACAGCCAATTGGAAAAGGGCGAAACGGTGTCGTTTTATTCCAAAACGACACCGTACAAGACGTATGCTTCCAAACTTCAGGCTTATGCCGAAGGCAAAAAGCTCGCAAGAGAAAAGCAATATTGGATGGATGTATTAAAGGAGAAGGTGCCATTCCTTGAAACCAAAGAAGAGGTCGAATCCTATTGGTATGAAGATAGCGATACGTTCAGGGGCGTTCTTGATAAAGAGGCAACACGAAAGCTCCTTCGTGAAACGAATCACGCCTATCATACTGACATCAATGACCTTCTGGTTACTGCCCTTTTAATGGCTGCAAGGCAGGAGACCGGTGAAAATCGGATCAGGCTGAACCTTGAAGGACATGGCAGGGAACAGATCGTTGATGAGGTCGACATCAGCAGGACGGTTGGATGGTTTACCACCAAGTATCCTGTCTTGATTGATCTGGGTGAGGAAACCAGCCTCTCCGTGACGATCAAAATGGTAAAAGAAACGATCAGAAAAATACCAAACAAAGGCATCGGCTATGGAATCTTGAAATATCTGAACGAAGATCCTGAGTTAAAGGCAGCTCCGCAGCCGCCCCTATTGTTTAATTATTTGGGACAAATGGATGAGGATCTTCAAAATGCGGCAT
>NZ_JAWRWX010000013.1:0-2340 GCF_046535335.1 Bacillus sp. SIMBA_026 | reverse complement strand
CCAACTCTTTTTCCGAAGGTAACTGGCTTCAGCAGAGCGCAGATACCAAATACTGTCCTTCTAGTGTAGCCGTAGTTAGGCCACCACTTCAAGAACTCTGTAGCACCGCCTACATACCTCGCTCTGCTAATCCTGTTACCAGTGGCTGCTGCCAGTGGCGATAAGTCGTGTCTTACCGGGTTGGACTCAAGACGATAGTTACCGGATAAGGCGCAGCGGTCGGGCTGAACGGGGGGTTCGTGCACACAGCCCAGCTTGGAGCGAACGACCTACACCGAACTGAGATACCTACAGCGTGAGCTATGAGAAAGCGCCACGCTTCCCGAAGGGAGAAAGGCGGACAGGTATCCGGTAAGCGGCAGGGTCGGAACAGGAGAGCGCACGAGGGAGCTTCCAGGGGGAAACGCCTGGTATCTTTATAGTCCTGTCGGGTTTCGCCACCTCTGACTTGAGCGTCGATTTTTGTGATGCTCGTCAGGGGGGCGGAGCCTATGGAAAAACGCCAGCAACGCGGCCTTTTTACGGTTCCTGGCCTTTTGCTGGCCTTTTGCTCACATGTTCTTTCCTGCGTTATCCCCTGATTCTGTGGATAACCGTATTACCGCCTTTGAGTGAGCTGATACCGCTCGCCGCAGCCGAACGACCGAGCGCAGCGAGTCAGTGAGCGAGGAAGCGGAAGAGCGCCTGATGCGGTATTTTCTCCTTACGCATCTGTGCGGTATTTCACACCGCAATGGTGCACTCTCAGTACAATCTGCTCTGATGCCGCATAGTTAAGCCAGTATACACTCCGCTATCGCTACGTGACTGGGTCATGGCTGCGCCCCGACACCCGCCAACACCCGCTGACGCGCCCTGACGGGCTTGTCTGCTCCCGGCATCCGCTTACAGACAAGCTGTGACCGTCTCCGGGAGCTGCATGTGTCAGAGGTTTTCACCGTCATCACCGAAACGCGCGAGGCAGCTGCGGTAAAGCTCATCAGCGTGGTCGTGAAGCGATTCACAGATGTCTGCCTGTTCATCCGCGTCCAGCTCGTTGAGTTTCTCCAGAAGCGTTAATGTCTGGCTTCTGATAAAGCGGGCCATGTTAAGGGCGGTTTTTTCCTGTTTGGTCACTGATGCCTCCGTGTAAGGGGGATTTCTGTTCATGGGGGTAATGATACCGATGAAACGAGAGAGGATGCTCACGATACGGGTTACTGATGATGAACATGCCCGGTTACTGGAACGTTGTGAGGGTAAACAACTGGCGGTATGGATGCGGCGGGACCAGAGAAAAATCACTCAGGGTCAATGCCAGCGCTTCGTTAATACAGATGTAGGTGTTCCACAGGGTAGCCAGCAGCATCCTGCGATGCAGATCCGGAACATAATGGTGCAGGGCGCTGACTTCCGCGTTTCCAGACTTTACGAAACACGGAAACCGAAGACCATTCATGTTGTTGCTCAGGTCGCAGACGTTTTGCAGCAGCAGTCGCTTCACGTTCGCTCGCGTATCGGTGATTCATTCTGCTAACCAGTAAGGCAACCCCGCCAGCCTAGCCGGGTCCTCAACGACAGGAGCACGATCATGCGCACCCGTGGGGCCGCCATGCCGGCGATAATGGCCTGCTTCTCGCCGAAACGTTTGGTGGCGGGACCAGTGACGAAGGCTTGAGCGAGGGCGTGCAAGATTCCGAATACCGCAAGCGACAGGCCGATCATCGTCGCGCTCCAGCGAAAGCGGTCCTCGCCGAAAATGACCCAGAGCGCTGCCGGCACCTGTCCTACGAGTTGCATGATAAAGAAGACAGTCATAAGTGCGGCGACGATAGTCATGCCCCGCGCCCACCGGAAGGAGCTGACTGGGTTGAAGGCTCTCAAGGGCATCGGTCGAGATCCCGGTGCCTAATGAGTGAGCTAACTTACATTAATTGCGTTGCGCTCACTGCCCGCTTTCCAGTCGGGAAACCTGTCGTGCCAGCTGCATTAATGAATCGGCCAACGCGCGGGGAGAGGCGGTTTGCGTATTGGGCGCCAGGGTGGTTTTTCTTTTCACCAGTGAGACGGGCAACAGCTGATTGCCCTTCACCGCCTGGCCCTGAGAGAGTTGCAGCAAGCGGTCCACGCTGGTTTGCCCCAGCAGGCGAAAATCCTGTTTGATGGTGGTTAACGGCGGGATATAACATGAGCTGTCTTCGGTATCGTCGTATCCCACTACCGAGATATCCGCACCAACGCGCAGCCCGGACTCGGTAATGGCGCGCATTGCGCCCAGCGCCATCTGATCGTTGGCAACCAGCATCGCAGTGGGAACGATGCCCTCATTCAGCATTTGCATGGTTTGTTGAAAACCGGACA
>NZ_JAWRWX010000012.1:0-3025 GCF_046535335.1 Bacillus sp. SIMBA_026 | reverse complement strand
TAAGCATACATTCAAATTGGTTAAGTCCTCGATCGATTAGTATCTGTCAGCTCCATGTGTCGCCACACTTCCACCTCAGACCTATCAACCTGATCATCTTTCAGGGATCTTACTTCCTTGCGGAATGGGAAATCTCATCTTGAGGGGGGCTTCATGCTTAGATGCTTTCAGCACTTATCCCGTCCGCACATAGCTACCCAGCGATGCCCTTGGCAGAACAACTGGTACACCAGCGGTGCGTCCATCCCGGTCCTCTCGTACTAAGGACAGCTCCTCTCAAATTTCCTGCGCCCGCGACGGATAGGGACCGAACTGTCTCACGACGTTCTGAACCCAGCTCGCGTACCGCTTTAATGGGCGAACAGCCCAACCCTTGGGACCGACTACAGCCCCAGGATGCGATGAGCCGACATCGAGGTGCCAAACCTCCCCGTCGATGTGGACTCTTGGGGGAGATAAGCCTGTTATCCCCGGGGTAGCTTTTATCCGTTGAGCGATGGCCCTTCCATGCGGAACCACCGGATCACTAAGCCCGACTTTCGTCCCTGCTCGACTTGTAGGTCTCGCAGTCAAGCTCCCTTGTGCCTTTACACTCTGCGAATGATTTCCAACCATTCTGAGGGAACCTTTGGGCGCCTCCGTTACCTTTTAGGAGGCGACCGCCCCAGTCAAACTGCCCACCTGACACTGTCTCCCCGCCCGATAAGGGCGGCGGGTTAGAAGGTCAATACAGCCAGGGTAGTATCCCACCGATGCCTCCACCGAAGCTGGCGCTCCGGTTTCCAAGGCTCCTACCTATCCTGTACAAGCTGTACCAACATTCAATATCAGGCTGCAGTAAAGCTCCACGGGGTCTTTCCGTCCTGTCGCGGGTAACCTGCATCTTCACAGGTACTATAATTTCACCGAGTCTCTCGTTGAGACAGTGCCCAGATCGTTGCGCCTTTCGTGCGGGTCGGAACTTACCCGACAAGGAATTTCGCTACCTTAGGACCGTTATAGTTACGGCCGCCGTTTACTGGGGCTTCAATTCGCACCTTCGCTTACGCTAAGCGCTCCTCTTAACCTTCCAGCACCGGGCAGGCGTCAGCCCCTATACTTCGCCTTACGGCTTCGCAGAGACCTGTGTTTTTGCTAAACAGTCGCCTGGGCCTATTCACTGCGGCTCTCTCGGGCTTGCACCCTAACAGAGCACCCCTTCTCCCGAAGTTACGGGGTCATTTTGCCGAGTTCCTTAACGAGAGTTCTCTCGATCACCTTAGGATTCTCTCCTCGCCTACCTGTGTCGGTTTGCGGTACGGGCACCTCTCACCTCGCTAGAGGCTTTTCTTGGCAGTGTGGAATCAGGAACTTCGCTACTATAATTCGCTCGCCATCACAGCTCAGCCTTCACGGGAAACGGATTTGCCTATTTCCCAGCCTAACTGCTTGGACGCGGATATCCAATACCGCGCTTACCCTATCCTCCTGCGTCCCCCCATTGCTCAAATGGTGAGGAGGTGGTACAGGAATATCAACCTGTTATCCATCGCCTACGCCTTTCGGCCTCGGCTTAGGTCCCGACTAACCCTGAGCGGACGAGCCTTCCTCAGGAAACCTTAGGCATTCGGTGGAGGGGATTCTCACCCCTCTTTCGCTACTCATACCGGCATTCTCACTTCTAAGCGCTCCACAAGTCCTTCCGGTCTTGCTTCACAGCCCTTAGAACGCTCTCCTACCACTGTTCGAAGAACAGTCCGCAGCTTCGGTGATACGTTTAGCCCCGGTACATTTTCGGCGCAGAGTCACTCGACCAGTGAGCTATTACGCACTCTTTAAATGGTGGCTGCTTCTAAGCCAACATCCTGGTTGTCTAAGCAACTCCACATCCTTTTCCACTTAACGTATACTTTGGGACCTTAGCTGGCGGTCTGGGCTGTTTCCCTTTCGACTACGGATCTTATCACTCGCAGTCTGACTCCCAAGGATAAGTCATCGGCATTCGGAGTTTGACTGAATTCGGTAACCCGGTAGGGGCCCCTAGTCCAATCAGTGCTCTACCTCCGAGACTCTTACCTTGAGGCTAGCCCTAAAGCTATTTCGGAGAGAACCAGCTATCTCCAGGTTCGATTGGCATTTCACCCCTACCCACACCTCATCCCCGCACTTTTCAACGTGCGTGGGTTCGGGCCTCCATTCAGTGTTACCTGAACTTCACCCTGGACATGGGTAGATCACCTGGTTTCGGGTCTACGACCACGTACTCAATTCGCCCTATTCAGACTCGCTTTCGCTGCGGCTCCGCATCTTCTGCTTAACCTTGCACGGGATCGTAACTCGCCGGTTCATTCTACAAAAGGCACGCCATCACCCGTTAACGGGCTCTGACTACTTGTAGGCACACGGTTTCAGGATCTCTTTCACTCCCCTTCCGGGGTGCTTTTCACCTTTCCCTCACGGTACTGGTTCACTATCGGTCACTAGGGAGTATTTAGCCTTGGGAGATGGTCCTCCCGGATTCCGACGGAATTTCACGTGTTCCGCCGTACTCAGGATCCACTCAGGAGAGAACGAAGTTTTGACTACAGGGCTGTTACCTTCTATGGCGGGCCTTTCCAGACCTCTTCATCTACCTCGTTCCTTTGTAACTCCGTACAGAGTGTCCTACAACCCCAAGAGGCAAGCCTCTTGGTTTGGGCTGGTCCCGTTTCGCTCGCCGCTACTCAGGGAATCGCATTTGCTTTCTCTTCCTCCGGGTACTTAGATGTTTCAGTTCCCCGGGTCTGCCTTCTCATATCCTATGTATTCAGATATGGATACCACTCCATTACGAGTGGTGGGTTTCCCCATTCGGAAATCTCCGGATCAAAGCTTGCTTACAGCTCCCCGAAGCATATCGGTGTTCGTCCCGTCCTTCATCGGCTCCTAGTGCCAAGGCATCCACCGTGCGCCCTTTCTAACTTAACCGTTAAAAAGAATCACTACGTGATATCTTGCATTACTAATTGAATGTGAATTACTTCTGTTATCTAGTTTTCAAAGAACA
>NZ_JAWRWX010000011.1:0-3118 GCF_046535335.1 Bacillus sp. SIMBA_026 | reverse complement strand
TCTTTGTGCGTACGTTGTTCTTGAGAGCCCGGCAGCTGAATCCGTCAAAGAAATCCGTTCCCAGCTTGCAAATGAGCTTCCGGATTTCATGATCCCGGCGTTTTTTGTCCAACTGGACAAAATGCCTCTTACCGCAAACGGAAAGGTAGACCGGAAGGAGCTTCCGGCCCCTGATTTAAATGATCTTGGAAGTCTGGGCTATGAGGCGCCGAGGAATGCCGTTGAAGAGACTCTTTCCTCAATTTGGAGGGATATCCTTGGGACAGAAAGAGCGGGGATCAACGATCATTTCTTTGAAATGGGAGGCCATTCGCTGAAGGCAACAGCCTTGGTTTCGAGAATCCATAAGGAGCTAAAGACTGAAGTGCCTTTGCGCCAGCTTTTCCAGTCGCCTACCATCAAGGGTATTGCGGAGTTCATTTCCGCCGGCCGTGAGAGTGTGTATGCGTCCATTCAAAAAGTGGAGGAACAGGAATCCTATCCCCTGTCGTCTGCCCAAAGAAGGCTATATATCCTTAACAAGATCGAAGGCGGAGTTTCCTATAATATTCCTCTTGCCATGGAAATACAAGGGGATCTTAATATAAGCCAGCTGGAAAAGGCCTTTCTGGCACTTATTGAAAGGCACGAAGTTCTGAGAACGTCATTCTCAATGGAGGACGGAGTACCTGTCCAAAAAATCGCACCGCTGGTGGATTTCAAATTGGGCTATCACAAAACAGACGCTGATCGTGCAGAAAACTTCCTGAAGGAATTTGTGCGCCCGTTTGACCTTTCAAAAGCACCTCTCCTGCGGGTCGAGCTTCTGAACATCGCAGAAAACAAGCACCTTATGGTGCTGGACATGCATCATATTATTTCAGATGGAGTATCGATGGGCATCCTGACGCGCGAATTGGCCGAGCTTTATGAAGGAAAGGAACTGCCCGCCCTGAAAATCCAGTATAAGGATTATTCTGCATGGCAAAAGCAAGCATCTGCCCGGACTGAAATGAAAAAGCAGGAAGATTACTGGTTAAATGTCTTCAAAGAGGAAGTACCTGTTTTGAACATGCCGACCGATTTCAGAAGACCGGCATCCCAATCGACCGAAGGCGGTTTAGTGTGTTTTGAATTTGACCGGGACTTATCGTTTAAGCTGAATGAGATGGCCAAAGAACATGGAGTCACCCTGTATATGCTTCTTCTGGCAGGCTATACAACTCTCCTTTCAAAATATACAGGTCAAGAAGACATTATCGTCGGTTCTCCTATTTCAGGAAGGCCGCATGAAGATTTGAAACACGTGATGGGAATTTTCCTGAATACGCTCGCTATGAGAAACCGTCCCGAAGGGAAAAAATCTTTCAGCAGCTATCTGAGGGAGGTTAGAGAAAATGCCTTGGCTGCTTTTGAAAACCAGGAATATCCGTTTGATGAGCTCGTTGAAAAGCTTGATCTAAACCGCGATATGAGCCGGAGCGCTTTATTTGATACGATGCTTGTGCTTCAGAATTTCGATCAAGAGGCATTTGAGATTGAGGGGCTGACCTTCACTCCGCATCCAATGGATGCCCATGTGTCAAAGTTTGACTTAACTTTGACAGCGAGCGAAGAGGGAGATCGCATTACGTGTGTCCTGAACTATGGCGCTAAACTGTTTAAAAAAGAGACGATCGAACGCATGGCAGGCCATCTGATTCATCTCTTCAATGAAATCACACAACAGCCGGATCAGTTCATCAGCGATCTGACACTGCTTTCTGAAGAAGAAGCACATATGGCGTTAACCGGATGGAATGAGACAAACGTTCAATTTCCGATGGACAAAACGCTGGCACAGCTGTTTGAGGAACAGTCAGCCCGAACGCCGCACCGAGTCGCTGTAGCAGCCGGAGACCAGAAGCTGACGTATCTTCAGTTGAATGAAAGGGCGAACCAGTGGGCAGGAGTGCTTCGGGAAAAAGGGGCAAAAGCAGGAGTGACAATCGGGCTGATTGCCGAGGAGTCCGTGGAGATGATCATAGGAATACTGGCTGTCTTAAAAGCTGGGGCTGCGTATCTTCCAATTGATCCCGACCAAGCCGTCAAGCGAACAAATGCCATTCTCAAGGACAGCGGAGCGAGCCTTCTGCTTGTGAAAGGAAACCGAAAACCAGGTCTCAGCTTTGGCGGAGACATCATTGATCTGAAGACACCGCTTTTTGAGGGGAGAGACACAGCTAATCTTCCGGCAGGCCAGCCGGATCACAATGCCTATCTAATATACACGTCAGGATCGACTGGCACACCAAAAGGTGTGTTTATACAGCACAGAAGCGTGGTCAATTACATGTCCTGGTTCAAAAAGGAAGTGAGTCTGCAGGAAGAGGATAAAGCGCTTCTCGTTTCCTCCTATGCCTTCGATTTAGGATATACGAGTCTTTATTCAGCGCTTTTGAATGGCTGCGAGCTGCATCTGGTCAAAAAAGACATCTATTCAAATCCATCCAAAGCACTGAGATATTTGAATGAAAATGGCATATCTTATCTGAAGCTGACACCGTCACTGTTTAACGTCTTGGTTAACGACCCTGCATTCCTTGAGGGATCCGGCTGTGAGACCCTTCGTTTGGTTGTGCTTGGAGGAGAGAAAATAAGCCCGGAGGATGTGAAAACATTCCATCTTCGCTATTCAAAGGCGATGGTCATGAATCACTACGGCCCGACAGAAGCCACCATAGGGTCTGTCTACCATATCATCGATTTTGAGAAAATGAGTGCTTTTGAGGAATGCCCGGTAATCGGCAGGCCAATTTCGAATATGAAGGCATACGTGATGGATTCACAGATGAAGCCAGTACCGGATGGGGTGTACGGAGAGCTGTGCTTATCTGGTGCAGGCGTCGCAAGGGGCTATTTAAACCGTCCTGAGCTGACTGAAAACGCATTTGTTCGGAATCCGTTGGATCCGAAGGAAACGGTGTACCGGACAGGCGACCTTGTCAGAAGACTTCCGGACGGCAATCTTGAACTGGCCGGAAGGATCGACAATCAGGTCAAAATAAGAGGCTACCGTATCGAAACGGACGAAATCAGGAGTCATCTCCTCAAGCACGATGAGATTCAGGAGGCTGTCGTGATTGTCCGAGAGGACAAA
>NZ_JAWRWX010000010.1:0-16758 GCF_046535335.1 Bacillus sp. SIMBA_026 | reverse complement strand
CGCACATCGCTGTGCGATTTATTTAAAACTTTGAATTAACAGGTACGTTTTGTCTTGTTTAGTTTTCAAAGAACTTTGTCCATCGCTCTTGAAGCGACTTAATTATCTTAACACATCAGTGTTAGTGTCGTCAACAACTTTTTAAAATTTCTTTTTCAAAAATTCGTTTCGTCATCAGCGACGTATATTAGAATACCACCCTTGATGTAACATGTCAACAATAATCGACAAATTAAATGATGAAGCGTTTAATGACTATCAAAGCCGCGATGCCGGGAATCCCCAGAATCCCGCTGATGCCCGTTGTAATCAGGTTAACAGGGATATGAATACCGAGACTGCCTCCGAACAAGTTCACACCCACCAGCAGAATCGCACCGGCAATAAACTTAATCGCAGTCACACCAATCCATCTTAGCGGTTTTGAAGATACTCCCCATAAAAAAAGCAAAGCAACCAGACCGACAATCAAACCGATAATGAAAAAAGGCTCCATGAATCTTCCCCCTCGCTTGTTTAGTACAAGCTTATGAGAAGACCCCGGAGAATAGACCTTTTACTTCCATCTGCTCATTTTCAAATTCCGCTGCTTCGCTTCTTTTAAATAGAAAAAGTATTTAGATTCAGCGACTTTCAGCTCAAACAACACCTCAGCGGAGGGCTCGAGACTTTTCTCGACCAGACTCTTCTGCCTGTTCCATTCTTCTTTTTGTTTAAAGAGCTGTTCTATCAGCTTCTCGTCAAACTCTTTTCTTAATGTATTTCTGCGAAGAAAACCCATGCCTTGCCTTTTCCTCCCTTACAATTCACGTCTTCCTTCAAGAGCTTTTGAAAGAGTGACCTCATCAGCATATTCCAAATCACCGCCGACGGGCAGACCGTGGGCAATACGGGAGAGCTTGATGCCTGAGGGCTTTAACAGCCTTGATATATACATCGCTGTTGCTTCCCCTTCAATATTAGGGTTGGTTGCGAGAATGACTTCTGTCACTTGATCATCCTGAAGACGTTTCAGCAGCTCCGGAATCTTAATATCCTCCGGGCCGATGCCGTCCATTGGTGAAATCGCGCCGTGAAGAACATGATACTGGCCGTTATATTCCTTCATTTTCTCCATTGCGATAACATCCTTAGGGTCCTGCACGACACAAATAACAGACTTATCCCTTCTTGTGTCCTCACATATATAACAAGGGTCCTGATCTGTAATATGTCCGCAAATCGAACAATATGTCAGGTTGCGCTTCGCATTTACTAATGCTTTCGCGAAATCTAATACCACGTCTTCTTTCATACCTAGAACAAAAAAAGCCAGACGAACCGCTGTTTTCGGTCCGATCCCTGGCAATTTCATAAAGCTGTCAATCAGCTTTGATATTGGTTCAGGATACTGCATGTTTATTTATCCCCCTAGAATAAACCCGGTATGTTCATTCCTTTTGTAAATTGTCCCATTGTCTCATTCGTCATGTCATCCACTTTTTTGAGGGCGTCGTTTGTCGCAGCAAGAATCAGGTCCTGAAGCATTTCGATATCTTCCGGATCAACGACTTCTTCTTTAATGGCAACGTCTACAACTTCTTTTTGGCCGTTGACTTTTACAGTCACCATTCCGCCGCCCGCTGTGCCTTCAAGCACTTTTTCAGCAAGCTCCTCCTGAGCCTTCGCCATATCCTTTTGCATTTTTTGCATTTGTTTCATCATTTTTTGCATGTTTCCCATTCCGCCACGCATATTCAATCACTCTCTTTCATCTTATTAGTCTTTTATTTCGATTAAATCCGCTCCGACAAGTTTTTTCGCCTCTGCAATCAGCGGATCTTCTTCAGCCGGTTCGTTTGATCCTTCACTTTCCTGCTGGTGATCATTTAAAAATTCTTCTCTTATTTTACCCCATTGTGCTTCCGGAACGCCAATCAAATCCATTCTTTTCCCGAGCATTGATTCGAGAATCTGTTCAAGATTCGTACGGACTCCGTTATTGTCTTCTGCAACCATTTTACAATGGATTTCATATTTAAATTTAAGCACAAATGCCTTTTGAGCAGCAGCCACCGGTTCACTGTCATTCAAAAGAGCCGCATGAGACACCTTATTCTGCTGTTTCAGGTGTGCCAGCAGCTTGCCCCAGCTGCTTTTAAGCTGTTCAAGGTCAGGTCTTGTGGCTTCCTTCAATATCTCATGAATTCTTCCGACCGGAGCTTTGTAGTGGCTTTTTCCGCCTTTTTGAGGACGCGGAGCTTCTTTCGGAGCGCTTTCCATCTGAACCTTCACACCGGAGGTTTTCAGCCTTTCCACTTCCTGCTCAAGCTGCTGAATCTTATTCATCAGCATGCCGACCTCAGGGATGTCTCCGGCGAATTGCTGTGCCGTCTGGCATATTTTCACGACAGCCACTTCAAAAAAGATTCTTGGGTGGTTCGTCCACTTCATTTCCTGATGGCTTTTATTCAGGATATCAATCATCTCATATAAAGCGGGGGCCGGTATGTCACCGCTCAGATTCCGAAACGTTTCATCGACCTTCACCTTCTCCAGGACTCCTTCTAAACCGGGAGCGGCCTGGTACAAGAGCATATCCCTGAAATAGAAAATCATATCTTCAATCAGTTTGGCCGCATCTTTCCCCTGCTGGAGCAATTCATTCAGTGTTTCCAATGCCTCGGAAACCTGTTTGCGGTGAAGAGCAGATGCCAGTTTCCCAATATAGTGCTGAGAAACGGCTCCGGTAATGAGCAATGCGTCATCCACCGATAGCTCCTCGCCGCTGAATGATACGGCTTGATCGAGCAGGCTCAGCGCGTCCCTCATTCCTCCGTCCGCAGCACTCGCTATGATATCAAGGGCTCCTTCTTCCACCTTCAGCTGCTCTGCATCGACGATTGTCTTCATTCGTCCGACAATTGCTTTGGATGTAATCCGTTTGAAATCAAAACGCTGACATCTGGAGATAATGGTTAAAGGAATCTTATGAGGCTCAGTCGTAGCTAATATGAAAATGCAATGTGCCGGCGGTTCTTCCAGCGTTTTCAGAAGCGCATTGAATGCGCCGATAGAGAGCATATGCACCTCATCTATAATATATACCTTGTAGGTGACGGCCGACGGGGCGAATTTTACTTTGTCACGGATGTCGCGGATTTCGTCTACGCCGTTATTCGACGCCGCATCTATTTCAATCACATCTGATATAGAGCCGTTTGTGATCCCCTTGCACGCCGCACATTCATTGCACGGTTCTTCTACGGGGGCGTGCTCACAGTTGACTGCTTTCGCAAATATTTTAGCTGCACTGGTTTTTCCCGTTCCCCGCGGTCCAGAAAACAGATATGCATGAGAAAATTTCTTTTGCAAAAGGGCATTTTGCAGCGTTTTCGTAATGTGTTCCTGTCCGACCACATCTTCAAACTGCTGAGGCCTAAATACTCGATATAAAGCTTGGTAACCCACAGGATGCGCCCTCCTCTGTTATTCATCATGTTTATTATACATGAACGTGCTTTTAACGCCAAAACCCGTTTTTCATATACGAAAAAACTCACCTGCCATAAACAGGTGAGTCTGAAATTTGATGATTGATTTACCGTGCACCTTCTGTCGATTCGCTACCCTAAGCGTTACTTAAGCAGTTAGCTCAGCCCAGGCAACCCTGCGGCACATGAGAGGTTTCACTTAATGCTGCTTCCTTCCGGACCTGACATGGTTCATGAATTCCCATTGCGCAGGACCCAGACGTCAACGCCACTTACTTAAGGCAGACCTTACAGTAAACGAACCTCGAGAAGGGATTCGGCCCCGCTAGAGCGGATTGCGGGTACAGGGCACCGCTACCTCCCCGCTTAGCACGGCAAAATAAATATCAAATTTTTATATGCGCACCATTCATGATGCACACATAAGTATATCTGCTTCAGGCAGAAAATGCAACCGTACTACTCAGACAACTTTTTCCTCATGTCTTTCTTTTGCCGGCGCAGCTTTCTGAAAAAAGCGCTGAGCATTTCTCCGCACTCTTCTCCGAGCACGCCGCTCACCACTTCCGCTTGGTGGTTGAACCGCTCTTCCTGCAAGAGGTTCATCAGCGTTCCTGTACAGCCCCCCTTGGGATCAAATGCGCCGAATACGACCTTATCGACTCTCGAAAGCACGACGGCTCCCGCGCACATCGGGCACGGCTCCAAAGTGACATAAAGAACGGCATCCTCAAGTCTCCATGTCCCCAGCTTACGGCACGCTTCGTCTATCGCCAGCATTTCGGCATGGGCAAGCGACCTCTGTTCAGTCTCCCGCAGATTATGCGCCCGCGCCACGATCTCATCATGCAGAACAAGAACTGCTCCGATCGGCACTTCACCTTTCGCTTCGGCTTTCTTCGCTTCTTTTATGGCTTCTCTCATATAATATTCATCATTCATCGGTTCAAGCTCTCTTCTTAAGTTTTTTCATGTCTCATAAAGGTTAAAATAGGAATACCCCAGCAGAAAGGAGTTGCCGGTATTGTCTGAACCTAACAACACAGCCCTTCTGATTGTCGATATGATCAACAATTTTCAATTTGATATGGGCGAACGTCTTGCTGAAAAAACCAAACAAATTGTCCCCCGTATTTTATCATTAAAGAAGCATGCAAAACAAAGCAACTGGCCGATTATTTATATTAATGATCATTACGGGCTCTGGAAGGCTGATATTGATGCCATCAGGGAGGAATGCAGCAATGACAGAAGCGCACCCATTATAAAAGATATTTCGCCTCAGCCGGATGATTATTTTCTCATTAAACCGAAGCATTCCGCTTTTTACGAAACGGCGCTTCACACCCTTCTGACCGAATTACAGGTGAACCGATTAATCATCACGGGGATTGCTGGGAACATTTGTGTGCTGTTCACAGCCAACGACGCTTATATGAGAGAATACAGCATTACCATTCCGAAAGACTGCACCGCTTCCAATAACGACGAAGACAATGATTTCGCTTTGACCATGATGGAGAATGTTCTCTTCGCAGAAATAACCACGGAAAAACAAATTACCGCCGAAAAATAAACATGATCAGCCTCCTTTTTTCATATATTTGATAGCGGATATGAAAGGAGGCGTTTTTCATTCAGATCTATATAGTGAAACGGGGCGACACACTTTCCGCTATTGCGGCGCGCTACCGGACAGCCGCAAATGTCATTGCGGAAGCAAATAAACTGCCTAATCCGAATACATTGGTTGTCGGACAAACCCTTGTCATCCCGATTGAGGGTCAATATTACGAAGTGAAACAAGGTGATACTCTCGCGGCAATCGCCGGCCGTTTTCATATATCGGCCGCGGAGCTTGCGAGGGTGAACGGAATTCAGCCCGGCACCACATTGAGAGTCGGAACCCGCCTTTACATTCCGCAGCAGGCAAATAAGCCCGATATCGAATCAAATGCATATATAGAACCGCGGGGAACGAGCGTTAGTGCTAATCTGCAGCAGGCGGCAAGAGAGGCCTCTCCTTATTTAACATACCTCGGCGCATTCAGTTTTCAAGTGCAGCGGAACGGGACTTTAAAGGAACCGCCTCTCACCAATTTAAGAAGCATCAGTGACAGGCACAACACCGCACTGATGATGATCATCACCAACCTTGAAAATGACGCATTCAGCGATGATCTCGGGCGGCTCATTTTGAATGATAATACTGTGAAAACAAAACTCTTTCAGGAAATCGTCTCCACGGCTAAGCAGCACGGCTTTCGCGATATTCATTTTGATTTCGAATATTTACGTCCTCAGGACAGAGAAGCCTACAATCGTTTTTTACGTGAAGCGAGGACGATTTTCCATCGGGAAGGCTGGAAGATTTCAACGGCGCTTGCTCCGAAAACGAGCGCGACCCAGGCCGGCAAATGGTATGAAGCACATGACTATAGGGCACATGGAGAAATCGTCGATTTTGTCGTCATCATGACATATGAGTGGGGATACAGCGGGGGCCCGGCTCAGGCCGTATCACCAATCGGCCCTGTAAGAAATGTCATTGAGTATGCGCTGACAGAAATGCCTTCTTCAAAAATCGTCATGGGCCAGAATATGTACGGCTATGATTGGACACTGCCTTTCAAACAGGGAACGACAGCGAAAGCCGTCAGTCCTCAGCAGGCAATCGCTCTGGCAGCACGCCATAAAGTTGACATTCAATATGACGAAACCGCCCAGGCTCCATTCTTTCGTTACACGGCTGAAAATCAGAGACGGCATGAAGTATGGTTTGAAGACGCACGATCCATTCAAGCGAAATTCAATTTAATTAAAGAACTGCATTTAAGAGGGATCAGCTATTGGAAACTCGGCCTTTCTTTCCCGCAAAACTGGCTTTTGCTCAACGATCAATTTCATATTGTAAAAGAGACGTTTCGTTAATTGGAAGCGTCTTTTTTCATGGGCTTTTCTGAGAGTGTGATACAATATAAAGGCCGGCAGCTGACGGATGTTTGCAGAATTAAGGAGGATTTTCAATGAACAGAGCCCCTTTTATCGCGGTAGAAGGTCCTATCGGGGCAGGAAAAACGACACTCGCTACGATGCTTTCTGAAGAGCTCGGTTTTCCTATGATTAATGAGATTGTGGAAGACAACCCTTATCTCGATAAGTTTTATGACAATATCGAGGAGTGGAGTTTCCAGCTTGAAATGTTTTTTCTTTGTCACAGGTATAAACAGCTTGAAGACACCGACCGAGATTATTTAAAACAAGGACAGCCCGTTTTGTCCGATTATCATATTTATAAAAATGTTATTTTCGCAGAGCGTACATTGCACGGCCAAAAGCTTGAGAAATATAAGCAGATTTATCATCTGCTCACTCACGACTTGCCGAAACCGAATGTTATTGTATACATAAAGGCAAGCCTGCCGACATTGCTTCAACGCATTGAAAAACGCGGGCGCCCGTTTGAGAAAAATATCGAACATCAATATCTGGAACGTCTCATTACAGATTACGACACAGCCATCAGACAGCTTCAGGAAGAAGACCCGGATATATCTGTACTGACCATTGACGGTGATACTGAAGACTTTGTTTTGAATAAGACAGACTATGAAAGAATTGCCCGTCAGGTAAAGGAGCTTATTAAATGAAAGACATTCATATTCCAAACAACGCCATTATAACAGTAGCGGGAACGGTAGGAGTCGGAAAATCGACTTTGACCAAAGCTTTAGCAAAACGACTCGGGTTTCATACCTCACTTGAGGAAGTGGATGAAAACCCTTATTTAGAGAAGTTTTATCACGATTTTGAACGCTGGAGCTTCCATTTGCAAATTTATTTTCTGGCTGAGCGGTTCAAAGAGCAGAAAAACATGTTTGAATCAGGCGGCGGATTCGTGCAGGATCGTTCGATTTATGAAGATACAGGCATATTCGCAAAAATGCACGCCGATAAAGGAACCATGTCGCTGACAGATTACACAACATACACAAGCCTATTTGAGGCGATGGTCATGACGCCGTACTTCCCGCATCCTGATGTTTTGATCTATTTAGAAGGCGACCTTGAAAACATTATAAACCGGATTGAAAAGCGGGGCCGCGAGATGGAGCTGCAGACAAACCGCTCCTATTGGGAAGAGATGTATACACGGTACGAAGACTGGATCAGCGGTTTTAACGCCTGCCCTGTGCTGAAAGTACGCATTGAAGATTATGACCTTGAAGCTGATGAACAGTCACTGGAACCTTTGATCGAAAAAATCAGTCACGTGATCAACGAAAACAGAAATAAATAAAAATAGCAAAGCGATTTTCCCCGAACAGAGAAAATCGCTTTTTTTGCATATAAAAAATCCGCTGCATCACATGCAGCGGACAAAACAATCTCCAATATATGCTCGAGTTTCATTAGGTTTAAAATCAATATGGCGGAGGAAGAGGGATTCGAACCCCCGCGGGCTTTGACACCCCTGTCGGTTTTCAAGACCGATCCCTTCAGCCAGACTTGGGTATTCCTCCGTATCGACATTTAATAATATACCACATGACCTAAATTTCAGTCAAGCGCTTTTTCATATTTTTTATTTCTTTTCTTAAACGGCTTGTCCGTCAGCTTTACTATCATACAAAAGTCTTGCGTCCAATTCAACCTCAGTATGCCATACGGGCAGGAAAACACAGTAAAAATCAAGAATATATTCAAACAGATAACCTGCTCATAAAGGTGGAGAACATAATGAAAATCATCATTGCACCGGATTCTTTCAAAGAAAGCATGACATCAAAAGAAGCCGCTGACAGTATAGAAAATGGATTCAAAGCGATCTTCCCTGACGCGGAATATATCAAGATACCCGCGGCCGACGGCGGAGAAGGAACCGTTCAGGCTTTGACGGATGCCACTGGCGGAAGCATCATCAAAAAAACTGTGACCGGTCCGCTGGGAACGCCGGTAAACGCCGCATATGGACTTCTGGGAGACGGACGCACGGCAGTCATTGAAATGGCGGAAGCATCGGGACTCCATCTCGTGCCCCGCCATCTCAGAGATCCGTTGAACACAACGACAAGAGGAACGGGTGAACTGATAGCAGATGCAGCTTCCCGCGGGGCGGGTGAGATCATCATCGGTCTTGGCGGGAGCGCAACCAATGACGGCGGAACAGGAATGGCGAGCGCGCTCGGTGTGCGTTTCTTAAATGAGGAAGGTCAGGAGATACCTGACGGCGGAGGCGCTCTGCACACCCTAGCTTCTATTGATATAAGCGGTCTCTCTACTGACCTGAAACATATCCGTATCCGTGCCGCATGTGATGTCGAAAATCCCCTGACCGGCGAAAACGGCGCATCATATGTCTTCGGCCCGCAAAAAGGGGCGTCCGAGAAGACTAAAGTTGTATTGGATCGCAACTTACGCCATTTCGCTGACATATTGAGACGTCAGCACGATATCGAAGCGGATACCGCAAAAGGCGCGGGCGCCGCAGGGGGACTGGGCGCCGGACTGATCGCTTTCTTACAGGCAGAACTTCAAAGCGGGATTGATGTTGTATTAGATACACTGTCCTTCTCAGATCAGATAAGAGGCGCTGACCTTGTCATTACCGGAGAGGGGCAGATAGACGGACAAACGATATTCGGCAAAACCCCCGCCGGGATCGCCGCACGCGCATCTGCTCAAGAAATTCCCCTTATCGCATTGGCGGGCTCCTTAGGCAAAAATTTCGAGCATGTTTACAGCGCAGGAATAACAGCTGTATTTTCTATCGTGCCCGGCGCTGTAAGTCTTGAAGACGCCTTAGCATCCGGCCGTTTTAACCTTGAAAGCACTGCCCGGAATGCCGCCGCTCTATACCGGGCAGCAAAAAAGGCGCGCCTCTAGGGCGCACCTTTTACGGTTTGATGACTTCTTTATTTCCCATATAAGGACGAAGCACTTTCGGAATGATGACACTTCCGTCTTCCTGCTGGTAGTTTTCTAAGATGGCAGCTACTGTTCTGCCGACTGCAAGGCCTGAACCGTTTAATGTATGCACATGCTCCGGCTTGCCTTTCGCTTCGCGTCTGAATCGAATGTTTGCGCGTCTCGCCTGGAAGGCCTCGAAGTTACTGCAAGAAGAAATTTCACGGTATGTGTCTTGGCTTGGAATCCATACCTCAATATCGTACTTTTTCGCGGCTGTAAAGCCGAGATCACCGGTACACATGCTCATGACACGATACGGCAGTTCGAGCAGCTGAAGCACCCGCTCGGCTTGATTTGTCAGTTTTTCAAGCTCCTCATAAGAATCTTCCGGCTTCACGAATTTCACAAGCTCAACCTTGTTGAACTGATGCTGGCGGATCAAACCGCGTGTATCACGGCCGGCAGATCCCGCTTCTGAACGGAAGCAGGCGCTGAATGCGGCATAATTGATCGGCAGGTTCTCACCGGATAAGATTTCATCGCGGTGCATATTTGTAATCGGCACTTCCGCCGTCGGAATTAAGAAATAATCCTCTTCTCTGATTTTAAAAGCATCCTCTTCAAATTTAGGAAGCTGTCCCGTACCCGTCATGCTCGTACGGTTTACCATATAAGGAGGAATGACTTCTGTGTAATCATATTCATCAACGTGAAGATCCAGCATAAAGTTGTAGAGCGCGCGTTCGAGGCGGGCGCCTAATCCTTTATAAAACACAAACCGGCTGCCTGTTACTTTTGAAGCGCGTTCGAAATCAAGAATGTTTAAATGGTCTGCGATATCCCAATGCGGTTTCGGCTCATATGAAAATGCCGGCGCCTCTCCCCACTTGCGAATTTCAATGTTATCATCTTCCGTTTCCCCGACGGGCACTGAATCGTGCGGGATGTTCGGAATAGACAGAAGGATGGTTTCGAGCGTCGTTTCGACAGTACGAAGCTCTTCATCAAGCTTCTTAATTTCTTCGCCCACTTCACGCATCTCTTTAATAATATGATCAGCGTCTTTTTTCTCCCGTTTCAAAACGGCGACCTGCTGAGACACTTCATTGCGTTTTCCCTTCAGTTCTTCTACTTTACCGATAAGCTCTCTTCTCTTTTCGTCCAGCTCTTCAAACTTGTCAAAGTCAGATAAGTCTTCACCTTTTGGAATGAGCTTCGCTTTTACCTCTTGAAAATTGGCTCTCAGCACCTTCGTATCAATCATGCCTAACAACTCCTATCTGTTTTTATCGAAAATAAAAAAGAGCCCTCATCCCCTAGAAGGGACGAGAGCTCTCGCGTTGCCACCCTGATTGAAAACAAGCTCACACTTGCTTCCCGCTTTAACACATAACGGTTTTCCCGTAAATGCCTACTTGTTTTCAGCATTTCGCTCAAGGACGGATTCGGACAGCATCTTTCACCGATTCGCACCACCCATCGGCTCTCTTTGAAAGAGGGGCTCCCTACTGCTTCCTGTCAACGCTTTTCGATCTTTATTTGTGTTTATAATGTACTATAAGTATCAGCGGTTTTCAACTGTTTTATACAGCTGTTTCCTGCTTATGCTTTTCCGCCATCTTCACAAACAGCTCTGTCACCCGGTGATCATCCGTCAGTTCAGGATGGAACGAGCAGCCGAGGAAATTCCCCTGCTTTGCAGCCACGATGCGTCCGTTATGCTCACAGAGCACTTCAACATCTTCTCCGGCTTCTAAAATATGCGGCGCGCGAATAAATACACCCGTAAACGGCTCATCAAGGCCTTTAATCGTCAGATCAGCTTCAAAGCTGTCGACCTGACGGCCAAAGGAATTACGCTCGACGACAACGTTCAACAGCCCTAAATGAGCGTTATCCGTTCCCGCTATCTCTTTGGCTAAAATAATCAGACCGGCGCATGTGCCGAACATCGGCTTGCCTTGGGCGGCAAACTCGCGAAGCGGCTCCATAAAATGATACGTATCCATTAAACGCCGCATCGTCGTGCTTTCCCCGCCCGGCAGGATTAAGCCGTCGATATCATTCAGCTGTTCAGGACGCTTAATGACGACACCTTTTGAACCACATGCTTCAATTGAACGAATATGTTCTCTTACTGCTCCTTGAAGTCCAAGTACACCAATTGTTAACATGCTTCCAGCTCTCCTATGGTTTTACCAGCCGCGTTCTTGCATACGCTGTTCCGGCAATAGATTTGAGATTTCGATGCCTTTCATTGCTGTGCCTAATTCTTTAGAAAGCTCAGCGATCAGTTTGTAGTCTGTGTAATGAGTCGTTGCTTCAACAATTGCTTTGGCGAATTTAGCAGGGTTGTCTGATTTGAAAATACCTGAACCGACAAATACGCCGTCAGCGCCAAGCTGCATCATCAATGCCGCGTCAGCAGGCGTCGCTACTCCGCCGGCAGCAAAGTTCACTACAGGCAGTTTGCCGTCACGCTTGATTTGAAGAAGCAGTTCATAAGGAGCGCCGAGGTTTTTAGCTTCAGTCATCAGCTCATCATCGCTCATCGCAACAACTTTCCGCACTTGCGCGTTTACTTTTCTCATATGGCGGACAGCTTCCACAATGTTTCCTGTTCCCGGTTCGCCTTTTGTACGAAGCATGGAAGCTCCTTCGGCGATACGGCGCGTTGCTTCGCCGAGATCACGGCAGCCGCATACGAACGGGACTGTATATTCATTTTTATTTAAATGAAATTCTTCGTCAGCCGGAGTCAGAACTTCACTTTCATCGATGTAATCTACTCCCATTGCTTCAAGGACACGCGCTTCAACGATATGTCCGATACGCGCTTTTGCCATTACGGGAATGGATACAGCATTCATTACTTCTTCAACGATTGTCGGATCAGCCATGCGGGCAACACCGCCGGCAGCGCGAATATCAGCCGGAACGCGTTCTAACGCCATTACGGCAACAGCTCCCGCCTCTTCCGCAATCTTCGCTTGTTCAGCATTTACAACGTCCATGATGACGCCGCCTTTTTGCATTTCCGCCATGCCGCGTTTTACACGATCAGTACCTGTTTGAGCCATTATTTGGTCCCCCTAGTCAATGTATAGTTAGATAATTTCTATCTCTTATTGTATCCCAGAAATATAATATTTCATATGGGTATTCTTATTTTACAGCGAGATGAATAAGATAGATATCATTTTTTACTAATAATTTGGTTTTTTCAGTATATTAAGCAAAAGAGCCCTAACTTTCATCAGAGCTCTTTCTTATTTCTTAAAACCAGCCTGTTACCGTGTCAACGGCGCTGTTCCAGATTCCGGAGAAGAATCCGCCGATGCCGCGCATCATCTGAACAAACCAGTTTGCTTTATCAACATCATTTTTCGTTACAAGATTCACGCTGAACTCTTTGGATTTGAGGAAGCCATAGTCTTTGTCACTGCCTTTGTATGTAACTGTCAGCGTTCCGACTTTCGTTCCCTTTTTCACAGGAGCCGTGATTTCTTTTTTATCTAAAGTCACTTCGGCTTTATAGTTCTTTTCATCCCCGCTTTTCACAGGAATAGAAAGCGCCTTGTCAGTAACAATATCGACTTGCTTGTCTTTCCCTTTTTCAACGTCAATCGTTTTGTGCCCTTTTACTTGAGAGCCTTCAGGGTAAAGATCTTTCATTGAGAAATTGCTTTTAAATGCGTAATCGAGCATTTTTTTCGTTTCATCAAAACGTCCGGTATGCAGGTTGCCTTTTGCGTTTAATACAACGGTGATGACCCGCATTCCGTTCCGCTGTGCTGTGCTTGTAAAACAAGATCCCGCAGAATCGGTAGAACCCGTTTTTAAGCCGTCAACGCCAGGGTATTCAGAAACAAGACCTTTTAACATGAAGTTCCAGTTCGGCATGTCCATTTCATCATCAGTGCCGGCTCTGAATTTCGTCTTAGCGATGCTTGTTGTTTTGAGAACTTCCGGATAATCAGTGATCAGGCGGTCTGCAAGAAGCGCCATGTCTTTAGCAGAAACTTCACTTTCTTCTTTAACGCCTTCTCCTTGCGGCTGCTTGCCGTGAAGGTCTTCATTCACAAGCCCGGTGGCATTTTTAAAATCATAGTTTGTCATACCTAATTCTTTGGCTTTCGCATTCATTTCAGCGACAAATTTCGTTTCAGTTCCGGCAAGAATTTCGGCAACTGCAATCGCGGCTCCGTTGGCAGAGTAAATCGCCATAGCCTGATACAGTTCTTTAACCGTGTATTTGCCGTCTTTTCGAAGGGGGACGTTTGATAAACTGTTGTCTTGAGAAATTTCATAGACATAATCATCAGGAGTATACGTTTGATCCCATTTCACTTTTCCTTCTTTAATGGCTTCCAGAAGCAGATATTCAGTCATCATTTTTGTCATACTGGCAATCGGCAGTCTTTTGTCTGCATTTTTACTGTATAAAATTTTTCCCGATGAAGCCTCAATCATTATCGCAGCTGATGCGTTGACATCAATCGGGTCATTGCCGGCTGCCTCCGCTTTAGACATTGGAACAAAGTAAGTTGCGGCCAGTGCCAGTACCACTAATGACACCAACAGCTGTTTCCATTTCGTGATGTTCAATCTTACGACCTCCGTCATTCATTTTAAATCTATAATTAAGCCGTTAAGGACATATTCAAATTCAAAACACAACAGTATAAATTTTATCACACTCGATATAAAAAAAATAGACAGAGTCAGCGACCCTGTCAAATGTTTTTTATTTGTAACAATTATGAGATTGTGTAGTTTGGTGATTCTTTCGTAATTTGGACATCATGCGGATGACTTTCGCGAAGACCGGCACCTGTCATACGGATGAATTGTGCCTCTTCTCTTAAAGCGCGCAAGTCTTTTGAACCGCAATATCCCATACCTGAACGAAGACCGCCGACAAGCTGATACACTGTTTCTTCTACAGGACCTTTGTACGGAGTCCGTCCTTCGATACCTTCAGGGACGAATTTCTTATTTTCTTCTTGGAAATATCGGTCTTTACTGCCTTTTTCCATGGCAGCGACAGAACCCATACCGCGATACACTTTAAATCTTCTGCCTTGATAGATTTCAGTCTCTCCCGGGCTTTCTGAAGTACCTGCAAGCAGGCTTCCGAGCATTACGGCATGTCCGCCTGAAGCCAACGCTTTTGTAATATCTCCGGAGAATTTAATACCGCCGTCTGCGATAATTGTCGCGCCGTGTTTTCTCGCTTCAGTGGCACAATCATAAATGGCAGTGATCTGCGGTACGCCTACACCTGCAACGACGCGTGTCGTACAGATAGAACCAGGTCCGATTCCCACTTTGACAATATTTGCTCCGGCTTCAATCAGAGCTTTTGTCGCTTCAGCCGTTGCAACATTTCCTGCGATAATGTTCAGATCAGGATATGTTTCACGGATTTTCGCAACTGTGTTCAGTACGCCTCTGGAATGTCCGTGAGCCGTATCAACCACGATAACGTCGACATTCGCTTCAACAAGCTTGCTGACGCGTGTCATTGTATCGCCTGTCACGCCTACCGCAGCGCCGACAATAAGGCGTCCGTGTTCATCTTTAGATGAATTCGGGAATTCGATAACCTTTTCAATATCTTTGATCGTGATAAGACCTTTTAATTTGTTTTGGTCATCCACTAACGGAAGTTTTTCAATTTTATGTTTCTGTAAGATTTTTTCTGCTTCGTCTAATGTGGTTCCCACAGAAGCCGTAACCAGCTCTTCTTTTGTCATGACATCACTGATTTTCATTGAATAATCAGAGATAAAGCGAAGATCACGGTTTGTAATGATACCGACAAGCTTTTGATCGTCTTTATTATCTACGATCGGAACACCGGAAATTCTGTATTTCCCCATCAAATGCTCCGCATCGAATACTTGATGATCAGGTGTTAAAAAGAAGGGATTTGTAATAACGCCCCGTTCAGAACGTTTGACTTTGTCAACATGTTCAGCCTGCTGTTCGATGGACATGTTTTTATGGATAATGCCCAAGCCGCCCTGTCTGGCCATCGCAATCGCCATAGCTGATTCTGTTACTGTATCCATTCCCGCACTGATGACAGGAATGTTAAGCTTTAACGTCTTTGTCAGTTCAACAGATAAATCCACATCACGCGGAAGTACGTCTGATTGAGCCGGTACGAGCAGTACATCATCGAACGTTAAGCCTTCTTTTGAAAATTTACTTTCCCACATTAGTAAATCCCCCTCTTTTCGGCAAAATATTATATGTAGATTATCAACTAGAAAACAGCATGTCAAGGAAGCGAAAAAGAGTTGAAATATTTAGATAAAGGAAAGGGTTTAAAAATACATATGAGAGATCATGAGTGGAAAGAGTTATCATTATTTTATTCCGTAGAATCTTCCCAGAAATTTCTAAATAAAATCTATACAGAAAGCGGCATGGAAGAATCAAAACGATATGCGTTTAAGAACAGTGAGCGCTTCATATTCTTTATCAAACACGCCGAGTCCTTCTATAAGCAGGCATCTCTTTCCCCTTTAGAAATTAAGCCTATTCTGTTGTTTTACGGGATGTCACAATTGCTGAAAGCCTGCCTTCTGACCACAGATCCAAGCTATCCAAGCCACGCCTCAGTACTCGCGCATGGCGTGACTGCCCGGAAACGCAAAAAGCAAAATTACTCCTTTAGGGATGATGAAGTGAAGGTGCAGCGCAATGGCTTATGTATTCATGTAATGAAGCACTTATTCGGAATAGCTGGTCTTGAGGAAGAACGGTACACAATGAAGAAATTGCTGACAGCCATACCTGAATTGCACACTGTCTTTTACTTCCAAGAGAAAAAGAATTGGCTGACCAGAGTAGAGCTGAAAGATGACCTTATTTCAGTGCCTGAGCATGCGGTGATTCACTACAATATGTCTGATTCCCGCTTTGCTGAATATATCAGCCATCATTTAAAGTGGTCTTTTCTGAGGAAAGACCATAATCACTTGGTTTTTGAGGCTGACCCGATAGACAGAGAACCTTGGTCTTCTCCAAATTTATTGTTTCACTTGGAGAAAAATCAATATTACATTCCCACTCAGCGTGATCACTTCCTGCATCTTCCGGAAATGATTATTCATTATTTGGTTCTCTACAATATCGGGATGATTGCGAGATATGAAACGGAGTGGTGGTATGAACTGCTGACACAGCATGTCAGTGATGATTATGTGATGATCCGCCGGTTCTTAGATGTCACGGAACGCAAATTTCCGTATTACGTTTCTAATTTCCTGAAGCAATACTTATAAACAAAAAAGGCAGCTCATCATGAGCTGCCTTTACCATAATATAGCTTGGCGGCGTCCTACTCTCACAGGGGGAAACC
>NZ_JAWRWX010000009.1:0-19969 GCF_046535335.1 Bacillus sp. SIMBA_026 | reverse complement strand
AGGCCGCAGAAGATGAACATAAGAAAATCGGCGATCTTCAGCTGCTTTCAAATGAGGAAAAGGATCGGATCTTGAGTCAATTCAACCAAACAGAAACAGATTATCCGAAGGATAAAACCATCCAGCAGCTGTTTATGGAACAGGCAGACCGGACGCCTGAGCGAACGGCAGTCGTATGCGGGCATGAAACGCTCACCTACCGGGAGCTTAACGAACGGTCCAACCAAATCGCACGGCTCCTTCTACAAAAAGGTGTTCAGCCGGAAACGATCGTGGGCATTATGGCCGACCGTTCTCCTGAGATGATTGCGGGCATGATCGGAATCATAAAAGCCGGGGCGGCCTATCTCCCGATTGATCCGGATTATCCGGAGGAGCGGCTTCAATATCTCATGAAGGACAGCGGCACTAAATTATTACTCACACAAGAGCACTTGATTGAAAAGATTCCTTTTACAGACACAATGGGCATAAGTGTGATTGCGCTGGATGATGAACGGATTGCCAAAGCCGAAAAGACGAATGTAACGGTGAGGAACAAACCGTCTGATTTGGCCTATGTCATCTATACATCAGGCTCGACAGGCAAGCCAAAGGGCGTATTAGTTGAACACAAATCTCTGATGAATTTATGTCACTGGTATGTCAATTTCCATGAGATCCGTGCATCTGACCGGATTACGAACTACCTGAAATATTCGTTTGATGCGTCCATTACAGAGATTTTTCCTTGTTTGATTACGGGAGCTGAATTGCACGTTTTAAGAGGGGATATCCGGCTGGATATGGGGAAACTCAATGAGTACATGAATGAAAACGGCATTACCGTCGCAACCCTTCCATACAAGGTGGGCGAACAGTTTATGCAGCAGGATAATCATTCTTTAAGAATGCTCATTTCCGGCGGAGAACAGCTCAATATGCAGACAGATACTGAATACCAATTGGTCAACGCGTATGGACCGACGGAAAACACATGCGTTACCACGAGTTATTTCGCAGACCGCAAGGGACATAACATTCCGATTGGAAAACCTATATACAATACAGAAATTTACATTGTTAATCAGAATAATCGACTATGTCCTGTCGGAGTGGCAGGAGAATTATGCGTCTCAGGTGATGGAGTGGCCAGAGGGTACTTAAACAATCCAGAGTTGACCGCGGAAAAATTTGTGTCCAACCCTTTTGAGAGCGGAGAGCGGATGTACCGCACCGGAGACCTTGCAAGATGGCTGCCGGATGGAAATATAGAGTTTGTCGGACGAATTGACCATCAAATTAAGCTGCGCGGCTATCGGATTGAACTGGGTGAAATTGAGAGCCATCTGGTAGAGCACCCGGATGTAAAAGAAGCGGCTGTCATAGCGAGAGAGGATTCAGGGTTGAGCCTTTGCGGTTATCTCGTATGCGAAAAAAAGGTGACTCCAGCTGAAGTCAGAGAGTTTTTGGAGAAACGGGTGCCTGATTACATGATACCGGCTTATTTTGTTCAGTTGGACAAACTTCCGCTAACCTCAAACGATAAAGTGGATAGAAAAGCCTTGCCGGCGCCAGAGAGAAGCGCATTATCCGAGGTGGAATATGAGGCGCCGAAGAACTATATAGAGGAGACTATTGTTTTAATCTGGGAGGAGCTTTTAGGTGTCAAACCTATCGGCATATCCGACAATTTCTTCGATATAGGAGGGAACTCATTAAAGGTGATGAGCGCTCTTACATCAATTAACAAGCAAATGAATACCAATTTATCTGTTCATAATGCTTTCGAAAATCCTACTGTTAAACAATTAGCGAATGCCATTTTGTCGGCAGGCACTGAATCCGAGATTGATATTCAGGATTATGTTGAAGAAGAAGTGTGATAAGAATCAAGATCTTCTTCTAGACGGGATTTAAGAATAAACGTTTTACGGTTTTTAACACAAGGCTGTGCAATCTCCAATTTTTGAGATTGCACAGCCTTGTGTAAGAGCTCTATGGTGTCGCTTCACTAAGATTTATTCAGGTATTGTAAAGTGAGAGGATTGATTATCATAATGGACATTATCGGCTTTGTAAATGAGCTTAAAAAATCAAATATTTTCTTATACCATAACAAAGGGAAAATAAAGATTATCGGTCCCAGAGAGTTAATAACCAATGAAATCAAACAAAGAATAAAAATGCATAAAAAACAAATAATTACATTATTGGAATCTGAAGATATTAAAAGAAAAGATGAAATTCCAAAAGTTGTTTCAACTGAAAACGGATGCTATCCCCTATCATTATCACAAAAAAGAATGGTTATTTTACATGAAATGGAAACAGAAGGGACTACATACAATATACCTTTGGTGATGAAATTGAAGGGCGATATCAAATTGAACGTCCTCGAAGATGCGTTTAAAAAGCTAATTAATAGACATGAAAGCTTGAGAACATCATTTGTTAATATTGATGGTGAGTTTGTACAAAAAGTAGAACAAGAAGTGAATTTTAAAATAGAGCACGGTGATATTCCAGAAGCAAATGTACCAGAGAGAATCAAAACCTTTATAAGGCCATTTAATTTAGGGAAAGCTCCTCTGCTTAGAGCAGAATTATTAAAAGTACAAGAAGGAGAACATTTATTGATGCTTGATATGCATCATATTATTTCTGACGGCCTGTCAATGGTCATTATAATGAAAGAGCTTTGCGATATTTACAATGGAATAGAGTTAAGTCCATTAAATATACAATATAAAGATTACTCAGAATGGCAGAGAATGCTGTATGAAGAAAAGAGTATACAAAAACAAGAGGAATACTGGCTTAACGTATTCAAAGGCGAGATCCCTGCTCTTCATATACCGACAGATTATAAGAGGCCTCAGCTTCAAAGCAATGAAGGAGACAGTTTAGGTTTTGAGGTAGACGCTAATCTAATGTATCAGCTTAAAGCTCTTGCCAGAGAAAATGGCGTAACACTATATATGCTTCTGTTAGCTGCATATACAATTCTGCTTTCAAAATATTCAGGGCAAGAAGATATAATAATCGGAACTCCGGTTTCGGGCAGGTCTCGTCCGGAGTTTAGAAGTATTATCGGTATGTTTATCAATACTTTGGCGATGCGAAATAATCCCAGAGCTGATTGCAAATTTATTGATTATTTGAAAGAAGTAAAAGTAAACACATTAAATGCATATGACAATCAGGATTATCAATTTGACTCTTTAGTGGAAAAGTTGGGAATTGCCAATAACAAAAGCAGAAATCCCCTATTCGATACTATGTTCGATATCCAAACGGCAGATGATGTCTCATTTAATATCGATGGGATCTCATCAGAAGTATATGATATTAAATTAAATATAGCTAAATTTGATTTAAGCCTTACAGCCATAGAATATCCAGATCAATTATCTTTTGATTTACAATACTGCACCAAGTTATTTCAAAGAGAATCTATTGCAAGACTATCAAAACACTTTGTAAACTTGCTGGTTTCAATTGTTGATGATCCAGCACAAAAACTAAATGAAATTAATATTCTCTCGGAAACAGAAAGACATGTTTTGTTACATAAATTCAATGATACCAAATCTGAATTAATGGAAACTTCAAATATAACCAGATGTTTTGAAAAGCAAGTGGAAAAGACACCAAATCACCCAGCGCTGGTATTTGAAGAAAAGTATATGTCCTACATGGAATTGAACGAAAAAGCAAACCAATTGGCAAGAATACTTAGGGCAAAAGGAGTAAAAAGAGATGTAATCACAGGGGTTATTGCTGAAAAATCTGCAGACATGATAGTCGGATTATTAGCAGTTTTAAAAGCTGGAGGAGCCTATTTGCCGATAGACCCTGAATATCCGACAGAAAGAATCCAACACATCCTCCAGGATAGCAGTGTAAACATAATTGTATGTCAGGAACATCTTAAAAATAAATTTGAATCGACAACCGCAACAGAAATTGTTTCGTTTGGAGAAAAAAACATCGGTCTTCAAAGTAAGGAAAACCTGCATCACATCAATGAACCCTCTGACTTAGCCTACATAATTTACACATCAGGGTCGACAGGGAAACCTAAAGGGGTTATGACCACTCATCAAAATGTTATGAATTATATTCATGCTTTTTCAAAAGTAATACCTTTAAATGAGAATGATTCAATCCTGCAAGTATCTTCATTTTCATTTGATGCGTTCACAGAAGAAATATTCCCGATCCTTCTAAACTCAGGGAAGCTTGTCATTAGCAGAAGCCTTAGAGAGATGAGTATTGATAAGCTGGTTAACTTAATTCATTTACACAAAATCACATTAGTCAGCTGCTCACCATTATTATTAAATGAAATTGATAAGAATGAACATTTGATTTTGAATAATAACATGAAGTTTATCAGTGGCGGTGATGTTCTAAAGTATGAATATATAAAAAATATGCTTAAGACGGCGAACGTATATAATTCATACGGTCCTACTGAAGCAACTGTTTGCGCCACATATTATAAGGTAAGCCCAAAGGATTGGCTGAAAACAAGTATACCCATTGGCAAGCCAATCAGTAATTATAAAGTCTATATTTTAGATGAACATTCTCAACTGCTTCCCATAGGAGTAGCCGGGGAACTATATATTGGCGGCAAGGGATTAGCCAGAGGATATCAAAATAATATTGAGCTGACAGAAAATAAATTTGTAATGAATAGATGGAATTCAGAAGAAAAACTGTATCGTACTGGAGATATGGCTAGGTGGCTGCCTGATGGAAATATTGAGTTTCTGGGAAGAATAGATAATCAAGTTAAGATACGGGGGTTCAGAATCGAACTTGATGAAATAGAATACCAGTTGTTGCAACATACAAATATTAAAGAAGCAAAAGTTGCAGTAAAAGAGGGCAATCAAAATAATAAATATCTATGTGCGTACTTAACAGTAACTGAACATTATGACAATATTGATAAACTTAAACTCAGAGAAGCTCTTTTAAAAGAACTTCCTGAATATATGGTTCCTTCGTATTTTATGCAGGTGAAAAAAATGCCTGTTACAATAAACGGAAAAATTGATCTTAAAGCGTTGCCAGAACCAGATTTAACTAAAATAATCGAAGAAACATACGAAGAACCAGAAAATGATATAGAAAAAAAACTCACATCTATTTGGAAAGAAATTCTAGGTATTGAAAAAATTGGTGTGAAGCATAATTTCTTCGAAGCAGGCGGAGATTCTCTAAAGGCTTTCTCATTAGCATCTAAAATATTTAAAACACTGAAAGTAGAAATTCCTTTAAAGCAAATTTTCACTTCACCTACAATAAGAGGACTCAGTGAATGGATAAATGGACAAGAAACAAGCATTTATTCCACTATAAAGCAAACTGAAGAAAAGGATTACTATTCTCTGTCTTCCGCTCAAAAAAGACTTTACATTCTCAATGAAATAGAAGGAAAGGGAAGCATTACATATAATCTTCCGTTTGTTTTGAAAATAAGCGGTCCGCTTAATCTAAACGCCTTTGAGAATGCCTTTAGAAAATTGATTAACAGGCATGAAGGATTGAGGACAGCCTTTGTCATACAAAACGGAGAACCTGTACAAAAGATTTTTGAAGATCCAGAATTCAAGATTGACGTTGACCATTCAGACAATTTCAGTTTAACAAACAAAATGTCAACGTTTATAAAGCCGTTTAATTTAGAAGAGGCCCCGCTTTTAAGAGTTGAGATGATAAAAGTTGACCATGAAGAACATATAATGCTGTTTGATATGCATCATATCATTTCAGACGGTATCTCACTTGATATTTTAATGAAAGAATTAGCGGATACTTACAATGGAAAACCTTTGCCTCCTTTGAAAATACAGTATAAAGATTATTCCGAATGGCAAAAGGGGTTATACATCAATAACAACATAAAAAAACAGGAAGAATATTGGTTACATGTTTTTAGGGATGATATCCCAGTTCTTAATATGCCTGCTGATTATCCCCGGCCGCAAATCCAGAGTAATGAGGGTCATAGATATGGTTTTGCATTGGAGCCTGAATTAACACAAAAACTGAGAGTTTTGGCTAAAGAAAACGGAGTGACGATGTATATGCTCTTATTAGGAGCTTATACGGCTCTTCTGTCAAAGTATACAGGTCAAGAGGATATTATTGTAGGTTCTCCTATAGCCGGGAGACATCATGAAGATTTAAAGAATATTGTAGGGATGTTCGTCAATACTCTAGCTATGAGGAATTATCCTAAACAAGAAATCAAGTTTGCTGACTATTTAAAAGAAATTAAAGAAAATACATTAAATGCTTATGACAATCAAGATTATCAATTCGATGAACTTGTTGAAAAATTAAATTTACAAAGAGACATAAGTCGAAATGCATTGTTTGATACGATGTTTTCTTTTCATAGTTCAACAGAAACCAGCTTTGGTGCAAATGAATTAACATTTGAACCTATTAACATTGACTTTGATATAGCAAAGTTTGATTTAAGTCTGTCAGCCATTGATTTTTCTGATCATATAAAATTCGACCTTGAGTACTGTACGGAATTATTTAAAGAAAGCACAATCAAACGATTTTCGAGCCATATGAACAACTTATTGCAAGCAATTGTCAATAATCCAAATCAAAAATTGTGTGAACTTAATATTCTTTCAGATGAAGAAAGAAAAATACTATTATATGGATTTAATGATACAGAGACGCCGTTTCCTGTCTCCACGATTCATGCTTTGTTTGAAAATGAGGTAGAAAAGAATCCTGCCGCAACAGCTGTGGTCTTTGATGACATAGAACTAAGCTACAAAGAATTAAACGAAAAAGCAAATAGACTAGCTAGAACGATGAGGGATAAAGGAATAACAAGAGGCAGTATAGTGGGAATAATGGTCGGCAGATCTGTAGATATGGCTGCAGGAATACTGGCGATTTTAAAGGCTGGGGGAGCATACCTGCCAATCGATCCTGATTATCCGCAAGAGAGAATAAACTTTATGTTAAATGATAGTTTAGCAGATATCATTCTTACACAAGGTCATTACATGAAAAGAATGAATTTCCGTCAGGAAGCAATAAATATTGATGATTTAACAATGTATCATGAAGACGGAAGTAATCTTAATGCCATCAATTCAACGTCTGATTTAGCCTATGTTATTTATACATCTGGCACAACTGGTACTCCTAAAGGCGTTATGGTAGAGCATAAAAATATAATTAATGCCCATTACGCTTGGAGAGAGCACTATGGATTGCCTGCATTTAAAGTGAGGCTCCTTCAGTTGGCGAGTATGTCCTTTGATGTCTTTACGGGGGATTTATGCAGGAGCTTATTGAATGGGGGCACAATGTATATTGTGTCAAATCATACTAAATTAGACATGGAATTATTACATGCAGAAATAGAAAAGCATAATATTAATATTTTCGAGTCAACGCCTGGCCTTATCATTCCGTTGATGAACTATATTTATGACAAAAAACTTAATATCGACAGTTTAAAACTGTTGATCCTGGGCTCCGACAGCTGCCCTTTAAATGAGTATAGAAAATTGCTTGAATTATTTGGGGATAACATAAGAATTATAAATAGTTATGGGGTAACAGAGGCTGCGGTAGATTCAAGCTATTATGAAGAAACTTATGACCGTCTACCCCAAATAAAGAACACGCCAATAGGAAAGCCGCTTAATAATACAAAGTTCTATGTATTAAATTCTTCATTAACACCTCAGCCATTAGGAGTATATGGAGAGTTGTATATAGGAGGAAAAGGTGTTGCAAGAGGGTATCTTAACACGCCTTCTATTACAAACGAGAGATTTTTAGATGATTGCTTTGAACCTGGACAAAAAATGTACAGAACCGGGGATATGGCCAGATGGCATCCGGATGGAAACTTGGAATTTCTTGGGCGTGCAGATGATCAAGTCAAAATCAGAGGTTATAGAATTGAGACGGGTGAAATAGAATCCTGCTTGCTGCGGTACGCGAATGTAAATCAAGGATTGGTAATGGCCCGAAATAATGAGAGTAATAACCCGTATTTATGTGCATATTTTACTGCTGGAGTAAATGTAACTGCAAATCAATTAAGAAATTTTTTGTCTTTGCATATACCAGATTTTATGATTCCAGCTTATTTTATTCAATTAGATGCATTTCCTCTAACCCCCAATGGGAAAATCGACAGAAAGGCATTACCATTAGCTGGATCTGGTTATCCTTGCAGCAGTTCAGAAGATTATGAACCTCCTAGAAACCAAATAGAAGAGGATTTAATCACTATTTGGGAAGATGTCTTGGGTACAAGCGGAATTGGAATCAGCAAAAGCTTTTTTGAAATCGGGGGCGATTCAATTAAAGCTTTGCAAATCGTCTCAAAGCTATCAAAGAAAGGATTAAAACTTAAGATTAGGGACCTGTTTGCCAATCCTAAAATAAAAAATCTTAGCAAGTATATTCTATTTGACAGACAACCTAATAATAATAGTGAAATCATTCAGGGCAGCTTGCCATTAACTCCTATCCAAAAAAGGCATTTTGATATAAACAGCACCGAATTCAATCATTATAATCAGGCATTTATGTTTTTTAGAAAAGATGGATTTAATGAAGATATTACCGAAGCGGTTTTTTCTAAAATTACTGAACAGCATGATGCTTTGAGAATCGTCTTTAAAGAAGAAAACGGAGCCTTTGTCCAATTTAATCGAGGATTAAGCGAAAAAGCCTTTGATTTGAATATTTGTGATATCTCCAATGAAAAAGATCCTAATGCCTTTGTCCAGCATATAGCTACCAATTTGCAGAAAGAGATTTCGATATCAAATGGGAAACTAATGAAGCTTTGCATATTCAAAACACAGGAAGGCGACCATCTGCTGATTGTTGTTCATCACCTAATTATCGATGGAGTTTCCTGGAGAATTCTTTTCGAAGATTTGCAAACAGCATACAAGCAGGCCCTAAACGGAGAAAAGATTGACTTGGGTTATAAAACTAGTTCTTACATGGAATTTTCAAAAACACTAACAGAGTATGCGGACAGCAAGCTGCTTAAGAAAGAAGTGGAATACTGGGAAGCAATATCAAGCACCAAAACACACTTCTTGCCCAAAGCACAAGATGAAAATTCAAATGATTATCAAAACAATAAAACAATTAGAACCTCTTTAAACGAAGAATTCACGGCTAAATTATTAGGTGAAACCAACAAAGCCTATAATACGCAAATAAATGATTTGCTCCTGACTGCTTTATTGATAACAGTAAGGGAGTTAACAGGTGAAAACAAGTTAAAAGTTCTAATGGAAGGACACGGAAGGGAGGATATTTTTGAAAATATAGATTTAAGCAGAACAATAGGCTGGTTTACGTCATTGTATCCAGTATATCTGGATTTAAATGAAGAAGTAGAAATATCCAAAAGCATAAAAATAGTAAAAGAAACATTAAGGAAAGTCCCTAATAACGGGATAGGATACGGCATACTAAAGTATTTGGCGAAATCAAACATTCTTTTAGAAGACCAGGCTCCTCCTATATTATTTAACTTCTTAGGCGAAATTGATACAAAAATTGCAGATCATGAATTTTCCTCATCATGGTTGCCAACCGGTATAAATATAGGCGAAAAGAGTGCCAGAGATGCATCAATTGAAATGGATTCTATCGTGTCAGAAGGCAAATTATTCATCAGCACTACATTCAACTATAAAGAATATTCAGAGCCAGCGATTGAGAACTTTAATAAGATGTATAAAAAACATTTAGAAATGATTATCGATCACTGTGTCAATAAATCCGATAGTGAAAAAACATCATCTGATTACGGCTATGATTTGTCATTAGATGATCTTGAAGAACTTTTGAATGAATATGAACATGCAGACAGCTAGTCACAAGATTATTCTGAGTTTTTCTTTAGAGGTTTTTTACAGAAACAATTTAGGAGGATTATGTCATGAGTGGAAAGAAAGTCGAGAAAATATACCCGTTGTCAAATATGCAAAAAGGGATGCTATATCATTCTATTAAAGGAACAAGTTCAAATGCCTACTTTGAACAGATCGTTATGGACATAAAAGGCAGTATCAACGAAGCTTTTCTAGAGGAAAGCTTCCATGAAATCATAAAGCGTCATGAAATCCTAAGGGCTTCGTTTAATTATAAAATGAATGAACCTCTGCATGTCATTCTAAAAGATAGAAAGATGAAGTTTAACTATATGGATATAAGTGCTGTTGATTTAAATGACAAACAGCCTTATATAGAGAATTACTTGAAAGAAGATAGATCAAAGGGTTTTGATATAACAAAAGACACACTAATGAGGGTTTGTTTGATAAAAACAGAGGAATCCTTTTATAAATTGGTATGGAGCTTTCATCATATATTACTCGACGGCTGGTGTATAGGAATCATATTAGATGAACTATTCACTATCTACTCACATAAATTAAAAGGAACTAAGCATCAATTAGATGATCCAAAACCGTATAGCGATTATATAAAGTGGCTAAACAGTCAGGATACAGAAGAAGGTTTGGTTTATTGGGACGATTATTTAAAGGGATACGATGTGAAAACAACTATTCCTAGACTCTCTAATGAAAATGGACGTGATTATAAAAGAGGGGAAAGAATAATAGAATTCACAGAAGAAATGACAGAGAAAATCGTACGCCTGGCAACCAAAAACCATGTCACGTTAAACACAGTAGTCCAAAGTATATGGGGGCTGATTTTAGCTAAATACAATAATACTGAGGATGCCGTTTTTGGTACGGTTGTATCAGGAAGGGATGCTTTAGTAGACGGTATTGAAAATATGGTAGGTTTATTCATAAACACTATTCCTACAAGAATTACATTTGATAGTGATTATACTTTTCAACAGCTTTTAAAATCAGTCCAAGAAGGTGCTCTGGATACGAACAACTATAATTTTATTAGCTTAGCTGACATTCAATCACAAAGCACATTAAATCATCATCTTTTAGATCATGTATTGGTCTTTGAAAACTACGCAGTAGATAAAGAAGCAATTGAAGATAAAGAAAGTGACCTAGGTTTTGAAATTGTTTCTGTAACTGATGAAGAGAGAAGTAATTATGACTTTAGCATTACTGTAGGAATAGGTAAAAAGCTAAAACTAATGCTGGTTTATGATGAAAGTGTCTATGAAAGAGAATTAATCAACAATATTGCTGTTCATATAGAGAATGTTACTTTACAGGTTTCTGAAAATGACACTAGGAAAATCGGCGAGATAGATTTACTGTCAGATACTGAAAAGCAAATTCTTTTCAATAAGCTTAATCAGACAAAGCAGTTATATCCAAAACATAAATTACTTCACCAATTATTCGAAGAGCAAGCTGAAAAAACGCCTGATCGTGTTGCGGTTCATTGCGGCAATAAAAGTCTTACCTATATGGAGCTGAATCAGAGGTCCAATCAAATTGCTCAAATGCTTCGAGAAAAAGGCATCCAGAACAACAATATTATCGCACTCATTTCTGACCGTTCATTTGAAATGGTTATTGGAATTGTAGGAATTCTTAAATCTGGTGCAACTTACCTTCCAATTGATCCGGACACTCCTAGGGACCGAGTAAAGTATATGTTAAAAGATAGCAATGCATCTATGTTATTAACGAAAGACTTATTTATGGACAAGGCTCGATTTGGTATAGAAGCAATTAGCTTAGACAAGTTAGATTTTTCCAAATACAGCTCGGAAAATTTGCCAGCTTTAAATAATTCTCAAGATGCAGCTTATATTGTATACACTTCAGGCTCTACCGGAACTCCAAAAGGTGTAATGATCCCTCATTACAGTGCAATCAGGGTGGTTAAAAACACGAATTATATTGAAATTTTTGAGACTGATTCTATTTTGCAGTTGTCGAATTATTCATTTGATGGATCAATTTTTGATATTTTTGGCGCCCTTCTTAATGGAGCAAGGCTTGTAATGATTGATAAGGAAGCTGTGCTGGATATTAACAAGTTATCACAGATCATTAAAAACAATCATATCAGTGTGATGTTTATTACTACTGCCCTGTTTAATACACTTGTTGATCTGGAGATTGACTGTTTAGACAACGTAAGAAAAATTCTTTTTGGCGGTGAAAGAGTTTCGGTATCGCATGTTAGAAAAGCACTTGAAAAACTAGGTAAAGACAAGTTAATCCATGTTTACGGTCCGACTGAAAGTACTGTATTTTCAACATATTATTTTATTAACGAAGAAACTGAAATCATTCCAATCGGTAAACCAATAGCAAATACATCTGTATTTGTTGTGGGCAGAGGTAATCAATTGCTGCCCGCTGGCGTGCCTGGAGAGCTCTGTATCTCCGGAGATGGATTAAGTACGGGCTATTTGAATAATACAAACTTAACTGCTGAAAAATTTGTCCCAAACCCTTTTGTTCCAGAAGAAAAAATGTACCGGACGGGGGATCTTGTACGCATGCTCTCTGACGGAAACATTGAATTTTTAGATAGGATTGATAATCAAGTCAAGCTTCGAGGATATCGAATAGAGCTTGGTGAAATTGAAAACCAACTCTTGAAATGTAACGAAGTGAACGAGGCAGTTGTCAATATAAACAGAGATCAAGATGAACAGCAGTACATTTGCGCATATTTTACTTCAAGTAATTCAAAATCCGATCTTGTAAAAGAATTGAGAGCGTTTTTGGAACAATCACTGCCGTATTACATGATTCCTTCCTTTTTTGTACAAATGGACAATCTGCCGCTTACCAAAAACGGAAAAGTGAATAGAGCTGCTCTTCCGCAACCAGATGAAACAAATTTCTTAGAAAGCTATGAAGCTCCGACAAATGATGTGGAAGAGAAAGTATTATCCATTTGGAAGGACATTTTAGGTGTAGAAAAAATAAGCATAAACCAGAGCTTCTTCGAGGTAGGCGGCCATTCCTTAAAGGCTACAACCATGATCTCCAGAATTCATAAAGAATTTAAAATAGAAGTACCCTTACGTCAAATTTTCCAGACTCCAACCATCAAAGGAATTGGAGAGTTCATTATCTTAGCTAAGGAAGGTGTATACTCATCTATTAAACCGATAGAGGAAAAAGCTTTTTATCCACTTTCATCTGCACAGAAAAGGTTATTTATATTGAATCAAATAGAAGGAACCGGTATATCCTACAATATGCCTTTTGCTATGAAAATTAATGGTGACTTAAATATTAAACAGCTTGAGAAGTCCTTTTGCAAATTGATTGAAAGACATGAATCTTTAAGAACATCCTTTTCTATGGAAGATGGCGAGCCCATACAAAAAATCCATAAGAGGGTTGAGTTTCACTTGTCATATAGAAAGGTTGATTCAGAAGAAGTTGATCGCATCGTTAGTGAGTTTGTTAAATTTTTTGATTTGGAATCTGCCCCCCTTTTAAGAGCTGGGCTTCTAACCTTGTCGGATGATGAACACCTTTTGATGCTTGATATGCACCATATTATTTCAGATGGTGTTTCTATGGGAATACTGATGCATGATTTAGCGCATTTTTATGAAGAAAAAGAATTGAAGCCTATTAGTCTGCAATATAAGGATTACTCTGCTTGGCAGAAAGAATTATATGCAAAAGAAGAATTAAAAAAACAAGAAGCATACTGGACAAATGTATTTAAAGATGAAATCCCTGTTCTAAATCTGCCCACAGATTTTAAGAGACCGCTGAAACAGAGCATTGAAGGAAGCCAACATAGCTTTGAGATAACCAGCACGCTTACAGAAAAGCTAAATCAAATTGCAAAAGAAAATGGCGTTACGATTTATATGCTGCTTTTAGCGAGTTATACAGCGCTCCTTTCGAAATACACTAACCAAGATGATATTGTAGTAGGCTCTCCAATCGCAGGAAGACCACACCATGATTTGAAGCATATTGTAGGACTTTTTGTAAACACACTTGCTATGAGGAATTTCCCGAAAGGCCAAAAAACTTTCGTTCAATATCTTAAGGAAGTTAAAGAAAATGCTCTAAAGGCTTATGAAAATCAGGATTATCCTTTTGATGAGTTGGTTGAAAAACTAGATATCAATAGGGACATGAGCCGGAGTGCTTTGTTCGATACAATGTTCGTCTTGCAAAATTTAGAGTTTGCCGATGATCATTTTAAGAATCTTAAGTTTGAAACTTTTGAAACGAAAACTAAAATAGCCAAATTTGATTTGACCCTTTCAGCTATTGAAACTGACGACACTATAAAATTTGATTTAGAATACTGTACTGCCTTGTTTAAACAAGAAACAGCTGAAAGAATTTCAAATCACTTTGTGAGTGTGTTAAGGGAAATTTCCAATAATCCTGAGGTTCCCTTAAATCAAATTGATATTTTAACCGATGATGAGAGACATCTTCTTTTAGGTCAATTCAACCAAACAGAAACAGATTATCCGAAGGATAAAACCATCCAGCAGCTGTTTATGGAACAGGCAGACCGAACGCCTGAGCAAACGGCAGTCGTATGCGGGCATGAAACGCTCACCTACCGGGAGCTTAACGAACGGTCGAACCAAATCGCACGGCTCCTTCTACAAAAAGGTGTTCAGCCGGAAACGATCGTGGGCATTATGGCCGACCGTTCTCCTGAGATGATTGCGGGCATGATCGGAATCATAAAAGCTGGGGCGGCCTATCTCCCGATTGATCCGGATTATCCGGAGGAGCGGCTTCAATATCTCATGAAGGACAGCGGCACTAAATTATTACTCACACAAGAGCACTTGATTGAAAAGATTCCTTTTACAGACACAATGGGCATAAGTGTGATTGCGCTGGATGATGAACGGATTGCCAAAGCCGAAAAGACGAATGTAACGGTGAGGAACAAACCGTCTGATCTGGCCTATGTCATCTATACATCAGGCTCGACAGGCAAGCCAAAGGGCGTATTAGTTGAACACAAATCTCTGATGAATTTATGTCACTGGTATGTCAATTTCCATGAGATCCGTGCATCTGACCGGATTACGAACTACCTGAAATATTCGTTTGATGCGTCCATTACAGAGATTTTTCCTTGTTTGATTACGGGAGCTGAATTGCACGTTTTAAGAGGCGATATCCGGCTGGATATGGGGAAACTCAATGAGTACATGAATGAAAACGGCATTACCGTCGCAACCCTTCCATACAAGGTGGGCGAACAGTTTATGCAGCAGGATAATCATTCCTTAAGGATGCTCATTTCCGGCGGAGAACAGCTCAATATGAAGACAGATACTGAATACCAATTGGTCAACGCGTATGGACCGACGGAAAACACATGCGTTACCACGAGTTATTTCGCAGACCGCAAGGGACAGAACATTCCGATTGGAAAACCTATAGCCAATACGGAAATTTACATTGTCAATCAGAATAATCGACTATGTCCTGTCGGAGTGGCAGGAGAATTATGCGTATCGGGTGATGGAGTGGCCAGAGGGTACTTAAACAATCCGGAGTTGACCGCGGAAAAATTTGTGTCCAACCCTTTTGTGAGCGGAGAGCGGATGTACCGCACCGCAGACCTTGCAAGATGGCTGCCGGATGGAAATATAGAGTTTGTCGGCCGAATTGACCATCAAATTAAGCTGCGCGGCTATCGGATTGAACTGGGTGAAATTGAGAGCCATCTGGTAGAGCACCCGGATGTAAAAGAAGCGGCTGTCATAGCGAGAGAGGATTCAGGGTTTAGCCTTTGCGGTTATCTCGTATGCGAAAAAAAGGTGACTCCAGCTGAAGTCAGAGAGTTTTTGGAGAAACGGGTGCCTGATTACATGATACCGGCTTATTTTGTTCAGTTGGACAAACTTCCGCTAACCTCAAACGATAAAGTGGATAGAAAAGCCTTGCCGGCGCCAGAGAGAAGTGCATTATCCGAGGTGGAATATGAAGCACCTAGAAATGAAGTAGAAAGTATACTTGTTAAAATATGGAAGGGTATTTTAAACATAGAAAACTTAGGAATAAACCATCATTTCTTTGTTTCAGGTGGTGATTCCATTAAAGCATTGCAGATCGTTTCCAGACTCTCAAGGTTTAATCTTAAATTGGAAGTAAAAGACTTGTTTGCAAATCCAACTATCAAAAAGTTAAGCAAATATGTGAAAAAACAAGAAAAACGGATTAAAACCTATGAAATAGTTAAGGGAAAAGTAGAATTAACACCAATTCAAACATGGTTTTTTGAAAAGAATAAAGATGAATTAAATCACTTTAATCAATCATTTATGCTTTTTAGAAAAGATGGTTTTAATGAGAACTTTGTCAAAGCCGCATTCAATAAACTCCTAGAGCATCATGATGCTCTAAGAATGATATATGAAGTAAATAAAGAGGTGATTAGTCAATATAACAGAGACTTCAAAGAAGAACTATTCAATTTTTACGTATATGATGTCAGAGGTTTGAACAATGATGAAGAAAGAGTATATGAACTTGCAACTGATATTCAAAAGAAGTCTTCTATTACAGATGGAAAATTGGTTAATGTGGGCTTATTCCATGCAGATGACGGCGATCATCTTTTAATCGCTATTCATCATTTAGTAGTTGATGGAGTTTCATGGAGAATATTGTTTGAAGACTTTGAAACCTTATACGCCCAAGCAGAAAAGGGGAAAACTCTTGATATTGGGCAAAAATCCGATTCTTTTCAACATTTTTCATCAAGGCTTCAGGGCTATGCCAATGGAAAGAACTTAAAAAAGGAAAGCGACTATTGGAAAAACGTAGCTAAGGCTGAAGTTAGATTTCTGCCAAGAAAAAAAGAAATAAACAGAGACACATTTGAGAATAGTAAAACGTTAAGTGTCAAGTTAGATAGTAATAAAACCGATAGTTTATTAAGAGAGGCAAACCGGGCCTACAATACAGAGATCAATGATATTTTGTTGACTTCTTTACTAGTAGGGGCGAGAGAAGTTACTGGAGAAAACAGTATTAAGATTAACATGGAGGGACATGGAAGAGAAGATATTTTTAAGGATATAGATATTAGCAGAACTGTTGGCTGGTTTACCACTATGTATCCTGTACTCATTGATTTAGGGGAAGAAAAGAGACTTTCAGAAAATATAAAAATGGTGAAAGAAATTCTTAGAAAAGTTCCAAATAAGGGTATTGGCTTTGGCATTATAAAATATTTATCGACTGAGATTGATTTAGAAGAACATAAACCAGTTTTCTCATTTAACTATCTGGGGGAAATGGATAACGATGTTAACCGCGATGGATTTTCAGGTTCGAAGTTCTCATATGGAGAGAGCATTGGAGGAAAAATTTCACGAAACAATCCAATAGAAATTAACTCCATTATTATTAACAATGAGTTGTACGTAAATACAACTTTTAATGAATCCGAGTATGATGAAGAAACAATTAACGTCTTCAATGAGAAATTTAAAGAAAGCCTTGAAAAGATAATTGACCATTGTTCAGGAAAGCAAGAGCCAGAAAAAACTCCATATGATTATGGGGATTACAAGCTAACACTTAATGAACTTGCTGATATTAAGAAAAAATATGCAGGTTTAAAAATTGAAAAAATATATCCATTAGCCAATATGCAAAAAGGTATGCTGTTTCATGCATTGGAAAATAGAAATTCTAGAGCATACTTCGAACAAACTGTAATAGAAATTAACGGGAAAGTTGATACAGATCTTTTAAAAATGAGCTTCAATAAGGTTATGCAACGATACGAGATACTTAGAGCGTCATTTGAATATGAGATCGTTGAAGAACCTAGACACGTTATCATAGCTGACCGAGAAATTGATTTTAATTACATTGATATTAGAGATAGAGATCAATCAGAAAAAGAAGTTTATATTCAGAGTTTTAGAGAAAAGGATAAAGAAATCGGTTTTAACCTGGCAGAAGACACTTTAATCAGGGTTAGTGTAATCCGTACTGGAGATAAGTCGTATAAACTCGTCTGGAGTCATCACCATATTCTTCTAGATGGTTGGTGTCTGAGCATTATCTTGGGTGAGTTATTCACCTTGTACGGCAAAATGAACAGCGGGGAAGGCATTGAGCTAGAAGAAGCCAAACCTTACAGCGATTTTATTAATTGGCTGGAGAGGCAGGATATTGAGGAAGCCAGATTATATTGGAAGAACTATTTGAAAGGATACAAAGAAAAAACCCAAATCCCTAAAATAAATAGTATCACTAATAATAGAGAGTATGACCGTAAAGAAAAAGTCATTGAATTTTCAACAGACACTACAAACAAATTGAAGACCCTGGCCAGTCAATGCAGTGTAACATTTAATACTTTATTTCAGAGTATCTGGGGAACAGTTCTAGCGAAATACAATAGCACAGATGAAGTTATTTTTGGATCTATTGTATCCGGAAGAGAAGCACCAGTTGATGGCATCGAAAAGATGATTGGATTATTCATCAATGCCATTCCCACCAGAATTAAACTTAATAAAGATACGATGTTTAAGGATGTTCTCAACGTTGTGCAAAGGAATGCGGTAGAAAGTAACAATTTTAATTATCTGAATCTAGCTGAAGTACAATCACTGAGTGATTTAAAGAAAGATTTAATAGATCATATTATCGTGTTCGAAAACTACGCTGTTGATGACAGTATTTCCCGAAACGGCAAGTTAGATATTGGTTTTGAGGTAGAGGATTTATATGCAGAAGAGCAAAGCAACTACAGCTTTAGCATTTCGGTAACCCTAGGTGAAACATTAACCTTGGTCTTAACCTATGACGGTAACGTTTATGATGAAGTTTTAATTGAAAATATCGAAGGCCATCTTAGTACAGTAACTGAGCAAGTTGTTTCCAATGAAAATAAAAAAATTGGTGATATCCATATAATCTCTGAAAAAGAAAAGATTCTATTTGGAGAATGGAATGATACAAAGGAAAACTACCCTAAAACTAAGACTATACAAGAACTTTTTGAAGGTCAGGCTGAACAGACACCTGAAAATATAGCAGTTGTTTTTGAGAATGAAAGGTTAACCTATCGAGAGTTAAATGAGCAGGCTAATCATCTTGCATCCATTTTAAGGGGAAAAGGTGTTAAGCCAAACACGATTGTAGGAATTAAGGTTGAGCGTTCTCTTGAAATGATAGTAGGTATGCTTGGGATATTAAAAGCTGGTGGGGCTTATCTTCCTATTGATCCTGAATATCCGAGAGACAGGGTAAAATATTTAATAAAAGATAGTGGTATAGAAATACTTCTGAAAAAAGAAAGTGAAGATGCGGATTTTGATCTGAACTGTATCAATATTAATCTTGAACTATTTAGGGATCAGGTTAAGGGAAACTTACCTGTTATTAATGAATCTTCAGATATGGCTTATATTATTTATACTTCTGGATCAACTGGAAAACCAAAAGGTGTCATGGTAAATCACAGTTCTATCCTAAATACACTATGTTGGAGAAAAGAATACTATCAATTTAAAGAGACCGATGTTACTTTGCAAATGCCATCTTTTTCGTTCGACAGTTCTGTGGAAGACATTTTTACTACTTTGGTCTCTGGAGCTCAGTTAGTTTTAATGAAAGATCTAAGATTAAATCTCAATAAATTGATTACTATTCTTGGTGATTATAAGGTTACAAATTTACTGGCTGTACCTAGTTATTATAACAACCTGTTAGACATGATCAGTGAACGATTGAACCATATGAGATTTGTCGCAATTGCTGGAGAAGGGTTCAGTGATGCTTTAATTAAAAAGCACTTTAGGAAGTTGCAGGATGTTCAATTATTTAATGAGTATGGTCCAACAGAAAACAGTGTTTGCTCTACGGTTTGTGAATTGAATCCGGAAAATCAAAAGGTTCTAATTGGTAAACCTATTTCAAATAACAAAATATATATTTTAGATCAAAATAACTGCCTTGTGCCAGTGGGAGTGCCGGGAGAGCTTTGCGTGAGCGGGGCTGGTCTT
>NZ_JAWRWX010000008.1:0-55095 GCF_046535335.1 Bacillus sp. SIMBA_026 | reverse complement strand
ACACGGAAGTTAAGCTCTTCAGCGCCGATGGTAGTCGGGGGTTTCCCCCTGTGAGAGTAGGACGCCGCCAAGCTATCATTACGGTAAAGGCAGCTCATGATGAGCTGCCTTTTTTGTTTTTGAATAAAAACAAAACAAACACCGAAATACGGAAACACCCATATACTAATTGCAAACTTCAAAAAGGTCCAAATTGTGTATACAATCAACAGCTTAAGGGAAGGCTATTCATACGGAGGTGGGCAAAATGAATGAAACGTCCAGCCATGAAGAAACATGTATTGTGTGTGAAAACAAAAAAAGCAGGGGAATCCATATTTATACGAAATTTATATGTTTAGAGTGTGAGAAGAAAGTAGTTTCCACTCCGACCTCTGATCCAAATTATGAATTTTTCGTTCGTAAACTGAAAAGCCTTCATACACCGACGTTATATTCTTAACCCTGAAAAGGGTCTTTTTTTTGCCTGAAATCAGAGGAGTTTTTACACTTTTTATAAAAGAACTGATACGATAAGAAGAGGAACTTGTTTAGACATGGAATGTAATAGATAATACTGATAAAAGTGAATAAATAGGAGTCGATCAAGTATGAAACCGTTTATTCAATATATGAAATGGACGCTTTGCGGCAGCACAGTTTTTGTATTAGCGGGGATAACCTTCTTTACGATAGGGCATCAGCCTTTTCTGTATTCGCTTTTATACGGGGCGGCCGGCGGAGCCGCTGTCAGTGCGGCCGGCCTGTGGAATGCGAAGCGTCTCCTTTTAAAAAAACACCGGCTGACAAGAAAAGAATATGCTTATATCAAGGAAAATCTTGAGGAAGCAAAGGGTAAAATCATCCGATTACGCAGGGCGCTTTTTCGCTCTAAAAGTATACAAATGCTGAAGCAGAATGCAGAGATACTGCGGATAACCCGACGAATATATCTGCTCACAAAGCAAGAGCCGAAGCGTTTTTATCAGGCAGAGCGTTTCTATTATCAAACGCTTGATTCTGTTGTGGAACTGACGGAAAAGTATGCTCTGCTCTCCTCACAGCCGCGAAAAAATAAAGATTTATCAATGTCCTTGAGTGATACGAGGGTGACTCTAGCAGAGCTTTCCAGAAGGCTGGAAGAGGATCTTCATGAACTGATGAAGGAGGACATCGACGACCTGCACTTTGAATTAGATATGGCAAAGCATTCACTGAGAAAATAAGAAAGGAAGAAGGAAATGGCCAAAGACCGTTCCGACGACAGCATGGGCGCCCAAAATGACCAGACTCATCTAAAGCTTGCAGATACGCTGCCGGAAGAAAAAAGAGAAGCGGCACTTCAGCTCGCTGAAAAACTGGACCCTGAGAACATGCAAAGCATTGTTCTGTTTGGTTCACAGGCGCAGGCGAATCTTCTGGAATTTTCCCACACGATGATAGAGCACGTGCAAAAAAAAGATGCAGGAGAGATGGGACAGATACTGGCTGATTTGATGCTGAAGCTTGACCAGGTAAACCCCGATGATCTGCAGATGAAGAACAAAGGGTTTTTCGCCCGGCTGTTTAAAAGGGTATCCGGTTCTGTGCAGGAAGTGCTTTCGAAATATCAAAAGACAAGTGTGCAGATTGACCGTATCAGCAGAAGGCTGGAACATTCTAAAAATGTGCTGTTGAGTGACAATAAATTGTTAGATCAGCTGTACGCCCAAAATAAACAATACTTTTCTGATTTAACTATGTATATAGCAGCGGGGGAATTAAAATTAGATGAGCTGAAAACAAAGCTGATACCCGATGCGGCAAGAAAAGCCGAATTACAAGAACACAATCAAATGGCCGCGCAGGAAGTGAATGATCTTCGCCAGTTTGCCGACCGTCTGGATAAGAGGGTGCATGATCTGCTGCTGAGCAGGCAGATTACGCTTCAGAGTGCGCCGCAAATCCGCCTGATTCAAAACACGAATCAGGCACTGGCAGAGAAAATTCAGTCCTCCATTGTTACGGCTATTCCTTTATGGAAGAATCAAGTCGCCATCGCGCTGACCCTTATGAGGCAGCGGAGTGCGGCAGATGTGCAGCAGAAGGCGGCGGATACGACAAATCAATTGCTGCTGAAAAACGCCGAACTTCTGAAAACAAGTACAGTCGAGACCGCCAAAGCCAATGAGCGCGGACTTGTTGAGGCAGAAACCCTCAAAAAAGTGCAGGAAAGCTTAGTCAGCACACTTGAAGAAATCATGTCTATTCAAGAAGAAGGCAGGATGAAACGCAGGCGTGCCGAGGAGGAGCTTGTTATCATGGAAGGCGATTTAAAAAAGAAGCTGCTTGATATGAGGTCCGGCCGGGATAACGGCTAGATGGCAAAAGTCTTAGCTTTAAGTTGGCTCGCAGTCACGATATAATAAGAAAGACAGGCAAAGGATTTGTTTAAAAATGGACACACCTTTATATACAGCGCTGATGAAGCATGCGCACCGAAATACGTATTCTTTTCATGTTCCGGGACATCACAATGGAGATGTCTTTTTTGATGAAGCCAAATCTGTATATCAATCTCTTTTATCTATTGATATGACTGAGATCACGGGTCTTGATGACTTGCATCACCCGACGGGGGTCATTAAGGAAGCGCAGGAATTGGTGAGCAGATTTTACGGCTCTCAGGAAAGTTTCTTTCTCGTCAATGGAACGACCGCCGGCAATCTGGCGATGATTTTAGCTGTTTGTGAACCGGGGGAACCCATTCTGATCCAGCGTAATTGTCACAAGTCTGTTTTCCATGCGGCGGCATTGGCCGGAGCCAAGCCGGTTTATTTGGCGCCGGAAATCGATGAAAACATGCATGTGCCGGCACATGTATCCCTTTCAGTCATCGAAAAAGCGCTGGCGTCATATCCGAACGCGAAAGGACTTGTTCTGACCAATCCGACTTACTACGGACACGCCGCCGATTTGACTGCGGCAGTTAACAAATCCCATTCATACGGCGTTCCTGTACTGGTAGATGAGGCTCATGGGGCTCACTTTGTGTTAGGCCAGCCTTTCCCGCCTTCATCATTGGCTATGGGGGCGGACGCCGTTGTTCAATCGGCTCATAAAACGCTTCCGGCTATGACGATGGGGTCTTACTTTCATTTGAACAGCACCAGAATTGACAGAGATCGATTAACTTATTATATAAGCAGTTTGCAAAGCAGCAGCCCGTCATACCCGATTATGGCATCTTTAGATACGGCGCGCGCTTATGTGCAGGATATTGCTGAAAAAGGGACACTTCCCGTTCATATGGAGCACATTGAGAAAATCAAACGAAGGTTCGCATCAATTTCTTCTATTGAAATAATCGAGCCTTCCGGATATGGGCTGCGGGCGGACCCGTTAAAATTAATTCTTCGGTCAAAGCTCGGACATTCCGGCTACTCATTACAACGCATTTTGGAGAGTGAAGACATTGTTGCCGAGCTGGCTGACGAGTACCAAGTATTGCTCGTACTGCCGATAGGCGGCCGGCGGATGATAGAACAGGCAACCGTAAGAAACATACAGCAGAAACTGGAGAATACACCGCCCGATAAATTGCCGGATGCCGTGAAATGGACATTTCCGTCCATATCGACACTTGAATACCCGCAAAATGAGATGCGGAAGTTTAAAAAAGAGCTTACAGATATAAATAAGGCTGCCGGGCGCTTGCATGCGGGGAACATTATTCCTTATCCGCCGGGAATTCCGCTGATCATGGACGGAGAACGGATAACAGAAGAGATCGTACAAAAGCTTTCTCGTTTAATCGGCATGGACACGCATATTCAAGGCTTGTTAAACGGGGAACAATTACTTGTCTATATAGAAGAGGAGAAATCATGAGCGGTTTATTTATAACATTTGAAGGTCCTGAAGGTGCAGGGAAAACGACTGTGCTTCAGGAAATGAAAGAGATTCTGTCGGCAGAGGGGCTCCCGGTGACAGCGACAAGAGAACCGGGCGGCATCGACATTGCGGAACAGATCAGAGAAGTGATCTTAAATAAAAACAATACACTGATGGATGCAAAAACGGAGGCGCTGCTTTACGCTGCGGCGAGAAGACAGCATTTAGCCGAAAAGGTGCAGCCTGCATTGAAAGAAGGCCGCATTGTGCTGTGCGATCGTTTCATCGACAGTTCGCTGGCTTATCAAGGCTATGCGAGAGGGCTCGGCATTGATGAAGTCCTTTCTATCAACCAGTTTGCAATCGGCGATACGATGCCTGATGTCACCATCTATTTTTCTATTGAGCCGGAAGAAGGGTTGAAACGGATTACGTCGAATGATTCAAGAGAGAAGAATCGTCTCGATCTTGAGGCCCTGCACTTTCACACAAAAGTACGGGAAGGATACCAAAAGGTCATGCAGCGTTTTCCGGAAAGATTTCATACAATTGACGCTTCGAAAAAGAAGGAACTCGTCATTCAGGACGCACTTAAAGTGATAAATGAAGCATTGAAAAAAATTCAGTTGTGACCTGTTTCTCATAAGTTGCTATAATGAATGTAACGACAATGTTCTTTCCAACCTAAAGGGGGCCTAGAGAATGAAACTAATAGTGGCAGTGGTGCAGGATCAGGACAGCAACAGGCTTTTGAAAGTATTAACCGACCACAACTTCAGGGTGACGAAGCTTGCGACAACAGGCGGATTCCTTAAATCAGGCAATACGACGTTTATGATCGGGGTGGAAGATATCCGTGTCGATAAAGCGCTCAGCCTTATTAAAGAGAATGGCTGTAAACGTGATCAGATGATTGCCCCGGTATCCCCGATGGGCGGGAATGCGGATTCCTACGTTCCATATCCCGTCGAAGTGGAAGTCGGCGGAGCGACGGTCTTTGTCCTCCCGGTCGATGAATTTCATCAATTTTAAGGATTTGACGACGTGAAAATAAATTCTGACTTACGTACATTTATTGAGAAAAAGCAGCAGCCTGCTTATAAAGCGGCAGAGCTTTCCGGAACATTTAAAAGTTCAATGGACAGTCAAAGCAGCAAGCTGAAATTTGATCAGCTGAGCAGGTTCTTAACGGATATAGAAACGTTCGGGAAAAGGCTGACGAAGTCGAGAAACTTCAAAGACTTAGCGAAATTCAAAGGATTGGTAAAACGTTTTGTAAAAGAGGCCGTAGACAGCGGATTATCGCATGAGACGGAGAAAAGCTTTGACCTGTACGGCAGCAGCCGGACTCTGGGGCTTGTGAAAGAAATAGATGAAAAACTGCTCCAGCTGACAGAAGAAATGTTAGATCAGGAAAAACCGGCAATTGATTTGCTGGATCGAATCGGAGAAATAAAAGGTTTATTGATTAACCTTTACACATAGAGAGTGATACAATGGCAATATCATGGAAGGAAATGACCGGGCAGCAGCCCAGAGTGATGCGGCTTTTGCATAACAGTATTGAAAAGAAAAGGCTTTCTCACGCATATCTGTTTGAAGGCAAAAAAGGTACGGGCAAATTGGATGCCGCACTGCTTCTCGCAAAAAGCTTTTTTTGCCTTGAAGGCGGGACTGAGCCTTGCGGGAAATGCCGGAACTGTAAGCGTATTGAATCCGGAAACCATCCCGACCTGCATGTGGTTCAGCCCGACGGATTATCCATTAAAAAGGCTCAGATCCAATCGCTTCAGGAAGAGTTTTCTAAAACAGGACTGGAATCGCATAAAAAGCTATACATTATATCCCATGCGGATCAAATGACGACAAATGCGGCAAACAGTCTGCTGAAATTTTTAGAGGAGCCGAGTCAAGACACCATCGCAATTCTTATTACTGAGCAGCTCCACCGAATACTGGATACCATCGTTTCGAGATGTCAGGTTCTTCCGTTCCAGCCGCTTCAGCCGAAAGCCATAGAAGAAAGGCTGATTGAACAGGAAGTGAGCCCTCACATGGCCCGGCTCTTAGCAAATATGACAAATAATATTGCGGAAGCAGTCGAATTAAGTCGAAATGATGAGTTTGCAGAGTCCAGAGCGAAAGTGATAAAATTGTATGAAGTCTTACATCAGCGGAAAGGACATGCCTTTTTCTTCATTCAGGATCAGTGGGTGCCCTTTTTCAAAGAAAAAACCCATCAAGAAATGGGTCTTGATATGCTCTTATTGATATACCGTGATGTATTATCCATCCAAATTGGAAATGAAGATAAACTGATTTATCAAGACTTATTCCAATCAATAAAACAGCATGCGCTGCAATTTACACAACAAAGCGTTACGAACCAAATTCTCGCTGTTTTAGAAGCAAAAAAACGGCTTCATTCCAATGTGAATGTGCAGGGATTAATGGAGCACTTGGTGTTAACGTTGCAGGAGGGATAAGCTTGTACAACGTAATAGGCGTCCGCTTTAAAAAAGCGGGAAAAATTTATTACTTTGATCCGAACGGATTTGATATAGAACAAGACAGCTGCGTCATTGTTGAAACCGTAAGAGGTGTCGAATACGGGCAGGTTGTCATCGCAAATAAACAAGTGGACGAGCATGATGTTGTGCTTCCGCTTCGAAAGGTCATACGCGTTGCTGATGAACGCGATCTTCTCATTGTAGAAGAAAACAAACAGGAGGCCCTGTCCGCTTTTGAAGTCTGTCAGAAAAAAGTGGCTGACCACGGCTTAGATATGAAGCTGGTTGATGTTGAGTTTACATTTGACCGCAATAAAGTCATTTTTTACTTTACAGCAGACGGACGGGTTGATTTCAGGGAATTGGTCAAAGACTTGGCTTCTATCTTTAAAACGAGAATCGAATTGCGCCAAATCGGGGTGAGGGACGAGGCGAAAATGCTCGGCGGTATCGGACCATGCGGGAGAATGCTTTGCTGCTCCACGTTCCTCGGTGATTTTGAACCGGTGTCCATCAAAATGGCGAAGGATCAAAATTTATCGTTGAACCCAACGAAGATTTCCGGTCTGTGCGGCCGTTTGATGTGCTGTTTGAAGTACGAAAATGATGAGTATGAGACGGCAAAAGAACAGCTGCCGGATTTAGGCGAAATGATTACGACGGCAAACGGCCCCGCAAAGGTTGTCGGTCTTAATATTCTGGAACGGGTGCTTCAGGTGGAACTGAAGAATCGTGAAAAAGTGATAGAATATACTTGGGAAGAGCTCTTGGAAGAGGGCGTCGTATCCGCACAAACCACAGATTAACGAGGTGTGGAACCTTGGATAAAAAAGAGTTATTTGATACTGTCATAAACCTGGAGGAACAAATCGGTTCGCTGTACCGTCAGCTGGGTGACTTAAAGCAGCATATCGGCGAAATGATTGAAGAGAATCACCATCTTCAGCTTGAAAATAAGCATTTGCGTAAGCGGCTTGATGACACGACAGAGCAAATTGAGAAATTCAAAGCTGATCAGAAAGAAACAAAAACACAGAAGGCAGAGCAGAGTGATATAGGAGAAGGGTACGACAATCTGGCCCGGCTGTATCAAGAAGGCTTTCATATTTGCAACGTCCATTATGGGAGCGTCCGCAAGGGAGATTGCCTTTTTTGTCTGTCCTTCTTAAATAAAAAATAAGGAAAAGGCTTCCGCTGATGTCGGAAGCCTTTTTCAAAGAGTGCCGAAAGGAATAAGATTATGGTTTCATTACGTGATGATGAAAGATTGGATTACTTATTAGCAGAGGATATGAAAATAGTACAGAGTCCGACGGTTTTCGCTTTTTCATTAGATGCCGTGCTGCTGTCTAAGTTTGCATACGTTCCGATTCAAAAGGGGAACATCGTTGATTTATGCACGGGGAACGGCATTGTGCCGCTTTTGCTCAGCACAAGGTCAAAAGCCGATATCACCGGCGTTGAAATTCAGGAACGCTTGTATGATATGGCGCTCCGAAGCGTGGAATACAACGGGCTGGGCGGTCAGATCAGTCTCATTCATGATGATCTGAAAAATATGCCGGAAAGACTCGGACATAATAAATATGATGTTGTCACCTGCAATCCGCCTTATTTTAAAACACCGAAAGAGGCGGAGCAGAACCTGAACGAGCATCTCAGAATCGCAAGGCACGAAATTCTTTGCACGCTTGAAGATGTGATTTCCGTCAGCAGCAAACTGCTGAAGCAAGGCGGAAAAGCGGCTCTCGTTCATCGGCCGGGGAGGCTTTTGGAAATCTTTGAATTAATGAAAGCGTACCGAATAGAACCGAAACGGGTTCAGTTTATTTATCCGAAACAAGGTAAAGAAGCGAATACCATTTTGGTTGAAGGAATTAAAGGCGGCCGCCCTGATCTCAAAATTCTTCCCCCGCTGTTCGTATACAATGAACAAAATGAATATACGAAAGAGATCCGCACGATTTTATATGGAGACAAATAGTCATTTCTTTTATGTGCTGCTGTGCAATGACAACAGTCTGTATGCCGGTTATACAAATGATCTGCAAAAACGGCTGAAAACCCACAATGAGGGAAAGGGCGCGAAGTACACAAGAGCGCGGAGGCCGGTTTTGTTATGCCATGCGGAATCATTTGAAACAAAACGGGAAGCGATGCAGGCGGAATACCGTTTTAAACAGCTGACCCGAAAGAAAAAAGAGCAATATATAGAAGAAAAACGACGCAGCAAGGAGGCTGTATATGTTAAGACGCCAGATGAGTTTTAACGGAAAATCTGAAATGGGAACCCTGTACCTTGTTCCTACACCGATCGGCAATTTGGAGGACATGACCTTTCGTGCAGTAGAGACGCTGAAATCGGCCGATGTCATAGCTGCCGAAGATACGAGACAGACGAAAAAGCTGTGCCATGTTTATGACATAGAAACATCTCTCATCAGCTATCATGAACATAATAAAGAAAGCAGCGGCCATAAAATCATTGAATGGCTGAAAAGCGGAAAGAATGTGGCATTGGTCAGTGATGCCGGCATGCCGACAATTTCCGACCCGGGGGCTGAGATTGTGAGAGATTTCACCCAAATCGGCGGATATGTCGTTCCGCTTCCGGGTGCAAATGCGGCATTAACCGCGCTGACCGCATCAGGCATCACCCCGCAGCCGTTTTTCTTCTACGGATTTTTAAACAGACAGAAAAAAGAAAAGAAGAAAGAACTCGAACTCCTGAAAAAACGGCAGGAAACGATGATATTTTACGAAGCGCCGCACAGATTAAAAGAAACATTAACAGCAATGCATGACGTTTTGGGTAATCGAACCATCGCCGTCACGAGAGAATTAACGAAAAAGTATGAGGAATTCATCAGAGGAACCATCGCCGAGGTGATTGAATGGGCAAATGAAGATCAAATCCGCGGTGAGTTCTGTCTCGTTGTCGAAGGAAATCAAACCGCTGAACCGGATGAAGAGGAAAAGACTTGGTGGACGGAGCTTTCTGAGAAAGAGCATGTGGAGCATTACATAAACGAAGGAGCATCTTCCAAACAGGCCATAAAACAAACAGCGGTAGATCGGGGCGTTCCGAAACGCGAGATTTATGACGCTTATCACATTCAATCATAAAAAAAAACCGTTCTTGTATCGTAACAAGAACGGTTTTTGTATGAAATAGCTTATTTTTGGTTTTGAAGCTGGTTTTGAATTTCAGAGATGATTTGCTCAGCGCCTTCTTTGCTGAGTACCAATTTACCGCCGGCAAGTTTAAGGTTATCATCAGAAACTTCACCAGTTACTTGGCAAGTCATGTTTGGTTTATATTTTTTAAGGATGATTTTTTCATCATCAACATAAATTTCAAGAGCGTCTTTTTCTGCGATGCCCAGTGTACGGCGAAGTTCGATAGGGATAACTACGCGTCCAAGTTCATCAACTTTACGTACGATACCAGTAGATTTCATTAACAGTCTCCTCCCGAGAGATAATTATTTTGTAGTTTATATTTTTCTTCGTCATTATTCGACAAAATTCCTTACATTCCTAGCATAACAAGGTTTCCAATAATCGTCAATCTTTTTGTTTACTATTGATTGTAAGAATTAGTTCTTATAGTAAGTAAAGCCTTGGAAATCCTGAAATAACAGGCTTTTTGACTGCTTTTTCGAACCTATTATCCTACTGAAAATCCTTTTAAATCAAGACTTTCGAACCAAGATGTTTTATATTAGTAGATTATATACGACAAATTTCGACATGTTAAGACTTTTTTTAATTTCAATAAAAATTTTTAATTTTATTTACTCTTTTACGCGCAGTACGTATATATCCTTGATCTTAAAGGCTAAGATGGTATCATAGATAGAGGACAAATATCAATATTGTATATCAAATAAAACCGCTCTCGTCCTTTGGGCGTGAGCTTTTCGACATTCTGAATGGGAGGTTGCAACATGCCGCAAGACAATAATACTTTTTATATTACAACCCCGATATATTATCCGAGCGGAAAATTACATATCGGCCATGCTTATACTACCGTGGCCGGCGATGCGATGGCGCGTTACAAAAGATTAAAAGGATTTGACGTACGCTACTTAACCGGAACGGATGAGCACGGACAGAAAATCCAGCAGAAAGCGGAGGAAGAGAATATCACGCCTCAAGCTTATGTGGATCGTGCAGTTGCTGAAATCCAAAAACTATGGAAGCAGCTCGACATTTCTCACGATGATTTCATCCGGACGACGGAAAGCCGGCACAAAGAAATTATCGAGAAAGTGTTTCAAAAACTTCTTGATAATGGTGACATTTACCTGGATGAGTATGAGGGCTGGTACAGCATCCCTGATGAAACATTCTATACGGAAACACAGCTGGTGGATGTGGAAAGAAATGAGAAGGGTGAGGTTGTCGGCGGAAAAAGCCCTGACAGCGGCCACCCTGTCGAATTAATCAAAGAGGAGTCATACTTCTTCCGCATGAGCAAATACGCAGACCGCCTGCTGAAGTTTTATGAAGAAAATCCTTCTTTCATCCAGCCTGAATCACGCAAAAATGAAATGATTAACAACTTCATTAAACCGGGGCTTGAAGATTTGGCCGTTTCCAGAACGACGTTCGACTGGGGCGTAAAAGTGCCGGGAAATCCGAAGCATGTCGTGTATGTATGGATTGACGCACTGTTCAACTATATTACAGCGCTCGGTTACGATACGGAAAATGATGAGCTTTACAAAAAGTACTGGCCGGCTGACGTCCATCTTGTCGGTAAAGAAATTGTCCGTTTTCATACCATTTACTGGCCGATTATGCTGATGGCGCTTGATCTCCCGCTGCCTAAGCAAGTATTTGCGCATGGCTGGTTATTGATGAAAGACGGAAAAATGTCGAAATCAAAAGGAAATGTCGTTGATCCGGTAACGTTAATTGAACGCTACGGTTTGGATGAACTTCGCTATTACCTGCTTCGCGAAGTACCGTTCGGTTCAGACGGTGTCTTTACGCCGGAAGGTTTCGTAGAACGGATTAATTATGACTTGGCGAACGACTTAGGAAACCTTCTGAATCGTACAGTCGCAATGATCCAAAAATATTTTGACGGTGAGATTGGTTCATATGAAGGAAATGTGACCGATTTTGATTCAGAGCTTTCTTCTGTAGCCGGTGAAACGGTTAAAGCTTATGAAAAGGCAATGGAAAACATGGAGTTTTCAGTCGCTTTATCAACGCTATGGCAATTAATCAGCCGTACGAACAAATATATTGATGAAACTGCTCCGTGGGTGCTTGCTAAAGACGAGGAAAAAGAAAAAGAATTACGTTCTGTCATGTATCATTTAGCTGAATCTTTACGTATCTCAGCCGTATTGCTCCAGCCTTTCTTGACACAAACGCCTGAAAAATTGTTTGCCCAGCTAGGAGTTGAGGATCAGTCTCTTAAAGCATGGGACAGCATTCAGACATTCGGCCAATTGAAGAACGCGAAAGTGAAAAAAGGGGAACCGCTTTTCCCTCGTCTTGAAGCTGAAGAAGAAGTAGCTTACATCAAGCAAAAAATGCAAGGAACTGCTCCTGCTAAAGAAGAAAAGGCGGAAGAGCCGCAAGAAGCAGAGCGTCTTCCTGAAATTACGTTTGATCAATTTATGGATACAGAACTTCGCGTCGCAGAGGTCTTGTCCGCAGAGCCGGTGAAAAAAGCAGATCGGCTGCTGAAATTGCAAATTGATCTGGGCTTTGAACAGCGCCAAGTTGTATCAGGTATCGCAAAGCATTACACACCGGATCAGCTTGTGGGAATGAAGATCATTTGTGTAACGAATTTAAAACCGGTAAAACTGAGAGGCGAGCTTTCTCAAGGAATGATACTGGCAGGAGAATCGGACGGCGTTCTCAAAGTTGTAGCTGTCGACCAGTCATTACCGAAAGGCACTCGAATTAAATAAATAGATGCAAAAGGTGTTTCACGTGTAACATTTCGTCGAACACCTTTTGTTTTTCAACAAGAAAGGAGTTTTTATGATGCTTTTTGATACACATGCGCACTTAAATGCCGAGCAATTTGACACAGACTTAGAGGAAGTCATTGCGCGTGCAAAGGCTGAAAAAGTTGAACGGATCGTCGTTGTCGGATTCGACAAACCCACTATCACGCGTGCGATGGAGCTGATTGAGGAATATGACTTTATATACGCTGCGATCGGCTGGCATCCGGTAGACGCAATTGACATGACAGAGGAAGATTTATCATGGATTAAGGAACTGTCCTCTCACGAAAAAGTCGTGGCAATCGGAGAGATGGGCCTTGATTATCACTGGGATAAATCACCAAAAGACGTTCAGAAAGAAGTATTCCGGAAACAAATCGCTCTCGCCAAAGAAGTGAACCTTCCAATTATCATTCATAATCGTGATGCAACGGAAGATGTTGTCACGATTTTGAAAGAAGAGGGGGCGGAAGAAGTCGGCGGCATTATGCACTGCTTTACGGGGAGTACGGAGGTTGCGCGGCAGTGTATGGATATGAATTTTTATATTTCATTCGGCGGACCGGTTACCTTCAAAAATGCGAAGAAACCAAAAGAAGTAGCAAAGGAAATTCCGAATGACCGTTTGCTGATTGAAACGGACTGTCCTTTCCTGACACCGCATCCTTTCCGCGGCAAACGGAATGAGCCAAGCTATGTAAAATATGTTGCTGAACAGCTCGCTGAATTAAAAGGGCTGACATATGAAGAAATTGCCTCAATTACAACCGAAAACGCAAAAAGACTTTTCCGCATGAACTGACAGAATGCGCTGTCATAACGTGTAAAAGCTTGTCCGATTTAGTGGATATGTAAAACGGTTCTACAAGCTTCCTTCTCCTCATAAGATAGGTTGTCGATATGTCTCTCTTCCTTTTTTTGCTTTGTTTTTGCATAATGAGGGATACGCTGAAGGTTTTTCATCTTCGAGATGGGAGGGTTGACAGCATTTTAGATACTCTATATAATCTCTCCGAGGAGAAGGAGGCGTTTTTCATCACACAAAAAATGAAAAAACTGTTTTCCGTAAAGCTTGGTAAAAGCAAGGTTATTCTTATTGCAGCTATTATTCTGCTGGGCGGAACCGGGACTGCATACGGGGCACATGAGCTCTCAAAACAATCAGTTTCTGTTTCCATCAACGGCAAGAAAAAGCAAATACGCACTCATGCAAAAACGGTTGGGGAACTTCTGGAAGATTTACATATAGAGACGAGAAATGAAGACCGGATTACCCCGTCTAAGCAGACAGCATTGGCAGACAACATGAATGTCGTGTATGAAGCTGCAAAGCAGATCCGTGTGACAAGAGGCGGAGAAGAAAAGACTTTATGGTCAACGGCAAAAACAGTCGGCGCATTTCTGAACGAACAGCATACACCTGTGAATCAGCACGATAAAATAGATCCAGCAGCAGATACGAAAGTGACAAACGGCATGAAAGTCACGGTCGACCCGGCTTTTCAGGTCACTGTAAATGATGCGGGAAAGAAAAAGAAAATATGGACGACTTCGACTACGGTCGCTGACTTTTTAACGCAGCATAAGATGGACATGAAAGACGAAGATAAAGTAAAACCGGCGTTACACGAAAAGCTCACAAAAAATCAGGCCGGTATACAAATCACTCGTATCGAAAAAGTCACCGATGTAGTTGAGGAAAAAATAGCGTATCAAGTGAAAGAAAAAGAAGATGCGTCTCTCGACAGCGGGAAAGAAAAGATCGTTCAAAAAGGAAAAGAAGGCAAACTTAAAAAGCATTTTCATGTTGTCAAAGAAAATGGAAAAGAAGTTTCAAGAAAGCTTGTTAAAGAAGAAACATCTGAAAAAAGCAAAGATCAGATCATTGCGGTTGGCACAAAGCGGCACAGTCCCAAGATTGAGCAGCTCAGTGCACCTGTGAAGGCATCTTCGGGCGAAACCAGATCTTCCGGTAAAGTGATTACCGTGTCTTCCACGGCTTATACCGCAAGCTGCAGCGGCTGTTCCGGCCATACGGCTACAGGCGTTAACCTGACAAGCAATCCGAATGCCAAAGTCATTGCGGTAGACCCAAGCGTCATCCCGCTCGGCACAAGAGTCCACGTAGACGGATACGGGGAAGCCGTGGCCGCTGATACGGGCTCAGCCATTAAAGGAAGACGGATTGATGTCTTTTTCCCTGAAAAATCTTCAGCTTACCGCTGGGGAAAGAAACAGGTCAAAATAAAAATCTTAAATTAATTCCGATTCACTCAGAGGGTTTTGCGCCCTCTGTTTTTTTCGTTATAATAGGTAAAGTGTATTTTCAGTATATTAGACGTGACATGCAAGCAAAGGTTTCGTTTTGGATATAAAAAGTTTTTTTGGAGGAAGTAATGAAAATTAAAGAAATTATTGTAGTCGAGGGACGCGATGACACTGCGCGCATAAAACTTGCCGTTGATGCGGATACGATCGAGACAAACGGTTCCGCAATCGGAGACGAAGTCATCAGGCAGATTCGGCTGGCGCAGGAAACGAGAGGGGTCATCGTGCTGACGGACCCGGATTTTCCGGGGGAAAAGATCCGGAAAACCATTTCTGAAGCAGTACCCGGCTGTAAACACGCATTTCTGCCCAAACATCTTGCCAAACCGAAAAACAAGCGCGGCATTGGCGTTGAGCACGCATCCATTGAAAGCATCAGAGCATGTTTGGAAAATGTGCATGAAGAGATGGAGGCAAAGCCGAGTGAGATTTCAGCTGAAGATGTCATACAGGCCGGTCTGATCGGCGGACCGGCTGCCAAAAGACGCCGCGAACGATTGGGCGACCTGCTGAAGATCGGCTATACAAACGGCAAGCAGCTTCAAAAACGGCTGCAAATGTTTCAAATCAAAAGAAGTGATTTTATTGATGCGCTCGATGCTATGAGGCAGGAGGAACAGGATGAACAATAAAGATATCGCGACACCTATCAGAACGAAGGAAATTCTGAAAAAGTACGGTTTCTCTTTTAAAAAGAGTCTGGGACAGAATTTCTTAATTGATACAAATATATTGGACAGAATTGTGGACCATGCGGAAATTACGGATCGGACCGGAGTCATTGAAATCGGGCCCGGAATCGGCGCGCTGACAGAGCAGCTTGCCAAACGGGCGAAAAAGGTCGTCGCGTTTGAAATTGATCAGCGCCTGCTGCCCATTCTCAATGATACGCTGTCTCCATATGACAATGTAACGATCATTCATCAAGATGTGCTGAAAGCAGACGTAAAATCTGTCATTGAAGAGCAGTTTCAGGATTGTGATGAAATTATGGTGACGGCGAATCTCCCATATTATGTGACGACGCCTATCATCATGAAGCTATTGGAAGAACATCTTCCGTTAAAAGGAATTGTCGTGATGCTGCAAAAAGAGGTCGCTGAGCGGATGGCCGCTGATCCTTCCTCTAAGGAGTACGGATCGCTTTCCATTGCGGTTCAGTTCTATACGGAGGCCAAAACCGTCATGACCGTCCCGAAAACGGTGTTTGTGCCTCAGCCTAATGTCGATTCAGCCGTCATCCGTCTCTTGCTTCGTGACGGCCCGGCGGTTGATGTCGATAATGAACCGTTTTTCTTCCAGCTTATTAAAGCAAGCTTCGCACAGCGCCGGAAAACCTTGCTGAACAACCTTGTGAACAATCTTCCGGACGGAAAAGAGAAAAAAGCTCAAATTGAAGAAGTTCTTCAAGAAACGAATATTGACGGAAAGCGGCGCGGTGAATCCCTGTCCATAGAAGAATTCGCGCTCCTGTCCAACGGATTGCATAAAGCCCTTTTCTAAGAGGGCTTTTTGTTTTGCGTCACCACTTGGACTGCCGCTACATAGGCTAGAGGAGAACCTTATTCATTCAACTGCAAGAAAAGCTTGAAACATCAAGCGCCGCAGCGGAAAGAGGTGTATTTGCCAAGACTTCTTTCATGATGAGGCTTAGTCTATTTGTGGAGTGGGTAACGTGCAATTTCAAATAGGAGATATGGTAGCCAGGAAATCCTATCAAATGGATGTTTTATTTCGCATTATCGGTATAGAGCAAACAAGCAACGGAAATTCAATTGCCATCCTGCATGGTGACGAAGTCAGGTTGATTGCGGATGCTGATTTTTCTGATTTGGAGCCTGTCAGAAAAGACGAACAGGCCATGAGAAAGAAAAGAGATGAAAGCAGGATGAATGAATCTCTCGAGCTGCTCCGCCAGGATTATAAGCTGCTTCGGGAAAAACAGGAATATTATGCGACAAATCAATATCAGCATCAGGAGCACTACTTTCATATGCCCGGAAAGGTATTGCATCTGGACGGCGATGAGGCCTATTTGAAAAAGTGCCTGAACTTTTATGAAAAAATCGGTGTGCCGGTATACGGAATTCACTGCCATGAGAAAAAAATGCCGGCATCAATTGACGAGCTGCTTGATAAATACAGGCCGGATATTTTAGTCATCACCGGCCATGATGCATATTCCAAGCATAAGGGTGACGTGAACGATTTAAGCGCCTACAGGCATTCTAAACACTTTGTCGAAACCGTTCAAAAAGCGAGGCGTAAAGTCCCTCATTTGGATCAGCTGGTCATATTCGCGGGGGCCTGTCAATCTCATTTCGAGTCTTTAATCAGAGCAGGCGCGAATTTCGCAAGTTCGCCGTCACGCGTCAATATCCATGCGCTTGACCCGGTATATATTGTCGCGAAAATCAGCTTCACCCCGTTTATGGAGCGGATCAATGTATGGGATGTCCTGAGAAATACGCTGACGAGAGAGAAAGGGCTGGGAGGAATTGAAACGAAGGGTGTGCTGCGTGTCGGTATGCCGTATAAATCAAATGGATGAGTGATAAAACCCGCATATATTTCGCTATGCGGGTTAATTATTTTACATATTGATACATAAATTTCCGGAACTTGTGAAAAATAACGCAGAAATCAATAGAATTTTGTCAAAATAATTTTGTTGACAATGACTTATTAACGTTGATATAATTTAAATTTTATTTGACAAAATTGGGCTCTTGTTGTACAATAAATGTAGTGAGGTGGATGCAATGGCGAAGACGTTGTCCGATATAAAAAGATCGCTTGATGGGAATTTAGGTAAACGGCTTACGTTAAAAGCAAACGGCGGCCGCCGAAAAACGATTGAGCGTTCGGGCATTTTAGCTGAGACGTACCCTTCTGTTTTTGTGATACAACTAGATCAAGACGAGAATTCGTTTGAAAGAGTTTCATACAGTTATGCTGATATTCTGACTGAGACTGTTGAATTGACATTCAATGACGATACGGCAAGCTCAGTAGCATTTTAATGGGCAGTGAACCTTTTGTTTACTGCTTTTTGTTTTGCCTTCCAAAGCTCTTCTAATTATTCCCTCGAAAGTTTCAGCCGATTAAACGGAAGCTATAGGTGTCACATGTTTTATCGTGGCGTGCACGAATGGTGATCAATTCTATAAAAGGGGTTGTTTCGTTTGGGCAGACGTCGTGGAGTTATGTCAGATGAGTTCAAATATGAGCTGGCGAAGGACCTTGGTTTTTACGATACGGTGAAAAACGAGGGCTGGGGAGGCATTCGGGCGCGTGACGCCGGGAATATGGTAAAGCGCGCGATTGAGATTGCCGAACAGCAGATGGCGGCTCAGAACCAAAATAACCGATAATGCAGTGGCCCGGGGGACAATCCGTTCCCCGGTTTTTTCTATCGGCTGTCAAAACCGGCGTCAATTTCGGATAAGTACCTCCGGGTCTCCAAATGTGATACAATGTTCATACTTATGTTTAGATGGAGAAGTAGGTGAAAGCTATGCGTATTTTAGAAAAAGCGCCGGCCAAAATCAATCTGTCCCTCGATGTGACGAGTAAACGCCCGGATGGTTATCATGAAGTGGAGATGATCATGACGACAATTGATTTGGCAGATCGGATTGAACTGACAGAACTGCCCGAAAACGTTATCAGAGTGGCGTCGCATAACCGCTTTGTTCCGGATGATCAAAGGAATCTGGCTTATCAGGCAGCCAAACTGCTTAAAGAACGGTTTCAAGTCAAAAAAGGCGTTTCCATTATGATTACAAAAGTGATCCCTGTAGCGGCAGGGCTTGCCGGCGGAAGCAGCGATGCGGCAGCCACGCTCAGAGGGCTGAACAGGCTTTGGGATTTAAAGCTTTCTGTCGAAGAGCTCGCGGAGCTTGGAGCTGAAATCGGTTCAGACGTGTCCTTCTGTGTATACGGAGGCACTGCCCTGGCAACCGGACGGGGTGAGAAGATCAGGCACATCAGTGCTCCGCCTCATTGCTGGGTCGTGCTCGCCAAACCGACGATCGGGGTATCGACCGCCGAAGTGTACCGCCGGCTGAATTTGCAGCAGGTTCGGCATCCGGATGTGCAGGCGATGATTGACGCGATTGAAGAAAAAAGCTTCCAAAAGGTATGCGGACAATTAGGAAACGTATTGGAGTCGGTTACGCTCAGCCTCCATCCCGAGGTGGCGATGATTAAAAATCAAATGAAACGCTTCGGCGCTGATGCGGTGTTAATGAGCGGAAGCGGACCGACTGTATTCGGTTTGGTTCAATACGAATCGAAGGTGCAGCGGATTTATAACGGGTTAAGAGGTTTCTGTGATCAAGTGTACGCAGTGCGGATGATCGGCGAACAGAATGCTCTTGATTAAATCCGTATGTTAAGTTATATTATTTTTAAATTATTCGGATTTTGGGGGTAAGTTCATGAAGTTTCGTCGCAGCGGCAGATTGGTGGACTTAACAAATTATTTGTTAACCCATCCGCATGAATTAATACCGTTAACGTTTTTCTCAGAACGGTATCAATCAGCAAAGTCATCAATCAGTGAAGATTTAACGATTATTAAACAGACCTTTGAACAGCAAGGCATTGGGACGCTGCTTACAGTGCCGGGAGCTGCCGGAGGCGTCAAATACATTCCGAAAGTGAAACAGGCTGAAGCAGAAGCGTTTATACAGGAGCTGGGACAGTCTTTAGTAAATCCTGAGCGTATCCTTCCGGGCGGTTATGTATATTTAACGGATATCTTAGGAAAACCCTCTGTCCTCTCTCATGTAGGCAGGCTTTTTGCTTCCGTTTTTGCGGAGCGGGAGATTGATGTGGTGATGACCGTTGCGACAAAAGGAATCCCTCTTGCTTACGCAGCGGCCAGTTATCTGAACGTTCCGGTTGTCATCGTGCGAAAGGACAATAAAGTGACGGAAGGCTCCACGGTGAGCATCAATTATGTATCAGGGTCATCTAACCGCATTCAAACGATGTCGCTTGCGAAAAGAAGTTTGGCTACGGGTTCGAACGTTTTGATTATTGACGACTTTATGAAAGCCGGCGGCACCATTAACGGCATGATCAGTTTGCTTGATGAGTTTAATGCAAACGTCGCGGGAATAGGTGTCTTGGTTGAAGCCGAGGGAGTGAATGAACGGCTTGTCGATGAATACATGTCACTGCTCACGCTTTCAACCATCAATATGAAAGACAAAACGATTGAGATTCAAAACGGCAATTTTCTGCGATTTTTTAAAGAACAGCATTTAAAGAATGGGGAGACAGAAAAATGACAAAAGCAATCCATACAAAACACGCGCCGGCAGCGATCGGGCCATATTCACAGGGAATCATCGTAAACAACATGTTTTACAGCTCAGGCCAGATTCCTCTTACTGCTGAAGGAGAAATGGTAAACGGTGATATCACAGAACAAACGCATCAGGTGTTCAGCAATTTAAAAGCTGTGCTGAAAGAAGCGGGCGCTTCTCTCGAGACGGTTGTAAAAGCAACGGTATTTATTGCTGATATGGAGCAGTTTGCGGAAGTGAATGAAGTGTACGGACAATACTTTGATGTACATAAGCCGGCAAGGTCTTGTGTGGAAGTGGCGAGACTGCCGAAAGACGCTCTCGTGGAAATTGAAGTCATTGCGCTGGTGAAATCTTAAATCTCAGAAAAGTGTTTCCGGTCTCCGGGATCACTTTTTTTTATGCAGTATATGATCCCCAAATATGGTTTATCACCTAATTGTGTATGTATATCCTATATTTTCAAAAAAACTTTTTGAAACGTGCAGGAATTTAAAAAGAATCGTGGAATTGTTAGACTAATGCTTTTATATAGGGAAAAGGTGGTGAACTACTGTGGAAGTTACTGACGTAAGATTACGCCGCGTGAATACCGATGGTCGCATGAGAGCGATTGCATCCATCACGCTGGATCACGAATTTGTCGTACATGATATTCGTGTGATTGATGGAAACAATGGTCTTTTCGTTGCGATGCCGAGTAAACGCACCCCTGATGGAGAATTCCGCGATATTGCTCATCCTATTAATTCCAGCACGCGGGGCAAGATCCAGGATGCTGTTTTAAATGAGTATCATCGTTTGGGTGATTCTGAAGCATTAGAATATGAAGAAGCCGGGGCTTCTTAAACATAACAAAATGTAAGGACTGCTGATAAAGGCTGACACAAGGCCTTTTCTGGCAGTCCTTTTTTTAAATCTGATTTTTCAGTAATAAAGCGATTACATAGAAAATTCTTGCACTTTTTGATGTCTTCTTGAAATCAACAGCTATTTAGGATATATTTTTCTATGGATAAAAGGGATATTGGAGGCCATTAAATGGATAAGCGGTTTGCAGTGATTTTAGCTGCCGGAAAAGGAACGAGAATGAAATCGAAGCTTTACAAGGTCCTTCATCCGGTATGCGGAAAGCCTATGGTAGAGCACGTCGCAGACGAAGCTCTGAAATTATCTTTAGCGAAGCTTGTCACCATCGTAGGACACGGCGCCGAAGATGTGAAGAAGCAGCTCGGACAGAAAAGCGATTACGCTCTCCAAGCAGAACAGCTCGGTACGGCTCATGCGGTCAAACAGGCAAAACCATTTCTTCACGGAGAAAAGGGTGTCACGATCGTTATTTGCGGCGATACACCGCTTCTGACGGCGGAGACGATGGAAGCCATGCTGAATGAACATACAGACAAAGGTGCAAAAGCCACGGTGTTAACGGCCGTTGCCGACGATCCCGCCGGATACGGAAGAATCATCCGCAGTGAAGACGGCGCCGTTCAAAAAATCGTGGAGCACAAGGATGCTTCGGAACAAGAACGTCTTGTGAAAGAAATTAACACGGGAACGTACTGTTTTGATAACGAGGCTCTTTTTCGTGTCATCGAACAGGTTTCGAATGAAAATGCCCAAGGCGAGTATTATCTGCCGGATGTGATCGAAATCCTCAAAGACGAAGGCGAAACTGTTGCCGCTTACCAGACTGGTAACTTCCAAGAGACGCTCGGAGTGAATGATAGAGTCGCTCTTTCTCAGGCTGAAATGTATATGAAAGAGCGTATTAACAAACGGCATATGCAGAACGGAGTCACTTTAATCGATCCGATGAATACGTACATCTCACCTGACGCACGTATCGGACAAGATACAGTTATTTATCCCGGAACTGTGTTAAAGGGACAAGCTGAAATCGGCGATGAATGTGTCATCGGCCCTCACACTGAGATAGAGGACAGCTCAATCGGCAGCCGCACTGTGATTAAACAATCCGTTGTCAATCGCAGCAAAGTTGGGAATGATGTAAATATCGGTCCTTTTGCTCACATCAGACCCGATTCCGCAATCGGCAATGAAGTGAAGATCGGAAACTTTGTTGAAATCAAGAAAACACAATTCGGCGACCGGAGCAAAGCATCTCATTTAAGCTATATCGGTGATGCCGAAGTGGGCACGGATGTGAATCTGGGCTGCGGCTCCATCACGGTCAATTATGATGGGAAGAAAAAGTATTTAACCAAAATTGAAGACGGTGCCTTTATTGGCTGCAACTCCAATCTGGTCGCTCCTGTTACAGTAGGAGAAGGCGCGTACGTCGCTGCGGGTTCAACCGTAACTGAAGATGTGCCGGGCGAAGCGCTTGCCATTGCCAGAGCAAGACAAGTAAATAAAGAAGATTATGTGAAAAATATTCATAAAAAATAATCCTAAAATCGGAGGTTTACCATGTCTAACGAATACGGAGATAAGAATTTAAAGATTTTTTCTTTGAATTCAAATCCAGAACTTGCAAAAGAAATCGCGGATAATGTAGGGGTTCAATTAGGAAAGTGCTCTGTTACAAGATTCAGTGACGGAGAGGTCCAGATCAACATAGAAGAAAGTATTCGCGGCTGTGATTGCTATATCATTCAGTCTACAAGTGCGCCGGTTAATGAGCACATTATGGAATTGCTGATTATGGTTGACGCTTTAAAGCGCGCTTCCGCGAAAACAATCAACATTGTGATTCCGTACTACGGTTATGCGCGCCAGGACAGAAAAGCAAGATCACGTGAACCGATTACGGCAAAACTTTTTGCAAACCTGCTTGAAACAGCGGGTGCGACACGCGTGATCGCGCTTGATTTACACGCGCCGCAAATTCAAGGTTTCTTTGATATTCCGATTGACCACTTAATGGGTGTTCCGATTTTAGGCCATTACTTTGAAGGTAAAGACTTGAAAGATATCGTCATTGTTTCTCCTGACCACGGCGGTGTGACGCGCGCCCGCAAACTTGCGGACCGTCTGAAAGCGCCGATCGCGATTATCGACAAACGCCGTCCTAGACCGAATGAGGTAGAAGTGATGAACATCGTCGGTAACGTGGAAGGTAAAACAGCGATTCTGATCGATGATATTATTGATACGGCCGGCACAATCACACTTGCCGCTAACGCGCTGGTTGAAAACGGAGCTGCAGAAGTGTATGCATGCTGTACGCACCCTGTACTGTCAGGCCCTGCCGTTGAGCGGATCAATAACTCTAAAATCAAGGAGCTTGTCGTAACGAACAGCATTAAGCTTCCTGATGAGAAAAAAATCGACCGCTTTAAGCAGCTTTCTGTCGGACCGCTTCTGGCTGAAGCGATTATCCGCGTTCACGAGAAACAATCTGTCAGCTATTTATTCAGCTAAACCGAAACTTTAAGGTTTAAATCCCAGTTATTGTGGGTATTGTTCTAATAGGACGATAAAACGATAATTAGGATGGTGCTGAATATGGCAACTTTAAAAGCAAATGAAAGAACAGATTTTAAACGTTCGACGCTTCGGAAAATCCGTCATTCAGGACATGTTCCAGGGATTATATACGGTAAAGAAACAACGAATACGCCTGTCTCTTTAGACAGTGTCGAATTGCTTAAAACATTGCGGGACGAAGGAAAAAACACGATTATCACAATGGATGTCAACGGAAATCAGCAATCGGTTATGGTGACTGATCTTCAGACAGACCCGCTCAAAAACGAATTGACGCACGCCGATTTTCAAGTCGTGAATATGAGTGAGGAGCTGGAGGCCGAGGTGCCGATTCAGCTGACGGGAGAGGCGAAGGGAGTCAAAGACGGAGGCGTCATCCAGCAGCCGCTGCATGAGCTTTCGATTAAGGCTAAGCCGAAGGACATCCCTCAGACAATCAATGTTGATATTTCAGGACTTGAGATGAATGATGTGCTGACCATCGCAGATCTGACTGCTGACGGCAATTATACATTTACAAACGATCCGGAAGAAGTCGTGGCTTCCATCCTTCCTCCTAAGCAGGAAGCATTCGAAGAAGATGCAGAACCGTCTCCTGGGGAAGAGCCCGAAGGAGAAAATCAATAAGCGCTTTAAGACGTAACCCGCCCGAGGTTACGTCTTTTGTGCTAGAATGAGAAGAATTACAGCGATGTTGAGGGAGGATTTACGATGCTTGTGATTGCCGGTCTCGGTAACCCCGGGAAAACCTATGAGAACACGAGACATAATGTCGGCTTTATGGCCATTGACGAGCTTTCTAAAGAATGGAATATTGAACTGAATAAAACGAAATTCAACGGACTTTACGGAATGGGGTTTGTTTCCGGAAAAAAAGTTCTACTTGTTAAACCGCTTACATATATGAATTTATCAGGGGAATGTTTGCGGCCGCTACTGGATTATTATGATGCCGATCATGAAGATCTGAAAGTCATATACGATGACCTTGATCTTCCGACGGGAAAAATCAGGCTCCGGACGAAAGGGAGCGCAGGCGGACATAACGGAATTAAATCGCTTATACAGCACCTCGGAACCCCTGAATTTGACCGGGTCAGAATCGGAATCGGCCGCCCCGCTGGCGGAATGAAAGTCGTTGACTATGTACTGGGAGCTTTTACGAAGGAAGAAGCGCCGCATATCGATGATGCCGTCTCAAAAACCGTAAAAGCCTGCGAAGCTTCCTTAACGAAACCATTTTTAGAAGTCATGAACGAATTTAATGCAAATGTATAAGATAAATAATGGGAGACCATACTAGGGAAAAATGATTTTTTCACATCAGGAGGTCCAACGTATGGCTTTGCATTATTTCTGCCGCCACTGCGGCTTTAAGGTAGGGAGCCTGGAATATTCGACGGTGCCGACACAGTCACTTGGATTTCAGCACTTAACAAATGAGGAAAGAAACGATATGATTTCATATAAAGACAATGGAGATGTCCATGTTCTTACAATTTGTGAAGACTGCCAAGAGGCGCTGGAGCGCAATCCGCACTACCATGAACACAACACATTTATTCAATAAGAAGCTTTGGTGTAGATTCTAGACCAAAGCGTTTTTCTGTTCTTGCAGAAAATAGAGAGGAGGGCCCATATGGACAACATTCAAACCTTTATTAAAGAAAGCGATGATTTTAAATCCATTGTCAACGGTTTACATGAGGGGCTGAAGGAACAGCTGCTTGCGGGTCTGTCAGGTTCCGCGCGTTCTGTTTTTACCTCCGCCCTTGCACAGGAAACGAAAAGGCCGATTTTCTTTATCACCCATAATTTATATCAGGCCCAAAAAGTGACGGAAGATCTGACGGCGCTTCTCGGGGATCAATCTGTTTTTTTATACCCCGTGAATGAATTGATTTCTTCAGAAATTGCGGTAGCGAGCCCTGAACTGCGCGCTCAGCGGCTTGATGTCATTAATAGATTAACAAACGGAGAAGCGCCGATCGTTGTGGCGCCCGTTGCGGCAGTGAGAAGAATGCTTCCGCCGAAGGAGCTGTGGAAAAGCAGCCAGCTCGTCATTTCACTCGGAGACGAAATAGAACCGGATCAGCTGTCCGCGCGCCTTGTAGAGGTGGGGTATGAGCGTTCCGATATGGTTTCTGCACCCGGTGAATTCAGTATTCGCGGCGGAATTATCGACATTTATCCGCTGACGTCGGAGCATCCGGTGCGAATTGAACTGTTTGATACGGAGGTCGATTCCATCAGAAGCTTCAATTCTGATGACCAGAGATCAATTGAGACGCTCAAACATGTGGCGATCGGACCGGCGAAGGAATTGATCATCAGGGCGGAAGAAAAAGCCCGGGCAATGGAAAGGCTCGATAAAGGGCTTGCCGACAGTCTGAAAAAGCTGAAGCAGGACAAACAAAAGGAAATGCTTCATATCAATATCTCACATGATAAAGAACGGTTATCAACGGGACAGACTGATCAGGAACTTGTGAAGTATCTCTCGTACTTTTACGAAAAACCTGCTAGTTTGCTAGATTATACACCGGCAGACACGTTGTTACTGTTAGACGAGGTCAGCCGCATTCATGAAATGGAGGATCAGCTGCAAAAAGAAGAGGCCGAATTTATGACAAGTCTGCTTGAGGAAGGGAAAATTCTGCATGACATTCATTTATCCTTCAGCTTTCAGGAGCTTATGAGCGAAAAGCGGCGCCCGGCTATTTATTATTCATTATTTTTGCGTCATGTCCAGCATACAAGCCCTCAGAATATCGTGAATGTGACAAGCAGGCAGATGCAGAGTTTTCACGGGCAGATGAATGTGCTCGCAGGTGAAATGGAGCGCTTTAAGAAATCAAACTTCACCGTCGTCTTTTTAGGCGCAAATAAGGACAGAACCGACAGATTGGCATCCGTGCTGGCTGATTACGAAATTGAAGCCGCAAAAACGGACAGCTCCAAAGCGCTTGTGCAAGGACAGGTCTATGTCATGGAAGGCGAGCTGCAATCCGGTTTTGAACTGCCGCTGATGAAGCTGGCCGTCATTACGGAGGAAGAGCTGTTCAAAAACCGAATTAAGAAAAAGCCGAGAAAGCAGAAGCTGACAAATGCCGAACGGATCAAAAGCTATTCCGAGCTTCAGGTCGGTGACTATGTCGTCCACGTCAACCACGGGATCGGTAAGTATTTGGGGATCGAAACACTAGAAATCAAAGGCATTCATAAAGATTACCTCAACATTCATTATCAGGGCAGCGATAAGCTGTACGTCCCTGTAGAACAAATCGACCAGGTGCAGAAGTACGTCGGCTCTGAAGGAAAAGAACCGAAGCTTTATAAACTGGGCGGCAGTGAATGGAAACGGGTGAAGAAAAAAGTTGAAAACTCCGTTCAGGATATTGCCGATGATCTGATTAAGCTTTATGCGGAACGGGAAGCAAGCAAGGGCTATGCGTTCTCGCCGGATCATGAAATGCAGCGGCAGTTCGAATCTGCTTTCCCTTATCAGGAAACAGAGGACCAGCTCCGTTCCATTCAGGAGATTAAAAAGGATATGGAAAGAGAGCGCCCGATGGACCGTTTGCTTTGCGGTGATGTCGGTTACGGGAAGACGGAGGTAGCCATCCGAGCGGCCTTTAAAGCGATCGCAGACGGAAAGCAGGTCGCGCTTCTTGTGCCGACGACAATACTCGCGCAGCAGCATTATGAAACCATTATGGAGCGTTTCCAGGACTATCCGATTAACATCGGTCTTCTCAGCCGATTCAGAACGAGAAAAGAATCCAATGAAACGATTAAAGGCTTGAAAAACGGAACGGTAGACATCGTAATCGGGACCCACAGGCTCTTATCTAAAGACGTCGTCTATAAAGATCTCGGCTTGCTCATCATTGATGAAGAGCAGCGCTTTGGCGTAACGCATAAGGAAAAAATCAAACAGATCAAAGCCAATGTCGATGTGCTGACTCTTACAGCGACGCCGATACCGCGTACGCTTCATATGTCCATGCTCGGTGTGCGGGACTTATCTGTTATTGAAACGCCGCCGGAAAACCGTTTCCCTGTTCAGACATATGTCGTGGAATACAACGGCGCGCTTGTGCGGGAAGCCATCGAAAGAGAACTGGCGCGCGGAGGACAGGTATATTTCTTGTACAACCGCGTGGATGACATCGAGCGGAAGGCTGATGAAATTTCCATGCTTGTTCCCGATGCGAAAGTGGCATATGCCCACGGAAAAATGACCGAAAATGAATTGGAAAGCGTCATGCTCAATTTTCTGGAAGGGGAATCAGACGTCCTTGTCAGCACGACTATTATTGAGACAGGCGTAGATATACCAAATGTGAATACCTTGATTGTGTTCGACGGAGACAAAATGGGGCTGTCTCAGCTGTATCAGCTGAGAGGACGGGTCGGCCGTTCCAACCGCGTCGCTTACGCGTATTTTACGTACCGCAGAGACAAAGTGCTCACTGAGGTAGCGGAAAAACGGCTGCAGGCGATTAAAGAATTTACCGAGCTGGGATCAGGCTTTAAAATCGCCATGCGTGACTTGACGATCAGGGGAGCGGGGAACCTTCTCGGCGCCCAGCAGCACGGCTTTATCGACTCAGTCGGTTTTGACCTGTACTCGCAAATGCTCAAGGAAGCGATTGAAGAGCGGAAAGGCGATATTCCGAAAAGCGAACAGTTTGAGACAGAAATCGATATCGAGCTGGACGCGTATATTCCTGAGAACTATATACAAGACGGCAAGCAAAAAATCGACATGTACAAACGCTTCAGGTCGATCGCCACAATTGAGGAGAAAAATGAGCTTCAAGATGAAATCATCGACAGGTTCGGCAGCTATCCTAAAGAGGTTGAATGGCTGTTTACGGTTGCTGAGATGAAGGTATACGGAAAATATGAACGCGTCGAACTCATCAAGCAGGATAAAGACGCGATCAGATTTACCATTTCTGAAGAGGCCAGCGCACAGATTGACGGCCAGAAATTGTTCGAACTCGGCAATAAATACGGCCGGCAGATCGGACTGGGAATGGAAGGGAAAAAGCTGAAAATCTCAGTACAGACGAAAGGCCGCAAAACGGAAGAGTGGCTGGAGACCGTGCTCGGCATGCTGAAAGGCCTTCAGGATGTGAAGAAAGAAACAATCGCGTCTTCATAAAAATTGTTACTCTCTGGTGTATATTACATTTGATGTGACGGATACTAATTTCAAGCGAGTGGCGGAAGCTACATAAAGTAAAGAGCTTTAGTACTTTCCCTTAAATATCATCACATGAAAGAGAGGCACCAGAGAGATGAAAGCTACAGGTATCGTACGTCGTATTGATGATCTAGGACGGGTCGTCATCCCTAAAGAAATTCGGAGAACACTGCGGATCAGGGAAGGAGACCCGCTTGAAATATTCGTTGACCGCGACGGAGAAGTTATATTGAAAAAATATTCTCCTATCAGTGAGCTTGGCGATTTTGCGAAAGAATATGCAGATGCATTGTATGACAGTCTCGGCCATTCCGTCTTGATTTGCGACCGTGACGCGTATATTGCCGTTTCAGGCAGTTCGAAAAAAGAATTTCTGAACAAAGCCATCAGCGATTTACTCGAAAAAACGATGGATCAGCGCAGCTCTGTGGTAGAAAACGACGTGAAGTCCGCGCAGCTTGTTAATGACATTGATGAAGATATGAGCTCCTATACAATAGCTCCGATCGTGGCAAATGGCGATCCTATCGGCGCCGTGGTCATCTTTTCCAAGGAACAGGCACTTGGAGAAGTAGAACATAAAGCAGTAGAAACGGCAGCCAGTTTTTTGGCGAGACAAATGGAGCAGTAGGTCTTATTACCATTATTGAAATAAGAAAACGGAGAAAGAACAGCTCTTATACAAGTGCTGTTCTTTTTCATATTCATATGTGCTCTCTATCGGTTCGGCCGTTAGGATTGTGATATAATAAGCTCGTTTTATAGACGTAATTTTCTAGCGGCTGGAAGGAGCTTTTGGATGAACGATTCAGTTGGCGCCAAGCGGCAATCGGCATGGAAAGGTGCTTTTGTGCTCGTCGTTGCGGGTATCGTGACGAAGATATTAAGCGCTGTGTACAGGGTTCCTTTTCAGAATATTGTCGGTGACGTCGGATTTTACATTTATCAGCAGGTGTATCCGTTTTTAGGGATCGCGGTCATGCTGTCAACATCCGGTTTTCCGGTAATCATCTCAAAATTAATGAACGATTATAGCAATCATAAACAAAAAATAATGAAAATTTCCGCCCTTTATGTCACGGCGGCCGGACTTGTTCTGTTTGCGCTCATGTATGCCGGCGCGGCGCCGTTGGCCGGTTTTATGGGTGACGCCCGCCTTGTGATGCTGATAAGGGTCGCGGCGTTCGCTTTCATACTGTTTCCGTTTACGGCGGTTTTCAGGGGGTATTTCCAAGGCGTGCATGATATGATGCCGTCAGCCTTATCCCAGATTACGGAACAGCTTCTTCGCGTGGCGGTGCTTCTCGGTTTATCCTTCTGGCTTTTGAAAAGCGGCCGTTCATTATACGCGGCTGGTGCGGGGGCGGCCTCGGGATCAATTGCCGGAAGCTTGGCGGCCCTTTGTGTATTGGCTGTTTTTTGGTATAAGCGGGAAGAAACCAAGAAAGACGGCGGACATATCGAAACGGCCGTCATTGTAAAAAAGCTGCTGCTTTATTCAGTCACCATCTGTATCAGCAGTGTACTCATGCTTTTGATTCAGCTTGTAGACGCCTTAAACTTATATTCACTGCTTTCAGACGGGACGGAGAGCCATGCCGCGAAACAGCTGAAAGGCATATATGACCGCGGACAGCCGCTCCTTCAGCTGGGAACCGTGTTTGCCGTCAGTATTGCCGCGTCATTGGTTCCTTCAATTTCAAAAGCGGTGCATGAGAATAAGCCGTTTATCATAAAAGAGAAAGCAACATCAGCCGTCAAGCTCTGCCTTGCGGTAGGGATCGGTGCATCAGCCGGGCTTTTTTGCATTTTAGAGCCGGTGAATATCATGCTTTTCCAAAACAGTGAGGGGACGCAGACCTTACAAATATTCAGCTTATCTATCTTTTTTGCCTCAATTGCGCTTACGGCAGCCGCGATTCTGCAAGGAGCGGGACATACCGTTTTCCCCGCCGTATCCGTTTTGGCGGGAGGGGCGCTGAAATGGGTGCTGAATGTTTGGCTGGTCCCCGGCTGGGGTATTACAGGAGCGGCACTGGCGACCGTCTTGGCATTTGCCGCAGTTGCGTGCCTGAATCTCCGGAGAATTTGGTCGAAGGGCTGGCTGACGAATATCGGAGGCGTGATTGCCCGTCTGTGCTGGTGCAGTCTGCTGATGGTCTTCTTTCTGCTCGTATATATGAAGCTATGGCAGTTATTTGTTCCCGTCAGCAGGGCCGGAGCTGTATGCGAGAGTCTGTCTGCGTCAGTCATCGGAGGGCTATTGTTTATTTATTGTATGATAAGAATGAAGATTTTCACGGACGAAGAGCTGAGCGGCCTTCCTTTCGGCAGTGCTTTAAGCAAATTGAAAAAGAGGAGAGAAAAACATGGCAGGTAACATTACGGTCGTCGGCCTCGGCGCCGGAGACATGGATCAGTTGACAGTGGGCGTACATAAGCTGCTGACTCAGGCGAAGCATTTATATATAAGAACGAAAGACCACCCTTTGATTCCGGAATTAGAGCAAGAGACGGAAGCGGACATCCGGTATTTTGATGATATTTATGAAAAACATGATCAGTTTGAAGCGGTCTATGAAGAGATCGCGGACATTCTGTTTGAAAAAGCGAAGCAAGAGGATGTCGTCTACGCTGTGCCCGGGCATCCGTTTGTCGCTGAGAAAACCGTTCAGCTGTTATTTGAACGCCGGGAAGAACAACAGGTAGCTGTTCATACTGCCGGAGGGCAAAGCTTTTTGGATGCCACTTTTAATGCATTGCGAATTGATCCGATTGAAGGGTTTCAATTTACGGATGCGCAAACAATGACGCCGGATGAGCTCGAACTCCGCCATCACCTGATCATTTGCCAGGTTTATGACCAAATGACGGCCTCTGAGGTGAAGCTGACGCTTATGGAGAAATTGCCTGACGACTATGAAGTGGTCATCGTCACGGCAGCCGGAAGCAAGGGTGAAAAGATGACCAAGGTGCCTTTGTTTGAACTTGACCGCAATGTAGAAATAAATAACTTAACAAGCGTGTATGTTCCGCCGATTAAAAAAGAAGAACTCCTTTACCAGGAATTTTCTGCATTCCGAAGTATTATTCGCGAGCTTCGCGGGCCGAACGGCTGTCCGTGGGATCAAAAGCAGACACACCAGTCATTAAAGAAATATATGATTGAGGAATGCTACGAACTGCTTGAGGCCATTGACGAAGAGGACACGGATCACATGATAGAAGAACTCGGGGACGTCATGCTTCAGGTTATGCTGCACGCCCAGATCGGGGAAGACGAGGGGTATTTCTCAATTGATGATGTCATCAGAGACATCAGTGCGAAGATGGTCAGACGGCACCCGCACGTGTTTAAGGATGTTAAGGTTCAGGATGAACATGATGTCGTCGCCAACTGGGAAGAAATCAAAAAGGCGGAAAAGCAAACAACATCCTCTTCATTGCTGGATGCCGTGCCGAAAACACTGCCTTCTCTTGCAAAAGCCGCCAAGCTTCAGAAAAAAGCCGCGAAAACCGGCTTTGACTGGGATGACGTTCAGGATATATGGGATAAAGTAAATGAAGAGCTGAAGGAATTTTCTGCAGAGGCTTCCGCCGAATCAGCAGATGAAATCAGCTTAAAAGCTGAATTCGGCGATGTTTTATTTGCATTGGTCAATATCGGCCGATACTATAAAATTGAGCCTGAGGAAGCGCTCGCCATGACAAATGACAAATTCCGCAGACGCTTTGCTTATATTGAGAAAGAAGCGGCAGCAAAGGGACTTGAATTGACCGCAATGTCACTTGAGGAAATGGACAAATTGTGGGATGAAGCAAAAGAAATGGAGAGGAGATTCTGATATGAGACTTGATAAGTTTTTAAAAGTATCCAGATTAATTAAACGCCGCACATTGGCGAAAGAGGTCGCCGATCAAGGGAGAATCACCGTTAACGGGAATCAGGCGAAAGCCAGCTCAGACGTAAAAGCCGGTGATGAACTGACGGTCCGCTTCGGCCAGAAGCTTGTCACCGTGAAGGTAAACGAATTGAAAGAAACAACGAAAAAAGAAGAAGCCGCGGGCATGTATACAATCGTCAAGGAAGAAAAACTCGGCGAATAGGCTTGTTCTAAACAAGGCTCCCGCCTCATACAATGCAGTAATAATGCTAAAAGTATCGAGGATATGGGGGCTGAATAGATGAATTCATATTATGAGCAAAAAGGTTCTTCTTCTGTTCCGGAACAGCATGATGTAACGATGAAAGGGAGAAAGCATTTAGACATTTCGGGCGTCAAGCATGTGGAAAGTTTTGACAAAGAAGAGTTTTTGCTGGAAACGGTTATGGGAATGCTTTCCGTCAGAGGCGAGAACCTGCAGATGAAAAATCTTGATGTGGAAAAAGGGATTGTATCTATAAAAGGCAGGGTGTTTGACCTTGTATATTTAGACGAGCAGCAAGGGGATAAAGCTAAAGGGTTTTTTAGCAAGTTGTTTAAATGACGCTGACGACCCAATTTTATACGATGCTGGCAATGACCGGTATGGGCGCCTGGCTCGGAGCGTCGCTTGATACATACAGGCTGTTTGTCAGCCGCGCCAAAACGGCCAGATGGCTGTTATTCATTCATGACATTCTCTTTTGGATTGTACAAGGTCTGCTGTTTTTCTATGTGCTGCTCAACGTGAATGAAGGAGAACTCAGGGTATACATTTTCTTGGCTGTCTTACTGGGTATTGCGACGTACCAAAGCCTGTTTAAACGAATGTATATAAAAATACTGAAATTTGCCATTCATCTTGCGGTGTCTCTTTGCCAATTCGCAAAAAAGCTCATTCAGCACGTGCTGTTCCGTCCGGTGCTTCTGCTCTTTAAGCTGCTCATCGGGCTGATCACGGCTATTTCTTTATACTCCTATCGGGTGAGTGCCTTTTTTGCGAAGTGTCTTTTTAAGATCGTAACGTTTTTGCTGTATCCGCTGTTTTTCCTGTTGAAACAATTATTGAAACTTCTTCCTGAAAAGTGGCGTCTTACTTTCAAACGATATTTTCAAAAAAGTGCAGGATTTTTACAAAAGAGCAAGAAACTAATCATAACAATCAGATCGACCATGATACGTATTTTGAAAAGGTGAAAGGAGGACCGTCTGATTTGAATCTATCTAGAGAACGTACAATAACTGAAATTCAAAACGACTATAAAGAGCAGGTTGAACGGCAATCCCAGCTTATGAAAAGAAGGCGGAAAGGGCTTTTCAGACGGTTGATCGTATTCGGCGCCCTTGTGTTGTTGACGGCTATTGTCTTAGCGGGTTCTCTTTGGTCACAGACCTCTTCCCTTAGCGCAAACGAAGAAAAGAAAGCTCAGCTGGAAAAACAAGTGAAAAAATTGAACGCGAAACAGGCTGATTTAAAAGATGAAATTTCCAAATTAAAGGATGAGGATTACGTCACAGAGCTTGCCAGAAGAGACTTGTTTATGTCAGGAAATGGTGAGATTCTCTTTAATGTAGAGAAGAAGAGCAAGTAGCCTTGTTGACACTTAAATTTTTATTTAGGTATAATTAAACAAACGATCTTTTTATAAGCCTAAGGAGGAGCACTTTTTTTATGTCGATTGAAGTTGGCAGCAAGTTGCAAGGGAAAATAACAGGTATTACAAATTTCGGAGCATTTGTTGAATTGCCTGGAGGCTCAACCGGTCTCGTTCATATCAGTGAGGTAGCCGATAATTATGTAAAAGACATTAACGAGCATTTAAAAGTCGGCGATCAAGTTGAAGTGAAAGTCATCAACGTTGAAAAAGACGGGAAAATTGGTTTATCAATTAAAAAAGCTAAAGACCGTCCGCAAGCCAGACCTAGAAATGATTTCCGTCCGAAAGAATCTTTTGAACAGAAAATGAACAAGTTTCTTAAAGATAGCGAAGACCGCTTATCATCTTTAAAACGAAACACGGAATCAAAACGTGGAGGGCGCGGAGCAAGAAGAGGATAACTTGCTGCTTTCTATAAATACATGGAGCATCCGTCTATCCCAGCGGGTGCTTTTTTTTGTATGTGTCCGTATAGTCAGAAAATTAAAACTTTAAAGTTCCTGTTGACGGAATGAAGAAACCTTTGTATTATATAACTTGTGCTTATAAGCACCTATATGGCGGTGTAGCTCAGCTGGCTAGAGCGTACGGTTCATACCCGTGAGGTCGGGGGTTCGATCCCCTCCGCCGCTACCATATATATGGCCCGTTGGTCAAGCGGTTAAGACACCGCCCTTTCACGGCGGTAACACGGGTTCGAATCCCGTACGGGTCATCAAGCGAATCGGCTTCTGTTGCAGAAGCCGGTTTTTTCATATTTAGACAACTTTTTGAGAAATGTCGGAGGAAATACGAAAGGAAAGGGGAACAAGGGAGAAAGCGTCGAAGAGTTCTTTGGAATTGTTACCTTCTTTTGACAAAATCCTATCTGGGCTTTCATTTATAATGACAAGCAACGAATAAAACAGGTGGGGGATGAGAGCAATGGAAAAAGCAGAAAGAAGAGTGAACGGGCCGATGGCGGGACAAGCTCTGGAAAAACTGCAATCGTTTTTTGAAAAGGCGGCAAAGCTAACAGTCCATCAAGCGCATTCACTTTTTTTCTATAAGGGTTTCATTTATGTCGTGATCGGTTTTTTACTTGGACGGGCTTTCATATTATCTGAGGTTCTTCCGTTTGCGCTGCCGTTTTTCGGAGCGATGCTTTTGATCAGAAGAGATAAAGCCTTCTATGCTTGTCTGTCTTTACTTGCGGGCGCTTTAACCATTTCGCCGAAACACTCTTTATTGATTCTCACAGCTTTGGCCGTCTTCACTCTATTTTCAAAAATCGGTACATATATCGTGCAGGACCGGGTGAAGATGCTGCCGATCGTGGTGTTTTTCTCTATGGCTGCCGCGAGAATCGGATTTGTTTATTTTGAAAGCGGCGCTTTTACCACCTATGATTATGTGATGGCTGTTGTCGAGGCGGGCCTGGCCTTTATTTTGACGCTGATCTTTTTGCAAAGCCTGCCGATTTTCACGATCAAAAAAGTGAAGCAATCGTTAAAAATAGAAGAAATCATCTGTTTTATGATCTTGATCGCATCCGTTTTAACCGGGCTTGCCGGTGTTTCATTTCAGGGAATGCAGGCTGAACATATCCTGGCCCGCTATGTCGTGCTGAGTTTTTCCTTTGTCGGCGGGGCAAGCATCGGCTGTACGGTCGGTGTTGTGACCGGACTGATCCTCGGGCTTGCGAATATCGGGAATCTCTATCAAATGAGTCTGCTTGCGTTTTCCGGGCTTCTTGGCGGGCTGCTGAAAGAAGGAAAGAAAGCCGGCGCCGCAGTCGGGTTAGTGATCGGCTCACTGCTGATTTCATTATATGGAGAAGGGTCTGCCGGATTAATGACCACTCTTTATGAATCTTTGATTGCCGTTGTTTTGTTTTTGATTACGCCCCAATCGATTACGAAAAAGGTGGCGCGATACATACCGGGCACGGCTGAGCACAGTCAGGAACAGCAGCAGTACGCGAGGAAAATCAGAGATGTCACCGCCCAGAAAGTAGACCAGTTCTCCAATGTGTTTCATGCCTTGTCGGAGAGCTTCGCCACCTTTCATCAGACGTCTTCTGATGAGCAGGCGGAAGAAGGGGAAGTGGATCTCTTTTTAAGCAAAATCACCGAGCATTCCTGCCAATCCTGCTATAAGAAAAGCAAATGCTGGGTTCAAAACTTTGATAAAACATATGACTTAATGAAACAAGTTATGCATGAAACAGAAGAAAAACAGTATGCCTCAAACCGCAGATTAAAAAAGGAGTTTCAACAGCACTGTTCCAAATCCAGACAGGTGGAAGAGCTGATTGAGGACGAACTTGCCCACCATCACGCCCATCTGACACTGAAGAGAAAAGTTCAGGACAGCAGAAGGCTTGTTGCCGAGCAGCTGTTGGGGGTTTCTGAGGTCATGGCGGACTTTTCTCGGGAAATAAAACGGGAGAGGGAGCAGCATTTTATTCAGGAAGAACAAATGATAGAGGCGCTTCAGCATTTCGGAATCGAGATTCAGCATGTCGAGATATACAGCCTGGAGCAGGGCAATATTGATATCGAAATGACAATCCCGTTCAGCGGAGGACACGGCGAGAGTGAAAAAATTATCGCCCCGATGCTGTCTGACATTCTTGAGGAGCAGATACTTGTCAAAAGCGAACAGCACTCGACTCATCCGAATGGCTACAGCCATGTCGCGTTCGGTTCGACCAAGTCGTACCGGGTATCGACAGGCGCGGCTCATGCGGCAAAAGGCGGCGGCCTTGTCTCCGGCGACAGCTACAGCATGATGGAACTGGGGGCGAGAAAGTATGCAGCCGCGATCAGTGACGGCATGGGCAATGGGGCGAGGGCCCATTATGAGAGCAATGAAACGATTAAGCTGCTCGAAAAAATTCTCGAATCAGGTATTGATGAAAAAATAGCAATCAAAACGATCAACAGTATTCTGTCTTTACGGACGACAGACGAAATCTACTCAACTCTCGATCTTTCTATCATTGACCTTCAGGATGCAAGCTGCAAATTCTTGAAGGTCGGTTCAACGCCGAGTTTTATCAAGCGGGGAGATCAAGTCATGAAAGTTCAGGCCAGCAATCTGCCGATCGGCATCATCAATGAATTTGATGTGGAGGTTGTAAGTGAACAGTTAAAAGCGGGAGATCTGCTCGTCATGATGAGTGACGGTATTTTTGAAGGGCCGAAGCACGTTGAAAACCACGACCTGTGGATGAAGCGGAAAATGAAAGGGCTGAAAACCGAAGATCCGCAGGAAATTGCTGATATATTAATGGAAGAGGTCATCAGAACGCGTTCCGGCCAAATCGAAGACGATATGACAGTGGTTGTTGTCCGGATTGATCACAACACGCCGAAATGGGCTTCCATCCCGGTGCCGGCGGTTTTCCAAAATAAAAAGGAGATTTCTTAATCCTTTCGTATAAATCACTTTCCTTCTGGCGAAGATGGGACTAATCGTATCACCGGGAGGAATGTATGTGAATAAGGGACATTTAAATCAAGTTCTGCTGATTACAGATGGCTGCTCCAATCATGGTGAAGACCCGATCGCAATGGCGGCTTTCGCCAAGGAGCAGGGGATTACGGTGAATGTTATAGGAATTATGGAAGAAAACGCGATTGACCAAGAGGCAATGAAGGAAGTTGAAGGCATCGCCATGGCCGGAGGCGGCGTCCATCAAGTTGTGTATGCGTCACAATTGTCTCAGACGGTTCAAATGGTGACGAAAAAAGCAATGACCCAGACGCTGCAAGGTGTCGTCAATCAAGAGCTTAAACAAATTTTAGGGAAAAACGTTGAAATGGAAGAGCTTTCTCCTGAAAAACGCGGAGAAGTGATGGAAGTGGTTGATGAACTCGGCGAAACGGTTCATCTGCAAGTGCTTGTGCTGGTTGATACGAGTGCGAGTATGGCGCCGAAACTGCCGACGGTGAAAGAAGCGCTGATCGATCTTTCCATCAGTTTAAATTCCCGGGCCGGGCAAAATGAATTTGCCATGTGTATATTTCCCGGGAAAAGCCAGGAAGTTGAGCTTGTGCTGAATTGGACGCCGAAGCTTGAATCTCTTTCTGCACTCTTTGCGAAGCTGTCGACCGGCGGTATCACCCCTACGGGCCCCGCTATCCGGGAAGCGACGCAGCAGTTTGAGAGAATCCGCTCAAGAAGGAGCATGTTGGCAGATGATGAACGACGCTTTAACGAGTTTGGCATGTAGTCTGGCACCGGGGACGGCAATTCAGGGCAAATGGAACGGCAAATCCTACAGATTGCTCAAACAGCTTGGAAAAGGGGCTAACGGTATTGTATATCTGGCAGAAGCATCAGGCGGACAGGTCGCTTTGAAAATAAGCAGCGACAGCATGTCTGTTACCTCTGAAGTGAATGTCTTAAAATCCTTTTCAAAGGCCCGGTCGCAAACGATGGGGCCTTCTTTTTTTGATGCGGACGACGCGTTTATTCCGCAGCTGAATAAAAATGTCTCTTTTTACGTGATGGAGTACATAGAAGGGCCGCTTCTTCCGCAATATATCAGCAGTAAGGGAGCGGAGTGGATTCCGGTGCTGATGGTGCAGCTTCTTTCCAGCCTGTCAGTCCTTCATCAGCAGGGATGGGTTTTTGGCGACCTCAAACCGGACAATCTCATTGTAACCGGACCACCGGCTGCCATTCGCTGCATTGATGTAGGGGGAACGACAAAACAAGGCCGCGCGATTAAAGAGTATACGGAGTTTTACGATAGGGGCTATTGGGGGTATGGAACAAGAAAAGCAGAACCATCCTACGACCTGTTTGCTGTCGCAATGATCATGATCCACTGTGTCCAGAAGAAAGAGTGCAAAAAGTCAGGACAGCCGAAAGAACAGCTTCGTTCTATCATTGAAGGCCACCCGTTTCTGAATAAGTATAAGAAGGTTCTGTTTTCTGCTTTAAACGGCCAATATCCGTCTGCGGAAGCCATGAAGCATGACATCCTGACGGCGGGGCAGAGCGCCGGGGGCAAAAGGAAAGCCGCCGCCAAGACTAAGCCGCCGCAATCAAAACCGCGGCAGGGCACTGTATCTCAAACGCGGTATAAACCTAAACAAAAACCCGCAAAGCACAATGGTTTGTTTGAAACAACACTTATTTTAATCAGCGTTCTCGCCCTTTATTTCGCTTACATCGTCTTTTTTCTCATCTAATGCCGGCCGGACGCCTGCGCTCATGCTTCTTCTTTGCTTGGAGGGAATGAAAGTGATAGGATATGTATATCTTTAAAAAACCTGCTCATTGTGAGGGGGACATTGTGAAAAGCGTGGAAGATTTTTTCAAAACATATCATCTTCAGGCGGAGGGAGAAACGATTATTGCCGGGGTCTCCGGAGGCCCTGATTCAATGGCGCTTCTCAGTATGCTGAATAAGCACTTCGGGCATTCCTCCGTTATCATAGCGGCGCATGTCGACCATCAGTTCAGGGGTCCTGAATCTGAAGAAGATATGAAGTTTGTGCAGTCATATTGCGAAGCGGAACACATCTTCTGCGAAACGGTACAGATTGATGTTTCTGCATACGCAAAGAAGAATAGGCTGAACAAGCAGGCTGCCGCGCGTGATTGCAGATATCAGTTTTTCGAAGATCTGATGGCAAAACACCAAGCGAAGTTTTTGGCGCTGGCTCATCACGGCGATGACCAGGTTGAGACAATGCTCATGAGGCTTGCGAAAGGTACGCTCGGGGCAGGGCTTGCGGGAATGCAGCCCGTCCGCGAATTTGCATCCGGCTGGCTGATCAGGCCTTTCCTCTATGCGGCAAAGGATGAAATCCTTGAATACTGCCGTCAAGAAGGGCTCAGCTACAGAACGGATGAGAGCAATGCAAAAGACGATTATACAAGAAACAGATTCAGAAAGACCGTGCTTCCTTTTTTAAAACAAGAATCACCTGACGTTCATAAAATGTTTCAAAAGGTGAGTGAAGCACTGACAGAAGACGAACAATACCTGCAGTCATTAACGAAAGAACGAATGAATAAGGTTATTACAAGCAAGTCTGACACATCGGTTGAAGTCAATTCCTCTCAATTGCTTGCCCTTCCGATACCTTTACAAAGAAGAGGAGTTCAACTAATATTAAACTATCTTTATGAAAACGTTCCATCGTCGTTTTCCGCCCGCCACATACAGCAGTTTCTCGAATGGGCGGAAAATGGAAGCGCCTCGGGAGTGCTTGATTTTCCGAAAGGGCTGAAGGTGGTCAAATCATATCAGACATGTTTGTTTACATTTGAACAATGGCAATGTGAAAAAGTTCCCTTTGAGCTGCAGCTGCAAGGAGCGGAAGGCGAGACTGCTGTTCTCCCCAACGGCTTTATGATAGAGGTGGCCGTTCAGGCTGACCCTCATATCAAAAATGGGAATGCTGTTTTTATGACAAGCAGAAACAAGGTGCAATTTCCTTTAACAATCCGGACGAGAAAAATCGGCGACCGGATCAAACTTAAAGGGATGAATGGCTCGAAAAAGGTGAAAGATATATTTATTGATCATAAACTGCCTCTGCGGGATCGGGACGAATGGCCGATTGTAACGGATGCGAGCGGTGAAATTATCTGGCTGCCTGGCTTGAAAAAATCCATCTTTGACGATCTTGTGATTTCAAACAGTGACCGCATTGTATTACAATATAGACAGCATGAAAAGTGTAGGGGGCAAGCATTAACATGAAACAGGATATCGAAAAAGTGCTGATCTCAGAAGATGAGATCCAGCAGAAAGTAAAACAGCTTGGAGAACAATTAACAAGCGAGTACAGCGACACGTTTCCGTTGGCAATCGGTGTGTTAAAGGGAGCGCTTCCTTTTATGGCTGATCTTATAAAGCATATTGATACATATTTGGAAATGGACTTCATGGATGTATCAAGCTACGGAAATTCCACGGTTTCTTCCGGAGAAGTCAAAATCATCAAAGATTTGGATACATCTGTAGAAGGCCGGGACATCTTAATCATTGAAGATATTATCGACAGTGGGTTAACCTTGAGCTATCTCGTAGAACTCTTCCGATATCGTAAAGCGAAATCAATTAAGATTGTTACCCTGTTGGATAAACCAAGCGGAAGAAAAGCGGACATTAAAGCAGACTTCGTAGGCTTTGAAGTTCCTGACGCGTTTGTTGTGGGTTACGGACTTGATTATGCCGAACGCTATCGCAATCTGCCTTACATCGGAGTATTAAAACCGGCGATTTATGAAAGCTGATCGGCTGCCTGCTTCCGAGATGGTTATCGGTTGTATTGGAATGATTTTCTATGGTACTATTGAACATAGTTGTGCTTACTGTGGGAGGAGGTAAGGAATGAATCGGGTCTTCCGTAATACCATTTTTTATTTACTTATTTTATTAGTAGTAATCGGGGTTGTGAGTTACTTCCAGACTTCAAACCCGAAAACAGAAAATATGTCGTACAGTACGTTTATCAAGAACCTCGATGAGGGGAAAGTTGATAGCGTATCGGTTCAGCCTGTCAGAGGTGTTTATGAGGTAAAAGGACAGCTGAAAAAATACGACAAAGACCAGTACTTTTTAACACATGTTCCTGAAGGAAAGGGAGCAGACCAGATATTTGATGCAATTAAAAAGACGGACGTAAAAGTTGATCCCGCACAGGAAACAAGCGGGTGGGTGACGTTCTTAACGACGATCATTCCGTTTGTCATCATCTTTATTCTGTTTTTCTTCCTGCTCAATCAGGCTCAGGGCGGCGGCAGCCGTGTCATGAACTTCGGGAAGAGCAAAGCGAAGCTGTATACGGAAGAAAAGAAACGCGTGAAGTTTAAAGATGTAGCCGGCGCGGATGAGGAGAAGCAGGAGCTTGTTGAGGTTGTTGAGTTTCTGAAAGATCCTCGCAAATTCGCCGAGCTTGGCGCCAGAATCCCTAAAGGCGTGCTGCTGGTCGGACCTCCGGGAACCGGTAAGACATTGCTTGCGAGAGCCTCAGCCGGTGAAGCGGGCGTTCCTTTCTTCAGCATCAGCGGATCTGACTTCGTTGAAATGTTTGTCGGTGTCGGTGCTTCCCGTGTGCGTGATTTATTCGAAAATGCGAAAAAGAATGCGCCTTGCCTGATCTTCATTGATGAGATCGACGCGGTGGGACGTCAGCGCGGCGCAGGTCTTGGCGGCGGGCATGATGAACGCGAACAGACGCTGAACCAGCTGCTTGTAGAGATGGACGGTTTCAGTGCGAATGAAGGAATCATTATTATCGCTGCGACAAACCGTGCGGACATTCTCGACCCTGCATTGCTTCGTCCGGGACGTTTTGACCGTCAGATTACGGTAGACCGTCCGGATGTCATCGGCCGTGAAGCCGTATTGCAGGTCCATGCGAGAAACAAACCGCTTGATGAAACGGTGAACTTAAAAGCGATCGCTTCAAGAACACCCGGTTTCTCAGGCGCCGACTTAGAAAACCTTCTTAACGAAGCGGCACTCGTTGCTGCCCGTCAAAACAAGAAGAAAATTGATATGCGCGACATTGATGAAGCGACGGACCGTGTCATTGCGGGTCCTGCGAAGAAGAGCCGCGTCATATCGAAAAAAGAACGCAATATCGTGGCGTACCACGAGGGCGGTCACACCGTTATCGGACTTGTGCTGGATGAAGCCGATATGGTTCATAAAGTAACGATTGTTCCGAGGGGGCAGGCGGGCGGATACGCGGTCATGCTTCCGAGAGAAGACCGTTACTTCCAGACAAAACCTGAACTTCTCGATAAAATTGTCGGTCTTCTGGGCGGACGGGTTGCCGAGGAAATTATCTTCGGCGAAGTCAGCACGGGGGCTCACAATGACTTCCAGCGGGCAACGAGCATTGCCAGAAGAATGGTGACAGAGTTCGGTATGTCAGAAAAACTCGGACCGCTTCAGTTCGGTCAATCTCAAGGCGGTCAAGTATTCCTGGGCCGGGATTTCAACAACGAGCAAAACTACAGTGATCAGATCGCTTACGAAATCGATCAGGAAATTCAGCGCATCATTAAAGAATGTTATGAGCGTGCGAAAACCATCCTGACTGAAAATCGCGATAAGCTTGAATTGATTGCTCAGACATTGCTTGATGTGGAAACATTAGATGCGGAACAAATCAAGCATCTCGTGGATCACGGAAAACTCCCTGAGCGCAATTTCTCAGATGACCATCTTCAAAAAGACGATGTGAAAGTAAACATCCTGTCTAAAACAGAAGACGAAAAGAAAGACGAGCCGAAAGAATAGTTCGCTTTCTGATATGAAAACCGCCGGCGTATACCGGCGGTTTTTTTACTGGTTCCGTTTTGTTTACAAAAGAGCCGCAGATCGTGTATGGTATTGTAGAATGTTGAAAATGTTATGATTAGAAACTATTCAAAAGTGGTGATAGAGGTTGTTACTGGTTATAGATGTGGGGAACACCAACACCGTGATTGGTGTATATCATGATGGGGAATTAGAATATCATTGGCGCATAGAAACGAGCAGGCACAAAACAGAAGACGAATTCGGCATGCTGCTCCGTTCCTTATTTGAACATTCCGGACTCATGTTTGAACAGATTGAAGGGATTATCATCTCATCCGTGGTGCCGCCGATTATGTTCTCTTTAGAAAGAATGTGCACAAAATACTTTCACATCGAGCCGCAAGTTGTCGGCCCGGGAATGAAAACAGGTTTAAATATAAAGTATGACAATCCGAAAGAAGTGGGAGCTGACAGGATCGTCAATGCCGTTGCGGCGATCCAGCAGTATGGCGGCCCCTTAATTGTTGTTGATTTCGGAACGGCGACGACGTATTGCTACATTGATGAAAACAAACAATACATGGGCGGCGCGATTGCTCCCGGCATTACGATTTCAACGGAGGCGCTGTACTCACGTGCGGCGAAGCTTCCGAGAATTGAAATTGCCCGTCCGGACAATATCATCGGCAAAAACACGGTAAGCGCCATGCAGTCCGGCATCCTTTTCGGCTATGTCGGACAAGTTGAAGGTATAGTGAAGCGGATGAAATGGCAGGCAACACAGGAACCGAAAGTCATTGCGACAGGCGGGCTTGCGTCATTAATCGCAAACGAATCAGACTGTATTGATATTGTTGACCCGTTTCTCACTCTGAAAGGGCTGGAAATCATTTATGAGCGAAATCGCGTGGGTCACGTATAGGAGGTAAACGATGGATTATTTAATTAAAGCAATTGCATATGACGGTAAAGTGCGGGCTTATGCAGCCAGAACGACAGATATGGTAAATGAAGCGCAAAGAAGGCATGACACGTGGCCGACGGCATCAGCCGCAATCGGCCGGACGATGACAGCTTCTCTGATGCTCGGAGCGATGCTTAAGGGTGAAGATAAGCTGACAGTCAAAATAGAAGGCGGCGGCCCGATCGGAGCCATTGTCGCGGATGCGAACGCAAAGGGTGAGGTAAGAGCATACGTATCAAACCCGCACGTTCATTTTGACCTCAATGAACAAGGGAAACTGGATGTCAGACGGGCGGTCGGAACTGACGGAACACTCAGTGTCGTAAAAGATTTGGGCTTGCGTGATTATTTTACGGGACAAGTAGAGATTGTCTCGGGTGAACTCGGTGACGACTTCACGTATTACCTTGTTTCTTCTGAACAAGTCCCTTCATCTGTCGGCGTAGGTGTTCTAGTAAATCCTGATAACACCATTCTCGCTGCGGGCGGGTTCATCATTCAGCTTCTTCCGGGGACTGATGAAGAAACCATTTCAACAATTGAAAAACAATTATCTCAAATCGAACCGATTTCAAAATTGATTCAAAAAGGCCTGACACCGGAAGAAATCTTAGAAGAAGTTCTTGGTCAAAAACCGGACGTTCTCGAAACAATGCCGGTCAAATTTCACTGTTCTTGTTCAAAAGATCGATTCGAAACGGCCATTTTAGGACTAGGCAAAAAAGAAATACAAGATATGATAGAAGAAGACGGAAAAGCCGAAGCGGTTTGCCATTTTTGTAATGAGAAATATTTATTTACAAAAGAAGAACTGGAAGAGCTTCGTGACGAAACAACCCGCTAGCTCTTTAGCGGGTTGTTCTATTTTATAAAAGGGATGGGGTAGATTTTGAAATCGAGAACACTTTTGACGATTATTGTAGCGGCGCTGTTAGTATGCAGTGTGACAGTGGCGTATAAGTTAACAAAATCCCAAACCGCAGGGTCATCTGAAGAATCCATCGCGACAATCGGTGATAAACATATCACACGGCAAGACTGGATGAAAAAGATGGAAGACGAGTACGGAAAATCAACGCTGGAAGACATGATTAATGCACAAGTAGTGGAAGAGCTTGCGAAAAAGAATAAACTCACAGTTTCAAACAGCGAATTGGAGCGGGAGTTTCTTTTAATCAAAGCGGTGAATAATTCATTTTATGAAGACAGCCATATTACCGAAAAAGAATGGAGAGACCAGATCCGCTACAACATTCTTCTTGAAGAACTGCTGACGAAGGACATCGATATATCGGATAAGGAAATGCAATCATTTTATAATAAAAACAAAGAATTGTACCATTTCGATGATTCCTACAGAATCCGGCACATCGTCGTCAAAAACAAAGATGAGGCGGACAGGGTGCTTGCTGATTTGAAAGGCGGTTCCAGCTTTGAAGCCGTTGCCGCTGAGCGTTCCACGGACAGATACACGTCACAGTATGGCGGAGACCTCGGCTTTGTGACAGAAAACCAGGAAAATATCCCGCAGGCATATATCACAGAAGCTAAAAATCTTAAAGAAGATGAATGGTCCGCTGAGCCGATTAAAGTTTCTTCAGGATACGCCGTCATTCAGCTGAAAGAAAAGCTTAAAGCGAGAACTTTCTCATACAATGAAGTGAAGAGCCAAATCAGACGCCAGATCGCGATGGATCAATTAGGTGACAAGGCGACAGTCAAAACGCTGTGGAAAGAGGCGGGGGTCTCTTGGTTCTACGGGGAAAAAAGAACTAAATGATTGACAAAAAATTTTGAAATTGATAACTTATATTTATAATACCAATAAATTTAGTCGGAAATTGAGGTGTCCAACATGGTGCGTATTGCAAATTCTATTACTGAACTAATCGGAAATACTCCTATTGTGAAATTGAATCGCCTGACGGATGAAAACAGTGCAGATGTATATCTGAAGCTTGAATACATGAATCCGGGCAGCAGCGTAAAAGACCGGATCGGAGTGGCGATGATAGAAGCGGCTGAAAAAGAAGGAAAATTAAAAGCCGGCGACACAATCATTGAACCGACAAGCGGAAATACAGGGATCGGTCTTGCGATGGTGGCAGCGGCTAAAGGTCTCAGAGCCATTCTCGTTATGCCTGATACAATGAGTATGGAGCGACGCAATCTGCTGCGCGCATACGGAGCGGAGCTTGTGCTGACTCCCGGCGCAGAAGGAATGAAGGGCGCCATTAAAAAGGCGGAAGAACTTGCCGAGGAACACGGATACTTTGTGCCTCAGCAATTCAACAATGCAGCAAACCCGGAAATTCACCGCCAAACGACGGGGAAAGAAATCGTAGAACAGTTTGGTGACGACCAGCTTGATGCGTTCGTGGCCGGAATCGGTACCGGCGGAACCATCACGGGAGCGGGCGAAGTGCTGAAAGAAGCATATCCATCCATCAAAATCTATGCGGTAGAGCCGGCAGATTCTCCGGTTCTTTCCGGCGGAAAACCGGGCCCGCATAAAATTCAGGGTATCGGAGCGGGATTTGTCCCTGAAACATTGAATACGGACATCTATGATCAGATCATTCCCGTCAAAAACGAGGATGCATTTGAATATGCCCGTAAAACGGCAAAAGAAGAAGGGATTCTCGGCGGGATTTCTTCCGGAGCGGCCATTTACGCGGCACTGGAAATCGCGAAAAAACTGGGGAAAGGCAAGAAAGTGCTTGCGATCATCCCTAGTAACGGAGAACGTTACTTAAGCACACCGCTTTATCAGTTTGAATAGAGACATACACACGGCTCCCGGCTGTATCCGGGAGTTTTTTTGTGCCTGAAGTATCGAAAATCCAAAAAACGTTTCGAATTTTATGGTTGGAAGTGAAATTCACTTTTTTCACCAGTGTGATTGCTTTAAAATAAAACTACAGTAAAACGAAGCAGAGGATTGATATGATGGCACAACGCAGACCGGCAGGAAGAAAAATACCTTTTACGAAACAAGCATTTTTACAGCGATATGAAAACCTTTCGAAATCGAGAAAACGGCATGTTCTGCTCGAAAGCGCGAGAGGGGGAAGATTCAGTATAGCCGGTCTAGATCCGATTGCGTCCGTCAGAGGGAAAGACGGAATTACAACGATCAAGCATGAGGGGGAAACACTGTTTAAAGAAGGTGACCCGCTGCGGGCCTTTCATGAATGGTTTGGAACGCTCGGAACGGAAACAAACGTTGAGTTTCCGGACTTTCAGGGCGGTGCGATTGGTTTTATCAGTTACGACTACGCCCGATATATTGAGAATTTTAAGATGCTGTCGTTAGATGATCTGGAAACACCTGATATTTACTTTCTTGTTTTTGATGATGTGGCCGTTTATGACCATGAGGAAGAGGCGTTATGGCTCATTACCCATACTGATGCGGAAGAAGCGGATATTGCGGAAGAAAAGCTGTCCGGCTTAGAGGACATGTGGTGCTCCCTCCAAACGGCGGACGAGCCTTTTTCACCGCTGAATCGGAATGGGGACGGATCGTACGCCGCTCCGTTCACTGAAGAAGGGTTTTCGCAGGCTGTAGAACAAATTAAACAATATATCGCGAGCGGCGATGTGTTCCAGGTTAATTTGTCTATCAGGCAGTCTCAGTCTTTATCCGTTCATCCGTATGAGGTGTATAAACACTTGAGAAACGTCAATCCGTCTCCTTACATGGCCTATCTCGAGACACCGGGGTTTCAAGTGATATGCGGGTCGCCGGAGCTATTGGTGACAAAGAAGGGGAAGAAGCTTGAAACGAGACCGATCGCGGGTACGCGTTCAAGAGGAAAAGACGATGCTGAAGACAAGGCCTTGGCTGAGGAATTAATTCACAACGAAAAAGAACGTGCGGAACACGTCATGCTTGTGGATCTTGAGCGCAATGACCTCGGGCGCGTATCGCGCTACGGCTCCGTGCGCGTTAACGAATTTATGGCGATCGAAAAGTATTCCCACGTCATGCATATCGTGTCAAACGTACAGGGAGAGCTGCAGGACGGATATGACGCGACAGACATTATTCATGCGGTGTTCCCGGGGGGCACCATCACGGGAGCGCCCAAAGTGAGAACGATGGAAATTATAGAAGAGCTTGAGCCGACAAGACGGGGGCTTTATACTGGATCTATAGGCTGGTTCGGATTCAACGGAGATCTGCAGTTTAACATTGTGATCCGGACGATCTATGCAGCCGGCGGACATGCTTTTATGCAGTCCGGTGCAGGAGTGGTCATTGATTCGGTTCCGAAGCATGAATACAAGGAATCGTTCAAAAAAGCTTTTGCGATGAAAAAGGCGTTAGAGCTGAGCGAAGAAGAGACAAAAAATCAGACGAGGTGAGCAGAGATGATTTTAATGATTGACAATTATGATTCATTTACGTACAACTTGGTTCAATATTTGGGTGAGCTTGGGGAGGAACTGATCGTCAGACGAAATGACGAGATTACGATTGAGCAGATTGAAGAGCTGGGTCCGGACTTCTTAATGATTTCACCGGGGCCGTGCAGTCCTGATGAAGCGGGGATCAGCCTCGAAGCCATCAAACATTTTGCCGGCAGTATTCCTGTTTTCGGCGTATGTCTCGGGCATCAGTCGATTGCGCAAGTATTCGGCGGCGATGTCGTCAGAGCAGAGCGGCTCATGCACGGCAAAACGTCAGAAGTTATGCATGACGGACAGACGGTTTTTAAAGGCCTGCAAAATCCGCTGGTCGCCACCCGGTATCATTCACTTATTGTCAAAGCGGACACGCTGCCGGATTGTTTTACGGTATCCGCTCAAACCAAAGAAGGAGAAATTATGGCAATCCGCCATAATGAGCTTCCTGTTGAAGGTGTTCAGTTCCATCCGGAATCCATCATGACCTCCTTCGGCAAAGAGATGCTCAGAAACTTTATAGAGACACACCGCAAAAAGGAAGTGACGGTGTGATTATATATTTGAATGGTCAATATATAGAGGAGAAAGAAGCGGCGCTTTCTCCTTTTGACCATGGTTATCTGTACGGGATCGGCGCGTTCGAGACGTTCAGGCTTTACAGCGGCCGGCCGTTTCTGCCGGATGCGCATGTCGCCAGGCTCAACAGGGCGCTTCGGGATCTGCAGATTGCATATGAGGTGAACAAACAGGAGCTGCTTGATATGCTTCGGAGACTGTTGCTCCTCAATGACATCAAGGACGGCAGCGCGCGTGTCCGGCTTAACATCTCGGCAGGCGTCAGCGATAAAGGGTTTGCCGCGCAGACTTATGAAAAGCCGACCGTCCTTTGTTTCGTCAACCGGATCAATCTGGAAACTCTGCCTGTTCAAAAAGAAGGCAGGCTTCTCTCTATCAGGAGAAATACGCCTGAAGGACTTTTCCGGTTAAAATCTCATCACTATTTAAACAACATGTATGCTAAACGGGAGATCGGGAATGATCCCAATCTTGAAGGCATTTTCCTGACCGGAGAAGGGGATGTCGCGGAAGGCATTGTCTCCAACGTGTTTTGGCGAAAAGGAGACAAGGTCTTTACACCATCCTTGGATACGGGCATTCTCGACGGCGTAACGAGACAGTTTGTTATTGATGAATTGAAACGGCAGGGGACAGAAGTCACCGAAGGCCGATTCCGTTTTCAATCAATGCTTGAAGCGGATGAAGCATGGTTGACAAACTCCGTGCTTGAAATCATCCCGTTTTCTAAAATAGAGGAAGTGCCGCTGCCCGGAGTGAGCGGAAAAACGGTGCAATTGCTCCGTAAGCAGTATCAGCAGGAAATAAACAAAATGAATGTACAGGAGGAGGAACAAAATGGCGCAGCAAACAATTGAACAGCCTAAACTGATTCATACAAAAAAAGGCGCTCTGTCCTATAAAGAGAAGACGCTCATTATGGGGATATTAAATGTAACGCCAGACTCCTTCTCTGACGGCGGTAAATACGACAGTACGGAAAGGGCGCTTCTGCATGCGGCGAAGATGGCTGAAGAAGGGGCGCATATCATAGATATCGGCGGCGAATCGACAAGGCCCGGCGCATCACTCGTGTCGGCTGATGAGGAAATGTCGCGAGTCATCCCCGTCATAGAACGGATTACAAGCGAGCTGGACATTCCGCTTTCAATCGATACGTACAAAGCGTCCGTGGCAGACGAAGCGGTCAAAGCGGGAGCCTCTATCCTTAATGACATCTGGGGGGCGAAAGGTGACCCTGATATGGCGTCAGTAGCCGCCGCACACGGGGTTCCGATTATCTTAATGCATAATCGCATGGAAAGAAACTACAACGATCTTATTCCTGATATGCTTGCAGACTTGATGGAAAGCGTAAAAACTGCCGCAGAAGCCGGCGTCACAGATGAAAACATGATTCTGGATCCGGGGATCGGCTTTGCGAAAAACTATGAGGACAATCTGGCTGTCATGAACAAGCTGGAGGTGTTCAGCGGGTTAGGTTATCCGCTGCTCCTGGCGACATCGAGAAAAAGGTTCATCGGCCGTGTGCTTGACCTTCCCCCTGAAGAACGTGCCGAGGGAACGGGAGCGACAGTATGCCTTGGCGTCCAGAAAGGCTGCGACATTGTGAGGGTGCACGATGTCAAAGAGATCGCAAGAATGACTAAGATGATGGATGCCATGTTGAACAAAGGAGGCGCACATTATGGATAAAGTATATGTAGAAGGTATGGAGTTTTACGGATATCACGGCGTGTTCGAAGAAGAAAACAAACTCGGCCAGCGCTTCAAAGTAGACCTGACTGCCGAACTGGATTTGAGCAAAGCCGGAAAAACGGATGACCTTTCTTATACCATTAACTATGCGGAATTGTACAGTGTCTGCCGCGGCATCGTTGAGGGCGAGCCCGTTAATTTGGTCGAGACCCTTGCGGAACGGATCGCAGACACCGTCCTTGAGAAATTTGAGCCGGTGCAGCAATGTACGGTAAAGGTTGTTAAGCCTGACCCGCCGATTCCCGGCCATTATAAATCAGTAGCCATAGAAATGACGAGAAAAAAATCATGAACAATACGGCATATATCGGCCTCGGTTCCAATATGGGCGACCGTGAACATTATTTGCGCCAGGCAGTGGCCATGCTCAGCCGCCATCATGGCGTGACGGTGTCAAAGGTGTCCTCCATATATGAAACAGATCCTGTCGGCTATGAGGATCAAGATCAGTTTCTTAATATGGCGGTTGAAGTGAAAACGGCGTTATCTCCTTTTGAACTTCTTGACGTAACGCAGAGCATTGAAGCTGAATTAGGCAGAACGAGAGAGATTCGCTGGGGACCGCGGACGGCAGACCTTGACATTTTGCTGTATAATCGTGAAAATATTGAAACAGAGCGGCTGATTGTTCCGCATCCGAGAATGTATGAGCGCTTATTTGTCCTTGCGCCGTTAAAAGAAATATGTCCGCAGGCGGATCATATCACGATAAGCGCTGAAACAAACCAAGAAGGTGTAAGAGTATGGAAGCAGAAATCTGGGGTAGGCGAATTCGTGCATTCAGAAAGCTGAAAGGTTATACTCAAGAAGGATTTGCAAAAGCATTAGGTGTATCAGTTTCTATTGTCGGTGAAATTGAACGCGGAAACCGATTGCCATCAGATGCCATCATTCAAGATGCGGCAGATGTTTTAAATATAAGTGCGGACGAATTGGCCCCGCCTGAAAAATAGACAAATAATGTTAGGAGGGGAAAAATGTTTAAAATCGGTGATATTCAATTGAAAAACCGGGTCGTGCTTGCCCCTATGGCCGGTGTCTGTAACTCAGCGTTCAGATTGACTGTAAAGGAATTCGGAGCCGGATTGGTATGCGCTGAAATGGTCAGTGACAAAGCGATTCTTTACAACAACGCAAGAACAATGGGGATGCTTTACATTGATGAACGTGAAAAACCGCTCAGCCTTCAGATTTTTGGAGGAAAAAAGGAAACCCTTGTGGAAGCGGCGAAGTTTGTAGATCAAAATACAACTGCTGATATTATTGATATTAACATGGGTTGTCCCGTACCCAAGATTACAAAATGTGATGCGGGCGCCAAATGGCTACTCGATCCTGATAAGATTTATGAAATGGTATCCGCAGTAGTAGATGCTGTTGATAAGCCGGTTACAGTGAAGATGAGAATGGGTTGGGATGAAGAGCACATCTATGCGGTGAAAAACGCCCAAGCCGTTGAACGTGCCGGCGGAAAAGCCGTTGCCCTGCACGGCCGCACAAGAGTGCAAATGTATGAAGGCACTGCGAACTGGGATATCATTAAAGAAGTGAAGCAATCCGTCTCCATTCCCGTCATCGGAAACGGTGATGTCAAAACGCCTCAGGACGCGAAACGCATGCTTGAGGAAACAGGAGTTGACGGCGTCATGATCGGCCGGGCCGCACTCGGCAACCCGTGGATGATTTACCGTACGGTGCACTACCTTGAAACCGGTGAGTTAAAAGACGAACCGAAAGTCCGTGAAAAAATGTCGGTATGCAAACTGCACTTAGACCGCCTGATTAAGTTAAAAGGCGAAAATGTGGCAGTCAGAGAAATGAGAAAACACGCTGCCTGGTACCTGAAAGGTGTCAGAGGCAATGCGAATGTACGCAACGAAATTAACCAATGTGAGACGCGTGAAGAAGTTGTGCAGCTTTTAGATGCATTTACCGCCGAAGCAGAGGCAAAAGAGCTTCAAGATGCAAAAGTAGGTTAATATACACCCTCTATTGCTGCTCACTGCCAGCTTACCGCTGGCAGTTTTTCTGCTTTTTCGTGAAAACAAAATGTAACGGAGTGATACCAATGAGTCAAGAAGAGCAAAATCATGAGGAATTGAACGACCAGCTGCAAGTCAGACGAGATAAAATGAACCAGCTGAGAGAAAACGGCATTGACCCTTTCGGCGAACGTTTCGAGAGAACGCATCAATCTCAACAGATCATTGACGCCTACCAGGAGCTTTCTAAAGAAGAACTGGAAGAAAAAGCGATCGAAGTGACCATTGCAGGCCGTATGATGACAAAGCGCGGAAAAGGGAAAGCCGGCTTTGCGCATCTGCAGGACTTAGAAGGTCAAATTCAAATTTACGTAAGAAAAGACAGTGTCGGCGAAGAACAATATGAAATCTTTAAATCTTCAGACCTGGGAGACGTTATCGGCATCACGGGGAAAGTTTTCAAAACAAACGTAGGCGAGCTTTCTGTCAAAGCGACATCTTTTGAACTGCTGACAAAAGCACTGCGTCCTCTTCCTGATAAATATCATGGGTTAAAAGACGTTGAACAGCGTTACCGCCAGCGCTATCTCGATCTCATCGTAAACCCTGACAGCAAACAAACGTTTATCACACGCAGCAAAATCATCCAAGCGATGAGAAGATACTTAGATGACCATGGATACTTAGAAGTTGAAACACCTACGATGCACAGCATACCGGGAGGAGCGTCTGCACGCCCGTTCATCACGCACCATAACGCGCTCGACATGCCTCTTTATATGCGTATTGCGATTGAACTGCACCTAAAACGCCTGATTGTCGGCGGATTGGAAAAAGTCTACGAAATCGGCCGTGTGTTCCGTAATGAAGGTGTTTCTACACGCCACAACCCTGAATTCACGATGATCGAGCTGTATGAAGCGTACGCCGATTATAAAGATATTATGAGCCTTACGGAAAACCTCGTTGCACATATTGCGCAGGAAGTGCTTGGAAGCACCACAATCCAGTACGGCGAAGAGCAGATTGATCTGAAACCTGAATGGAAACGACTCCACATGGTAGATGCGGTCAAAGAAGCGACAGGTGTAGATTTCTGGAATGAGATGACTGTTGAAGAAGCGCGCGGTCATGCAAAAGAGCATGGTATCGAGATCACAAACTCAATGACGGTGGGTCATATCATCAATGAATTCTTCGAACAAAAAATTGAAGAAACACTCATTCAGCCTACATTTATTTACGGCCACCCTGTAGAGATTTCTCCTCTTGCTAAGAAAAATCCGGAGGACCCTCGCTTTACAGACCGTTTTGAGCTGTTTATCGTCGGCCGTGAGCACGCTAATGCGTTTACGGAGCTGAATGACCCTATTGACCAGAGGGAACGCTTTGAAGCGCAATTAAAAGAAAGAGAAGAAGGAAACGATGAAGCGCATATGATGGATGAAGACTTCGTTGAAGCTCTTGAATACGGCATGCCGCCGACCGGGGGATTGGGTATCGGTATCGACCGCCTTGTCATGCTGTTAACAAATGCTCCGTCTATCAGAGACGTTTTATTATTCCCTCAAATGAGACAACGCTAATAAAAGGGAAGGCGCCGTTTCTGCTTATCGCAGTACGGCGCTTTTTTAGAAACAAGCCGCTCATAAAACTTTTTTGATTTTGTTTTGAAAAACTATTGCACTATTATTTGCGAGGTGGTATATTATTATTCGTTGCCGCTAAACAAGGCGCTGACGAAAAAAAGAAATTTAAAAAGTTATTGACTTCAAGAGATTGATAAGATATAATAATAAAGTCGCTTGAACGAAAGACAAAATGATCTTTGAAAACTAAACAAGACAAAACGTACCTGTTAATTCAAAGTTTTAAATAAATCGCACAGCGATGTGC
>NZ_JAWRWX010000007.1:0-59759 GCF_046535335.1 Bacillus sp. SIMBA_026 | reverse complement strand
TTTCAAAGATCATTACCGCTTGTTGAAGCAGCTTTATTATCTTACCACTCAGCTTCTTTTATGTCAACAACTTTTTTTAAGTTGTTTCCGAAGCTTTTTGTTGTTGTCTGCTGTTCATCAGCGACGTTTAATAATATACCATGCATTCTTTAAATTTAGCAAGTGTTTTTTTCATTTTTTTAAAACGTATTTCGTTATATTCATCTCCGCCGCAGCATACGATGTAATCAAGCATGGACAAGATAAGGAGGCGTCATCAGTGAATAACTTCTACGTGTGGCACATCAGAAGGATAAAACAGCTGCTTATTATTATCATTGCCGCATTTGCAGCAGCCAGCTTTTTTTATATACAGAGAGCCGTCCCCCTTCCTGTATTTTTAACTGATAGCGGCCCGAAGGCTATTTCAAAAGGGGAGACGAAAGCGGGCGAAGTCGCATTAACATTCGATATCAGCTGGGGCGACGAAAAAGCAGTTCCTATTCTGAACGCGCTAAAAGCAAACGGTATTAAAAACGCCACTTTTTTTCTGTCAGCTTCTTGGGCGGAACGGCACCCGGACACAGTTGAACGTATGGTAAAAGACGGACATCAAATCGGCAGCATGGGATATGCGTATAAGAATTATACCAACCTAGAGGACAATGAAATCAAAAAAGATATCCTCCGGGCCCAGACTGCATTTAAAAAGCTGGGTGTGAAGAATGTTCATTTACTCCGCCCGCCGACCGGACAATTTAATAAAAAGGTTCTTACCATTGCACAGCAGTACCACTATTCAGTGGTTCATTACAGCGTTAACTCGCAGGATTGGACAAATCCCGGTCCTGATAAAATCATTGAAAATGTAAACAGTCATATAAAAGGCGGCGACATTGTCCTGCTGCACGCCTCTGATTCAGCAACACAGACTGAAGAAGCGCTCCCCGCCATTATTCACAATTTAAAACAAAAAGGACTGAAAAACGTGACCGTCGGCGACCTGATCGCAAATACTGACGTCAGGTCATCAGAAGTGAAATAACTACCTCTGGGCAAACTTCGGCAGCATTAACAGCTGAAACGCATTGCAGCCCATCAGCGGAATCAGCATCAAATAAAGCCAGTCCTCATTATTCACTCGTAGCGCAGGAACCCATTCAAGCGCTGTAATAACGACCATTAAAAATAATGATGAAACGAACGTATTTTTTGAGGACTGCTTTTGTTTTATATACGCCGTCAACAGGCCGACGGCAAGCAGAGTCAGCGGCAGCCAGACAAACCCCGCAATCGAGTCATCCCGCTCTCCGAAAAACAAAAATCTGACGTACATTAAATCAAAAGCGACAAACAGAATGATAAACAGCTGAAGCAGATTCCAAAGCGAGCTTGATCTGAGAATTTCAAGGGCAAACCGGTGCACCGTCAGAAAAACGAAGAATCCCATCTGGCTGATCACACTGAAAATCATGCCTACCCCGATAAACCAGATCAGAACGGAGAAAATCTGACCGGCCTCAAAATTCAGAAAGAACCCCTTGTACTCCCCCCACTTCAGTGCAAATCCCACGACGCTTGTAATAAGAGCGCCCACAGCTAAAATCGAAAAGAAAAATCGAACAAGCCCGCGGCTTTTCATCTCTTATTCATCCCCCTGACAATCGCGTTCAGCGATATTTTGTTATGTATAAATCCATTCCGATGAATCATATTAAAAATAAGTACAAGTAAGGAAGGAGCTTATGCATGTCAAAAGCCAAAACGCTATTGATAAGCTGTTTTGTTGTATTATCTGTAACAGCTTGTGCTCCAAAAGACCAAGCAGCGGATATGGATTATGACCAGACTAAAAAAATGGTTGTTGATATATTAAAGACAGATGATGGAAAAAAAGCAATTAAGGAAATATTAAATGATGATGCGATGAATGAGGCATTGGTGATTGATCAAAATGCCATTAAAGGCACAATAGAGAAAACCCTCACCTCTAAAAAAGGGGCGGAGTTCTGGAAAACCATCTTTGAAGACTCAAAGTTCGCCGAGAGCTTTGCAAAAACTCTTCAGCCCGAGCACGAAAAAATCATAAAAAAACTGATGAAAGACCCTGATTATCAGAAAAGTTTTATGCAGATCATGCAGGACCCCGGCATGGATAAAAAATACTATGAGCTGGTGAAAAGCCAAAAGTTCCGCAGTTACTTAGAGGATGTAATTACAGAGACACTTTCCAGTCCGCTTTTCAAAAAGCAATTCGAGGATGAATTGAAAAAAGCGGCTTCAAGCTCTGAAAAAGAAAGCCAATAAAAGGCCGGGCCGTGTTGATCCCGGCCCCTTTTTTATTCAGCTGTTTTTTCAATGACTTTCTGGGCGATCCCCATATAAATTTCCCCGATCGGATGACTTCTGTCATAGACAGAAGGCGCAAACTGGTCCTTGTCCCAATCAGGCTGTTTTAAAGGAATTCTGCCAAGCAGCGGCACTTGCAATTCCTCTGCAAGCTTATCTCCCCCGCCTTGACCGAACACATATTCTCTCTCGCCGGTTTTTGCACTTTCATAGTAAGCCATATTTTCAATGACCCCTACAACTTCATGATCGGTCTTAATCGCCATAGAACCCGCTCTCGCCGCTACAAATGCGGCTGTAGGGTGCGGCGTTGATACGATAATCTCTTTGCAGCTCGGAAGCATCGTGTGTACATCGAGCGCCACATCACCCGTGCCGGGCGGCAGATCAAGGACGATATAGTCAACCTCTCCCCAGTCAACTTCATGGAAGAAGTTATTCAGCATCTTGCCCAGCATCGGCCCTCTCCACACAACCGGAGCGTTTTCTTCGACGAAAAAGCCCATCGACATAACCTTTACTCCAAATCTTTCGACAGGAAGCAGTTTTTCTCCTTCTACTGTCGGGCGAACTGTAATACCCATCATGTCCGGCACGCTGAATCCGTATATATCCGCGTCGATCAAGCCGACTTTTTTTCCGAGCCGTGCAAGAGAAATGGCCAGATTGACGGAAACCGTTGATTTGCCGACACCGCCTTTTCCGCTTGCCACCGCAAGAAAGACCGGCGGGTGTTTCCTATTCAGCAGGGTTTCGCTTTCAGCAGCCGGCCGGCTGAATTTCGCCAATGTTTCTTCTGGCAGCTCTTCAAACCGCAGTCCCACAGTTTCTGCACCCGCTTCTTTCAATACGGATACGATTTCCTGCTGAATGCCCATCTGTTCAGCCGTCCCCGTTTTTGCCAATGCAATTTTTACACTGACATGCCGTTTTTCCGGCTTGATCTTTACTTCTTTAATGGCATCCAATTCTCCCAGCGGTCTATGAAGAAAAGGTTCGCGCATGTTTCCGACTATATTTCTTACTTCATCTTCTCTTATCATCGAACCCTCACCCTTTGTGTATTCGTTTACAAATGGTATTATACCATATATTAAACATAGAATCGGCGAAAAACCCTCCTTACTCGGGAGGGTCTCCTTTCTCTGTAAAGTATCTCAATACGCCCTTATACACGGAAGAAGCGATTTTGTCCTGATATTTGGGCTGGCCGAGCCTTTTCGCTTCCGCGGGATTGGACAGAAATCCGATTTCCACCAGCGCGCCCGGTTTGGTTACATTCTGCATTAAGTAAATGCCGTGTATCCGTTTCGCCTTTCTCGTTGTATTCTCCAAATTGATTCTCAATTCGTCCTGTATATATTTTGCCACTTTTTCATTTTCTTCGTATTTTCCATAGTAGAAGCTTTGGGCGCCGCTCCATCTCGGTGACGGTATGGCGTTCAGATGAATGCTGATATAAAGCTCCGCCTCTGAACGGTTGATGATTTCCACGCGCTTTCTCAGATCTTCCGCTTTGCGTCTGCTGTAGCCTTTCGTCCCTTCAGGAGCTAAATCAGTATCCGTCTCCCGCGTCATAATGACCAAAGCTCCCTGCTCCTGCAAATAGTCTCTTACCCTGGAGGCCACTTCGAGAGTAATGTCCTTTTCAAGGTGACTGCCTCCCGTGGCGCCTCCGTCCGGCCCGCCGTGTCCCGGATCGAGATAGATGATTTTCCCGCTCAGGGGCAGACTCCACGGCCGCCAGGAATCATCATTTTGGAATTGAAACCGGAATAAACACAATAATATGATAAAGCCAAGTAAAAAACCGAGCCATTTCAGCTTTTTTGTCATACCTTTCCCTCCCGCTTGTCCCCGTTATTAATAAGTATGGGACAAGGGAAGAAATTATGATTACCTCATGCGGAGCTTACATTGTTTTTCTCTTTGCAGAAATCCTTCCGTCCACCAGCTGTTGATAAACCGGCAGGACGCTTCATAGATTTCTTTTTGTTTAACGGAAGAATATTGCTCATGCGTCCAATTGCAAAGATATTCAAAAAAATCGACCGTCAGTTCTTCTTCTTCCTCAGCCGAACGAGCGTTTGCCCTCTGCATAGACTCACCATAATAGCCAAAGACGCCGAACCGGCCGCCTAATAAATACGCTTCAATTGCAAAATCTATGCATCCTTCACTCAGAATGCCGTTTTCGTCTTGAAGAAAGGGAAACAAAGGGGTAAGACATGCTTTTACGGACTGAATGATCTGCGTCAGTGACAGCTCCTTTAGTAAACTCTTCTCAAGCTCAAAATCCTTCTGCCGTTTCACGTCTGAAAAAGATAATACTTCTGCCATTGCCAGCCACGCTCCTTTTTACTGTTATTTTGAAAGGAAAAGGGAAAAAGCATGCTTTGTTGATAGTGGAAATCCTCCCAAATGAAGGAGTTTTATGTTAACTGGAAGAATAAAGAGCTGAGGTGACGTGATGAAAAAGCTGTTTCAATACAATTGGACGGTGCGTGACGAGTGGTTTATGATATGTGAAAAGCTGAGCCGGGAGGAACTGACGAAAACCCGGACGGGCGGAATGGAGAGCATCTTGCGGACTTTATTTCATATCATTGATGTCGAGATCAGCTGGGCTCGTGCCATTTTAGGTAAAGATGATGTTTTACCTGCTGAGTCTGACTATACGAGCATTCAGGATCTCAGAAAGCTGTCTGAACAGTATCGGGAGGATGTCATTCATGCGGTCTCCCTCAAAGGACCGGATCTTGTTAAGCCGGACTGGATGGACCAAACCTTTCCTAAAGAAGATATTCTCCGCCACATCCTTGCGCATGAGATTCACCATATGGGACAACTGTCGGTTTGGGCCAGAGAAATTGGAATAGAACCGGTTTCGGCTAATGTGATCAGCCGTCCGCAGGAAAAAGCCGCAAAAAAACAGCACCTCTGACGGGATGCCGTTTTTATATTTTAATGCTTCTTGTTACGGAGTATGTATTAATGTATTCATCCAGCACGAGGCCGCCTTTGTCCTCGTAAAAACCGGCAACCATGAAGCCTGCGTCAATCTGACCTTTAATTTGATCCTCCAGCGTATGACCGAATTCAAGCGCTTCATGATTATCAATAAGTTCCTTTACCTTTTTCTTACTCAGGTCTTTTTCATCCGAAAACGGAATGGAATACTTTACTTTGAGTACACCTTCCTGCTCTAAATCCATATCAAATAAGAACACGACGGGATTTACAAAACCGGAGACTAAAGACCCGCCTTTTTTCAATACGCGATGAGCTTCTTTCCATACCGGAAGAACCGTATCAACAAAGCAATTCGATACCGGGTGCACGATAAAATCAAATGACTCATCATCAAAACAGCTCAGATCATTCATGCTGCCTTTGACAGTCCGAAGCGTAAGATCGTCCCGCTTGGCAACCATTCTGTCTTGCGCAAGCTGTTTTTCCGAATTGTCAAAGATGGTCACGTCCGCTCCTGCAGCAGCAAGGACCGGCCCTTGCTGTCCTCCTCCTGAAGCGAGACAAAGAACCTTCAGACCGTCTATGGGCGGAAACCAATCCGCCGGCACATCTTTTCCGGGGGTCATTCTGATGCTCCAATTGCCTTTTTTCGCTTCACCAATCGTATGAGAATCAACCGCAACCGTCCATTCATTGCCTGTTTCGACTTTTTTATCCCATGCCTTGCTGTTATGTATGACTAACTTATTCATTATAACTGCGCTCCTTATTGGTAATGAATAGAGTATAACAAACAATTCTAGAAAAACATCGGATAACCTCTTGAATATGAGAAAAAAATACAAAAAAACCACAACCAAGAAGTTGTGGTTTTTGCCATCCAAAACGATTAACGTTTTGAGAACTGAGGTGCACGACGAGCGCCTTTAAGACCGTATTTTTTACGTTCTTTCATACGAGCGTCACGAGTCAGAAGACCAGCACGTTTAAGTGTTGCACGGTATTCTGGATCTGCTTCAAGCAAAGCACGAGCGATACCATGACGGATTGCTCCAGCTTGACCAGATAAGCCGCCTCCATGTACGTTTACTAAAACATCATAAGTACCAGCTGTTTCAGTTAAAGTTAATGGTTGTTTGATATCTTCGATTAGGGCTGGAGATGGAATGTGCTCGCTGATTTCACGATTATTAACGACGATACGACCTTCTCCTGGAACTAAGCGCACACGCGCTACAGAACTTTTACGACGGCCAGTACCGTAATATTGAACCTGTGCCAAATTGGTAACCTCCTTTTTAATTAACCGCGAAGTTCGTAAACTTCAGGTTTTTGTGCTTCATGTGGATGCTCAGAACCACGGTATACGTTCAATTTCTTGAACATTTGACGACCTAGAGAACCTTTTGGAAGCATGCCTTTGATAGCAAGCTCAAGCATTTTCTCAGGGTAGTTTGTACGCATTTCAAGAGCAGTTCTTGATTTTAATCCGCCTGGATGTTGAGTGTGACGGTAGTAGATTTTGTCAGTTAACTTTTTACCAGTTAACTCGATTTTTTCAGCGTTGATGATGATCACATGATCTCCAGTATCAACGTGCGGTGTGTAAGTCGGTTTGTGTTTCCCGCGAAGGATAGATGCAACTTCTGTAGAAAGACGTCCTAAAGTCTTGCCAGCTGCATCAACAACTAACCACTTGCGTTCAATAGTACTTGCGTTAGCCATAGGTGTTGTACGCATTGAATTTCCCTCCTAAATGATCTGTCATTTTCAATAATCTTCGATTACGTTCTATTTCACAACACAATAAGTTCCGGGGCTTATCGTGGGGTTGAAATACATACCATATGATATCTTATAACTTTATGCAGACTCTGTCAAGAAAATGTTACACCTGGTTTAGTTGTCATAGCAAACGCTCCATAAATACAGCCCGTGCCCCGGTGCGGTGCGCCCCGCGGCTTCGCGATCTTTCGCTTCGAGCATTGCTTTTACATCATCGGGAGAAAATTTTCCAGCTCCTGTATCCAATAACGTTCCGGCAATGATTCTGACCATATTATAGAGAAAACCGTTACCGGTGATCCGCATCTGCAGGCCGTCTCCGGTCTCAGTCCAATCCAGCTCGTAAATCGTTCTGACCTTATCCTGAACCGCGGTATCAGCCGCGCAAAAGCTTGTGAAATCATGTGTCCCGATGAGGTGCCTTGAAGCTTCCCTCATTTTCTGCACATTAAGCTGATATGCAAAATGGTAAGCGTAATGTCGTTTAAATACGTCCGGGTGTTTCTCCGTATATACAATATAGCGATATTCCTTTTGGACTGCGCTAAATCGTGCATGGAACCCATCATCCGCAATCTCTGCTGTTTTGACGGCAATATCATCAGGCAGCAGGGCATTGAGCGCAAACGGCCATTTCTCAGCCGGGATGGACAGCGGCGTATCAAAATGAATGACCTGCCCGGCAGCATGAACATCGCTGTCCGTGCGGCCGGATGAGTACACAGGCACTCTGCCGTCCGTTTTATGGATGACGGCCAGCGCTTTTTCCAATTCACTTTGAACGGTCCGCTTTCCAGGCTGAACCTGATATCCGTTAAATAAATGCCCGTCATAAGCAATGGTACATTTCACTCTCATTCAGCAGCACCTCTAACTTCTTAAGAAAAACAATAACACGGCTAATACCATGATGAGCAGAATAGCTCCGGTATCCTTTCCGGTCCAGACGAGCTTTCTGTATTTCGTTCTCCCCTCACCGCCCTGGTAGCCTCTCGCCTCCATGGCGACCGCGAGCTCTTCTGCGCGTTTAAAGGCGCTGACAAACAGCGGGACAAGCAGCGGAACAACCGCTTTGATTCTGTCTTTCACCGGGCCGCTTGTAAAGTCCGCACCCCTCGCCATTTGCGCCTTCATGATTTTATCTGTCTCTTCCATCAATGTCGGGATAAATCTCAATGATATCGACATCATCAATGCGAGTTCGTGTACGGGCAGCTTCACCTTTTTAAAAGGATTCAGCAGCTGCTCCATTCCATCCGTTATTTCAATCGGCGTTGTTGTCAGCGTCAGCAGCGTCGTCATAAAGATAAGGTAAACGAAACGGAGGGAGATAAAAATACCCTGTATAAGTCCGCCCTCATACACTTTAAACCAGCCAAGCTGAAAAATGACTGATCCTTCATGCGTCATGAAAATGTGTAATAAAAAGGTAAACGCCACAATCCAGATAATCGGCTTAAGCCCCTTCAGCAAAAAGCTGAACGGCACGCGCGTTAAGGCAATCACCCCGAATGTAAACAAACCGAGCAAAGCGTACGTCTGTACGTTGTTTGCCAAAAAAACGATACATACAAAAAGAAAGATGCTGACAAGTTTTGTTCGCGGGTCCAATCGGTGAATAAGCGATGATCCGGGAACATACTTTCCGATAATCATGCTGTCCATCATTGGTCCTTTTCCTCCTGAAAGAAAGCCTTAATTTCACTGGCGGCATCCTGCAGGGTCAGCATGGGTTTCTCATACTTGACTCCGAGAGCCGCCTCAAGCCGTCTCTGAAACTTTACTGATTCAGGAAGATCCAGGCCCATTTCGGACATCTCTTCACCTTTTACAAACAAGTCACGCGGACTCCCCGTCGCTTTAATGGTTCCTTTGTGCATGACGATCATTTCGTCAGCATAGCGGGCGGCGTCCTCCATACTGTGGGTGACGAGAACGGTTGTCAGGTTTCCCCGCTGATGAAGCGCATAGAACATGTCCATAATGTCCTGGCGCCCTCTCGGATCAAGACCGGCCGTCGGTTCATCCAAAACCAGCACTTCCGGCTCCATTGCGAGAACACCGGCAATCGCCACTCTGCGCATCTGGCCGCCGCTGAGCTCAAATGGTGAACGATCCAAAATGTCTTCCGGAAGGCCCACAAGCCCCAGCATTTCTTTTGCTTTCCGTTCAGCGTCTTCTTTTTTTACACCGAAATTCATCGGTCCGAATGCGATGTCCTTCAGCACAGTCTCTTCAAACAGCTGATGTTCGGGAAATTGGAAAACGATTCCGACTTTTTTTCGTAAAGTCTTAAGGTCTTTATTCTTTTTACCGGCTGCCAGAATCGTGCTCCCGAGTTCAAGCTGTCCTTTAGTCGGTTTCAGCAAACCGTTTAAATGCTGCAGGAGCGTCGATTTGCCCGACCCTGTATGCCCGATGACGGCAACGTAGCTGCCCTCTTTTATTACGGCATTGATATCATACAGAGCAAGCCGTTCAAACGGTGTTTTCATTTGATAGCGGTGTTCTACATCTTTGATTTTAATGTCCACAGCTCATTCACCAGCCCTTCCTGAGTCAGATGGTTTTTCGTTAACGCCAGTCCGCTTTCTTTCAAAAGCAGGCTGAGCTGGAATGAGAAAGGCAAATCAAGACCGATGCGAACCAAGTCTTCGTTTAATTTAAAAATCTCTTCAGGCGTGCCCTCTGCATATTTCCTGCCGCCGTTCATTACAATGATCCTGTCCGCCCTTGCGGCTTCTTCCAGGTCATGAGTTATCGAAATGACGGTGGCCATGCCCTGATCTTTTAAGCGTCTGACAGTATCAAGGACTTCTTCTCTCCCAATCGGGTCAAGCATGGATGTCGCTTCATCCAAAATCATAATATCAGGACGCGCGGCAATAATTCCCGCGATCGCCACTCTTTGTTTTTGACCTCCGGAGAGATGGTGCGGCTCTTGATCAAGAAAATCCTGCATATTGACTTGTGTGACAGCCCAATCTACTCTCTCAATCATTTCTTCGCGCGGAACACCATTGTTTTCTAAACCAAAAGCCACATCATCGCGAACAGTCGTTCCGACAAATTGGTTATCGGGATTCTGAAAGACCATCCCTATTTTTTTTCGCACATCCCACACGGTATCCTCAGTCAGCTTGATGCCGCCGACTTCAATTTCTCCGGCCTCAGGCAAAATCAGTCCGTTCAGCGCTCTGGCCAAAGTCGACTTCCCTGAACCGTTGTGGCCTACGATAGCCAGCCATTCTCCTTCGTATACCTCCAGACTCACACCGTCCAGCGCCGGTCTTTCCGCATCTTTGCGGTATCGGAATAGAATGTCTTTTACGGATATAAGCTGTTTTTGATCCACGGGCGCCTGGCCTCCTCTCAGCTATAGCTCTGCTTGTCTGTCTCATGATAAAAAGTTCTGATATCTAAAAAAAGGGCATAGATCCAGTTAGAAACTGTCCCGCCCTTCTTTAGATACACAAAAATATGTGATTAAACCAATTCGATGATTGCCATTGGTGCACCGTCACCACGGCGAGGACCAAGCTTCATAATACGTGTGTATCCGCCTTGGCGCTCCTCGTAACGAGTTGCAATGTCAGAGAACAATTTTTGAAGTGCATCTTGGTTATTTTCCTCATTAGCAACCTCGTTGCGAATGTATGCAGCAGCTTGACGACGAGCATGCAAGTCACCGCGCTTACCAAGAGTGATCATCTTTTCAACAACAGAGCGAAGTTCTTTCGCACGTGTTTCAGTTGTTTCAATTCTTTCGTTGATGATCAAATCTGTTGTAAGATCACGAAGCATAGCTTTACGCTGTGAACTCGTACGTCCTAGTTTTCTGTATGACATGTGATGTCCCCTCCTTTAATGGAATGCTGTTTCTAAATAAAAAACACACGAAAATCCTAGTTCACATGGAAACTAGATCAATCGTCTTTGCGAAGGCCGAGTCCAAGTTCTTCTAGTTTCGCTTTCACTTCTTCAAGTGATTTGCGTCCCAGGTTGCGAACTTTCATCATATCTTCTTCCGTCTTGTTCGCAAGTTCTTGAACCGTGTTAATGCCCGCACGCTTCAAGCAGTTGTAAGAACGGACAGAAAGGTCAAGTTCCTCAATCGTCATTTCAAGAACTTTTTCTTTTTGGTCCTCTTCTTTTTCAACCATGATTTCAGCATGCTGAGCTTCGTCAGTTAAACCGACGAATATATTAAGGTGTTCAGTTAAAATCTTTGAACCGAGCGCAATTGCTTCCTTCGGTCCAGTGCTTCCGTCAGTCCAAACATCAAGTGTAAGTTTGTCATAGTTTGCAACCTGGCCTACACGAGTGTTTTCTACCTGATAAGATAAACGAGAAACTGGCGTAAAGATTGAATCGATCGGAATCACGCCGATTGGCTGATCGTCTCTTTTGTTCGAATCAGCAGGTGTATACCCACGTCCTCTTTGTGCAGTAAGGCGAACTCGGAAACTCGCATTCTCACCAAGAGTCGCGATATGAAGATCCGGATTAAGGATTTCAACATCGCTGTCGTGTGTAATATCAGCTGCTGTGACAGTTCCTTCGCCCTGTACATCAATTTCAAGCGTCTTCTCTTCATCAGAGTAGATTTTCAATGCAAGCTTTTTAATGTGCAAGATTATCGTTGTAACATCTTCCACAACGCCTTCGATTGTCGAGAATTCGTGCAGTACACCATCTATCTGGATCGATGTTACAGCGGCACCAGGGAGTGAGGATAAGAGGATACGACGTAAGGAGTTACCCAGAGTTGTACCATATCCACGCTCAAGCGGCTCTACGACAAACTTACCAAATTTGGCATCGTCGCTGATTTCAACCGTTTCGATTTTTGGTTTTTCAATCTCGATCATTACTTAAAACCCTCCTTCAAAACGTCGAAACCTCGAATAGAATCATATGAGATTCCATCCGAAATTCCCCATTGTTTAGTCCCGTATGTGCTCAGGCAACGAGTCGGTGCATTCGTTTCATAAATAACTGTATCATAACCCATTATTGACAGGGACACAAAATCTATACAAACAAATTACACGCGGCGACGTTTTGGTGGACGGCATCCATTATGAGGAACAGGAGTTACGTCTCTGATAGCTGTAACTTCAAGCCCGGCAGCTTGTAAAGCACGGATTGCAGCTTCACGGCCAGAACCTGGTCCTTTAACAGTTACTTCAAGAGTTTTAAGTCCGTGTTCGATTGAACCTTTAGCAGCTGTTTCAGCAGCCATTTGCGCAGCAAAAGGAGTAGATTTACGAGAACCTCTGAATCCTAGAGCTCCGGCACTTGACCAAGAAATAGCATTACCATGAGTATCAGTGATCGTAACGATCGTGTTGTTGAAAGTTGAACGAATATGAGCGATTCCTGACTCAATATTCTTTTTCACGCGACGTTTACGCGTGTTTTGTTTACGAGCAGCAGCCATTGTTTAGGTACCTCCCTTACTTATTTTTTCTTGTTAGCTACAGTACGACGCGGACCTTTACGAGTACGCGCATTGTTTTTAGAGTTTTGTCCGCGAACAGGCAAACCTCTGCGATGGCGGATTCCGCGGTAGCTTCCGATTTCGATCAGACGCTTGATGTTAAGAGAAACTTCACGGCGAAGGTCACCTTCTACTTTCAGTTTGTCAATAACATCACGGATTTTACCAAGTTCTTCTTCAGTAAGATCACGCACACGAGTATCTTCAGAAACACCAGCCTCTTTCAAGACTTGCTGAGCCGTTGTGCGGCCAATTCCGAAGACATATGTTAAAGAAATAACAACACGTTTGTCACGTGGGATATCTACACCAGCAATACGAGCCATTCTCTGGGCACCTCCTTATTAATTATCCTTGTTTTTGTTTATGCTTTGGATTTTCACAGATCACCATTACTTTTCCTTTTCTGCGAATAACTTTACATTTCTCGCAGATTGGTTTAACTGATGGTCTCACTTTCATGTGTTTCCAACCTCCTTCAGTTTCCGGAGTGCTTTATTTGTAACGGTACGTAATCCTGCCACGAGTTAAGTCATATGGAGATAATTCTACCGTAACTTTGTCTCCAGGTAAAATGCGAATGAAGTGCATGCGGATTTTACCAGATACGTGAGCCAAAACCGTATGGCCATTTTCGAGTTCAACTTTGAACATCGCGTTTGGCAGTGTTTCGACAATCGTACCTTCCACTTCAATTACATCGTCTTTCGCCATTCAAGTGTTCTCCCTTCTTCAAATCAGTAACTTGCTCTCTGACAAATTTCAAAAGAGAAAATCTCAGTTATCCGTTTGTCACACGCCCTGTTTCGTTTATACTGTTCTGAACTTCCGGAGATACGCAATCATAAAGGGTGAATGATTGATATTCTTTTTCTAAGGAGAATGAAATGTACGCTTTTCTCCGTCTGCTTTAGTACACGATGATGAATCTTCATTCCGATGACAGCAGCTAGCCGGTTTTTCTTCCGACCAATTGTAAACCTACAATCTGCCCAAGTGCGGAATGAAAAACATATGTCATGGAATTCATTTCATCATCTAGACTTTTGTCAGTATATCAAAACCCGTTTCCGTAATCGCAATCGTATGTTCAAAATGAGCACACTTTTTCCCATCTACCGTTACAACCGTCCAGTTATCAGCCAATGTTTTCACATATCGGCTGCCAGCGTTAACCATCGGTTCTATAGCGAGAACCATACCAGGCTTCAGCCTAGGTCCTTTGTTTGGCGGACCGTAATGAGGAATTTGCGGATCCTCATGCAAGTCTTGACCAACACCATGTCCGACATACTCCCTAACAACTGAAAACTGCTCATTTTCGACATACGTTTGTATTGCGTGGGAAATATTCGACAAACGTTCACCTGGTTTTGCTTCCTTCAAGCCTTTATATAAAGACTCCTCTGTTACTTCCAGCAGTCGTTTATCATCATCACTGATGTTTCCTACCGGATATGTCCAAGCAGAGTCACCATGATAACCATTTAATTTAGCACCGATATCAATGCTGATAATGTCACCGTCACGCAAAACCCTTTTACCGGGTATTCCGTGAACGAGTTCTTCATTAACTGATACACAGATGCTCCCGCGAAACCCATTATACCCCTTAAAAGATGGGATTGCACCCTGCTTCTCAATAAAACGTTCGGCAATTTGATCCAATTCTTTTGTCGAGATTCCTGGTTTAATGTGCTTTTTCATCTCTTCATGAGTCAAAGCCACGATTCGCCCTGCTTCCCGCATGATGCCAAGCTCACGAGGGGTCTTACAGATAATCATTTGCTCAATCCTCCAAGAAGCTCTTTCACATCTTTGTACACGTCGTTAATGTCCTGCTGGCCATTGACGTTGACAAGATACCCTTTCTCAGAATAAAAATCGAGTAAAGGCTGAGTCTGCTTCATGTTGACCTCAAGCCGTTTTGAGACGGTTTCCTCATTATCATCTGCCCGTTGATAAAGGTCTCCTCCGTCTTTATCACAAACACCCGGCGTTTTCGGCGGATTGAAAACCAAATGGTAGGTTGTGCCGCAAACACTGCAAATTCTGCGTCCAGTCAAACGTTCCATTAAAGAGTCTTTGTCTACTTTAATGTTAATGACATAATCAATCGGCTTGCCGTATTCCTCAAGAATGTTTTCAAGAGCTTCAGCCTGAGCGACTGTTCGCGGAAATCCGTCCAGAAGAAAACCTCTTTCACAATCATCTTTGCCGAGTCTTTCTTTGACAATGCCGATTGTGACTTCGTCCGGTACGAGCTCGCCTTTATCAATATAAGACTTTGCTTCGAGTCCGAGTGGTGTTTCTTCTTTCATAGCAGCACGGAACATATCTCCCGTTGAGATATGAGGTATCCCATAATCCTCAACAATTCGTTCTCCCTGTGTGCCTTTACCGGCTCCAGGAAGTCCCATTAAGACTAAGTTCATTCGGATTTCCCCCGTCCTCTCTTATTTAGAGGAATGGTTAAAACCAGTCCTCTAATTTTTCATAAATCCTCGGTAATTACGTTTCACTAACTGGCTCTCCAGCTGCTTCATTGTCTCCAAGGCTACCCCGACGACAATTAACAATGATGTTCCGCCAATCTGTGCACTTTGAGGCAATCCAGCGAATTGAATGAAAAAGATAGGAAGAATGGAAATCACGGCTAAGAATATAGAACCCACAAACGTAAGTCGATACAAAATGCTCGTAATTCTATCTTGAGTCATTTTCCCTGGACGAACCCCCGGGATATAGCCACCCTGTTTTTTAAGGTTATCAGCCATTTGTTCAGGGTTTACCTGCACAAAAGCATAGAAGTACGTAAAGGCGATAATTAATGCGACATAAACCGCCATGCCCACCGGATGTGTATTGTCAAAGTTGGCTTGAATCCACTTTGTCACATTGTTTTCTCCGAAAAATGACGCGATAGTACGCGGCGTAATAAGAAACGCAACCGCAAAGATTACCGGAATAACCCCTGCCGGATTCACTTTAAGCGGAAGGTGAGTTGACTGGCCTCCGCCAACAGGTGAACGACCTTGCCCTTTTGCATATTGAATCGCGATTTTGCGTACGGCCTGCTGAATGAATATAACACCAACAATAACGGCCAAAATCGCAATCACCAGTAAAGCGATTTTTACAATATGAATAAACAGCTGATCGCTGCTGCCGACAAATTGAGTCTCATAAATCTGCCCAACAGTTTTCGGAATACTAGCCACAATCCCCGCGAAGATGATGATCGAAATTCCGTTACCTACTCCATTGGAAGTAATTTGTTCTCCCAGCCACATTAAAAAAGCAGTTCCTCCAGTGAGTACTAAAGCAATAATCAGATATGTCGATATGCCGGATTTCTCAATCAGCATACCGTTTGCCAGGTTGTTAAACCCGTAAGACATACCTAATGCCTGGATAAAACCAAGCACAATCGTAAAATATCTCGTGAACTGAGCTAATTTACGGCGGCCGACCTCACCTTGCTTAGACCACTCGGTAAACTTCGGCACAACATCCATCTGAAGCAGCTGAATGATGATTGAAGCAGTGATGTAAGGCGTAATTCCCATCGCAAAAATGGAGAACTGATAAAGCGCACCGCCGCCAAATGTATTAAGGAGATCAAAAACCCCCATCGAACTTTGTGTCTGCAACGCCTGAGCATTTACATATGGCACAGGGATAAACGCACCTATGCGAAAGACGATAAGCATGAGTAATGTAAAAATGATTTTATTCCGAATATCACTCACACGCATAAAGTTGGAGATTGTCTTAAACAAGTTAGATCACCTCAGCTGTACCGCCAGCAGCTTCAACAGCTTCTTTCGCAGAAGCAGAGAATTTATTGGCTTTTACAGTTAATTTTTTCTCTAATTTACCGTTGCCAAGAATCTTTACTCCTGCATTAAGTTTGCTAATAACACCAGTCTCAAGAAGAAGTTCAGGAGTGACTTCCGTTCCTTCCGCAAAACCGTTCAATTTGTCTACGTTCACAATAGCGTATTCCTTACGGTTGATGTTTGTAAAACCGCGTTTAGGAAGACGTTGGAATAAAGGCATTTGTCCCCCCTCGAATCCAGGGCGTACACCGCCGCCAGAACGAGCGTTTTGACCTTTGTGACCTTTACCAGCTGTTTTACCGTTACCAGAACCAATACCACGACCTACGCGATTGCGTACTTTACGTGAACCTTCTGAAGGCTTTAATTCATGAAGTTTCATTAGGACACCTCCTTAGCCTATAATTTATTTTTATTGTTCTTTAACAGAAACTAGATGAGATACTTTATTAATCATACCGCGGATCGCAGCGTTATCTTCATGAACGACAGTTTGGTTTGTTTTCTTTAAACCAAGTGTTCTTACAGTAACGCGCTGATCTTCCGGGCGACCGATTACACTGCGTTTGAGGGTAATTTCTAATTTAGCCATTAATGTTCCCTCCTTATCCTAACAGTTCTTCTACAGATTTTCCACGAAGCTTCGCAACGTCTTCGGCACGTTTAAGCTCACTTAAACCTTGAAGTGTTGCACGGATCATGTTGATCGGTGTGTTAGAACCTAAAGACTTAGAAAGGATATCAGCAACGCCAGCAAGCTCAAGTACCGCACGTACAGGGCCTCCAGCGATAACTCCAGTACCTTCAGAAGCAGGTTTCAACAAGATATTGCCTGCACCGAAACGTCCGATGATTTCGTGTGGAATCGTAGTTCCAACCATTGGTACTTCAATCAAATTCTTTTTCGCATCTTCAACAGCTTTGCGGATTGCTTCAGGTACTTCTTGTGCTTTACCAGTACCGAAACCTACGTGACCGTTTTTGTCACCGACAACGACTAGAGCTGCGAAACGGAAACGACGACCACCTTTAACAACTTTCGCTACGCGGTTAACCGTAACTAAGCGTTCTTCTAACTCTAATTTGCTTGGGTCAATACGACGCATAATCATGTGTCCCTCCTTTTTTTATTAAAATTTCAGTCCGGCTTCACGAGCTGCATCGGCCAGAGCTTTTACACGTCCATGGTATAAGTATCCGCCGCGGTCAAATACTACGTCAGAAACACCTTTCTCAGAAGCGCGTTTCGCAACGAGTTCACCGACTTTAGCAGCAGCAGCGCTGTCACCAGTGCTTTCCACGTTCAAATCTTTATCGAGAGTAGAGGCACTAGCAAGTGTAACGCCATTTACATCATCGATGATTTGAGCATAAATGTGTTTGTTTGAACGGAACACATTCAGACGAGGTCTTTCAGCTGTGCCTGAAAGTTTAGCACGAACACGGGCATGTCTTTTTTGACGAGCAGCATTTTTGCTAGTTTTCGTAATCATCCTTAGGTCACTCCTTTCTTCACTTTAAGCGGTCTTACTTAGCAGATTTACCTTCTTTACGGCGAACAACTTCACCTTCGTAGCGGATTCCTTTACCTTTGTAAGGCTCTGGAGAACGTACAGCGCGGATGTTAGCAGCGATAGCTCCTACACGCTCTTTGTCTGTACCTTTTACAACTACTTTAGTTTGAGAAGGAACTTCGATTTCGATGCCCTCTTCAGGAACGATCTCAACAGGATGAGAGTATCCAACGTTTAAAACAAGTTTGTTTCCGGATTTAGCCGCACGATAACCGACACCGACTAATTCCAAACCTCTTTCAAATCCTTTAGATACGCCTTCAACCATGTTTCCAAGCAGACTGCGAGTCGTACCATGCAGCGCACGGTGCTCTTTGTGATCAGAAGGACGAGTAACTGTAAGCACGTTGTCCTCAATTTTGATTTCCATATCAGGATGGAAAGTACGAGTTAATTCTCCTTTTGGTCCTTTTACAGCTACAGTGTTGCCTTCGTTCAGCGTTACTGTAACTCCAGAAGGGATCTCAAGCAGTTTTTTTCCTACACGAGACATACTAAAACACCTCCATTCTTGTTAAACTTCTTACCAAACGTATGCTAGAACTTCTCCACCAGCTTGTTTTGCACGGGCTTCTTTGTCCGTTAAAACACCTTGTGATGTAGAAATAATCGCGATTCCAAGACCGTTAAGTACGCGAGGTACTTCATTTGATTTAGCGTATACACGCAAACCTGGTTTGCTGATTCTTTTAAGACCAGTGATAACGCGCTCGTTGTTTTGTCCGTATTTCAAGAAAACGCGGATGATACCTTGTTTGCTGTCTTCTACGAACTCAACGTCACGAATGAAACCTTCACGCTTTAAAATGTCAGCAATTTCTCTTTTCAATTTAGAAGCAGGAATTTCAAGCTTCTCATGACGTACCATGTTTGCATTGCGAATACGAGTCAGCATATCTGCAATTGGATCTGTCATAACCATTATATAATTACCTCCTTCCCATTCTTGGGGATTACCAGCTGGCTTTTTTCACGCCAGGAATTTGTCCTTTATATGCAAGCTCACGGAAACAAATACGGCAAAGTTTAAATTTACGAATGACTGAGTGCGGACGTCCGCAGCGTTCACAGCGAGTGTACTCTTGCACTTTAAACTTTGGTGTACGTTGTTGTTTCGCAATCATTGACTTTTTAGCCACGATTTCGCCTCCCTTTCATTGATTATTTCTGGAACGGCATACCTACTTGAGTTAATAGCTCACGAGCCTCTTCGTCAGAGTTAGCAGTCGTTACGATAACGATGTCCATTCCGCGAACCTTTGTTACTTTATCGTAGTCAATTTCAGGGAAGATTAACTGTTCTTTGATACCAAGAGTGTAGTTTCCGCGACCGTCGAAAGATTTCTTAGAAATCCCGCGGAAGTCACGTACACGCGGTAAAGATACAGAAATAAGTTTATCAAGGAAATCATACATGCGCTCTCCGCGAAGAGTTACTTTCGCACCGATAGGCATTCCCTCACGAAGACGGAATCCAGCAATTGATTTCTTCGCACGAGTAACGACAGGTTTTTGACCTGCGATAAACGTTAATTCTTCAACAGCACTGTCGATTGCTTTCGCGTTTTGAACAGCATCACCAACACCCATGTTGATTACGATTTTTTCGATTTTTGGCACCTGCATAACAGAGTCGTAGTTGAACTTCGTCATTAAAGCAGGTGAAATTTCTTTATTGTACTTTTCTTTAAGGCGGTTCATGAGATAGACCTCCCTTCCTTTAAATACTATTTATCTAAGACTTGCCCAGATTTTTTTGCAACACGAACTTTTTTGCCATCTTCCACTTTGTATCCTACGCGAGTCACTTCACCTGTTTTAGGATCGAGCGGCATAACGTTTGATACATGAATTGGCGCCTCTTGATTAGAAATACCGCCTTGAGGGTTTGCTTGAGTTGGTTTAGAGTGCTTCTTCACCATGTTTACGCCCTCAACTAGAACGCGGTCCTTTTTAGGGAAAGCAGCAAGGATCGTACCTTGTTTGCCTTTATCTTTACCAGAGATAACCATTACTTTATCGCCTTTTTTCACATGCATCCTGATCGCACCTCCTTGAGTAAGGCATTTATTTCATTAGATAACTTCTGGAGCCAGAGAAACAATTTTCATGAAGTTGTTTTCACGTAATTCACGGGCAACCGGTCCGAAGATACGAGTTCCACGCGGGCTCTTGTCGTCACGGATGATAACACATGCATTCTCATCGAAGCTGATGTATGATCCGTCAGTTCTGCGTGCTCCGCTTTTTGTGCGAACGATAACAGCTCTTACGACTTCACCTTTTTTGACAACGCCTCCTGGTGTTGCTTGTTTAACCGTGCAAACAATTACATCACCAATGTTAGCCGTTTTACGTCCAGAACCGCCAAGAACTTTAATAGTAAGTACCTCACGCGCACCGGAGTTGTCAGCAACTTTTAAACGAGTCTCTTGTTGAATCATTATTTGTTACCTCCCTTCGGAAAAAGAATTCCGAACTTTATTAGATAATAACAGCTTCTTCGACAACTTCTACTAGACGAAAACGCTTAGTTGCAGATAATGGACGAGTTTCCATGATCTTTACGATGTCTCCGATTTTAGCTTGGTTATTTTCATCATGTGCTTTGAATTTCTTCGAGTATTTTACGCGTTTACCGTAAATAGGATCCTTTTTGTATGTTTCAACAACAACAGTGATGGTTTTATCCATTTTGTCAGAAACAACACGGCCTTGGTAAACTTTGCGTTGGTTACGTTCGCTCATGCTCACGACCTCCCCTCAGTGATTATTTGTTGGCAGCAATTTCTCTTTCACGAATCACAGTTTTCATGCGCGCGATAGCTTTGCGCACTTCACGAATGCGAGCAGTATTTTCAAGTTGTCCTGTCGCTAATTGAAAGCGAAGATTGAAAAGTTCTTCTTTAAGAGACTTTACTTTTTGTTCAATTTCAGCAGTGGTAAGGTCACGAATTTCATTAGCTTTCATTTGATTCACCACCAATTTCTTCACGTTTTACGAACTTCGTTTTAATTGGCAATTTGTGAGATGCAAGACGAAGAGCTTCACGAGCTACCTCTTCAGACACACCAGAAATCTCAAATAAAACTTTGCCCGGTTTTACAACAGCTACCCAGCCTTCAGGAGCCCCTTTACCGGAACCCATCCGTACCTCAAGCGGTTTAGCAGTGTAAGGTTTTGAAGGGAAAATTTTAATCCAAACTTTACCGCCACGTTTCATGTAACGAGTCATCGCAATACGTGCAGCTTCGATTTGGCGGTTCGTGATCCAAGAAGCTTCAAGAGCCTGGATACCGTACTCACCAAAATGTACTTCAGTACCGCCTTTAGCGCGACCGCGCATTTTTCCGCGATGCTCTCTGCGATATTTAACGCGTTTTGGTAATAACATATTATTTTCCTCCTTCCTCAGTTTTCTTCTTAGTAGGAAGAACCTCTCCACGATAGATCCAGACTTTTACACCAAGCTTACCGTAAGTTGTGTCAGCTTCAGATGTTGCATAGTCGATGTCAGCACGCAAAGTGTGCAATGGAACAGTTCCTTCACTGTAGTATTCAGAACGAGCAATGTCAGCTCCGCCAAGACGGCCGGAAACCATTGTTTTCACACCTTGTGCTCCAGCACGCATAGTGCGTTGGATTTGTTGTTTCTGCGCACGGCGGAAAGAAATACGGTTTTCTAGTTGACGAGCGATGTTGTCAGCTACAAGCTGAGCATCAAGATCTGCTCTTTTGATTTCAAGAATGTTAATGTGTACACGCTTGCCAGTAAGGCTGTTAAGGGCTTTACGAAGTGCTTCAACTTCAGATCCGCCTTTACCGATTACCATACCAGGCTTAGCAGTGTGGATCGTAATGTTAACGCGGTTTGCTGCGCGCTCGATTTCTACTTTAGAAACAGAAGCGTCAGAAAGGCGTTTGCTAATGAATTCACGAATTTTTAAATCTTCGTGCAGGAAGTCAGCGTAATCTTTACCAGCGTACCACTTAGATTCCCAATCACGAATGACTCCGATACGAAGACCGACTGGATTTACCTTTTGACCCACTACTTATCCCTCCTTCTTTTCTGATACAACGATTGTAATGTGGCTCGTACGTTTGTTGATTTGGCTCGCACGTCCCATAGCACGCGGGCGGAATCTTTTTAACGTTGGGCCTTCGTCAACAAATGCCTGAGAAATAACCAGATTGTTAGCGTCCATCTCGTAGTTGTGCTCAGCATTTGCGATAGCAGATTTTAAAACTTTTTCGATGATCGGAGAAGCAGCTCTCGGAGTTAAGTTCAGGATAGATACTGCTTCGCCTACTTGCTTACCTCGAATCAGGTCCATTACTAGACGTGCTTTACGAGGAGCAATACGGACTGTTCTTGCAACAGCTTTAGCTTGCATTTAAAAGCCTCCTCTCTTAGCGTCTTGTTTTTTTATCGTCACTGGCGTGGCCTTTGTAAGTACGAGTCGGTGCGAATTCGCCCAACTTGTGGCCTACCATGTCTTCAGAAATGAATACAGGCACGTGTTTACGTCCGTCATATACTGCGATAGTGTGACCGATAAATTGTGGGAAAATAGTTGAACGGCGAGACCAAGTTTTTACAACTTGTTTCTTGTCCGTTTCATTTAATTTCTCGATTTTTGTCATCAAGTGTCCATCGACAAATGGTCCTTTTTTCAAGCTGCGAGCCATTTTGGAACCTCCCTTCGTGATTGCACTACGGTCCGTAATGAACCGTAGACAACCCCGTTATTTATTTTTACGACGACGTACGATAAATTTATCAGATTTGTTCTTTTTCTTACGTGTCTTGAATCCAAGAGTCGGTTTGCCCCAAGGAGACATTGGTGATTTACGTCCGATTGGCGCGCGACCTTCACCACCACCGTGCGGGTGATCGTTAGGGTTCATTACAGAACCGCGGACTGTAGGGCGGATGCCTTTCCAGCGAGAGCGTCCTGCTTTACCAACGTTGATAAGTTCGTGCTGCTCGTTACCTACTTGACCGATAGAAGCGCGGCAAGCAGAAAGGATCATGCGAACTTCACCAGAGTTAAGACGTACAAGAACGTATTTGCCTTCTTTACCAAGAACCTGAGCAGATGTACCAGCTGAACGTACAAGCTGTCCGCCTTTACCAGGTTTTAATTCAATGTTATGCACAACTGTACCAACAGGGATGTTGATAAGCGGAAGTGCGTTACCTACTTTGATGTCAGCTTCAGGGCCGGACATGATTTCAGTACCTACTTGAATTCCTTTTGGTGCAAGAATGTAACGTTTTTCTCCGTCTACATAGTTGATTAGTGCAATGTTAGCTGAACGGTTTGGATCGTACTCAACTGTAGCAACGCGTCCAGGTATACCATCTTTATCGCGTTTGAAGTCGATAACACGGTATTGGCGTTTGTGTCCGCCACCTTGGTGACGTACAGTCAATTTACCTTGGTTGTTACGTCCGCCTTTTTTGTGAAGGGGCGCAAGCAAGGATTTTTCCGGCTGGTCAGTCGTGATTTCAGCAAAATCTGAAGTTGTCATGCCACGACGTCCGTTAGAGGTCGGTTTATACTTTTTAATCGCCATTTTGAATTTCCCTCCTTCTTTTTACAGATAATTAAGCTTCAAAAATTTCGATTTCTTTGCTGTCTGCAGTAAGTTTTACGATCGCTTTTCTGCGACGGCTAGTCATACCAGTGTAGCGGCCGACACGTTTTGATTTCCCTTTGTAGTTCATGATGTTGACTTTGTCAACTTTCACTCCAAAGATACTTTCAACTGCATCTTTCACTTCTGTTTTGTTAGCTCTTACATCAACTTCAAAAGTATATTTTTTTTCAGTCATTAAATCAGCAGAACGTTCAGTAATGACGGGGCGCTTAAGAACATCACGAGGATCTTTCATTATGCAAGCACCTCCTCTACTTTTTCAACCGCAGCTTTTGTAATCAGAAGCTTCTCGTGGTTGACAACGTCTAACACGTTGATTCCGTTAGCTTGAACAACTGTAACTCCAGGGATGTTGCGTGCAGAAAGAGATACTGCTTCGTTTGCATCCGCAGTTACGATTAAAGCTTTTTTCTCAACAGATAATCCTTTAAGGATAGCTGCCATTTCTTTTGTTTTAACCGTATCAAGAGTAAGATCTTCAAGAACAATAATGTTGTTGTCGTTCACTTTAGAAGACAATACTGATTTGATTGCCAAGCGGCGAACTTTTTTAGGTAATTTGTAAGAATAGCTGCGTGGTGTTGGGCCGAATACGACACCACCTCCGCGCCATTGCGGTGAACGGATTGAACCTTGACGGGCACGACCTGTACCTTTTTGACGCCATGGTTTGCGACCTCCGCCGCGTACTTCAGAACGATTTTTTACTTTGTGAGATCCTTGACGTAAGGAAGCTCTTTGCATAAGAATAGCGTCGAATACTACGCTCTCATTTGGCTCAATTCCAAATACAGACGCGTTTAATTCGATATCACCAGCAGTAGAACCGTTTTGGTTGTATAATGCTACTTTTGGCATGATCAATTTCCTCCTTTCCTAAGAGACTTATTTAGATTTAACAGCACTTTTAACAGTGATTAAAGTTTTTCTCGCACCAGGTACGTTACCTTTAATCAAAAGAAGATTGCGCTCAGCATCTACTTTTACGATTTCAAGGTTTTGGACAGTGATTTGATCTCCGCCCATGCGTCCAGGTAATAGTTTACCTTTGAATACACGGTTAGGATCTACAGGTCCCATTGAACCAGGACGACGGTGGTAGCGTGAACCGTGAGACATAGGTCCGCGAGATTGTCCGTGGCGCTTGATTGCACCTTGGAAACCTTTACCTTTAGATACTCCTGTTACATCTACGATTTCTCCTGCAGAGAAAATTTCAACCTTGACTTCCTGACCAATTTCATACGCATCCATATCCACGCCGCGTAATTCTTTAACGAAGCGCTTAGGAGCAGTTTCCGCTTTTGCAACGTGTCCTTTTTCCGGTTTGTTTGAAAGCTTTTCACGCTTATCGTCAAAACCAAGCTGGATCGCTTCATAGCCATCGTTTTCAGCTGTTTTCTTTTGAAGAACAACGTTTGGAGCTGCTTCAATAACAGTTACCGGAATAAGATCACCGTTCTCTGCGAATACTTGCGTCATACCAATTTTTCTTCCTAAGATTCCTTTGGTCATTCGTCACACCTCCTATTAAGATCATTCTATATTTTAGAATTAAAGTTTGATTTCGATATCGACACCAGATGGTAAGTCTAATCGCATGAGAGCATCAACAGTTTGTGGTGTTGGGTTCACAATGTCGATTAAACGTTTATGTGTACGCATTTCAAATTGCTCACGAGAATCTTTGTATTTGTGCACCGCACGAAGGATTGTGTAAACTGATTTTTCAGTTGGCAACGGAATCGGACCAGATACGCTGGCACCAGAACGTTTTGCCGTTTCAACAATCTTCTCTGCAGATTGATCAAGGATTCTATGATCATATGCTTTTAAACGAATACGAATTTTTTGTTTTGCCATTATTTTCCCTCCTTTTCGCCTACATCACGTTAGACAGTTCTCCGTGAGAAAAACCTGATCACCTTGCCATGGCAAAGCGGCCGGGTGTGTCAGCAACCTCTCACTTCATCGCAGTCAAAGACCAACATACACTATTATACAGAAAATAGACGCATGTTGCAAGGTTTATTTAAAGAACCTTGTGGTTTTCACACTTTGATTATTATACAGGTGATAACATGATTAATCAAGGATATGCCTGTTTTCTTTCAGAGATGGAACGATGCGAACCGGCTGACAACTTCGGCAAAGCGATCCGGTTCCTCCAAGTGAGGCGAATGGGCTGAGTTTTCAAACCAATGCCATTCTTTATACGGCGCATCAACCTTCTGATAATATTCATAAGACGTCGTTCCCGGGACCGTCAAATCGTATCTCCCTGACATAAAACAGCACGGTATTATAATAGAAGAAACTGATTCTCCGGCATCAAAGAAAATGAGATCCTCCCACAGGTGTTTCAGGCTGAACATTTGTCCCCGCGCGGCTAAGAAGCTCCCTCTCACACCGTACGGTTCACCAAACAGCATTCGCCCCCCTGCTTTAAGAGCACCGATCGGATGATGGGTAAAGCCCCCTCCCCTCATCTCGATACATAGCAGAAATAACGATCGCTGCAGCTGTTTCTCCCATGGAGGCGCTCCGATAAAGCTCAGCGTCTTTTCCAGCAGGAAATGTTTCCGTTGCCTGCTCCATTCCATCATCAGCCGGTAAGCTTCCGTTTCTTCCTTTTGAATATTAACCACCTGACTGATACCGATATACCCATAATACAAATCAGGTCTCTCTTGAAGAACAGGAAGCGCCAGAACTGAACCCCACGAATAGCCGGCGATATATATTTTTTGCCTGCTGAATTGCTTGCATAAGCGTTCGGTCAAATGAACGGTATCGGCTGTCAGCTGATCCAAAGTCATAGATGAACCCGGAATTTCCTTTGAATAAGAGAGACCCGCCCCTCTCTGATCCCAGTTCACAACGGTGAAATGCTTTTCCAGCTTATTCTGGTATTTTCTCGCATAGCCGATTTGAGGCGTGCCGGGACCGCCGTGCAAAAACAAAAGCAGCGGATTACTCCTGTCATCACCATTAATCATAATGGTTTGTTCACTGCCATTAATCAGCAATTGCTGAAGCATTGAAATACGATTGGTTTTCTTGAAGTTATCGTTCATCGGTCTGCTCCTAAAATTTGTATACGTTCTATTATACATGGAATCAGCGGGGAAACAAAAAAGCGAGGCCCCATAAGGGACCCCGCATTAATGAACGAGTCGATTACTCAGTGATTGTAGAAACAACGCCTGAACCAACTGTACGTCCGCCTTCACGAATAGAGAAACGAGTTCCTTCTTCGATAGCGATTGTAGAGATAAGTTCAACGATCATTTCAGTGTTATCTCCAGGCATAACCATTTCTACGCCTTCTGGAAGATTGATGATACCAGTTACGTCAGTTGTACGGAAGTAGAACTGAGGACGGTAGTTAGAGAAGAATGGAGTATGACGTCCACCCTCTTCTTTAGAAAGAACGTAAACTTCAGCTTTGAATTTGCTGTGTGGAGTGATTGTACCTGGTTTAGCAAGTACTTGTCCACGTTGGATGTCTTCACGAGCTACACCGCGAAGAAGTGCACCGATGTTGTCTCCAGCTTCAGCGTAGTCAAGAAGCTTACGGAACATTTCAACACCTGTAACAGTTGTTTTGCTGTTTTCTTCTTGAAGACCGATGATTTCAACTTCGTCACCGACTTTAACTTGTCCGCGTTCTACACGGCCAGTAGCAACTGTACCACGACCAGTGATTGAGAATACGTCCTCAACTGGCATCATGAATGGTTTGTCAGTGTCGCGTTCTGGAGTTGGGATGTACTCATCAACTGCAGCCATAAGTTCAAGAATTTTTTCTTCGTACTCAGCGTCACCTTCAAGAGCTTTAAGAGCAGAACCTTTAACAACTGGTACATCATCACCAGGGAAGTCGTATTCGCTAAGAAGATCGCGAACTTCCATTTCAACAAGCTCAAGAAGCTCTTCGTCGTCTACCATGTCGCATTTGTTAAGGAATACTACGATGTATGGTACACCAACGTTTTTAGAAAGAAGGATGTGCTCACGAGTTTGTGGCATTGGGCCATCAGCAGCAGATACTACAAGGATAGCTCCGTCCATTTGCGCAGCACCAGTGATCATGTTTTTAACATAGTCAGCGTGTCCTGGGCAGTCAACGTGTGCATAGTGACGAGTGTCAGTTTCGTACTCAACGTGTGCAGTAGAGATTGTGATACCGCGCTCACGTTCTTCTGGAGCACCATCAATTTGATCGTACGCCATAGCTGTACCTTTACCAGATTTCTTATGAAGTACTGTTGAGATAGCAGCAGTTAATGTTGTTTTACCATGGTCAACGTGTCCAATTGTACCGATATTGGCATGTGATTTGGAACGGTCGAATTTTTCTTTAGCCATTCTAAAATCCTCCTTAAGAGCTTTTAATTAGTAATGTATAGAGTGATAGAAAGTGAAAGCAAGCTCTCACTTCCTCATCTTACAATAGTAGTTATACTTGAGTTAAGTGGCAAAATCAATTATTCGCCTTTATTTTTTTTGATAATTTCTTCAGCGATGCTCTTCGGCACTTCTTCGTAGTGATCCATGAACATTGTGAACGTACCGCGTCCTTGCGTGTTAGAACGAAGGGCAGTAGCGTAACCGAACATTTCAGCAAGAGGTACCATCGCACGCACAACTTGAGCGTTACCGCGAGCTTCCATACCTTCTACGCGTCCGCGACGAGAAGTAACATCACCCATGATGTCTCCCATGTATTCTTCAGGAATAACAACTTCAACTTTCATGATTGGTTCAAGAAGAACTGGGTTACATTTGCTGACTGCATTTTTCAATGCCATAGAAGCAGCGACTTTAAACGCCATTTCGTTTGAGTCAACATCATGGTAAGATCCATCAAAAAGTTTCGCCTTGATGTCGATTAGCGGGAATCCGGCTAGGACACCATTTTCAAGAGAGTCTTCAAGACCTGCTTGTACGGCTGGGATGTATTCACGAGGAACAACACCACCGACGATTGCGTTTTCGAATTCAAAGCCAGCGCCTTCTTCGTTCGGTTCAAATTCGATCCAAACGTGACCGAACTGACCGCGTCCGCCTGATTGACGTACGAATTTACCTTCAACTTTTGCACCGGTACGGAATGTCTCACGGTACGCAACTTGAGGAGCACCAACGTTAGCTTCAACTTTGAACTCACGCTTCATACGATCAACAATGATATCAAGGTGAAGCTCACCCATACCAGAGATGATTGTTTGACCCGTTTCAGGGTTTGTTTGTGTACGGAATGTAGGATCTTCTTCAGCAAGTTTCGCTAAAGCGATACCCATTTTATCTTGGTCAGCTTTTGATTTAGGCTCAATCGCTACGTCGATAACAGGCTCTGGGAATTCCATTGATTCAAGGATTACAAGATCCTTCTCATCACATAGAGTATCTCCAGTAGAAGTATCTTTTAGACCTACAGCAGCTGCGATGTCTCCAGCGTAAACAGTAGAGATCTCTTCACGGCTGTTAGCGTGCATTTGAAGGATACGTCCTACGCGCTCACGCTTGCCTTTTGTAGAGTTCTTTACATATGAACCGGAATCAAGTGTACCGGAATATACGCGGAAGAATGTCAGCTTACCGACATAAGGGTCAGTCATAACTTTAAATGCAAGTGCAGAGAATGGCTCTTCATCAGAAGAATGACGAACGATCTCTTCATCTGTGTCAGGACGTACACCTTTGATTGCAGCAACATCAGTTGGCGCAGGAAGGTAGTCAAGAACAGCATCAAGTACAAGCTGAACACCTTTGTTTTTGAAAGCAGAACCAACAAGTACAGGGTAGAATTCAACATTCAGTGTACCTTTACGGATAGCAGCTTTCAGTTCAGGGATAGTGATTTCTTCACCTTCAAGGTACTTTTCCATAAGCTCTTCATCAAGCTCAGCTACAGCTTCAATCAGGCTGCTGCGAAGCTCTTCAGCTTGCTCTTTGTACTCTTCAGGGATTTCTTTCGCATCTGAACGAGTTCCAAGGTCATCTTCGTAGAAATACGCAACGTTTTCTACTAAGTCGATGATACCTTCGAAGTTGTCTTCAGCGCCGATCGGCAATTGAATTGCGTGAGCGTTAGCTTGAAGACGGTCTCTTAAAGTGCCTACAGAGTAAAGGAAGTCTGCGCCGATTTTGTCCATTTTGTTGACAAATACAACACGCGGTACTCCGTAAGTTGTTGCTTGGCGCCATACTGTTTCTGTCTGAGGCTCAACACCTGATTGAGCATCAAGTACGGCAACCGCACCATCAAGTACACGGAGTGAACGTTCAACTTCAACTGTGAAGTCTACGTGTCCCGGTGTATCGATGATGTTTACACGGTAACCTTTCCACTGTGCAGTCGTTGCTGCAGAAGTGATTGTGATACCGCGTTCTTGTTCCTGCTCCATCCAGTCCATTTGCGAAGCACCTTCGTGAGTTTCGCCAATTTTGTGGATACGGCCTGTGTAGAACAAGATCCGTTCTGTAGTAGTCGTTTTACCGGCATCGATGTGAGCCATGATCCCGATATTACGAGTTTTTTCTAAGGAGAACTCTCTTGCCATTGGGTAATTTCTCCTTCCTTATTAGGGAATTATTATTTTGATTATATGAATCCTACCAGCGGTAGTGAGCAAATGCTTTGTTCGCTTCTGCCATCTTGTGAGTGTCTTCACGTTTCTTAACGGCAGCACCAGTGTTGTTAGCTGCATCAAGAATTTCGTTAGCCAGGCGCTCTTCCATTGTTTTTTCTCCGCGAAGACGCGCATAGTTAACCAACCAGCGAAGACCAAGAGTTGTACGGCGTTCAGGACGAACTTCTACAGGCACTTGGTAGTTAGCTCCACCTACACGGCGTGCTTTTACTTCAAGTACAGGCATGATGTTTTTCAATGCTTGTTCGAAAACCTCCATTGCATCATTGCCAGTGCGTTCTTTAATGATATCGAATGACTTGTATAGGATTGTTTGAGATTTACCTTTTTTACCGTCGATCATCATTTTGTTGATCAGGCGGGATACCAGCTTAGAGTTGTAAAGCGGATCAGGTAAAACATCTCTTTTTGCTACAGGACCTTTACGTGGCATCTGAATATCCTCCCTTCATAGTTTTAATGATTTATTTGATTACTTTGCTTTAGGACGTTTCGTACCGTATTTAGAACGGCCTTGCGCACGGTTTTCAACTCCGGCAGTATCAAGCGCGCCACGAACGATGTGGTAGCGTACCCCCGGTAAGTCTTTTACACGTCCGCCGCGGATCAGTACAACGCTGTGCTCTTGCAGGTTGTGACCGATACCAGGAATGTAGGCAGTAACCTCGATTCCGTTAGTCAAACGAACACGAGCATATTTACGAAGTGCTGAGTTCGGTTTTTTCGGTGTCATTGTACCCACACGAGTACATACCCCGCGTTTTTGTGGAGAAGATACGTTAGTGTGCTCTTTTTTAAAGCTGTTGTATCCTTTGTTTAGTGCAGGTGACTTAGAGTTTTCAACTTTGCTCACGCGTCCCTTGCGAATTAGCTGATTAATTGTAGGCATGTTGTGTTCCTCCCTTCATTACGTTTTATAACCCACATACCCAGGTGGTTCATCATTAGGCAAAAAACAATGTCTTTACACAAGAATGATATCTTATATAAAAACAAAAAGTACGCTATAACATAATGGCAACAGCTGCTGCTCCCACTTCAATTCCGCAGGCTTTGCCGAGCTTTTTCATGGAATCCACCATACAGACAGCGGTATTTTGATTCTTTGCAAGCTGGATAACGCCAGCCGTAAGAACTGAATCCGCGTCTTTTGCCACGACGACTTCCTTCACTGAACCTCGTTTTAGAGCTTTCACTGTTTGCTTCGTACCAATAATAATTGATTTGGCCTGTGATACTTTATCATAAGACATAAACATATCCTCCAAAGTAACAGGTTTTATTTCGAGCACCTTGGTTATATTATCACTCTGCGGGACGGATGTCAACAATGTATGACATTTTTTAGTGCAGTCCCCCGCCAGAATAATTGTAATACTGAGGAAAAGCTGTCGAAACAGCCTTTCCTGCAGCAGTTTCTATTATTCAGCCGGAACCATATCTTCCGAAGGCTGAACGTTTGAAACAGGTTTTACTTTTCTGTAATTCATCATACCGGTACCGGCCGGAACCAGTTTACCGATGATAACATTCTCTTTCAGGCCGAGAAGTTCATCGCGCTTGCCTTTAATCGCAGCATCTGTAAGAACACGTGTTGTTTCTTGGAATGATGCGGCAGACAAGAATGAATCCGTCTCGAGTGAAGCTTTTGTGATACCGAGAAGGACAGGGCGGCCTGTAGCAGGTCGATTGCCTTCAAGCAGCACTTTTTTGTTCGCTTCTGTAAATTGGTGAATATCAAGCAATGTGCCAGGGAGAACATCAGTATCTCCGGCATCGATCACACGGACTTTGCGAAGCATCTGGCGAACCATTACTTCTACGTGTTTATCGCCGATTTCAACCCCCTGCATACGGTAAACCTTCTGAACCTCATGCAGAAGATATTCCTGAACCGTTGTCAGGTCAGTGACTTTAAGAAGTTCTTTCGGATCGATAGAACCTTCTGTCAGCACTTGACCGCGGGTAATCTGATCACCCTCAGCCACTTTCAGGCGTGAGTTGTAAGGTGCCGTGTATGAACGTGTCTCAACAGCGCCCTGAACAACAATCTCCTGCTGTTTGTCGCGGACTTCATTGATTTCGGCAATTGTACCGTCAATCTCAGAAATCGTCGCTTGACCTTTCGGATTACGCGCTTCGAAAAGCTCTTGGATACGCGGAAGACCTTGTGTGATATCGTCTCCGGCAACCCCGCCTGTGTGGAACGTACGCATTGTTAACTGTGTTCCAGGCTCACCGATAGATTGAGCGGCGATAATACCTACTGCTTCACCGACTTCAACATCAGTTCCGGTTGCAAGGTTACGTCCGTAGCATCGTTTACATACACCATGAGGAGTGTTACATGTGAACGCGGAACGGATCCACACTTCTTCGATTCCGGCTTCAACGATTTCCAGCGCTTTATCTTCATCGATCAATTCATTTTCGTTAATGAGCACAGCACCCGTTTCAGGATGTTTGATCTGTTTTCTGGCGAAACGTCCGATCAGACGCTCTTCCAGACGCTCGATGATTTCCGTGCCTTCTTTGAGCGGTTTTGCAAGAATACCGCGGTCTGTTCCGCAATCTGTTTCACGAATGATAACATCCTGCGCAACATCAACAAGACGGCGTGTAAGGTAACCTGAGTCAGCTGTTTTCAGGGCGGTATCGGCAAGACCTTTACGCGCACCGTGAGTGGAGATAAAGTACTCCAATACTGTCAGACCTTCACGGAAACTTGATTTAATCGGCAATTCAATGATTCGTCCAGCCGGGTTGGCCATCAGACCGCGCATACCCGCAAGCTGTGTAAAGTTAGATGCGTTACCACGGGCGCCTGAGTCACTCATCATGTAGATCGGGTTGACTTCGTCTAATGATTTCATCAGTTTGCCTTGGATAACATCTTTCGCTGAACTCCAAATTGAAATGACTCTTTCATAACGTTCTTCTTCGGTGATTAAACCGCGTCTGAACTGTTTCAGGACATTATCAACTTTGCTTTGTGCTTCTTCAAGGATTTCCTGTTTATCATCGAGAACGACGATATCAGATACCCCTACTGTGATGCCGGCTTTCGTTGAATATCTGAAACCGAGGTTTTTCATGCGGTCAAGCATTTTAGACGTTTCCGTGATATGGAATCGTTTAAAGATTTCCGCGATGATTTTACCGAGAATGCCTTTTTTAAACGGTGCGTTGATCGGCTGCTCAGCAATCACAGCTTTTACGTCAGCACCTTTATCTAAGAAGAAACGGTCAGGTGTCTTCTCTTCAATGTTGCTCTTCGTTGGTTCATTCATGTAAGGGAATGATTCCGGAAGAATTTCATTGAAGACGAGCTTACCGACAGTTGTAATTAACAATTTTGAACGCTGTTCTTCAGTAAATGTCACATTCTTAAGGGAGTTCGCTGCAACAGCTACTCTCGTATGAAGGTGAACATAACCGTTTTGATAAGCAAGAAGCGCTTCGTCCGTATTTTTGAAAACCATACCCTCGCCGACTGCTCCGGCGCGCTCAAGCGTCAGGTAGTAGTTTCCTAATACCATATCCTGAGACGGCGTAACAACCGGTTTACCATCTTTAGGGTTCAAGATGTTTTGGGCCGCAAGCATCAGAATGCGCGCCTCAGCTTGAGCCTCAGCTGATAAAGGTACGTGAACCGCCATTTGGTCACCGTCAAAGTCAGCGTTATAAGCTGTACATACTAACGGGTGAAGACGGATGGCGCGTCCTTCAACAAGCGTCGGTTCGAAAGCCTGGATACCTAATCTGTGAAGAGTAGGGGCACGGTTCAGTAAGACCGGATGCTCCTTAATGACAGATTCAAGTACATCCCATACTTCAGGCTGCACGCGTTCGATTTTGCGTTTTGCGCTCTTGATATTGTGAGCAAGGCCTTTTTCAACAAGCTCTTTCATGACGAAAGGCTTGAAGAGCTCAAGCGCCATTTCCTTCGGCAAACCGCACTGATACATTTTCAGATGCGGACCTACGACGATAACGGAACGTCCTGAGTAGTCTACACGTTTACCGAGAAGGTTCTGACGGAAACGCCCTTGTTTCCCTTTCAGCATATGAGAAAGAGATTTAAGCGGACGGTTACCCGGTCCGGTAACCGGACGGCCGCGGCGTCCGTTGTCAATCAGAGCGTCGACTGCTTCCTGAAGCATACGTTTTTCGTTCTGAACGATGATGCTTGGCGCGCCGAGGTCTAACAGACGTTTTAAACGGTTATTACGGTTGATGACACGACGGTAAAGGTCGTTCAGGTCAGACGTTGCGAAACGTCCGCCGTCAAGCTGAACCATCGGTCTTAATTCAGGCGGAATAACCGGAAGCACGTCGAGGATCATCCAAGACGGCTTGTTTCCTGAATTACGGAAGGCTTCAAGCACTTCAAGGCGTTTGATCGCACGTGTACGGCGCTGCCCTTGAGATGTCTTCAGCTCTTCTTTTAACATATCAACTTCTTTGACCAGGTCGATGTCCTGCAGAAGTTTATTAATGGCTTCCGCACCCATAGAGGCTTGGAATTTGTTTCCGTACTTATCCAGATACGCACGGTATTCCTTTTCAGATAAAAGCTGTTTCTTTTCGAGCGGTGTATTGGCCGGGTCAGTTACGACGTAAGAAGCAAAGTAAATAACTTCTTCCAGCGCACGCGGTGACATATCCAATACAAGACCCATACGGCTCGGAATACCTTTGAAATACCAAATGTGAGAAACCGGGGCAGCCAGTTCAATATGCCCCATTCTCTCACGACGGACTTTAGCCCGCGTTACTTCAACTCCGCAACGGTCACAAACTACGCCTTTATAACGAACCCGCTTGTACTTGCCGCAATGACATTCCCAGTCCTTAGTCGGTCCGAAAATGCGTTCGCAGAACAGGCCGTCCTTTTCAGGTTTCAATGTACGATAGTTTATCGTTTCAGGCTTTTTCACTTCACCAAAAGACCATGAACGGATTTTATCCGGTGAAGCAAGACCGATGTTCATATACTCAAAATTGTTCACATCTAGCAAGGGGCCTACCTCCCTTTTTATCTTCGGATTAACCGATGTCACTTGCCTTTATCAATCAGAGACTATTCTTTCGTTACTGCGTCACGTTCAACGTCTGGAGATGCTGTTTCTTCCGGCGCTTCATCACCTGATAATGCAAGGCCGTCAGCTTGTTTCGCATCTTCCTCGTCTTCTAGATCTCTCATTTCTATTTCTTCTTCATCGCCTGAAAGGATTTTTACGTCCATACCTAAGCTTTGAAGCTCTTTGATCAATACTTTGAATGATTCCGGAACACCAGGCTCTGGAACATTGTCGCCTTTGACGATGGCTTCATATGTTTTCACACGTCCGACCACGTCATCGGACTTCACAGTCAGGATTTCTTGAAGCGTGTAAGCTGCGCCGTAAGCTTCAAGCGCCCAAACCTCCATCTCACCGAAACGCTGTCCGCCGAATTGGGCTTTACCGCCGAGAGGCTGCTGCGTAACAAGTGAGTAAGGACCTGTAGAACGGGCATGAAGTTTATCATCAACCATGTGCGCCAGTTTGATCATGTACATGATTCCGACAGATACACGGTTGTCAAACGGTTCTCCCGTACGGCCGTCATAAAGAACTGTTTTAGCGTCTCTTGACATGCCTGCTTCTTCAAGTGTTTCCCACACATCTTCTTCACGCGCGCCGTCAAATACAGGTGACGCGATGTGAATGCCGAGGTAGCGGGCAGCCATACCCATGTGAAGTTCTAATACCTGACCGATATTCATACGTGATGGTACACCCAGCGGGTTAAGCATGATATCGATCGGCGTGCCGTCAGGAAGGTAAGGCATATCTTCTTCAGGAAGAATCTTCGAGATAACCCCTTTGTTTCCGTGACGTCCGGCCATTTTATCACCTTCAGAAATCTTACGTTTCTGAACGATATATACGCGTACAAGCTGGTTCACTCCCGGAGGAAGTTCGTCGCCGTCTTCACGGTTGAAGACTTTTACGTCGTGGATAATTCCGCCGCCGCCGTGAGGCACACGGAGAGAAGTATCACGGACTTCACGCGCTTTTTCTCCAAAGATCGCATGCAGAAGGCGTTCTTCAGCCGTAAGCTCAGTTACACCTTTAGGCGTTACTTTACCTACGAGAAGGTCTCCGTCGTTGACTTCCGCACCGATACGGATAATTCCGCGGTCATCAAGATTGCGAAGCGCGTCTTCCCCTACGTTTGGAATATCGCGGGTGATCTCTTCAGGCCCAAGCTTTGTATCACGTGCTTCTGATTCATATTCTTCAATGTGAATAGATGTGTATACATCATCTTTCACAAGGCGTTCACTCATGATGATGGCATCCTCATAGTTGTAACCATCCCATGTCATGAAGCCGACCATTACGTTGCGGCCGAGAGCAAGCTCGCCAAGCTCCATTGAAGGTCCGTCAGCAAGGATTTCTCCTTTGACTACTTCATCGCCGACACTGACGATCGGACGCTGGTTGTAGCACGTACCTTGGTTGGAGCGGACAAATTTCAGCAAGCTGTACTTATCCAGGTTGCCTTTTACTTTTTGGCCGTCAATTTCTTCATAGCGGCGCACCCATACGTTTTTCGCTTCCACCCGTTCAACGATACCAGGGTGTTTACAAATAACGGCTGCACCGGAGTCTTTACCGGATACGTATTCCATACCCGTTCCGACGATCGGAGCTTCCGGCTGCATCAAAGGCACAGCCTGACGCTGCATGTTCGCTCCCATGAGGGCGCGGTTCGAGTCATCGTTTTCCAAGAACGGAATACATGCTGTCGCAGCAGAAACAACCTGTTTAGGAGAAACGTCCATGTAATCCACGCGGTTGCGGGCTACAACGGTGTTTTCCCCTCTGAAACGCGCTACGATGCTGTCATCCAAGAAAGAACCGTCATCGCTCAGCTTAGCATTCGCTTGGGCTACGACATAGTTATCCTCTTCATCAGCAGTCAGGTAGTCGATTCTAGGCGTTACTTTTCCTGTTTCAGGATCAACGCGGCGGTATGGTGTCTCAATGAAACCAAAGCGGTTTACTTTCGCAAATGATGACAATGAGTTGATCAAACCGATGTTCGGGCCCTCAGGCGTTTCAATCGGACACATACGGCCATAGTGAGAGTAGTGAACGTCACGTACTTCCATACCTGCGCGCTCACGTGTCAAACCGCCTGGTCCGAGAGCTGACAGACGGCGTTTGTGCGTCAATTCAGCAAGCGGGTTCGTCTGATCCATGAATTGAGAAAGCTGTGAGCTTCCGAAGAACTCTTTAATAGACGCAATAACAGGTCTGATGTTAATCAGCTGCTGCGGCGTAATTGTATTTGTGTCTTGAATAGACATTCTTTCACGTACGACACGTTCCATCCGGCTTAAACCGATACGGAATTGGTTTTGCAGGAGCTCACCTACAGAACGCAGACGGCGGTTTCCGAGATGGTCGATATCATCAGTGTCGCCCACTCCGTGCAGGAGGTTGAAGAAGTAGCTGATAGAAGAAATAATATCAGCAGGCGTAATGTTTTTAATCGCTTCTTCGATGTAAGCATTGCCGATCACATTGATCGTCTGCTCTCCTTCTGCATCGGTAGGAGCATAGATTTTAATGGATTGAAGCATCACTTCATCCTCGACAACGCCGCCGTTAGGATAAAGTTTTCTGAAGCCGATTCCATTTTCTAAGTATGGCAATACTTTATCAAGTGTTCTTCTGTCAAGAATCTGCCCTTTTTCAGCGAGAATTTCACCGGTTTCCGGATCCACCAGTGTTTCTGCAAGGCGCTGGTTAAACAGGCGGTTCTTGATATGAAGCTTTTTATTAATTTTATAGCGTCCTACATTCGCAAGGTCGTATCGCTTCGGATCGAAGAAACGGGAATCCAGCAAGCTTTTTGCGTTTTCTACTGTAGGCGGCTCTCCGGGACGAAGGCGCTCATAGATTTCAAGAAGCGCTTTGTCACTGTTTTCAGTGTTGTCCTTATCCAGTGTATTGCGGAGATATTCGTTCTCACCAATGAGATCGAGAATCTCTTGGTCGGAACCGAAGCCGAGAGCACGCAAAAGAACCGTAACCGGCAACTTACGTGTGCGATCAATGCGGACATACACAACATCTTTCGCATCAGTTTCGTATTCTAACCATGCGCCACGGTTTGGAATGACAGTCGCGGTAAAACCTTTTTTACCGTTTTTGTCTACTTTACCACTGAAATATACACTTGGAGACCGAACAAGCTGAGATACGATAACACGTTCTGCACCGTTGATGATAAAAGTACCGGTATCTGTCATAATAGGGAAATCACCCATGAAGACATCCTGGTCTTTTACCTCTCCAGTTTCTTTGTTAATTAAACGAACCTTCACTCTCAGCGGAGCTGAGTAAGTCACATCACGTTCTTTTGACTCTTCAACGGGATACTTAGGATCTCCTAAACTGTAGTCAATGAACTCTAGAGAGAGGTTACCAGTGAAATCCTCAATTGGTGATATGTCTTGAAACATCTCTCTAAGACCCTCATCAAGAAACCACTGATAAGAAGAGGTTTGAATTTCAATGAGATTTGGTAATTCTAACACTTCGCTAATGCGAGCATAGCTTCTGCGCTGGCGGTGTCGTCCATACTGAACTAGTTGACCTGTCAACTGATTCACCCCTCAAATCATGCGTATTATATGTGTAATAAGCATCTCTTACGATAAAGAAATACTTTTACAAGACAAAAGAAAAAAGGGTTTCTAATTAAGAAAACCACATCCAAAAACAAATACCGATTTTATTAGCATTTCCATGTTTGTATAATTTATACATGCACTATGATTATTTCAGCATATCATGCAAAATATATACATTGGCATTTTACAATATTAACATAGCTGAAAATTCAAGTCAAACTTTTTTTGCTTTTATGATATAATAGCCTTTCTTTTTTTGAACCACAGAAACTTCGTCAAAAAGCTCCTTCAGTTTTTCAATGGCAGAAGGCCCGCCCTGTTTTTTCTGTATAACGATCCACAATTCACCTGAAGCCCTTAAATGCTCAGCGCTTTTTTCAAAAATGGCATGGACAACTTTTTTTCCGGCGCGGATTGGGGGGTTTGTAAAAATAGAAGCAAATGTTTGAGCAGAATCAATATTTGAAAATAAATCACTCTGATAAATCCGAACGTTTTTTATTCCGTTTTTTTCTGCATTTTCATTTGACAGCTCTACGGCTCTTTCATTCACGTCAATCATGTGCACGGTCCGGTCTGTAAATGCACCGGCGAGCGACAGACCGATCGGGCCGTAACCGCAGCCTGCATCCAGGAAGTCACCATCGATCTCCGGCTCTTCAAACGCTTCAATTAAGACACGCGAACCGAAATCAACTTCCTTTTTCGAGAAAACGCCGCTGTCACTTGTGAATGTATAAGATCTGTTCCGCAGTGTAAATGACCATGTCTGTTTATCGCTTTTAACTGAAGGTTTTTCTGAATAATAGTGTTCACTCATTATTAGAACCTCCTTTTTTAATGGCACTTAAAGAAAAGCAAAGAAAAAGCCCGCCTCATAAAAGCGAGCTTCCCCTACAGGCAAGTGAAGATTACTTAACTTCTACAGAAGCGCCAACTTCTTCAAGTTTAGCTTTAAGCTCTTCAGCTTCTTCTTTCGCAATACCTTCTTTAAGTGGTTTTGGAGTGTTGTCAACAAGTTCTTTAGCTTCTTTCAAGCCAAGACCAGTGATTTCACGAACAACTTTGATAACTTTGATTTTCTGAGAACCTGCACCAGCAAGGATAAGGTCGAATTCGCTTTGCTCTTCAGCAGCTCCGCCAGCAGCAGCTCCGCCAGCTACAGCTACAGGAGCAGCAGCAGTTACGCCAAATTCTTCTTCGATTGCTTTTACTAGGTCGTTCAATTCAAGTACAGTTGCTTCTTTAACGGAAGCAATGATTTCTTCGATATTTAAAGCCATTTGAAATTCCTCCATTTGTTTTATTTTAGGGTAAAATCAGATTAAGCGCCTTGTTCTTCCTTTTGGTCTGCAACTGCTTTAGCTGCAAGTGCAAGGTTGCGAACTGGAGCTTGAAGTACGCTAAGCAACATAGAAAGTAAGCCATCGCGTGAAGGAAGTTCAGCAAGAGCTTTCACTTCTTCAACAGAAGATACTTTTCCTTCGATAACGCCCGCTTTGATTTCCAGAGCTTCGTGATTTTTCGCGAACTCGTTAAGAACTTTTGCCGGAGCGATAACATCTTCAGTACTGAATGCGATCGCATTCGGTCCAGTTAAGACATCATTCAAACCATCAAGTTCAGCTTGTTCAACCGCACGGCGAGTCATTGTGTTTTTGTACACTTTGAACTCTACGTTAGCTTCGCGAAGCTGTTTACGGAGTTCAGTTACTTCAGAAACGTTAAGTCCGCGGTAGTCAACGATGATCGTTGATTTGCTTTCTTTCAGTTTAGAAGCAATCTCTTCAACAACAACTTTTTTTGTATCAATTGCGCTGCTCATGGTTACACCTCCTGTAGATTTTGTGTAACACTTATACCGCTAGGTGATCACGACTGTGACGACGATTTCATATAAAAAGCCTCCATGTGGACATGGAGGCTGTATATACAAGCATACGTAACGTAATAGCTGTGATATATATACACCTCGGCAGGATATTAAGCCTCAACGGCCCCTGCTGTCTACGGTATAAATGACATATTATATTTTACAACATTTTGAATCATATCAGAATGCTGATCTAAAGTCAAATATTATTTTACGTTGAAAGTAGAAGCGTCTACTTTGACACCAGGGCCCATAGTAGAAGTAACGGCAACGTTTTTCACGTAAACACCTTTAGCCGCAGCCGGTTTTGCTTTCAGGATTGTATCATACATTGTTGTGAAGTTCTCAACAAGTTTTTCATCCTCGAAAGAAACTTTTCCGATCGGAACATGGATGTTACCAGCTTTGTCAACGCGGTATTCTACTTTACCAGCTTTGATTTCGCCGATTGCTTTTTCTACTTCGAATGTAACAGTTCCTGTTTTAGGGTTTGGCATAAGACCTTTTGGTCCAAGCACACGGCCGATTTTACCGACTTCACCCATCATGTCAGGAGTCGCAACGATTACATCGAATTCGAACCAGCCTTGCTGGATTTTCGCGATGTAATCAGAATCGCCAACGTAGTCTGCACCGGCAGCTTCAGCTTCTTTTGCTTTTTCGCCTTTAGCGAATACAAGCACGCGCTGAGTTTTACCAGTTCCGTTAGGAAGTACAACTGCGCCGCGGATTTGCTGATCGTTTTTACGAGGGTCAACCCCTAAACGAAAAGCAACTTCAACTGTAGCGTCGAATTTAGCTGTGTTTGTTTTTTTAGTAAGCGCCACTGCTTCAGCGACGTCGTAAGCTTTCGCACGGTCTACAAGCTTCGCAGCTTCAACGTACTTTTTACCTTTTTTAGCCATTTTAAAATTTCCTCCTTATGTGGTTATAGCGGAATAACCTCCCACGAATAAGGGTTGCGAACTTGTGAAAACTCGCAACCCGACAAGAAACAAATTAATCCTCGATAACGATACCCATACTGCGGGCAGTACCTTCAACCATGCGCATTGCCGCTTCAACGTCTGCTGCGTTTAAGTCAGGCATTTTCGTTTCAGCGATTTCGCGAACCTTATCGCGCTTAACGGTTGCCACTTTATTACGGTTTGGTTCACCAGAACCAGACTCAATTCCAGCTGCTTTTTTAAGCAATACTGCAGCAGGCGGAGTTTTTGTAATAAATGTAAATGAACGGTCTTCGTAAACCGAAATTTCAACAGGAATGATTAAACCAGCTTGGTCAGCTGTACGAGCGTTAAACTCCTTACAGAATCCCATGATATTTACACCGGCTTGACCTAGTGCAGGTCCAACTGGCGGCGCTGGGTTAGCTTTTCCAGCAGGAATTTGCAATTTTACAACTTTTACTACTTTTTTAGCCACGAGACACACCTCCTTAAGTCCGTGATGTGGTAATAGGGTAAACCCTCCCACTCAAGGTTTCATTCTTTATATGAATGACGAAATATCAAGCTAGCTGCCTTGGATTAGTCCAAGACGTACCTTTGCTATATTATCATTAATATATAGCAATTTCAAGTTTTTTCACATTACAATTTGTCGATCTGGGTAAATTCCAGTTCAACCGGCGTTTCACGGCCGAACATGTTAACGAATACTTTCACTTTGCTCTTATCATAATCAATCTCTTCAATTGATCCTGTAAAGTTGGCGAAAGGTCCGTCTATGACTTTGACTGTCTCATTCAATTCAAAATCAATGTCGGTTTTCCGCTCATCCATGCCCATGCGTTTTAAGATGGTTTCCGCTTCGCCAGGAAGAAGCGGAGTCGGCTTTGAGCCTGAACCGGCTGATCCGACGAATCCGGTAACGCCCGGCGTGTTGCGGACCACATACCAGGAATCATCAGTCATGACGATTTCAACAAGCACATAACCCGGGAACACTTTCTTTTTGACTACTTTTTTCTTGCCGTTCTTAATATCAGTCTCTTCTTCTTCAGGGACGACAACGCGGAAAATTTTATCCTGCATTCCCATTGATTCCACACGTTTTTCAAGGTTTGCTTTTACTTTATTTTCATAACCGGAATACGTATGAACAACATACCAATTCTTTTCCATTCTATCAGGACTCTGCAGTCCTTCCCTCCCCGCATTTAAAAATGAAGTGTAAAACAAAAAATAGGCTCAGGGCCTATGAATCCTTTTTCAACAACACAATAAAAAACCCGCTGAACGGGTTTTGGCAAACGATATTATGATCTATTATAGCACGTATTGCTGATCATTATTCAACTATTAAACGAATTAATTGAGAAATTCCTGTATCAAGGAGGGCAAAAAAGATAACAAAAAAGATAACCGTTGAAATCACCGTGATTGTATAGCGCGTTAACTCTTTGCCTTTAGGCCAGCTAACCTTTTTCATTTCTTTCCCAACATCTTTAAAGAAACTCATCATGCGCATGTAAAAGACCTCCACAATTTAAAAAGCGAACACTATTTTGTTTCTAAATGAGCTGTATGTGAATTGCAAGTGCTGCAGTACTTCTTAACTTCTAACCGCTCAGCCGCTGATGCAGAGCTTTTCATTGTCGTATAATTACGATTTCCGCATGTTTTGCATGCCAGCGTAATCTTTTTTCTCATGTCGTTACACCTTTTCCTAAACATTCATTTATCTTAATAAAATAGCACAGTCAGAAAAATTCTGTCAATATGACACAGAAACCTGCTACAGGCTGATCTCTCTTATTTCTAAATACTTTTCAAGCTTGCGCTTCACGCGCTGCAGGGCATTATCGATTGATTTTACGTGTCGGTTTAAGTCATCTGAAATCTCTTGGTAACTTCTTCCGTCCAAGTACAAAACAAGCACCTTTCTCTCCAGATCGCTCAGCAGTTCTCCCATTTTCATTTCGATATCATCAAATTCTTCCTGATTAATAATCATCTCTTCAGGATTTAACGTTTTAGCACCTGAAATGACATCAAGCAGTGTTCTGTCAGATTCTTCATCAAAAATAGGTTTGTCTAAAGAAACATAGGAATTTAAAGGAATGTGTTTCTGACGGGTAGCTGTCTTTATTGCGGTAATAATCTGGCGGGTAATGCATAATTCTGCAAAAGCTTTAAATGAAGTAAGCTTGTCCTCTCTAAAGTCTCGGATAGACTTATATAAGCCTATCATCCCTTCCTGTACAATATCTTCTCTGTCGGCCCCTATTAAAAAATAAGACCTTGCTTTCGCCCGTACAAAATTACGGTACTTCGTAATCAAGTAATCTAACGCATCACTATCCCCAACATGAACCTTTTCAATGACCTGCTCGTCCTCCAACTGGCAAAATTGCACTTTGTTGAACTTTCCCTTGCTGTTCTGTAGATTCACTGCGATCCCCCCGGCGCACGTAGATAGAAATATTATACATTAATGGGCGAAAAAGCGTCAACCTAATCCAGACCGCCTCGGCGCCACTTTTCAAACGTTTTCAAAACCTCTTCGGACAGCTCGATTTTACCCGGTGGTTTTTCAGAAGTGATCTTTGAAACCCGCCTTTGAATCCGGCGTTCTATCGTATCCACTTCCCTCAGGAGCTCCCGGGCGGATTTGCGGAGAGCCCCTTGTCCGAAAATCGCCCACTGCTCCGTATAATCGGAAGTTGCGACATGAATCTGTGTCGCAATATTATTCAGCGCCTGGGCAAGCTTCTCGATCCGCTCATCCGCCGTCTCATTCTCCCGTGTGAAAATCACTTCGACTCTGTGATTCGTTTGTTTTTTCTCTATGCCTTTTACCAGGTGTGCGTCAAACACCACAATGACTCTGATTCCCGTGTAGGACTGATATTCCGCCATCTTCTGGATCAGTACATCTCTCGCTTCTTCAAAACTGTTCGCTTTTAAATCCTTTAGCTGCGGCCAAGCTCCAATCATGTTGTATCCGTCTACTAACAGGATGTCCATCTGTCTTCATTCCCCTAAAGGATTGCGCTTCCGGTAGACTTCATACATGAGAAGGCCGGCCGCTACCGACGCATTCAAAGACGTGACTTTTCCGGCCATCGGAAGCTTAATGAGAAAATCACATTTCTCTTTCACAAGCCGGCCCATTCCTCTGCCTTCGCTTCCGATAACGAGCGCCAAAGGCATCTTGCCGTCCATAGAGCGGTAGTCTTCCCGGGCGGATGCATCCGTTCCGACGACCCAAATCCCCCGCTCCTTCATTTCATCAAGTGTCCGGGCAAGGTTGGTCACCTTCACGACGGGAATGTGTTCAATCGCACCGGTCGAAGCTTTTGCGACTGTCGAAGTCAGTCCGACCGCTCTGCGTTTCGGAATCACGATGCCGTGTGCACCGACAGCGTCAGCCGTTCTCATGATGGAACCGAGATTATGAGGGTCTTCCAGCTCGTCCAGTATGAGAAAGAAAGGCTGTTCGTTTCTCTCTTCCGCTCTTTTATATAATTCGTCTAATTGTGCATATTCATATGCCGCCACTTGGGCGACAACACCCTGATGCTGCCCCTCCACCATCTGATCGAGTTTTTTCCTCGGTACAAATTGAATGGTGACGCCGCGCTTTTTAGCAAGCTCCATAACTTGCTGCGCCTGTCCTTTTACTGTGTTTTCCGCCATCCATAACTTATACAGCTTGCGATCTGACTTTAACGTCTCAATCACAGCGTTTTTTCCTATGACGTAATCATGTTGCTGACTCATTTGTTTTCCTCCCTGACGTCCCGACTTGTATAGCCTCAGCAATCAGCTGATTCAGTCTTTCTTCTCTTTTCTCAAGAAAAAGGTATCCGAGTAAAGCCTCAAAAGCTGTACTATGGCGGTACGTCTGTACATCTGTGTTTTTAGGCGTCGTCCCTGATTTCGCGTTTCTGCCTCTTCTCAGCACGGCTTCCTCTTCCTCCGTGAAAAAGGATTCGTCCTGAAGGCGGAACAATATGTCTGCCTGTGATTTTGCCGATACAATCCGGCTCGCCTTCTTATGAAGGTCATTCGGTTTCGTAAAGCCCTGCTTAAGCAGGTGATGCCGGACGTATATTTCAAAAATGGCATCACCCATATAAGCAAGCGCAAGACCGTTTAACTGCTTTGAATCTTTGATTTGTTCAAATTGAAGCATCCGCTTACTCTCCCCGCTTCCAGCGAGTTCCCTGGGCCGTATCTTCAAGAATGATATTCATGCTTTTCAGCTGATCGCGAATCTGGTCTGACAAAGCAAAATCGCGATTGCGGCGGGCTTCATTTCTCTTCTCAATCAACTCTTCAATCTCTTCGTCGACAAGCTCTTCTTCGCCGAGCGTAAGTCCGAGAACAGATCCGATTCTGTCAAACATGCTGATAAAGGCTTTAATGACGTGATCCGCCGTATTGTCTTCCTGCATGTAGTAATTGGCGAGCTTCGCCAGATCAAACCAAACGGAAATCGCATTCGCCGTATTAAAATCATCATCCATTGCTTCTTCAAACGCAGTGCGGTGCTCTTCGATTTTAGCGAGCCATTCCTCATCATTGTCAGTCAGATTCGTGCTGCTAATCAAACGATGGTTTAAATTACTATAGGCCGTCTTCAGGCGGTTAAACGCGTTTTTTGTTTTCTCAAGCAGCTCTTCCGAATAGTTGATCGGGTGGCGGTAATGAACGGACAGCATGAAAAATCTCAAAAGCTGCGGGTCATATTGCTTAATGATATCGTGCACCAAAACAAAGTTGCCGAGAGATTTTGACATCTTCTCATTATCGATATTGATATATCCGTTGTGAAGCCAGTATTTTGCGAATGTCTTGCCTGTTAATGCTTCAGATTGGGCGATTTCGTTTTCATGGTGCGGGAATGTCAGGTCCTGACCGCCGGCATGAATATCGATTTCGTCACCCAAATACTTTTTCACCATTGCGGAGCATTCAATATGCCAGCCTGGGCGGCCTTTTCCCCAAGGGCTATCCCATGAAATTTCTCCGTCCTTAGCAGCTTTCCAAAGAGCAAAGTCCAGCGCATCCTCTTTCTTCTCGCCGACACGGATACGCGCGCCTGATCTGAGTTCATCAATTGATTGCTGGGATAGCTTGCCGTAGCCTTCGAAGGCCCTTGTTTTGAAATAGACGTCGCCTTCTGATTCATAAGCGTAGCCTTTTTTAATCAGCTCGCTGACAAATTCAATAATGGCGTCCATGTTTTCCATGACCCGGGGGTGAAGATCCGCTTTCCGGCATCCGAGGGCGCCCACGTCTTCAAAATACGCTTTAATGAACCGTTCAGAAACGGCCGGGACGTCCTCACCGAGCTCGTTGGCGGCCTTAATCAGTTTGTCGTCAACATCGGTGAAATTCGATACGTATTGAACATCATATCCTTTATACTCTAAATAGTTGCGTACGGTATCATACACAATCGCCGGACGGGCGTTTCCGATATGAATATAGTTGTATACAGTCGGTCCGCACACGTACATTTTTACTTTGCCTTCCTCAAGAGGAACGAATGTTTCTTTTTTCCGTGTCAATGTATTATAAAGTGTAATGGTCATTTTTGGTTGATCCTTTCTTTTTTATCTTCCAGTTCAGCCTGCAGTTCAAAAATCTGCTGCTCCAATGCTCTAAACCGGTCAGCAACCGGATCGGGCAAGTCTTGGTGATTGAGATCGCGTTTGATTTTTCTTCCGTTCTGAATGACGACTTTCCCCGGTATGCCGACAACGGTCGAAAAGTCGGGAACATCACGAAGCACAACGGAGCCGGCCCCTACTTTAGAACCCTGCCCGACCGTAATAGAGCCGAGCACCTTCGCTCCGGTTGCAATTAAAGCATCATCTTTTATGGTCGGATGCCGCTTCCCCTTTTCTTTTCCCGTTCCCCCGAGAGTGACACCTTGGAATACCGTCACGTTATTGCCGATTTCACATGTTTCCCCTATGACGACCCCCATACCGTGGTCAATGAAAAACCTTCTCCCGATGGTCGCGCCGGGATGGATTTCAATTCCGGTAAAGAAACGGGCAATCTGTGATATCAGGCGCGCCAGGAAGAAAAATCTCCGTTTATATAAAGCATGTGCAATCCGATGCGCCCATATAGCATGTAAACCAGAATAAGTTAAAACAACTTCGAAATAGCTTCTTGCTGCCGGATCTTGATCGAACACTGTATCTATGTCTTCTTTTAGCATTTTAAAAAACACATGCTTCCCCCCATTCTCTCCCCGCTCCAGTCTGTTTTTCCGCCTATAAAAAAAGCGCCTCTGCATGTAAACATGACAGAGACGCTTTTACCGCGCGGTTCCACTCTGTTTGAAAAACAAGTCACTGTTTTCCCAACTTAAAAGCCGGTAACGGCGGCGGCCGCCTTTAAATACTGATTTCCGCAGAAATGTTCTTCAAAGGTCTTAAGGGCGCACTTCTAAAACATGACGCATGAATCTCTCTCAGCCGATGAAGATTCTTTCTGTAATGGTCATTGTTTTATACTCTTCCCTGTCAACAATCGTATATTTAAATGCTTTTCAGGCGTCTGACGGCTGTTTCTCTGCCAATCAGCTCAATGGCCTGCGGAAGCTCAGGACCGTGTGTCTGACCGGTAACCGCTACACGAATCGGCATGAACAGCTTTTTGCCTTTATGGCCTGTTTCTTTCTGAACAGCTTTGATTGAGGCTTTGATCAGCTCAGGCGTAAATTCTTCAAGCTCTTCAAGCTTCGCAGCAAATACGCTGAGCACTTCAGGCACCTGTTCTTCTTCCAGAACGGCTTTTGCCTCTTGATTATACTCGATCTCATCTTTAAAGAACAAATCAGTCAGCTCGACAATTTCAGCTCCGTAGCTCAATTGCTCATGGTAAAGAGAGATTAATTTACGAACCCATTCCTGCTCCTCGGCAGAAAGCTCAGTGCCGACTTTTCCAGCTTTTTGCAGGTGCGGCAGGGTCAGCTCAACCACTTGATCAAGATCCAGCGCTTTGACGTATTGGTTGTTGACCCATTTCAGTTTATGCATATCAAACAGAGCCGGTGACTTAGACAAACGATTTACATCAAAAATTTCAATGAATTGTTCCCTTGTGAAAAGCTCTTCTTCACCGACGGGAGACCAGCCGAGAAGTCCGATAAAGTTAAACAGCGCTTCAGGCAGGTAACCCAGCTCATCATACTGCTCAATAAACTGGATAATTGATTCATCACGTTTACTTAATTTTTTGCGGCTTTCGTTTACGATAAGCGTCATATGTCCGAAGACAGGAACATCCCAGCCGAATGCCTGGAAAATCATGATCTGTTTCGGTGTATTTGAAATGTGATCCTCACCGCGGAGCACGTGCGTCATTTTCATTAAGTAATCGTCAATCGCGACAGCAAAGTTATACGTCGGTGTTCCGTCTTTTTTGACGATGACAAAGTCGCCGATGCCGTCTGATTCAAAAGAAATCTCACCTTTTACGATATCGTTAAATGCGATGATTTTCCCTTCCGGCACCCGGAAACGGATGCTCGGCTGTCTGCCTTCGGCTAAAAACTGCTCCTGCTCTTCCTGAGTCAGGTTTCTGTGTTTGCCGGAATAGCGGGGCATTTCCCCGCGGGCGATTTGCTCTTCACGTTCTTTCTCAAGTTCTTCTTCCGTACAGAAACATTTATAAGCAAGCCCTTTTTCAAGAAGCTCTTCATAGTACTTTTTGTAAATGTCGTTACGCTCAGACTGGCGGTACGGGCCGTATTCTCCGCCGATATCCACACTTTCATCCCAGTCCATGCCGAGCCATTTCAAATAGTTGAGCTGGCTTTGCTCTCCGCATTCAATATTTCGCTTTTTGTCCGTATCCTCAATCCGGATAATAAACTTTCCGCCTTGGCTGCGGGCAAATAAATAGTTAAAAAGCGCTGTTCTGGCGTTACCGATATGCAAATGTCCGGTCGGACTCGGTGCATAACGAACGCGTACTTCATTTCCCATGTTCAAATACTTCCTTTCATCTCGTCTGTAGCCTCTAGCCGAATATATGTATCTATTCTACCACCAAATAGACCGGGCATCAAAACAATGATCAGGCTTTTTGGATCAGAACGGTCGCCTGAGCGGCAATTCCTTCGGCTCTTCCGGTAAACCCGAGCTTTTCAGTCGTCGTCGCTTTTACGTTTACTTGAGAGACGTCCGCCTCAAGGCCTTCCGCTATCCGTTTTCTCATAGCATCAATATGCGGCGCCATTTTCGGCTTTTGCGCAATAATCGTGCAGTCTATATTTCCGAGTACGTATCCTTTTTCTTTAACAATGTTCCAGACATGCTGAAGCAGCTTAAAAGAATCCGCATCCTTGAATTCCGGATCAGTATCCGGGAAATGCTTGCCGATATCTCCTTCACCTGCCGCTCCGAGACACGCGTCTGCGACTGTATGCAGCAATACATCAGCATCTGAATGTCCGAGCAGCCCCTTTTCATAAGGAATTTCAATTCCGCCGATGATGAGAGGACGGCCTTCCGTTAATTGATGCACATCAAATCCTTGTCCGATTCTAAACATTATGATTCCCACTTTCCGCTTTCATGATTGCTTCCGCAAATATCAGGTCATCCGGCGTTGTCAGCTTAATATTGGTATAGCTGCCTTCAACGATACTCACCTGATATCCATCAAGACGCTCGACGAGGCTGGCGTCATCCGTACCTAAGAAGCCTTTGTTTTCCGCTTCCATATGCGCCGTCTTCAATAAAGAAAGACGAAAAGCTTGCGGCGTTTGAACGGCCCACAAGCTTGAACGATCAAAGGTCTCCGCAACCCGGGAGCCTTCCGCCCGTTTTATCGTGTCTTTCACAGGAACAGCCAGGACAGCCGCTCCCGCCTCCTCTGCTGTTTCAACGAGCTTATCGATATGCTGATGTGTGACAAACGGGCGCGCTCCGTCATGAACAAGGACGACCGATTCCTTATCAATCACTTTCAGTCCTTCGAATACACTGTGCTGACGCTCCGCACCCCCGGTAACAAGCTCAATTTCCGTCTGAATCGGAAATTGGGCCAGCAGCTGGCGAAAATCTTCCCGTTCACTCTCGTTTATCACCAGGATTATTTTCTGACAGGGTGCGTGGCCTTCAAAAACCCGCAGTGTGTGTATAATAACAGGCGCACCTTTTAAGCTGATGAACAGCTTATTTTTTCCGGCCTTCATCCGTTTTCCTTGTCCGGCAGCCGGAATAATGACAACATACTCCATATGAACTCCCTCTTAAAGAGCTTTCTCAAGCAGCTTGGGCTTGGCAAAAATCATTCGTCCCGCCGCTGTCTGCAGTACGCTGGTTACGAGCACATCAATATGTTTCCCTATATAATTGCGGCCTTCTTCCACAACAATCATCGTCCCGTCATCCAAGTAAGCCACACCTTGATTATGCTCTTTCCCGTCCTTAATCACCTGCACATTCATCTCTTCGCCCGGAAGCACAACCGGCTTCACCGCGTTTGCAAGGTCATTAATATTCAGTACCGCAACCTTCTGAAGCTCACATACTTTATTTAAATTAAAATCATTCGTCACAACGACGCCGGATGTCAGCTTCGCAAGTTTGACAAGCTTGCTGTCAACCTCCTGAATGTCCTCGAAGTCGCCTTCATAAATTTCAACCGTAATATCCAGTTCCTTTTGAATGCGATTCAAGATATCCAGACCGCGGCGTCCTCTGTTACGTTTTAAAACATCTGAAGAATCAGCGATATGCTGTAATTCCTCCAGCACAAATTGAGGAATGACAATGACGCCTTCTAAAAAGCCCGTCTGACAAATATCTGCAATTCTCCCATCAATAATAACACTTGTATCCAAGATTTTCAGCCTTTTATCCTGTTCCTCCTGCTCCTCATCAGCACTTCCCTTTTTCTTCTGCATTCTTGCAGAAATGGAGAAAAGACTGATCAGTTCATCCTTTTTCTTAAATCCGACTTGGAAGCCCAGATAACCGAGAAAGAAAGCCAGAAAGACCGGAATGATGGTGCTGAATATACGGTACGGAATATTGTCCAGCGGAATCACGTTTACAATGAGATATGCGATGATAAGTCCAAAAACCAATCCGAGACTCCCGAATAACAGATCCGGCACCGGAGCTCTCAGCAAAGAATCTTCAATCCATTTTACCCAATTAATCACATATTCTGTCGTCCATATACTGATGAGAAAAAAGATAATAGCACCAATTGCAGCAGACGTATATGCGTTTGTTATTAAAGGTATGTCCTGTATATTTGACAGCACAAACAATTCAGGTATTAAAAAGATACCGACAACGCCGCCCACAATAATGAAGAACGCCTGAACTATTCGTTTTAACATACCTCCACCTCCTTTTAAGTAGCATTTTTTCAGCAGACTGTCAGAGCCTACAAATTCAGAATAAACAAAAACTAACAATAATATACCCGGATTCCGACAGGTTTAAGCGATTCTTAAAGCTGTCTATCTATATAGTGTTTTTCCTGAAGGCGTTTTAAGCCTTTTTTGATTTTTTTGGCGCGCACTTCGCCGATACCCTCAACATCATCAAGCTCTTCTACAGTGGCTTCCGTTATGCTTGGCAAAAACCCGAACGCCTCAACCACATTTTCAACAATCGGCATCGGCAGACGCGGAATTTTGTTCAGCAGCCTGTATCCTCTCGGGAGCACATAATCATCAATATTGGTAGAAGCCGGATATCCAAGCAGCTTAAACAGAATGGAGTCATCAAGCAGATCATAGCTGGACATATCCTGAAGCTCTTTTAACAGCACGAACGGATCTTTGATTTTTTCTTTGACATAGTCTTTGATGAAAAGTGCCGCCTCTTCTTCCATGTCCGTAATCAGTTCAATCACCTGCAGACGGATTAAGTGGCCTTCCGTTCCGAGTTCTTTAATATACATATTGATTTCATTTTTTATTCGGAGCACCATTTCATATCGATGCATGACGGACAGCACGTCACTGAATGTCACAAGCTCCTCAAACTCTAATGCGTTTAAAGCCGTAATCGTTTTGTCTAAAATGGTTTTATACTTCTCAAGCGTTTGAATGGCCTGATTTGCCTTTGTTAAAATAAATCCTATGTCCTTTAGTGTGTACTTCATGCTGTCCTGATATAACGTAATGACATTTCTGCGCTCTGAAATGGCGATGACGAGACAGCCGGTCTGCTTCGCCACCCGTTCCGCCGTACGGTGCCTCATCCCCGTTTCTGAAGAAGAAATGGTCGCTTCCGGCATAAGCTGCGTATTCGCATAAAGAATTTTCTGGCCGGAATCACTTAAAATAATGGCACCGTCCATTTTGGCCAGCTCGTATAAGTGAGCGGGCGCAAATGATGTATTAATATGAAAACCGCCATCCACGACTTGCTTTACCTTATCATTGTATCCGACAACAATCAGGCCGCCTGTATTTGCCCGAAGTACATTCTCTATCCCGGCTCTGAGCGGGGTGCCCGGTGCAACGAACTGCAGAATTGCAGACAGGTCAAGCTCTTGTTTCGCCCCTTTTTTCTCTTTTTCCATCTATTATGATCCTCCTAATGAAGTACGAAGCGCTTCTGCAACATTTGCTACTCCGACAACCTCAATCCCTTTTGGTATTGTCCACCCATCTGCATTCGCCTCAGGTATGATCATACGCTTGAAGCCGAGTTTTGCCGCTTCTTTTACGCGCTGTTCGATTCTTGACACCCTGCGGACTTCTCCTGTCAGACCCACTTCACCGATAAAGCAATCTGCGGGATTCGGCGGTGTATCTCTGAAGCTTGAGGCAATGCTGACGGCTACTGCCAAATCAATCGCCGGTTCATCCAGTTTGACCCCGCCGGCGACCTTTAAATATGCATCTTGATTTTGAAGCAAAAGACCCACCCGCTTCTCAAGCACAGCCATAATTAACGACACCCTGTTGTGGTCAATGCCTGTAGCCATGCGGCGCGGGTTTCCAAAACTGGTCGGTGATATGAGCGCCTGGATTTCAACCAGGATCGGTCTCGTTCCTTCCATTGACGCAACGATACTCGAACCCGATGCCCCGGCAGAACGCTCTTCCAAGAAAATTTCAGAAGGGTTCAGCACTTCCGTAAGCCCCTCTTCCCGCATTTCAAAGATGCCCATTTCATTTGTGGAGCCGAAACGGTTTTTTACGGCCCGCAAAATACGGAATGTATGGTGCCGCTCTCCTTCAAAGTATAGAACGGTATCGACCATGTGCTCAAGCAATCTCGGCCCTGCGATCGATCCTTCTTTTGTGACGTGCCCGACGATAAAAATAGGTATGCCGTTTGTTTTCGCGATTTTCATCAATTCGGCCGTACACTCTCTTACTTGTGATACACTGCCGGGAGCCGAGGTGATATCACTTTGGTAAACGGTCTGAATGGAGTCTACGACAACAAATGCGGGTTTCATCTCTTGTATAGCAGACGAAATATACTCCATATCGGTTTCAGATAAAACATGTAACATTTGGCTGTTGATTCCAAGTCTGTCGGCGCGCAGCTTCGTTTGCTTCACGGATTCTTCCCCTGAAATGTAAAGCACGCTGCCGGCCGTATCAGCTAATTGTGCGGATACTTGGAGAAGGAGCGTTGATTTTCCGATGCCGGGATCGCCGCCGATCAATACTAACGAGCCTTTCACAACGCCGCCGCCAAGCACTCTGTTGAATTCTTCGAGCTTTGTGTGAACGCGGGGTTCTTCTGATGTTTCAATTGATGTAATGGGTGATGGTTTCTGGACGGTTTGAACGGAGTGGGAGAAAGCCGCCCGCCGATTCGCCGGCGCTTTTTTTATGGTTTCTTCCACCATTGTATTCCAAGCCCCGCAGCCCGGGCACTTTCCCATCCACTTTGCGGATTCATAACCGCATGAGTGGCAGATGAATTTTGTTTTTGATTTAGCCATATATGTTGTAAGACCTCTTCCTTATCGAATATTTCTCTATATAACAAAGTGAGGCATACACTCGCTTACGTATGCCTCATGTTTGTCACTATATTAGTTCGTTTTAGCAGTTGTTTTTACGACAAATTCGCCGTCCTCAACATCAAGAACAATGTGCTGGCCTTTATCAATATTGCCTCTGAGGAGTTCTTCTGATAACCGGTCCTCCACATGCTTTTGAATCGCTCTTCTTAGCGGACGTGCGCCGTATTCCAAATCGACGCCCTCTTCTGCCACTTTTGCTTTTGCAGCATCCGTCAGCTCGATAGAGAGATCTTGTTCTTTCAGACGTTTTGTTAACTGATCAGACATAAGCGACACGATGTCTGTAAGATGTTTTTTCTCAAGGGAGTGGAAGACGATAATTTCGTCAATCCGGTTGATAAACTCAGGTCTGAAGGCACGCTTCAGCTCTCCCATGACTTTGTCTTTCATGTCTTTATGGTTTTGTGATTCATCCTGCACATTGAAGCCCACATATTTGTTGCGTTTCAGCTCGCTCGCTCCGACGTTTGACGTCATAATCAGGATCGTGTTGCGGAAATCCACAGTGCGTCCTTTTGAATCAGTCAAGCGTCCGTCTTCAAGCACTTGCAGGAGTATGTTAAACACATCAGGATGCGCTTTTTCAATTTCATCAAGCAGTACGACAGAGTAAGGTTTTCTTCTCACTTTTTCTGTCAGCTGGCCGCCTTCATCATAGCCGACATATCCCGGAGGAGAACCGACAAGACGTGAAGTCGAGTGTTTCTCCATGTATTCGGACATATCCACTCTGATCATCGCTTCCTCATCACCGAAAATGGATTCCGCCAGCGCTCGTGCCAGCTCTGTCTTCCCAACGCCTGTAGGGCCTAAGAAGATGAATGAACCAATCGGGCGTTTCGGGTCCTTCAGACCGGCTCTTGCACGTCTGACGGCCTTTGCAACGGCTACAACAGCTTCATCCTGGCCGATGACGCGGGAGTGCAGAATGTTTTCCATATTGAGAAGCTTATCTGTTTCCGTTTGGGCAATTTTAGATACAGGCACCCCGGTCCAGCTGGATACAACCATCGCAATATCCTCTACAGAAACTTCGGAGTTCTCCTGGCCTTGTTTTTCTTTCCACGTTTTTTTCGTGTCTTCCACCTGTTCTCTCAGGCGCTGCTCCGTATCACGAAGGGAAGCCGCTTTTTCAAACTCCTGGCTCTGAACGGCAGCGTCTTTTTCCTTGCGAACTTCATCGAGTTTCTGCTCAAGCTCTTTTAAGTTCGGAGGTGTTGTGAAAGAACGGAGACGCACTTTTGAACCGGCTTCATCAATTAAATCGATCGCTTTATCCGGAAGGAAGCGGTCAGAAATATAACGGTCGGACAATTTTACCGCCGCTTCAATCGCTTCATCGGTAATGGATACGCGGTGATGCGCTTCATAGCGGTCACGGAGCCCTTTTAAAATTTGAATGCTTTCATCGGCTGACGGCTGATCCACCTGAATCGGCTGGAAACGGCGCTCCAGAGCGGCGTCTTTTTCGATATATTTACGGTATTCATCAAGCGTTGTCGCACCGATGCATTGAAGCTCTCCGCGGGCCAGTGAAGGTTTTAAGATATTCGATGCGTCAATCGCACCTTCTGCTCCCCCCGCTCCGATCAGTGTATGCAGTTCGTCAATGAATAAAATAATATTGCCGGCCTGACGTATTTCATCCATTACTTTTTTCAAGCGGTCTTCAAATTCTCCGCGGTATTTCGTACCGGCTACAACCGTACCCATGTCTAATGTCATTACGCGTTTATCACGTAAAATTTCCGGCACTTCATTATTGATGATCTGCTGTGCGAGGCCTTCAGCAATCGCAGTTTTACCTACACCCGGTTCCCCGATAAGAACGGGGTTATTCTTCGTTCTGCGGCTTAATACCTCAATAACACGCTGAATTTCTTTGCTTCGGCCGATAACCGGATCAAGACTGTCTTCCTTCGCAATCGCGGTTAAATCACGAGCCAGACTGTCAAGCGTCGGCGTGTTTGCATTGCTGTTCGTACCGGATGCAGAAGACCCCGTCTCATTGCTTCCCAGAAGCTGCAGCACTTGCTGTCTCGCCTTATTCAAGCTGACACCGAGATTATTCAGAACTCTCGCGGCCACGCCTTCTCCTTCACGAATCAGTCCGAGAAGTATGTGTTCTGTTCCCACATAAGAATGTCCTAGCTTTCTGGCTTCATCCATGCTGAGCTCAATGACTTTTTTTGCTCTTGGCGTATAATGAATCGTTTGAGACATTTCCTGTCCCCGTCCGATTAAGCTCTCCACTTCTTTCTGAATTTTATCCGAACCGAGTCCGAGTGCTTGGAGTGCTTTAGCTGCAATCCCTTCTCCTTCACGAACCAGACCTAATAAGATATGTTCAGTTCCAATATTGTTATGGCCTAAGCGCAGTGCTTCTTCCTGTGCCAGTGCCAATACCTTTTGAGCTCGCTCTGTAAACCTTCCAAACATCATATCGAATCATCCTCCTGTCTATTTGCACTCATTTCTAAATGCAGCCTTTCCCTGATAAGAGCTGCTCTTCTCGCGTCTCTTTCGTTCGGCCGTAATGCACCGCCCGAATATTGCTGGAGAAAACCCGGCTGTGTCAAAATCATCAGTTCATTAAGTATATTGCTTGATAGCCCTTTGATGATTCCAAGGTCTATCCCCAGCCGAACGTCAGAAAGGCATTTCGCCGTTTCCTTTGATTCAATCATACGGCAGTTGGATAAAACACCGTAAGATCTGAATACCCGGTCCTCCAATTCAATTTTCGAGGTTTGGTAAAGCGCTTCTCGGGCTGAACGTTCCTGCTCAATCAGCTGGGCAGCCACACTGTTTAAATCATCTACAATGTCCTGTTCTGATTTTCCGAGTGTGATTTGATTTGAAATTTGAAAGATATTTCCTAATGCTTCGCTGCCTTCACCGTAAATTCCTCTAACAACTAAGCCTAATTGGTTAATTGCCGGTATAATTCGATTCATTTGCCTAGTTAATACAAGGCCCGGCAAATGCATCATGACTGAAGCCCTTAGTCCCGTCCCTACATTTGTAGGACAGCTTGTTAAGTATCCTCTCTTCTCTCCAAAGGCGTAATCCACTTTCTCCTCAATCCAGTCATCAACCTGGTTTGCCGCTTTTATAGCATTGAGAAGCTGGAAGCCGGGGAAGAGGCATTGAATTCTGATATGATCTTCTTCATTTAACATAATGCTGACTTCTTCATTTTCAGAAAGCAGACAGCCGCCAAAAGGGGATTCCGTTAAATTCGGGCTGATCAGATGTTTCTCCATCAGCACCCGTTTTTCCAAAGGCTGAGCTTCACTCATTCTGATTAAATGAAATTGACCGATATCAGGCAGTTCTTTCCCTGAAAAATGATCTTCGAATTGCTGAATGATGGATGAGGCTTCTTCATTCGTATACCTGGCAGGAAACTTTATATTTTCAAAGTTTCGGGCCAACCGTATACGGCTGCTGAGTACAATGTCACTTTCAGGTCCCTTTTGCTTCATCCAATTGCTTAGTGCGTCCTGAATAAAATGCTTGAGCGACATTACCCTTGTTCCCCCTCACTGTCTTTACTTTTTAATTTCTGCTCTAACGATCGGATCTGATCCCTGACCTCCGCTGCTCTTTCAAACTCTTCGTGGTGTATTAAAGATTCAAGTTCTTTTTTTAACATTTCCATTTGCCGTCTTACATGCAGGTTTCCGCCTATTCGTTTTGGAATTTTCCCGGCATGCACCGTATTCCCGCTGTGAACTTTTCGCAAGATCGGCGTAATTTGGCTGTAGAACGTATCGTAACATTCCGCACAGCCGAAACGCCCTGTTTTTCTCAGCTGCTGAAACGTCATACCGCATTTCTTACAAGCTGTGCCTTGCTCTGAGTAGCCGAACATTTGAGAACCGGTGTTTTGAAATGAAGACTCCATATTCAGCAGCCCTGATAATAAATTATGGATCGAGAACCCTTGGTTTCCACTTATACTGTATGAATCGCTATTTTCTTTTGCACATTGTTCACAAATATGAACTTCTTGTTTTTCTCCATTAACAACTTTCGTAAAGTGAAAAGTGGCCGGTCTCTCATTGCATTCTTGACAAATCAATCTTTTCACCCGCTTACTTTAGTTTTAAAGATGTGAGCATTGCTTTCATCATTCTGGCTCTTAGTTCATCCCGTTCGGGCAAATCAATATATAGAACTGAACGATCCATTACACTCACCATCATTTTAGCTTCTCTTTCCGAAATAACTCCGTCCTCTAACAGTCTGAGAATAATGTCATCAGAGGCTGCCTGGGACAAGTGGGTATGAATCTGCGAAATAATATTATTGATGAGGACGACTTCGTTATTCATTTTAATTTTGATAATACGAATATAACCGCCGCCTCCCCGTTTACTTTCAACAATATATCCTCTTTCACTTGTAAATCTGGTGTTGATGACATAATTTATTTGGGAAGGAACACATTGAAATTTATCAGCGATTTCACTGCGTTTGATCTCTAAAATTTCTTTGCCATTTTGATCTAATACTTGTTTCAAGTACTGTTCAATGATGTCAGAAATATTATGTCCCACTCAACCCCCTCCTTTATTGACTTTGACTATATTTGACTTTAACCTTACTATAAGGTGTTTCGCAAAATTTTTCAACTGTATCGCTCTATCTCTATTATTTCCACTTTGCACAAGCATAAAACCTGCTTTTACAAAAAGGCATATCGTTACGTTTCTCATATTATATAATGTATGCAGAAAAACACAAAAAAGGCAGCTCATCATGAGCTGCCTTTACCATAATATAGCTTGGCGGCGTCCTACTCTCACAGGGGGAAACCCCCGACTACCATCGGCGCTGAAGAGCTTAACTTCCGTGTT
>NZ_JAWRWX010000006.1:0-65956 GCF_046535335.1 Bacillus sp. SIMBA_026 | reverse complement strand
GCGACAGGAATAACAGGCGCCACCGGAGTCACTGGAGTAACGGGATCAACAGGAGCAACCGGGGTAACGGGAGTAACAGGAGCGACCGGAATAACGGGAGCCACCGGAGTAACAGGCTCGACCGGATTAACCGGTGCAACTGGGGTAACGGGAGCCACCGGGGTAACGGGAGTAACCGGGGATACCGGAGCAACTGGGATAACGGGAGCAACCGGGGTAACAGGAGCCACCGGGCTCACCGGCGCCACTGGAATAACAGGAACAACAGGAGAAACTGGCACTACCGGAGTAACAGGCTCGACCGGATTAACCGGCGCAACTGGGATAACGGGAGCCACGGGAGAAATCGGAGCGACCGGAGTAACAGGAGCGACCGGATTAACCGGCGCAACTGGGATAACCGGCTCGACCGGAGCAACCGGGCTCACCGGAGCGACCGGAGTAACAGGAGCAACCGGGATCACTGGTGCAACCGGGGTAACCGGAGCAGGCGCGATCATTCCTTATGCTTCAGGTCTTCCCACTGCCGTGACGACCATTGCCGGCGGATTAATCGGAACGGTGAGCCTTGTCGGCTTCGGCAATTCTGTGACGGGCGTCAATGTCGGAGGGGGAGGTGCAATTGATCTTACCGGGGCCGGAGGGACTCTGCTGAACTTTGCTTTTTCTGCTCCGAGAAGCGGAACCATTACATCAATTGCCGCCTATTTCAGTACAACCGCAGCGTTGTCGCTTGTCGGCTCGACCGTTACGATAACCGCACAATTATACAGTTCCACAGTGCCGAACAATACGTTCACGCCGATCCCCGGAGCATCCGTCACTTTAGCTCCTCCCCTCACCGGCATATTGTCAATCGGCAGCATCAGCAACGGAATCACGACAGGGCTGAACATTGCGGTAACTCCTCAAACCCGGCTGTTAATGGTATTCTCAGCCACTGCGACAGGCCTTTCGCTTATTAATACAGTGGCGGGATATGCAAGCGCGGGAGTTACGATTTCTTAAGTGAAAACGGCCAGACTGGTGCGTATCATTTAAGCTTGGAGAAGATATCACTTTTTCTTCAAGCTTTTTTGTTTTTACTTTTTGGGTAAATAAAGGCTGACGGGAATTTCCCGACAGCCGGCAGAAGTATTTACAAGCCTTCTGAAGTTAATCAGTATCTTAATGAAGACGTTTTTAGTGAGTTCGAGTCATCCGTTGTGCCGGGAGTGTGAATCATCATCGAAACAGCGGTGCCCTCATCCGGGGTGCTGGTGATCGTCAATTCGCTTCCGCAAAAATGCTTCAGCCGCCGATTGATATTTTTCAGGCCGACACTGCGATTAACATCAGAAGACAAAATATCTTTCTGTATGTCCGGCATGATGCCGGTTCCATTATCCTCCACTTTGATTAAATATGTGTTTTCGCCTTGTTTTTTCGCTGTCAGCTTTATCCGTCCGCCGCCTCTTTTCTTACTGATCCCGTGATGAACGGCGTTTTCCACCAATGGCTGTATCATTAAAGGCGGAAGGGGGAAGTCAATGTCCTGTTCAATATCAAAAAGGATATCAAGCCGTTTGCCGAAGCGTGTTTTTTCTATAGAAAGATATGACGTAATGATAGAAAGTTCGTTTCTGAATGAGCTGATGTCCGAAGTGTTTTGAAAATCAAAACTCATCCTTAAATAGTTTGTAAATGCAGCAGTCGTTTCCCGTGCTTTTTCAATATCCAAATGGCTGAGCGCGATGATCGTATTTAATACATTGTAAAGAAAATGAGGCTTAATCTGCGACTGAAGAAACGCCATTTCTAAATTTGTGGCTTGGTGAGCCGTATGCTTCATCAAAATTAAATTTTTAATACGCGCGGTGAATTCAGAGTAATGATAAGGCTTTTGTAAGATGTCGTTTGCTCCGGCATGAAACGCCTTGTATTTGTCATGGCTGATAATGGCTGCTGTAACGATAAGAACCGGCAGATCGACCATGCTGAATCTTTCGCGGATGTTTGTGCAGACTTCAAAACCTGTCATGTCGGGCATCATCAAGTCTAATATGACCAAGTCAAGCTTCGAGGAAGAGACAGCTTGAAGCGCCTCTTTTCCGCTTTTTACTGCGATTACGTTATAAGGAACACCTTCCAGCATATCCGTTAAAATTTTCAAACTCTCGATGTTATCGTCGACGATCAGAATCGTCGGAGCCTCGATTTTTTCTGAGTGATAAGGCGTGACCAGCGAAATATCCGACATTCTCTGCCCGGGCTGTGATTTAGGAAGTTCGGTCTTTGCTTCCGGTAAAGAATCAATTTGAGCGGCGGGTAACGTAAAATGAAAGGCTGATCCTTGCGCCGCCGCTGACTCCGCCCAGATGTCCCCGTTTTGGAGATTGACGAGCTGTTTCACAATACTTAAACCTAAACCCGTTCCATCTTCTTCCGTCCCTCCTGCTTGCTGAAAAGAATCAAAAATGGTTTCAAGATCAGCCGCAGGAATGCCGCTGCCGGTATCGGCCACCGTGATTTGAATCATTTTGTCATTCAGGCTTTCAGCAGAAAGAATAATGTTCCCCTCAGATGTGTACTTGATTGCGTTTTCAATAAGATTGGTTAAGATTTGCCGGAATCGGTTTTCATCTGCAAGCACCAAAGGGAGGCCGTCCGGCACATGATTAAGAATGGCAAGTTTTTTATGTTTGGATAAAAGCCGGTAGAAGTTCATCTCACTGCATATGACGGCATGCACATCGACGGGAACCGGACGAATCTGCAGCATACCCTGCTTCATTTTTTCCAAATCAAGAATATCATTTACGAGATCAGAAAGTCTGTAGCCCATACGGATGATCAGCTGCATATTTTCTTTCTCTTCCTCTATCGTCTTCTTTTTTCTGCCGGCTACAAGGGTTTGGCATATATTAATAATGCTGTTCAGCGGCGTCTTGAATTCGTGTGAAGTTTTGGCGATAAATTCATCTTTCAGTTGGTCGATTTTGACTAATTTCCGTGAGAGGACTTCATTGTCCCGGAAAGCTCCGGCGAATTGCTGCGCCATCAGAAGAACCACCGCCAATAAAGCGATGACTGTCGGCAATGAATAGAGCGAATTAAAAGAAAAAGCCGTTTTGCCGCTGTAAGCTGAAATGGTCGTAAGAATCACAAAAGCGCTCATCGAGACGGATGCGAGTGTAAGGTACGTGCTTCCTTTTATTTTTCTTATGGCGGCAATCGTAAAAATATATGTAATATAAAACAGAGTCGTAACGGCAAGCACAGAATGTAAAATGTATGAGAGATGGTCAATGAAACTTCCGGACATAAAATCAGTGATCAAGATGGTCCCGGATAAAGCGGTTAAAATGGTGATCGTCGTTTTTGAAACAATTTCTCTGTATGCATAAAAGAGATAAAGAAAAACCGCCATGCTGACAAGCACGGTTGAGATGATACGCAAGGAATTCAGCAATGAAAATGAAATAGACGGAAAGAGGAGAAAGATAATTCTTTCTTTCCCGATCATAAGAATAATGGCAGAAAAAAGCAGACACATCACGGAGAAGAACAATAAATGTTTATCCTTTGTCCGTTGCAGAAAAAAGCCGAGAAAATATAAACCGGTAATGAAAAAAGCCGTAATCATAACGGAATCATTGAAAAAGGAAATTTGATTCTCGCGTATAATTTGTTCCTGAGTCCCAAACGTTATCGGTTTTGCGATCCCCCAGCCGGGAACTTTTCCGAAATTCGAAAAATGCAGGACAAGTTCATTGTCACCCTTGCGAAGCCTGAAAAAGCTGCTGTATGGTTTGTTCTGCGCCTTAAAATCAGCTTTTTCTGTAGGATTGCCGCTCTGTCCGATTACTTTTCCATTAAGATAAAGGCGGTTTGAACTGTAGATATAAGATGTGCTGATCCCCAAAACCTGATTGTCTTCATTTGAGCGGATTGTCAGTTTGTACGTTCCGTAATCCACGTCGGCCGTTTTTCCGAACAGCTTCACATTGACGGGGACATCAACGAGTACGGGATTTTTTCCTTTTGCTGAATGAAGAGCCTGCGGTGACAGCATCTGATTTGGATATAGAATCCATTTCCCGTTCAGCTGGACATTTCCATCCTTTTGAAAATCCCACTTTTCCAGATTGATCACGCCCTGTTCCGCTTGAGGGAGGGATGATCCTGAAAAATGATTCAGGACCATAAAAATCATAAAGAAAGCGGCATAGCCGCAAATAATCGAAATCGAAATAAATTTTTCTTTCACATCATTACTCCTTTATCCCATTCAGGGGCATTCTATTATCCTATGTAATGTATAAATATTGTAATCACAAACGTTATAATACAACAAGAGAAAGAAAAAGAATCCAACTATATAGGGCGTTGGACATGGTATAATTGAAATTATTTTCAGATATATCTATATTGACGGGTGGGATGCGGTTTGAAAGCGTTAATTGTGGATGATGAGGAACTGGCATTGCTTCATTTTAATCGTATGCTTGAGCGGACAAACGCCTTTCAATCTATTATAACGTTTCAAGATCCGGCGGAAGTTCTGGAGCATTCGGAGCTTTCAGCAGCTGATGCGGTGTTTCTTGACATTGAAATGCCCGGGATAAACGGTATTGAGCTTGCTGAATCGATTCAGGAGCTCAATGAAAATATCCAAGTTATTTTTATCACCGCTTATAATGAATTCGCGATCAAAGCGTTTGAATTAAATGCTGTCGATTATCTTTTAAAACCGGTTGACCATGCCCGGCTGCTGACAACTGTTGAGCGAATCCGAATGAATAAAAAACTCAGGACGGCAGACGAGAATACCGGGACGGATTATGTTATACAATGTTTTGGGAACCTGGACTTTTATCAATCGGTAAATGGTGTCAAAACATACATAACAGTCAAGTGGAGAACATCCAAAGCCCGTGAACTGTATGCATTTTTACTTCTTAATCAAGGGCGCACGGTCAGTAAAGACATGCTGATGGAAATGTTTTGGCCTGCTTATGATATATCAAAAGCAAGCACCCAGCTCTACTCGACAATATATCAGATACGGAAATTAATCGGTCAGCTGCCCTTCAGCCAATCAATAGAAAATACCGATATAGGATACATTCTCCGGCTTTCCGGGGTAAAGATTGATACAGTTGAATGGGAAAAAACATTAAAAGAGGCTCCTCCGCTCAGCGCAGCTGCACTAACCCGGCACATGAACATTGTCATGTCATATGAGAACCATTATCTCATGGAGAATGGCTATCTGTGGGCGGAGCCGGAAAAAGCGCGTCTTGCCCATCTGTGGCTCAGCAAAGCGTACGAACTGATTGGTTTTCTTATCCAAGAGAAGAACGATCATCAAGCGATGGACATTTGCCTGCAGGTTGAGAAAATAGAGCCCGGTGACGATAAAATTATACAATACAAACTGCAGTTATTTAATAAACTGGGAAAGGTAGAAGAGGCGATAAAGGAATACGAACGCTATAAACAATTGAAGGATAAAATCAATTGACGATTGAATGAACGGACCGGCTGATGCCGGTCTTTTTTTGTGCGCTATTTCTGAAATGATCCCATGTACAGAATTTGTATAGGCCGATTTCATACAATGTAGTTTGGTTCGGATAAGGAGATTCCCATGCTTACCGGCTTGTTCGAACGTGAGTCTATATAAAAGGGGAGGAATAAGACTTGGGAGTGAGGAACTTTTCGTTCAGCCCGAAAAAAAGCAAAAGGCTGAGGCCGGCATTAATTTCATGCTTCACGCTGTTTTTCATCTTCAGCCAGGTTGTCAGCTTTACTCCGATCGCAGCCGCTTCCGGATCACAACAAAGCGAGAGCGGGTTCTTTGATTCAGTTGCAGTCAAAGACGGCAGACAGCAGACTGTTGACGGGTCAAAAGCCAGTGAACCGGCTTTAGCACCGGGAGATAAAGTGACACTGACATACGAATGGTCACTAAAAAACAAGGAAGATGCAAGTGACCGGAATATCACCATAAAGGTTCCGGAAAGTTTTACATTAGATAACGATGAAGGTGAGCTGACATCAGCTGATCGGGTGATCGGTATATATAAAGCTGAAGCAAACAGCAGCACGCTGGAAGTGAAAGTGAATGATGCTGAAGCGGATGCCGGGGATGCCAAAGGCTCCATTACACTGTCGGCGAAGTTTACTCCCGACATAACAGATGAGACGAAAATGGCAAAAGCTCTTTTTCAACTGGATGCCGGCAAGACCCAGCAGGTGTTAATACCTGTGAAGAACGACGGAACAACGGATTCCGAAACAGAAAAAAACACCTCTTCAACACCTGCTGAACCTCAGGATAAGACAGAGAAAAAATCAGCATCTGCAGACGGCGGGGAGAAAGCAGAACAGACAACGAAATCAAAACCTTCTGCTAAACGCAGTCAATCAAAAATGGTGATTTCAAGCAAATCTGCCGCTAAAAGCCTTCAATCAGGCGGAAGCCAGATTACGCAAAATATTTTAACTGATGTGAAATTGACGGATGAAAAAGGAAAAACATATGACAAAAACAACCCTGCGAATACGAACTCTCCGGCAAATATCACCATTCAATGGGCGATTCCGAATGAGCTGGGAAAAACAATAAACGACGGTGATCGATATGAATTTGATCTGCCTAAAGAATTTATCATGCATAATGACATTACGAACCAGCCATTGACCGACGGCGATAGTACGTACGGAACTTTTTCCATTAATACGAGCGGCCATGTCATCATGACGTTTAACGGCGAGGTAAAAGAAGATTCTAACGTCAAGGGGTCATTGTATGTAAACACCCAATTCAATCAGAAAGAAATAAAAGGATCCACCACACAAAAGATTAAGTTTCCGGTTAACTCTGATACGCCGGACGTAACGGTTTATTTTAAACCGAATGTCAATAAAACCATTGAGAAATCAGGGTCATTGGATAAAGGTATTAATCCCGGAAAGGTAACGTGGACGGTTGATCTTAATAAAAAGGAAGAAGAAGTTAAACATGCGAAATTGACTGAAAGCCTTCCGGACGAATTGACTTTCCGCTCTGTGAAAGTGTATCAACTGAATGTCAATATTGACGGCTCGGTGAGTCAGGGAAATGAGATAACTTCAGGTTATACCGTTGACGAAAACGGTAATGTCACCTTCGCCGGGACGATCGATTCAGCCTACCGGCTCATATATGACACGGAAATTAAAGATGAGGCAAAGCCGGGTAAAGGCGGAAACATCACGCTGACAAACAAGGCGGCATTCAGCGGAGAAAATGCGGAGCCGATTTCTGCGGAAGCTTCCGTAACAGCGGGTTACGGAAAAATAATAGAAAAATCTTCGACAGGTTATAAAGGAGAAACCCAAACGTTCAGCTGGGCTGTTATGTACAACTACGGTGAGAAAAAGATTGATCAATCCAAAGCCGGCATCAAGGATACGTTCGGATCAGACGATCTGCATCTTGTTCCCGGTTCATTGAAAGTCCTTCCGATTACATTCAGCCAAAACGGCAGCGAACAAGAGGGCGCCCCATTAAAAGAGGGTGAGGATTATACGCTGACTGATAACGGGAACGGCTTTGACATAAAATTCAAGCAAACTGTCACAGGAGCATATAAGATCATTTATCAATCTCAAATCAACGATGGGGTCATTATTGACAGTCCTGTCAAATACACCAACACAGCAGTGACAGATACAGGGGAATCAAAGGAAACTCCGGGAACCGCCATTCAGCAGAATCTGATTAAACATTATTCAAACGCAGACTATGAGAAGAAGACGGTTGATTGGTCAATCACAGTTAATAAAAACGGTTACACAATGAAAGACTGGACGCTGGATGATCAATTCACCAGCGGAGGCCTGGCGCTCATTGACGATTCATTTCACATGCAAGACACGACTGAAAACAAAACGCTGAAAGAAGGAACAGACTATACATTAACAAAAAAAACCGGAAATAAAGGCTTTACAATAGCATTGATCGGGGATTATGCAGAAACAAACAGTCAGTTTAAGATCACGTATACGACAAAATTCAACGCTGACTTTTCAAACGAAACGATTAAGAATACGGCGGAGTCCACATGGACCGATAAAAACGGCGGCAAACGCACAAATAAGGAATCGAGCGGCTTCACACCGAACAATCAGACGTCCCATAACGGATTCAAAAACGGCTCATACAACGCCGTTTCAAAAGAAATCACATGGAAAGTCGGCATCAATTACAATGGCGAACCTTCAAAGAATCCTTATATAAAAGATACGATCACAGATGGTCAGCAATTTTTGCATGGATCGGTTGCTGTTAAAACGTATACCATCAGCAAAAACGGCTCCATCACTGAAGGAGAGGCGCTGGATCCTTCAAAATATGAAATAGAAGAGCCGTCAGACGGCAACAAAAATACGTTAATCGTACGCCTCAAAACAGATGACGCTGTACCATACTTGATTGAATTTAAAACGTCATTAAAAGGCCAGGTCATCAAACAGAATCAATACACAAACAAAGCAGAGTACTTTAATAATGACCACGCAGACCGAACGCTGACGGGTTCAGTTTCCATCGCAAACGGAGGAAACCTGATTTCTAAAGGCGGCAAACAGAACGGAAACAATATCGATTGGAGCATCAATGTCAATGCCAGCCAATCGACGCTGGATGACGTAAAAGTCAAAGACACACCGGATGAGAACCAAATAATAGATGAAGATTCATTTAAAGTATATCAAGCAAAATATAATGAGAACGGCGTTATGAAAGACAGCAGCGGAAATCTTGTTCCGGGTGATGTGCACCTTGAGAAAGATAAGGACTATAAAGTAGATATGAAAACTGACAATGCCACCGGTGAACAATCATTTGTCCTTACCTTTATAGGCGGCTATAAACAAATCGACCGCGCGTATGTCATACAATATCGTTCTCTCATTAATATTTCCGGCAGCAGCGGTCAGGTCAGCAACAAAGTCTCGATATCAGGGACGAATGTTGAGGAGCAGACCCAAGAGAACAACAGCTCAGTGTTTGTCGCCATTTCAAGCGGCGGCGGCTCAGGATCAGGAGAGAAGGGAAGCCTGACGATATTTAAAACAGGATCAGACGGAACACCTCTTTCAGGAGCAGACTTTCAATTACGGTCTAAAGACGGCAAGCAGCTGCTGCGTACGGGCACAACAGACGATGCCGGTAAACTTACGTTTGGGAATATCCGTTATGGAACCTATGTACTGAAAGAAATAAAAGCTCCGGACGGCTACACCATCAGCGATGCTTATGTAAACGGAGTCTCCGTTACGATTGACGGCAAATCCTCCGCTGCAGGAGCACTCTATAAAGTCATAAATCAAAAAAATAAGGTGACGCTTATCAAAAAAGACGAAAACAACAAGCCTTTGGCCGGTGCTGTATTTAAGCTTGAGAAAAAATCAAGCGACGGTACCTATACTCTGATAAAAAATAATATTGAAAGCGATAAAAATGGGAAAGTTGAGATAAACGGTTTGCCCGCCGGATACTATCGGCTGATGGAGACGAAAGCCCCATCAGGGTTTATCGTCAACACAAAAGCCATTCACTTCTCAATCGCAAAGAACGAAAAGAATCAAGTACCTGATGTTGAATTGGGATCAATGGTGAATTATAAAGGAAAAGCCGCATTAACGAAGAAAGATGCAGACGGCGGGAATCTTGAAGGAGCAGTTTTCAAAATCATCGACAGTGATGGTAAAACGGTTCAGGAAGATCTGGTTTCAGATAAGGACGGAAAAATAGAAACATCCGGCCTTTCACCCGGTCATTACGCCTTCATTGAAACGAAAGCGCCCGACGGCTATGTGTTAAATACGGAGAAAGTGGAGTTTACCATCTCAGAAACAGCGGAAGGAAAGCCGGAATCAACTGACGCAGGAACGACCGTCAACTATAAAGGCTCTGTCCGGCTGACGAAGGAAGATGCGGAAGGCCGAAACCTTGAAGGTGCAGTCTTCAAAATCGTCGACCGTGATGGAAAAACGGTTCAGGAAGATCTGGTTTCAGATAAGGACGGAAAAGTAAAAACATCCGGCCTTGCACCCGGTCATTACGCCTTCATCGAAACGAAAGCGCCAGCCGGCTATGTGTTAAATACGGAGAAAGTAGAGTTTACCATCTCAGAAACAGCGGAAGGAAAGCCGGAGTCAACTGACGCAGGAACGGCCGTCAACTATAAAGGCTCTGTCCGGATGACGAAGGAAGATGCGGAAGGCCGAAACCTTGAAGGCGCAGTCTTCAAAATCGTCGGCAGTGATGGAAACACGGTTAAAGAAGATCTGGTTTCAGATAAGGACGGAAAAGTAGAAACGTCCGGTCTTGCACCGGGGCATTACGCCTTCATCGAAACGAAAGCGCCTGACGGCTATGTGTTAAATACGGAGAAAGTAGAGTTTACCATCTCAGAAACAGCGGAAGGAAAGCCGAAGCCGTCTGACGCCGGCACCTTTGTCAACTATCAAGGCTCTGTCCAGCTGATCAAGAAGGATCAAGACGGAAACGTTTTAGACGGTGCAGTATTTAAAATCATTGACAGTGATGGAAAAACTGTAAGAGACGATCTGATGACAAAAGAAGGCGGCAAAATTGACGCCGGCGGTTTGGCGCCCGGAAACTATCAATTTGTTGAAACAAAAGCGCCGGATGGTTATCTGCTGTCAACAACCCCTGCGCCGTTTACGATTAAGGCTGAGAACAGCGGAAAACCGAATCAGGCTGCCCTGACTGCGGTTAACATCAAGAACAGCGTTGTTCTCACAAAATTGGATCAAGGTGACAAACGGAAAGTCCTGCAAGGTGCGAAGTTTAATCTGACAGATGCAAACGGCAAAGTACTGACTGAGGGTCTGACGACAGATGAGCACGGACAAATTATTGTACGGGGACTGAAAGCAGGCGAATATCAATTTATCGAAACAAAAGCGCCTGAACTTTACAGTTTGGATCAAACGCCAATATCATTCAAGATCACAAATACCGACATAAAACCAGTCGAAATCAGTGCGGAGAATACACTGACGCCTGGTGATGTCACACTGACAAAAGTGGATCATGACGATAAAAATAAGGTGCTGGAAGGTGCTGAATTCAAGATCACGGATTCTGCCGGACGTCCGGTAAACACCGGCGGCAGCAAAGAACGGCCGGCGGTATGGAAGACGGATCAAAAGGGCCGGTTTACGGTGGAAGGATTGGCCCCCGGGCAGTATCAATTTATCGAAACAAAAGCGCCTGACGGCTATCAGCTGAACGAAAAACCAATTGAATTCACAATTGAAAAAGGACAGTCAAAAGCTGTTGAGGTCGTCGTTTCTAATAAGAAATTAAAAAATCCCGCACCTGGGAAAGACACACCGAATCATCAAACGAATCAAGGCGGGCATCACCCTGATACCAATGGTAAAACCAATCACTCGGATACAGGCAAAAACCTGCCGAAAACCGGTGATACGGATGGTATGATACCGGTCACGGCCGGTATTCTGCTGCTATTAGCCGGCGGAGCCGCGGCTGTTGTATCAAGAAAGAAGAAAGCAAGGAATAGATAGACGTTATCGCACCTGATCATGTAAGAATCGATCAGGTGCTTTTTTAAAAAGAGAATCATTACTCACCAAATACTCACCGCATGACGTACAAGAAAGGAATTTTCTTCATGGTTAAAAAAATGATCATTGCCGTTCTTATTTTATCCGGGCTGCTTCTCATTTCCTCTCCTCTCATGAAAGGCTGTTTGATCGCGTACCTCAGTAAAAGCCAAATTGAATCGGAATTGACCGCAGAACAAGCGCGGAAAAATAACATGAAAAAAGCGGACTATAATTTTGAATCCATTCATCCGCCCGGTTTCAGGGAAACAGTTCAGTCAAGTTTTAATCGCAAACCAAAACCGATAATCGGACGGATAACCATCAGCAGCATCGATTTAGACCTTCCGATTTTAAAAGGCACAACCAATGAAAACCTGCTGATCGGCGCGGCAACTATGCGTCCGGATCAGAAAATGGGCGAGGGAAACTACCCGTTGGCAGGCCACCATCTGAAGCAGGAGAACCTCTTGTTCGGCCCTCTTTTACACATAAAAAAAGGCGCGCAAATCGTGATGACCGACTTTAGAAAAGACTATATTTATTCTGTAACATCAAAAACCATGATTTCAGAAATAGAAGCAAACGCAATTCAGGAGACAAAAGATAAAGAGATTACATTAATCACATGCGACAAAGCGGTAAGAACCGAAGGACGCCTGGCCGTCAAAGGAAAATTGATTGATATTTCGGGTCATTCAAATATATCTCAGCCATCATAAAGAATCATTCTGTCAACTGAATATATGTCCGTTGTTAAACATCCCGAGACTGGCTTCTGTCAGTCTTTTTTTTGCGCAGCGATTATAAAAAGTTCATCCTTCTTATCTCCCTTGAGGGAAATTATACCAGACTGCACTTTTTGAAAGAAATGACAAGAGAAAAAGATCACGAAAATTCTCAAAAATGAGAAACAAAGATTTAAAAAGTGGTATGATTTTAGGAGGAAAGGACGGCTGGTGCTGTGTTGGAAGCGAAGCGGTTTTATGTCTCTCTGCAAATGAAAATCGCCGGATTAATTGCGGCTTTATTAATACTTGTCATCGGAACGCTCACAGTTATATTTGCCTTTCAGCAATTAAAGGAAGGCCAGAAGCAGGCTGAACAGCTGGCGGTGCAAACGGCAAAAACCATTTCATACATGCCTCCTGTAAAAGAGGCGTTCCGGCTTGCGGATCAAGAAGCTTTTACAAAGTTAGACGTTATTGAACAAATGAAAGAACAGGCAGGCGCGCACGCTGTCTATATTACTGATCAAAAAGGGCATGTTGCATTTCATTCGGCCCGCAGCAGCATTCCGAAAGAAAATCAAAATCTGCAAAACAAAACCGTCATGTTCGGCGGGTCTCCGGTTTCCGACGGAATGAAGGCCGTCCGGGGAAGCGCCCCGGTTATTCTGGAGGAAAAAAATCATAACGAAGTCGTCGGAACGGTGACAGTCGAGTTTTTACAAGATGAGATAGAAAAAGATATGAAAGCGCATCTGCGGCATTTAGGCTATTTTGCATGTTTGGTGTTTCTTATCGGCATCGGGGGAGCGGCGGCGCTCGCAAAAAGCATCCGTAAAGATACACTCGGCCTTGAACCGCATGAAATTGCAGCGCTGTACCGGGAGCGCAATGCGATGCTCCTTGCGATGAAAGAAGGGATTATCGCCGTAAACAAAGAAGGCGCGGTAACCATGATGAATTTATCTGCGGCTGATATGCTGAATCTTCCGGAACCGATGATCGGAAGGCATATAAAAGAAATCATGCCGGGCGCAAATCTCATGCCGGTGTTGGCTGGGGGAGAATTACCGCCGAACGTGGAGGTGCGTGCCGGAGATAAAGTATTTATCTTAAACGTGAAAGAAATGAAGCAGACCGGGCAAGTATACGGAGCGGTGATCAGCTTCCGCGAAAAAACGGAGCTCAAGAAACTGATTAACAAGCTGACTGAAATGAAAAAATACTCGGAGGATCTTCGGGCGCAAACGCATGAATTCTCGAATAAGCTTTACGCGATCCTCGGTCTGTTAGAGCTGGGAGAATATAATGAAGCCATTGAACTGATAAAAGAAGAGTACGCCATCCAGAATGAACAGCACGAAATCCTCTTTCAAAATATTCATTCACAGCGGGTTCAGGCCATACTATTAGGAAAAATGGGAAAGGCGTCTGAGAAGAAAGTAAAGCTTTCAATAGATGAAAACAGCTTTTTAGAATCGCTGCCGGAGCATGTGGGTTCATCCCAGCTCATTACGATCATCGGAAATCTCATTGATAACGCTTTCGAAGCCGTCGCCGAAAAAGAGAAAAAAGAGGTCGCCTTTTTTATGACCGATATCGGCAGGGATATCGTCATCGAAGTGGCGGATTCAGGAGACGGCGTGCCTCAGGAAAAAACAGAAACGATATTTGAAAAGGGCTACTCTTCAAAGGGGACGAGGAGAGGATACGGCTTAGCCAATCTGAAAGAAGCCGTCAGTGAATTGCAGGGATCGATAGAGATTTCGCAGCAAAAGAGCGGCGGTGCCGTATTTACGGTGTTTATACCGAAAGAAAGGCCAAAGGGGGAATCGGTGTGATTAACATCGCGATTGCAGAGGACGACTTTCGAATAGCGCAAATTCACGAAAAATTTATCGAACATCTTGATGGATTCAATGTCATCGGCAAAGCAATCAATGCCAAAGACACCATATCGCTGCTTGAGAAATGGCAGCCTGATCTGCTGCTTTTGGATATTTATATGCCGGATGAGCTGGGGACAGATCTGCTTCCCCTTATCCGCGGCCGTTTTCCTTCCGTTGATATCATCATTATTACGGCTTCTGCTGAAACAAGACTGCTGCAGGAAGCGCTCAGATCAGGCGTTTCCCACTATGTCATAAAGCCGGTGTCGGCACATAAATTTACAGAAGTGCTTTTGCAGTACCGGGAAAAAAGAGAATGGCTGCACTCACAGCCAGAGCTGAGCCAGTCCGTTATCGACATGTTTTTCGGAAGCGGTCAGAAAGAACAAAAACAGCTCAATGATCTGCCGACCGGGATTAATTCGATTACACTTCAAAAAATCAAAAACGCGCTCAGGGCAGCCCAAAAAGGGATGACGGCTGAAGAACTGGGCGAAAAAATGGGCGCCTCCAGAACAACGGCGCGGCGCTACGCCGAGTTTCTCGTTTCTCGGGAAGAAGCGCTCGCTGAATTAGAGTACGGCATTATCGGCAGGCCGGAACGGAAATATTATTTAGCACATGAATAAGGGATGGGAGAAATGAAGCGGTTGGGAGTGCTTCTTGTCATGCTGGCGGCGCTGGTTTCTTTTGACGGACGGCAGATGGCGGGCATCCGTTCAGCTGAAGGGCCGGTTGAAATTGTCGTCCCGGCGGCGCCTCAAGGGGGCTGGGACGTAACGGCAAAAGCTTTGCAATCGGTAATAGAGCGGAAGCAAATATTAGGCCGGCCCGTAAAGATCGTCTATAAACCCGGCGGAGGCGGAGACAGCGGCTGGAAATATGTAAACGAACGAAAAACGGATGTCATCAGTATGAATTCAAGCCTGCTGTTAAGCAATGAAATTTTGGGACAAAGCCGGCTGAAGGCAGCTGATTTTACGCCTTTGGCCATTATCGCAAAAGAGTGGCAGACCGTCGCTCTTCCGAAGGATTCAAAGATAAAAAGCGGAAAGCGGCTGCTCGGCGATATTAAAGCACATCCGGGCGGCATAAAAATCGGATTTGCGCCCGGCCTCGGAAATGATGACCAGCTCTCCTTTGCGAGAGCGGCGGAAATGGCCGGAATTTCTCCGTTTGATATCCGCTTTTTTCAATACGGGAGCAGCAATGAAGTCATTGAAGCTCTTATCAGCCACGAGATAGACGCCGCCTCAATGACCATTTCAGAAGCGAAAGACGCCTATCGGAAAGGGAAAATCACATTGGCGGCCGTTACGTCGGACAAAAGGCTCTCCGGCTTCAGCGATGTGCCGACATGGAAAGAGCAGGGGGTGCCGTTTGTCTTTGCGCACTGGAGAGGCATCATGGGGCCGAAAGACATGACCGAAGGCGAGATCGCCTATTGGGATCAGGCTTTGAAACAGATTACCTCATCCGCGGAGTGGAAGCAAATGTTGAAAAAACGGGATTGGGAGAGCTTTTATAAAAACAGCAGCGGCGCAAAACGCTTTTTAGAAGAGCAGACCGAGTTCTATAAAGAGATGATGAGCAGCGAAAAATAAGCCTTCCGCATATTTGCGGGAGGCTTTTTATTTATAAATGAACAAAATGAACGAAAAGGTTATAAAAAATTAAAAATCTTTAAAATCCAAAATATTTACTTCAATATCCAATTCTCATAAGATAGCAAAAAGGCGGATAAAGGGGATCGGGCCTTTAAAATGTAAGCGTATTCATAATAAGGGGGACATACTGTGTTAGCAATCTTAGGCTTTCTTATGATGCTTGTTTTTATGGTGCTGATTATGACAAAACGGCTTTCCGTGTTAACGGCGCTCGTATTAACGCCGATCGTGTTTGCGCTGATTGCCGGGTTTTCTTTTAACCGGGTCGGCGAGATGATGATCTCCGGTATTGAACAGGTGGCGCCGATCGCAGTTATGATTATGTTTGCGATTCTTTATTTCGGCATTATGATTGATACCGGTTTATTTGATCCGATGGTGTCGCGTATTTTAAAGCTGGTTAAAGGCGACCCGCTCAAAATTGTAGTCGGAACAGCCGTTTTGACCATGCTTGTCGCACTGGACGGAGACGGCTCGACGACGTATATGATTACGACAAGCGCAATGCTGCCTTTGTATATTATGCTCGGAATCCGTCCGATTATTTTAGCGGGAATCGCCGGTGTCGGCATGGGTATCATGAACACGATACCATGGGGCGGCGCGACGCCGCGTGCGGCGAGTGCGCTCGGCGTTGACCCGGCAGAGCTGACGGGGCCGATGCTGCCTGTCATTTCCAGCGGAATGGTGTGTATGATTGTGGTCGCTTATGTACTCGGAAGGATGGAAAGGAAACGGCTCGGGGTGATCGAATTAAAGCAGCCGTCCCATACAAATGAAACGGCTGCGGCTGCGGAAGATGAATGGAAGCGGCCGAAACTGTGGTGGTTCAATTTACTGTTAACGCTTTCTTTAGTGGGATTTTTAGTGTCAGGAAAAGTGAATTTAACCGTGCTGTTCATCATTGCGTTTTGTATCGCGCTTATTGTCAACTATCCGAAGCTTAACGATCAAAGGGAGCGTATTTCAGCCCATTCGAGCAATGTGCTTGCGATCGGTTCGATGATTTTTGCCGCAGGCGTGTTTACCGGAATTTTAACGGGGACGAAGATGGTTGATGAGATGGCCATTTCCCTCGTATCGCTTATTCCGGAACAGATGGGGGGTTTTATTCCGGCGATTGTTGCCTTAACGAGCGGTATCTTTACGTTTCTGATGCCCAATGACGCCTATTTTTACGGCGTGCTGCCCATTTTATCCGAGACCGCCGTGGCGTACGGTGTAGATAAGGTGGAAATCGCCCGCGCTTCGATCATCGGCCAGCCGATTCATATGTTAAGCCCGCTCGTGCCGTCGACGCATTTATTAGTCGGGCTTGCCGGGGTCACCATTGATGAGCACCAGAAGTTTGCGATGAAATGGGCGGTTCTTGCCGTTATCGTCATGACGGCCTTTGCGCTCATCATCGGCGCAATCACGATTTTTTAACATAAAACACCCGGTTCGTCGCACACTAAAGGCATCAGAGGAGGTGCCATGATGAGTGATCCGTTTATGCCGCTTTTTTCAGTGAGAAGCGGCGCCGGTTTTAAAGCGGCGGACGGCGTTTACGGATTGACCGTGCAGATTGCGAATGTTTACTTTATCGAAAATCCCTCAGCTCCGCGGGAAATCATTCTGGTTGACGCGGGAATGCCTCAATCGGCGGAGATGATAACAGAAGAAATGAAACGCCGGTTCAAAGAGGGGTATCAGCTGAAGGCGGTCATTTTGACACACGGCCATTTTGATCATGTCGGTGCGATTGAAGAACTGCTTGAGCTTTGGAATGTGCCGGTTTACATTCATGAAAAGGAGCTCCCGTACGTCACGGGGAAAGCGGATTATCCGCCTGCCAGGCCCGATGCGAAAAAAGGGCTTGTCGCAAAGCTGTCACCGCTGTTTCCGCGCCATACGATCCGCATTCCGTCCGTTCAGGCACTGCCTTCAGACGGTACCGTTCCGTTTCTTGAAGAATGGAAATGGGTGCATACGCCCGGTCACACCCCCGGCCATATTTCATTATTCCGGGATAAAGACCGCGTTCTGCTTGCCGGTGATGCCGTGATCACTGTTGAACAGGAATCGCTTGCGGACGTTGTCATTCAAAAGCAAGAGCTTCACGGGCCGCCCGCCTATTTTACAGCGGATACGCAGACGGCGGCCGCGTCCGTTCAGAAACTGGCCGAACTGGAGCCGGAAGCGCTTTTGACGGGTCACGGAATTCCGATGACGGGAAAAAACTACCGTGAGGATTTGCTTAAACTGGCTGAAAAATTGCATTCCGTTTTGTAAAACACCTGCGAAAATCACAGGTGTTTTTTCTATGCAGTTTCCAGTATGATACAAAAAAACCATTGTGTTCACTCCTAAAAACGATACAATGGGAAACAGATGTAAATTGAAGGAGAGAGTTTTTTGAAACATACGGAAATACTTTGGGATGAGGCGAAGGATTTTATTGATGTCTGCTATCAGGAACTCGGAATGGAATCGCAAATCAACGCGCGTCTTCACGCGATAAAAGATGAGATAGATCGGACGGGAAGTTACGTCCATACGGCGGAAGAGCTTGAACACGGGGCGAAAATGGCGTGGCGCAACAGCAACCGCTGTATCGGGCGTCTGTTCTGGCAATCGCTGAACGTCATTGACCGGCGCGGTGTAAACACGAAAGAAGAGGTGCGCGACGCATTATTTGAACATATTGAAATCGCCACGAACGGCGGAAAAATTAAACCGACGATTACGATTTTCCCTCCTGAGCAGAATGGCGAGAAACAAGTGGAAATCTGGAATCACCAGCTCATCCGCTATGCGGGATATGAGACTGAAAAAGGAAGAGTCGGTGATCCGGCATCATATGAACTGACGGCTGTCTGCGAAAAACTCGGCTGGCGCGGGAAGCGGACCGATTTTGATATTCTGCCGCTGCTTTTCCGGATGAAAGGGGACGGGCAGCCGGTCTGGTATGACCTGCCTCAGACGCTCGTGAAAGAAGTGCCGATCACCCATCCGGATATTGAAGAGTTTGCCGATTTAAATCTCAGATGGTACGGGGTTCCGATTATCGCCGATATGAGGCTTGAAATCGGCGGGCTGTCGTACAACGCGGCGCCTTTTAACGGATGGTATATGGGAACCGAAATCGGCGCAAGGAACCTTGCTGACGAAAAACGGTATGATATGCTCAAAAAAGCCGCTGCAGTCATGGGGATTTCCGCCAGCCTGAATACCGACCTATGGAAAGATCAGGTGTTGGTGGAACTGAATAAGGCAGTGCTCTATTCATACAAAAAACACGGTGTCAGCATTGTCGATCACCATACGGCGGCGAATCAATTTAAACGCTTCGAAGAACAGGAACAAGACGCGGGCAGAAAGCTGACGGGCGACTGGACCTGGCTGATTCCGCCGATCTCGCCGGCTTCCACCCACATTTTCCATAAATCATATGACAATACGATTGTGAAGCCGAATTATTATTATCAGGACAAGCCTTATCAGTAACTGATGGAAAAGGTGCGGTACCCTTTCAGACGGTGTGATTCTTCGATGGTTACGCCTGTGACATTTGAGAAGGGGCTGCCTTTTCTGACTGCTTCGGCAAATTGTTTTAACGACTCTTCAGGACCTTCGGCAAGGATTTCCACCCGGCCGTCATCACGGTTTTTTACCCAGCCGGCTATCTTATGTCTGTCGGCTTCCATCTGGACGAAGTAGCGAAAACCTACGCCCTGAACCCGGCCGTCTGCAATCATATGATATTGAAGCATGGAAAAACCACCTTTTTCTTACTATGATAAAGGAAAGATATGAGATTTCGCAAAGGATGTGAACGAGGTGACGCAAGACTATTCTGTCTTATCTATCAATCTCGGAAAGCCCGCAATTCATGAATTTGCCGGCAGACAAATCAATTCCGGCATCATAAAGCGGCCCGCAGATTCTCCCGTCATGTTGTATAAAACCCATTTTGACGGGGACGGGCAAGCCGACTTGAAGCATCACGGAGGTCCCGATAAAGCGGTGTGCGTGTATCCCGCCGAGCATTATTCATATTGGGAAACAACGCTCGCGAGAAAACTTCCCGCCGCCGCGTTCGGGGAGAATGTAACGGTCAAAGGACTGGCCGAACAAGACGTGTGGATCGGAGACGTCTTTCAGCTGGGGGAAGCCGTCGTTCAAGTAAGCCAGCCGCGCCAGCCCTGCGTCAAACTCGCGCTCAAATATGGCATCAAAGATATGGTGCTCCGTGTACAGCAGACGGGATTTACCGGCTTTTATTTCAGGGTGCTTGAAGAAGGATATGTCGATCCGCGTCCCGTCCTCAAGCGTCTATCGAGAGGCAAAGAAAGCATTTCCGTCTGGTATGCGAATGAAGTGAAATATCGTGATTCCGGCAATCTGTCAGCGATTGAAGAAATACTGCGGGAAGAAGCGCTGTCAGAAAGCTGGAGGGAGTCCTTCCTTAAAAAAAGAGACAGGCTCACTAATGTATAGAAAAAAAGCCGTGCTGCACTGACAGCACGGCTGATTTACGTTATGCTTGTTTTTTTGTTTCCAGCAGATTGGCAAGGAAGTACTTTTTGAAGCTTTGAAGCTTTCTTCCTTCATAGTGGGTAATTCCTTTTTTCTTTAACTCTTCTACATACCAGCCTTTACTGCCATAATGCATGTCAGAAAACTCCTTTCTCCGTTCTCCCGCTGGGGAGGTTTCTTCAGTTTTTGCCAAACTTTTGGCATTGTAACATCTATAAAAAGACGCTGAAAAGGGATAACGCAAAAACTGAGACTTTCGATTCAGAGATGTAAAGCTTTCTTACATATATATGTAAAGGGCGGTCTTTTCATGCTTAATGGCCGGTTAATTTTAACAGCACCGTTCCGAGTGTCATGATTCCGAAAACGACGCCGAAATAAACCAGCATCCCCTTCTTTTTCTTCACTCCGTAAACGGTGAGAATGATGCTTTCAATAAAGAAAATAAACCCGAAGATAATAAACCACATGTTGAAAAATGGCTCCTTTCACAGACATATGTCCAGTGTAGCACAACTCTTATAACGGAGCATAAAAAAGCCGGGCACTGTATCAGTGTCCGGCAAGTTTGACGAGAAGCTGGGCCAAATGCTGTTTTTCATTGTCATCCGCAATGTCCCACAGTTCTTGTAAGAGTTTTTCTTCCGCATTGCGGGGCTCCTCGTGTTTGGCGAGATAGTCCCCGAGGATGGCGGCGCTTTTAATGATTTTGCTGTCATCCAGACCCAGTTTTTTTCCGGCGGAAATTTTCTGATGAAGGTACGCCTTAAATTCCTCGAAATCCTCTAAAATCTGCTGTTTCGTTACGCCGTGCATGGCGTGTATTTCGTTTTCGATTTTGATTTTTTCTTTATCTTTTTTCATGCGTCTCCCTCCTTCGGGTTAGTTGTTGTATACCTGTTTGGAAGGGAGATGAAACATTACAATGCAGTTAAAATAATCGGTTTGTCTTTTGTGATCACGATGGTGTGTTCCACTTGGGCGACAAGGCTTTTATCCGGCGTTTTATACGTCCAGCCGTCTCCCGTTTCAACAATCGTTTCCGCTTTCGTGGAAATAAACGGCTCAAGCGCGATCACGGTTCCGTTTTTAAGAAGCGCGTTATCAAACGGATCGTAGTAATTCATGATGTGGTTCGGCGCTTCATGGAGGTTTCTGCCGATTCCGTGGCCCGTCAGCGTTTTAATGACGGTAAATCCGTTGGAGCGGGCTTCATGGTAGACGGCTCTGCCGATCTGGTTTTGGCGTTTGCCGGCTTTTGCCTGATCCAATCCTTTCTGAAATGCGGATGCTGCGCAGTTACAAAGCTTTTGCAGACGTTCATCGCCTTCTCCGAGTACAAATGAAATTCCCGTATCGGAATAAAAACCGCCGAACTCCGCCGAAATATCGATATTTACAAGATCTCCGGCTTTTAAGATTTTAGAGGCGCTCGGAATGCCGTGAGCGACTTCGTCATTTACGCTGATACATGTCACGCCCGGGAAATCGTATTCCTTCTCCGGAGCGGAAGCGGCTCCGTGCTCGTCAAGCACCGCCTTTCCGATCAGGTCAAGATCTTTCGTGCTCATGCCGGGCTCGGCTGTTTTCTTCATTTCTTCACGCGCCAGCGCGACAATTCTGCCGATTTTTTTAAGGCCTTCTAATTCTTGATCGTTCGTTACAATCATTGTCATTCCCGCTTTCTATTTTTAATCATCTGATTCAAGCTTACCACAACTGGTTTATAAATAGAAAACCAACAAGCCTTATGTGAATAAATGAAGGAAAATTGGTATAGATCACTAGATAACTTATGTGGTATATTTAAGAAAAAAGAAGGGGGATGGGTAAAATGCTTCAATTTTTGCAAAAACTCGGAAAATCATTTATGCTTCCGATTGCCGTTCTGCCCGCCGTTGGTATTATTTTGGCCATCGGCAGAGAGGACTTATTAAATATTCCGTTCATTTACGCGGCGGGGACCGCGGTATTTGATCATCTGCCGCTGATTTTCGCGATCGGAATCGCGATCGGGATTTCCAAAGACAGCAACGGGGCCGCCGCTCTGTCGGGAGCAATTTCTTATATCATGCTGGACGCGGCTGTAAAATCAATCAATTCGACAAATAATATGGCCGTTTTCGGAGGGATTATCGCGGGGTTAATTGCGGGATACACGTATAATCGCTTTAAGGATACGAAGCTGCCCGAATATCTCGGGTTTTTCAGCGGGCGCAGGCTCGTTCCGATTGTAACGGCGCTGATTACCATTATTTTGGCGGGGATCTTCGGATTTGTGTGGCCGCCGATTCAGTCGGTGATTACGTCTTTCGGGGAATGGATGATCGGGCTTGGCGGAATCGGCGCCGGGATTTACGGGATTTTTAACCGGCTTTTGATTCCGTTCGGTCTTCATCATGTGCTGAATAATATTTTTTGGTTCCAATTTGGCGATTTTCACGGAAAAACGGGAGATCTGGCCCGCTTCTTTGCGAAGGATCCGACGGCGGGAACTTATATGACGGGATTCTTCCCGATTATGATGTTCGGGCTTCCGGCCGCATGTCTGGCAATGATTGCCGCGGCTAAGCCAAGTAAGCGCAAAGCGACGGCCGGAATGATGATCGGTCTCGCGCTGACGGCATTTATTACCGGAATTACAGAGCCGATTGAATTTGCATTTATGTTTTTATCACCGCTTTTGTACGGGGTTCATGCTATATTAACCGGGTTCTCTTTATTTATCGTGAATGTTCTCGGAATCAGGTCAGGTTTTTCATTCTCGGCGGGGGCGATCGATTATCTCCTCAGCTACGGCATTGCCGAAAAACCGCTTTTGCTGCTCGTTGTCGGGCTTTGTTATGCGGTGATCTATTTTGTCGTCTTCTATATGCTCATCAAAACGTTAAACTTGAAAACGCCGGGACGGGAAGATGATGAGGAAGAGGAAGAAGTGCTTAGTGAAGATACGGCCGGTTCCGTCGAAGAACATGCCATGCTCAAGGGGCTCGGCGGCAGGCAAAACCTCGAAACGATTGATCACTGTGCGACCCGCCTCAGGCTGACCGTGCAGGATACGTCTCTCATTAATGAGGCGGCGCTTAAAAAAGCGGGAGCAAAAGGGGTTATCAAAACGGGGAATAAAACGGCGCAGGTCATTATCGGGCCGAACGTCGAATTTGTCGCGGAAGAGCTGAGGGAGGCCGTCCGCCGTGACGACCAGAAGCAGACTTGAAAAATCCGGATCACCTAGGTGATCCGGATTTTTTTGAACATATATCAAGTTTCACATAATGTACAAAAAACAACGTTTTCTTCTATGTTAAGATTCATGTAGAACAAGTATGGAGATGATGTAAGGTGACATGGATTGCAGTTGTTTCAATTGTTGTCATAAGCCTGATTAAGATTGTGCTGACATGCCTTCCTACCGGAGCGGTGGAATGGATTCTCCGCAAGTTTGAAACCCATTCGAAGCTCAGTGACGCGTCCGCTGCCGTTTCCCTCGGCGGAAAACGTCTGGAAGGCGAAGACAAACGCCGGGTGATTGATGATTTTAACGAAGCCGTGTTTATCGAACGGCATTATATATACCCAGGGGATGAAGAGCGTTATCTTCATCCGCAAAACGGAGCCGATCCGCTTGTCATTAAGACGAGAAAAGGAAAAAAAGATGTGACGATGTTTGTATACAGCTACGAAGACCATGTAGATGTCGTCAAACAGCAGAAAAAGAAAGTCGTCGCTTATTCAGTTCTTTCCGACAGCCTGCAAAAGCGCACTATGGCCGCCGGGAGCTGAACATAAAAAAGCCAGATCATTGATATGATCTGGCTTTTGTTTATTCTTTTTGATCATCTGCTGAGGAATCTTCACGCTTCGTATAATCGAATTGTGAAGGGTCCACTTTCTTAAAGCCTTTCGGCTGATAGAAACGAAGCAGATCGCCGTTGATGATCTTATCAGACATTTCAAGCTCAGTCTTGACGAGAGAGTCTTCTTTTTTGTCGACTTCTGAATCATCTAAAAGTCTTCCGGTTTTCGTATCGTAATACTTGCCGGACACTTTCGTATAGTTCGGCGAGATGAAGTCTCCGTTACGGAACGGAATGACTTCTCTGTGCTCTTTCGATAAGATATCTGAACCTGACATGAGATAATCTTTCGTATCGACGCCGAGCAGATGAAGAACGGTCGGCGCGACATCGACTTCACCGGCAAATTTATGATTGCGGCCGCCTTTCACGCCGGGAGCGTGGATAAAGAGCGGCACCCGCTGAAGCTGGGCATTGTCGTATTCATTGATCTCATCTTTGCCGAGCACTTTCGCCATCGCTTTATTATGGTTTTCGGAGATGCCGTAGTGGTCTCCGTACATCACGATAATCGACTTATCGTACAGGCCGTCTTTTTTCAGGTCATGAAAGAACTGTTCGATTGATTCATCCAGATAGTTCGCGGACTGGAAGTAATTATTGACGACTGAATCGCCAAAGTCTCCCGCCGGGAAGTCCGTGTCTTCTTTATCCATCCCGAACGGGAAGTGGTTTGACAGCGTAATGAACTTCGTATAGAACGGCTGCGGCAGGCTCTTTAAGAGCGGCATGGATTCTTTGAAATACGGTTTGTCTTTCATGCCGTAGTTTTTCGTGTTTTCTTCGCTCATGTCATAATAAGCGGAATCGAAAAACTTATCGATGCCTTCCGCTTTGTACATTTCGTTACGGTTCCAGAAAGTCTGCGTATTTCCGTGGAAAGCGGCAGACGTGTACTTTTTGCCTTTTAGGATCGCAGGAACGGACTGCAGCGTGTTTTGCGCTTTATTGACGAAAACCGAACCTTGCGAAAGCGGGTACAGAGAGTTCTCCATCATAAATTCCGCATCAGATGTTTTACCTTGTCCCGTTTGGTGGAAAAAGTTATCAAAGTAGAATGTTTGATTATCGTGCGCCAGTTTGTTTAAAAACGGCGTCACTTCCTTGCCGTTAATTTTATAATCAATGATAAAGGATTGCAGAGACTCTAATGAGACGTAGATGACGTTTTTTCCTTCGGCTTTTCCGAAGTAGACGTTGTTCGGCACGTCATAGTTGGCCTTCATATAGTTTTCCACATCCGTTACATCGCTTGAATCGGCAAGCGCGCGCTGGCTGTTTGATTTCACATTCTGCACGGCATCGTAAATCGTAAAGTTGTACGTGCCCAAGTATTTCACCAGATAGTTTCGGTCAAATGAGCGTGTCAAAAGCTCAGGACGGTCGGATTCCGCGACGGCGAGGTTGATCAGGAACATAAGCACGGCGGAAGCCAAAACGATTCTGAATGATTTCTTCGCCGGTTTTTCAGCCGGTTTTTTCATCTTCAGGGCCAAAATAATCAAAATGACGGTATCCAGGAAGTAGAAGGCGTCTGTCCATCTCATTAACGAGAACGCGCTGTCTCCGAGCTGGCCGCCGTTTGTCTTTGCCTGCATCATGACCGGGATGGTAATGAAATCATTAAAGAATCTATAATAGACGATGTTTGCAAAAAGCAAAAAAGACAATAAAAAATGAATCACAATAATGGCTGTCTGCTGTAATTTTTTCTTGAAAAGAAGCCCAAATCCAAGAAAGAACAAGCTGGAGCTCAGCGGATTCACAAAAAGCAATATTTTCTGGATCGTGTTGTCTATGCCGAGGTTAAAGTTTAAAATATAAGCGACATATGTTTTCACCCACAATAACACGACCGCTATCAAGAAGAAGGCAAGTCCTCTTTCTTTTATAAATGTTTTCATTGTTACACTCCTTTTTTCCGATCACGGTTTACACGGAACGATAGAAAAAACGAACGTAATCAATATACCATGAAACCAGCAAATAGAAAAGGTGGAAAAGGCTCATCGGAAAAAGGGCGAAAAACGCTGTCGCAACGGCGGTTGATCTGTTGAATGACAGCTTTAAAACATATAAATGGAACAAACTGGGACCTGTGTTTCCGTATGATCACACCCGGTTTCTATTGAAAAAAGAGGTGAACAGTAATGGATATTGCCCATATCGTGGCTGAAGATAAAATCAAGCGCGCCATTAAGGATGGAGAGTTCGCCGGCATCAAAGGAATGGGAAAGCCCCTGCCGAAAGACGATGCCGCACATCTTCCGGAATCACTCAGAATGGGCTACCGCATATTAAAAAACGCCGGGATCGCCGAGGATGAAGGCGCGCTGAAGAAAGAGCTGATGACGCTCGATTATTTGATCGCCAAGTGCCGCAATGAACAGGAGCGGGATCACCTGCGGAACAAACGAACGGAAAAACAAGTCAGACTCGACAAACTGACGGAGGAGAAAGCCATGTTCTCAAAACCCGCATCTTCTCATTATAAGGAGAAAGTGTACAGACGGCTGGGCCGCCCGTAAGCCGGCTCTTTAGATTTTTTTCTGAAAAGGAATGTGCTCCATAAGGCGCGGGTAGGAAATGTGGAGCAGGCCGTTTACGCACTGCGCCTGTAACAGGTGGGGCTCAGCCGGTTCAGGAAGCTCAATCGTCTCATCGATTTCCCCGTAATACCGGTTTTGGCAGACGCCCATGTTCTTTGGAAAAAGGGGTGTGATGTTTCCTCTTATATGCAGCCGTGTTCTTGACAGCAGCCTCAATGTCAATTCTTCTTCGTAAACGCCGGGCATTTCCACAATGACAAATGTGTGCTGTTCATCCTGATAAATATCATAAGTCAGGGTGTTTTTTTGTAAGGAGAAAAAATCTTCGGGAGATTTCCGTTTCAGGACATTGGTCCAAAAGTCGCTGGGCTTGTGCTCGTTCGTAATCTCAAGCCACTTTCTCATTTTTTCGATATCCACTTCGGCAGAACCTCCCTATATTTGATTTGCGATCGGCATTGACGGGTTGGCGATCTGATCCTGATCGCTCACGTCAGGGTCAAGATGGCCCGAATTCAAACATCCGGCGGCCGGCGAAAAATCCCCTAAAGAAAAGTTCGCGCCGACAAATTTGCTGTTGGCGGTGTGGCTGTTTTGTACGGTCTGACCGATATCGACGTTTCCGTTTTGCGTTGCTCCGTTTACTTTTATATTGACGACGTTAATTTGGTAAGGCATTCATAAAAACCCCTTTAATCTATAATGGGCGGCACCGGCGTAATATTTGCGGTATCTGCGGTTCCGATGGCTGTCTGGTCGTTGACATCAGGATCATTTAACAAGTTCTCCATCATCGATTCTATAGGTGACGTATCGCCGAATGAAGAGTTCAGTCCTTGTGATTTGTTATTTGTGGTGGGACTGTTGTATGCCGCTTCCCCAATCGTAATAGATCCGTTGCCAGAAATACTGTTAATCTTCAAATAGTACAGGTTGATAACAGTGGATGGCATCTCTTCACACCTCTTTAACTTAGTTGTACAGTACTGTATGCTTTTTGTGCTCCTGTTGTGAATTCCGCCCGGACATGTTCCCGATAAAACAAGAAGTCAAGGCCCGGTTCCGGCGGGGCTTTTTTTGTTTCAGGGTCTTTCGCAGTATATTTGTGATGAAAGCGCTATAAAAATAGATTGACGACATGTTTATACATCATTACAATAGAGTCATAAACATGTATATACAAGTTTGTGAGACAAAATGAAAACGGTTACGGAGGGGTTGGCATGGGTGAGTTTAACCGGGCTGCGCGGCAGATCGCTGAAGCTGTCGGCGGAATCGAAAATATTGAGGCGGCGACTCATTGTGTGACGCGTTTGCGGTTTGCATTAATAGATGAAACCAAAGTAAACCAAAAAATGCTTGATGCAATAGACATTGTCAAAGGATCTTTTGCGGTAAACGGGCAGTTTCAAGTCGTGATCGGGCAGGGGACGGTCAACAAAGTATATGCTGAATTAGTGAAGGAAACGGGGATGGGTGAAGCGTCCAAGGATGACGTGAAGAAGGCGGCGGCGCAAAACATGAATCCTTTACAGCTTGCTGTGAAAACGCTTGCAGACATCTTTATTCCGATCTTGCCGGCGATCGTCACGGCCGGACTTTTAATGGGTCTGAACAATATCTTAACGGCGGAAGGCATTTTCTACAGCGCCAAATCGATTGTCCAAGTGTATCCGCAATGGGCGGATCTCGCCAATATGATTAATCTGATCGCGGGGACGGCTTTCGCTTTTCTGCCGGCTTTAATCGGCTGGTCGGCAGTGAAGCGGTTCGGAGGAAGCCCGCTTTTAGGCATCGTGCTCGGGCTGATGCTGGTGCATCCTGATCTGTTAAACGCATGGGGCTACGGGGCTGCCGAGCAGAGCGGCGATATTCCGGTGTGGAACCTGTTCGGCCTTGAGGTGCAGAAAGTCGGGTATCAAGGTCAGGTGCTCCCGATTCTGCTGGCGTCTTATTTACTTGCCAGGCTTGAGCTCTTTTTGACGAAACGGACGCCGGAGGGCATTCAGCTGTTGGTCGTCGCGCCGGTGACGCTTTTGGTCATCGGTTTTCTATCCTTTGTCATCATCGGTCCGATCACCTTTGCGATCGGTAACGCGCTGACGGCGGGATTGATTGCCGTTTTCGGCCAATTCTCCGCCATCGGAGGCCTGCTGTACGGAGGGCTGTATTCGGCGCTTGTGATTACGGGGATGCACCATACGTTTCTTGCAGTCGATCTTCAATTAATCGGCTCAAAGCTCGGCGGCACATTTTTATGGCCGATGCTCGCATTGTCAAATATCGCTCAAGGATCGGCGGCTTTGGCCATGATGCTGATTACAAAAGATAAAAAACAGCGGGGGCTTTCACTGACGGCCGGCATTTCCGCATATTTGGGCATTACCGAACCGGCGATTTTCGGCGTGAATCTGCGTTACAAATTTCCGTTTGTGATCGCCATGATCAGCTCGGGAATCGCGGGGATGTTCATCTCCGTCAAAGGCGTTCTCGCAAGCTCGGTCGGAGTCGGCGGCGTGCCGGGGATCTTCTCCATTATGAGTCAGCACTGGGGTCCGTTTGCGATCGGAATGCTGATCGTGCTGATTCTCCCGTTTGCGGGAACATACGGGTATGCGCGGCTGAAACGGCAAAAATAGAAAACCTGCGGGGCGCCTTCTATCAGGCTGTCCCTTTTCCCTTTCAATTCAAAACATTACAGGCGGTGAAGAAAAATGAAAACAGACAGCACACCATGGTGGAAAAAGGCAGCGGTATATCAAATTTATCCGAAGAGCTTTAATGATACGACGGGAAACGGGATCGGTGATCTGAACGGCATTATCGAGAAGCTTGATTATTTGCAGAAGCTTTTGATTGATGTCATTTGGCTTACGCCGATTTACGATTCGCCGCAGAATGACAACGGTTATGACATTCGCGATTACTGCACCATTTATGAAGAATACGGAACGATGGAGGATTTTGAACGCCTTCTCGATGAAGCGCACAAAAGAGGAATCAAGGTCGTCATGGATCTTGTCGTAAACCATACATCAGTCGAGCATCGGTGGTTCAAAGAAGCGGTCTCGTCACCCGACAGTCCGTATCGGGATTTTTACATTTGGAAAGACGGAAAGGAAGACGGCCGGGCGCCGAACAACTGGGAATCAAAATTCGGCGGTTCCGCTTGGGAGCTCGACCCGGCGTCAGGCCAGCACTATCTGCATTTATTTGATGTGTCGCAGGCCGATTTGAACTGGGAAAATGAAGAGATGAGAAAAAAGGTCTACGACATGATGCATTTTTGGTTCCGGAAAGGGATCGACGGCTTCCGGCTGGATGTGATCAATCTCATTTCTAAAGACCAATCGTTTCCTGATGCCGAGGATGGGCGTGACGGGCGCCCTTATTATACGGACGGGCCGCGCGTGCACGAATTTCTTCATGAGATGAACCGGGAAGTGTTTTCGAAATATGACAGCATGACGGTCGGGGAAATGTCCTCGACAACGGCTGACCACTGCATCCGGTACACAAACCCTGAGAATAAAGAACTCGATATGACTTTTAACTTTCATCATTTAAAAGTGGATTATCCGAATGGTGAAAAATGGGCGCTCGCTCCGTTTGATTTTCTGAAGCTGAAACGGATTTTAGCGTTTTGGCAGACGGAGATGCAAAAAGGCGGAGGCTGGAACGCATTATTCTGGTGCAACCATGACCAGCCGCGGGCCGTATCCAGATACGGAGACGACGGCGTGTACCGGATGAAATCAGCCAAAATGCTGGCGGCGGCCATTCATATGATGCAGGGCACGCCTTACATTTATCAAGGTGAGGAGATCGGCATGGGCAATCCGAAGTTCGATGACATCGGCTCATACCGCGATGTCGAATCATTGAACATGTACAAAAAGATGAAGGAAGAGGGCGTGCCCGAAAAAGATATTATTGCCATTTTAAAAGAGAAATCAAGAGACAATGCAAGAACCCCCATTCAGTGGAACAGCGGGCCGCACGGCGGTTTCACGACGGGCACGCCTTGGATTCCGTCGGCGGATGATTATCGGGACATTAACGCGGAAGCGGCTTTGCGGGACCCGGATTCAATTTTCTACCATTATCAGAAGCTCATCAAGCTCAGAAAGGAATATGACATCGTGACTGAAGGAACGTTTGAGCTGCTCGCTGAAGACGATCCGGCAGTTCTGGCGTACGTCAGACACGGCAAGGATGAAAAACTGCTGTGCATCAACAATTTCTACGGGAAAGAAGCGGACTTTACGGTTCCGCTTAAAGACACGGACGGCTGGCGGTTTACGGTGCTGCTGACGAATGATGAACCGAGGGAAGGGCGGCCGGAACGATTGACGCTCCGTCCGTATGAATCGATCGTTTATCATCTGACAAAAGCGTGATACACTAATCTGGGTGGTCAAATGAAAGTGAATAAATACATCACAATCTATAAAGATATGGTGCGGCAGATCGAAAGCGGCCAGCGGAAGGCTGAAGACGTTCTTCCGTCTGAAAATGATTTGTGCGATCAATACGGCACATCACGAGAAACCGTCCGCAAAGCGCTCAATATGCTGGCGCAAAACGGCTACATCCAGAAAATCAAAGGCAAAGGCTCCGTCATATTAGACAGAGAAAAAATGCGTTTTCCCGTCTCAGGCCTGATCAGCTTCAAAGAGCTTTCGGAAACGCTTGGAAAAGAGACGAGAACGACGGTTCACCGTCTCGGGCTGATCCTGCCTCCCTCAGAAGCTGCAAAAGAGCTTGGTACAGAAGCGGATGAAAAGGTGTGGGAAGTCATCAGATCAAGACGGATTGACGGAGAACATATTATTTTGGACAAGGATTACTTTGTGAAAAAACACGTGCCTCTATTGACGAAGGCGATTTGTGAAGATTCGATCTATGAGTATCTCGAAGGAGAGCTCGGCTTGTCCATCAGCTACGCGCAAAAGGAAATTGTCGTGGAGCCGGCGGGGGAAGAGGACCGGAAGTATTTGGATCTCGGCGGATTCAGCCATATGGCGGTCGTGAAAAACCGCGTCTTTTTGGAGGATACCAGCCTCTTTCAGTACACGGAAAGCCGGCACAGGCTCGATAAATTCCGTTTCGTCGACTTTGCGAGAAGAGAAAAATAAAAACGGACTGCCGCGGCAGCCCGTTTTTTTTGTCAGTATCAAAATGAATACTATCCAACAAAAATGTGCGTACTGGTACTTTCAAAAATAATGGCTACAATAGTACATAACGATTGAAAAGGAGAGATCATGAATGTCAGATAAAAAACAGCAGATCATCGAAGCGTATCAATTCAGACACGCCACAAAGGAATTTGATCCTGAGAAAAAAATTTCAGAAAGCGATTTTGAATTCATTTTAGAAACGGGAAGATTATCGCCAAGCTCACTCGGTTTGGAGCCTTGGAAATTTGTCGTCGTTCAAAATCCGGAGCTTCGTGAAAAACTCCGCGAGTTCACATGGGGCGCGCAAAAGCAGCTGCCGACCGCAAGCCATTTCGTACTTCTGCTTGCCCGGACGGCAAAGGATATCCGTTTTGACGCCGACTATGTCAAAAACCACCTGCGGGAAGTCAAAAAAATGCCGGAAGATATGTATGAAGGCTATATCAGCAAAACGGAAGACTTCCAGAAAAATGATTTCAATCTGCTTGAATCAGATCGCGCACTGTTTGACTGGGCATCCAAACAGACTTACATCGCCCTCGGCAATATGATGACAGCCGCTGCGCAGATCGGAATCGATTCCTGCCCTGTAGAAGGCTTCAACTACAAAGAAATTCACCGGATTCTTGAAGAAGAAGGGCTTCTGGAAAACGGAAGTTTCGACATCTCTGTCATGGCCGCATTCGGCTACCGTGTCAGAGATCCGCGCCCCAAAACAAGATCTGCCTCAAAAGACGTTGTAAAGTGGGTATAAGATAAAAAAAGCTGCCGGGCGTGTCCCGGCAGCTTTTAACGTTTATTTGGTTTTGCTAAAAAACAGGCGGTGATCCAGGACGTAACGGGAATGATGATGCCGATCCCGATTCCGGCACAAAGAATGGTGACGGCTTCCGCACTGAATACTTTTGAGTTCACTATTTTTTCAGCTGAGTATGATAAGTCTTTAAACCAGATAATTAAAGCCAAATAGCTGCCGAAAAAAGCAAAGAATAACGTATTCGTATTCGTTCCTAAAATATCTCTCCCGATGCTTAATCCGAATGTGTACAGATCTTTTCTGCTCATGGACGGATTATGACTGTAAATTTCCCGCATGGGTGAAGTAATGGAAATCGCGACATCTGTAATCGCCCCTATCGTACCCATGATGATCATGGCTGCGGTAACCTTCACAAAATCCACCCCGACAAACAGTGTGAATATGCCGATATCACCCAATTCTTCTTCACCGAATCCCTGAATCGAAGTATGTTTTGTTACAGACATAATAAAAAACAGCAGCAATGCAATCGTCAGCATTGCAGAAATAAAGGCCGTTACGGTTTTGACGTTTCCTCCATTAATATAAAAAAGAGTAATGCTGCAGATCACGGCGGAAGAGAGCAATGTTAAAACAATCGGATTGATATGCGGGTCTGTCATGAAAATGATGGTGAGAAAGAGAACGCCGAAATTTAAGAATAACGCAATAAAAGACCTCGCTCCTTTTTTTCCGCCGATGATGACCATCAATAGAAATAAAATCGCCGCGAGAATTACGATGACATTCATGAGCTTGCCTTCTTTCGTTTAATAAAAAAGATAGAAGCATACAGACTGGCGGGTATGGCTAATACGATTCCGATCCCTCCGGCCAATGCTCTGGCTATTTCCAAGGAAATGTTCATAGAAAGAGTGAATCCTATCGGGGAATCATTTTTCAAATACAAAAGCATCATCGGAATAGAGCCGCTTATATAAGCAAAAAACAGAATATTGGTCATCGCCCCCATGATGTCTTTTCCGATCTCCATCCCGGAACGTCTGAGAGCTTGTAATGAGATACCCTTGTTTTCTTCATATAATCCGAAGACAGATGACGTCATGGTAATGGCTACATCCATGACCGCTCCCAGTGAGCCGATAAATACCCCGGCCATAAACACCGTGTGATAAGGGCGGGTTAAATACTGCATTTCCTCATATCTGAGGCCTTTCTCTCCGGTTGCCAGCATCACCAGATACGTAATCAGCAGGGAAACGAAAGTGCCTGCGAGCGTCGCGGCAATGGCGGCGTATGTTTTCGCGTGAAAACCGCTGACAAGCAGCAATGAGATGACAGTAAAAATGAGAATACAGATACCGCAGATGAAAATTAACCCTATATTAGGATGCTTCCTGTACAAATCTAATGCAAACGACAGTAAAACGGCGTTAAACACCAGGCTGACGATCGAAAAGAAGCCTTGTTTTTTGCCGACGATAAGCAAGGTGAAGATGAAAACCCAAGCGATCAGCAAAAGCTGTTTATCCCGTTTTTTATCTATAATGCTTCCCGATATATCCTTGTTTGATGATTTCCCTTTATCAATAGAAACGAATACTTCATCGCCAATCGAATATTTCTGATCATTCGCTCCGGATGATGAATACTGATTGGACAAATGAATGAGCTGTCCTTTCTGACTGCCGTTTTCAAGTCTGGCAGTGATCGTCTGATTGAAAATCTTATCTTTGTTTTTATGCATGTCCTGTACGTCAGACTGATGTTCCAATGTTGTTTTCGTCACTTTGGCAATCGGCCGCTCATAAAAAGAAGCGTTGTGAGTGACGAAAATGAGCGAGCTGATAAAACAGAGCGCTGTTATCACGTAAAACAGCTTTTTCTTGTAAGACATGCGGTTTCGTTTGTTTCCTGTAATCTTCAAAAAAAGTCCTCCAAACAGGCGGCGCCGTATGAAAGAGAGGCCCTGCCGTGAAGTGTTAAACGATGCGGATGCAGTCTTTCGCGAATAACGGTCATATTTTATCACTCGGCCGTACGGCTGTCGACTCAGAGGGGGACCGAGAGAAAAAGCTCCCCTGAAATCAGATCAGGAGAGCTCTTGGGATGAACCGCCCGATAAAAGCGGTCTTTTTATGCTTCGTTCACTTTTTTTGCTTTTCTTCTTTGATGCAGATACAGTGCCGTTCCGAGCGCGCTGATGAGAAACCCGGCAAGAAGGATGGAATACATCGTCGTGGCCGTATCAGGAAGCAGGCCGCCCGGCGATACTCCGTCCTGTGCAGGGCCGGATGACGGTTTTTGTCCGCTTGGCTGCTTTCCGGAGCCGTGGTCTCCGCTTGTCGGCGGCGCGCTCTTCGTGTTTGCGTTTAATATGGTGTATTCACTGAAATGATTTGTATAACCCGTGACGAGATCGTGTGAAACCGAACCGTTGTCTGTTTTTGTATAGGCGTTCTTTTTCCGGTCTACATGGTAAATGCCCGGCTGTTTCGCCTTTTTCGTATTCTCAATGCGCAGGGTGAGCTTTACCGGCGCTTTGAATGTTTTGATGTCTTTGTTTTTCTGCTTCATTGTAAAGTCGTATACATTTGAAAGCGCCCCGCTTACTTTTCCTTTCGGCGTCACGCCGAATCGTGTATCAGCTGAAGCAGCGTTTGCCATCGGCATTTTCATGCTGAACTTGTCATGCAGGATCGTAAGGGAAGAATCCGATGTTCTGTCCTTTAACAGGCCGATTTGTTTTTTGGTCACGCTGAGATCAATCGGCTTTTTGGCGCCGTCATTCTTATCGTAATACACGATCGGCGTGTTGGCGTTTTTGGCATAGACGGCAAATGCGCTGTCATCTTCAAGCGTCCACGAACCGTTTTTTTGTTTCGTCGGCAGGTACACTTCCTGCGCGCGGCCGTCAACTTTCGGTTCCACCGCTTTTCCCGCTTTTTCAAGCTGCTCGGTGAAGACCTCATAGTCGACAAAGCCAAGGTCTTCTTTATGGGACGCTTTGTTAAAGACGGAATATCCGTCTCCGCCTTCACCGACAAAGTTACTGGTGGCGACTCTGTATGTCTTCTTATCAGAAATCGGCTTTACGCTGCCGTCATCCTGTACGGCCGCAGCTTGAAGAACGCGGTGTCCCGGCTTTTTATTCAGTGTAAACGTGTATGTTAAACCGGCAACTTGAGGGAAGGCGCCGCCTTGAGCCTCAATTCCGCTTAACCCTTGTTCCAAGGCTTGTTTGATCTGTTTGCCGGTTAAATCCGCGACGTAAAGCGTGTTGCCGAACGGCATCACATTCAGCACATCGCCGAGTGTGATATCTCCTTTATCAATGCCCGCGCGGATGCCGCCCCCGTTTGTGATCGCGATTTGGGCGCCGGCTGCTTCCTTCGCTTTTTGCAGCATGCCGTCCGCGATGAAGTTTCCGAGATTGGTTTCTTTGGAGCGGACATGCTCGCGCTGGCCGTCAAGTGCGACCTTCGTTGAGCCGACTTTTTCATTTTTGACTGAGACGAGCTCTTTTTTAAACGGATCAAGCTCTTTTTTCAGATCCGGGTCTTCTTTCGTCTGCTCGTTCACCGGCAGCGCTTGAAGAGAGGATTGTTCCGGCAGAACGACGCCGTTCTTGTCAAATGCGACATCGACACGGCCTAAATATTCGCCGTATTCTTTCGCTTGGGCGACGATGGTCGGCTCTTCGTCTTTAACAATTTCCATTTTATCTACAAGCGTATGCGTATGTCCGCCGACGATTAAGTCGATGCCTTTTACTTTTTTGGCAAGATCGAGATCACGCTGATGCCCGATATGGGTCAGGGCGATAATTTTATTGACATGTTCCTTGTTCTGTATTTCTTTTACCGTATCTTGTGCGGATTGGAAGGCATCATGAAAGACAATGCTTTTTCCCGGGCTTGATGTGACGGACGTATCTTCTGTCGTTAAGCCGAATACGGCGACTTTTTCTCCGTTTACATCAAGCAGAATGTATGGATAGATGCCTGCTTTTTTCTTTTTCCCTGCCGTAAATGTGTCTGCTTTTTTCATGAATGGTCTGAGTTTTGACTCTTTGGAAACATCGACATTTGAGCTGACGAGCGGAAAGTCAGGTGCTTGAAAATTGTATTTCCCGGACGGGTCAGACGCGCTCCCGTTACCGCTCAAGAAGCTGGCGAGAGCACCCGGACCTTTATCAAACTCATGATTTCCGAAGGTCATTGCGTCGTAGCCCATGCTGTTCATCAATTTTAAATCAGCCAGCCCCTGCCACTTTGTGAAATAGAGATCGCCTGAGAAAACGTCTCCCGCATCCAGTAAAATGCTGCGGTCGGTTTCGCTTCTGATTTCTTTGATTTTCGTCATCCGCCTCGCCGCGTTATCAAGATGGGCGTGCGTGTCGTTTGTATGCATAACGGTGAGTTTCCATGCATCATCTTTCGGCGGATCTGTGCCCGGTTCATCATCTTTGAATTGGAGCTTGTACTGTCCGTAGCCCGCGTTTTGTGATTCACCGATATAGGCGACGTCATCTGCGCGGTCGGCAAACGGCTTTGCGGCCAAGGAAGATTCAAATGTCAGGTTTGTCCCTTTGACCGGAAGGATGGACCAGTTATGATCAGCCTGCGGATTAATCGTTTTCTGCTGGATGATGTAATCCATTAAGACCTGCCTGTTCTCATCGGCAGAAGAGTATACGATTTTATCATTGCTTAAGTGAGGGAATCCTCCGCCGCCTGAAGCGCGGTAATTATTTGTGACGATCAGAAATTCCTGCTTGGCGCTGACGGGCTTTCCTTGATAAGAAAGGTTGACGATCCGGCTTGCATCGGGATGAATGACTGTTCCGTTTGCGTTGTATTTCGCCGGTTTTGTGACATCGACCTGATAGGTGACACCGTCAATGACATCAAAATTGTATGAGCGGTAGGCGTCATTTAAAAGCGCTTGGCTGCCGCCTTTAGCCTGATCGATCTGATTAAATTGCCCCGCGGACATTTCGAGCCAGTCCTTCACTTCGCTTCCGTTCAGCTTGACAATCTGAACCGTGTTGTCATACAGGTACAAATCGCCGATGTTTTTGATGGCGAGGTCGCCAGCGGAAATGTTTGTATAGTAATTTGAGCCGTTCCGCCCGCCGGCTTTAAACGGGGCGCCCGCCGAGAGGATAGGCAGATCTTTGTATTCCGTATCCTTCATCTTATTTTCGGCGTACCATTTTTGCGCATCCGTTACGATTTGAATGGACGGATCATCTTTGACTTGGGCGAAGAAACTGTTGATATCGGCTTTTGTCTGGCCGACGGGTTCTCTGATGTATTTCAAAGTGCCTTCGTGCGCTTTTTTGACGGTATTGACGACGGTTTCGTTTTCCGACGTCACATTGCCGGCAATCGGCTCGATGCTGCCTTTTGCATCTTCCACATGCCACGCGCTGTCTGTTTTTTCAAGCCGGAGGTCGATGACGCCCGCATATTTGCCCCAGCTGCCTGACATGACAACGGGGATGCCGTTAATCGTGCCTTTATCGACGTCGAATTGATCAGCGCCTTTGTATTCGGCATCAGGGAAAAGCCCGTGCTGATGGCCGGATACGATCGCGTCAATTCCGCTGACTTTCGTTGCCAGGTCAAAAACGGCATTTTCCGCTCCGGAAGACTGCGCTTTTTTTTCGATGCCGCTGTGGGCGAGGGCGATGACGATATCGGCTCCTTCAGCTTTCATTTTCGGAACGGTTTTCTTTGCGGATTCCACAATGTCTTCGACCTGAACGCGGCCTTCGAGATTTTTCTTATCCCACGTCATGATTTGGGGAGGAACAAAGCCGATGTAGCCGACTTTTATCTGATGCTTGCTGCCGTTTTCATCCATGACGGTTTTGTCTTTTATGACATAAGGCGTATAACGGTTTTCGCCGCTTAATGTTTTCACATTGGCATTAACGATCGGATAATCAGCGCCTTTGATTGTCCCGTCCAGAAATTCAAGCCCGTAATTAAATTCATGATTGCCGAGTGTTCCTGCGTCATAATGCAGACTGTTCATCACTTCAATGATCGGATGGGTCTTTGCGCCTGAAATGATATCATTTTTCTCATATTTTACGGCGTATTCTCCGAGGGGATTCCCCTGAATCAGGTCTCCGTTATCGACAAGCAGTGTATTCGGGTTTTCGCGCCTGTGCTTCTCAATAAGCTGAGCCGTTCTGGCCAGCCCGAATTCCGTTGTCGGTTTGTCGCTGTAGTAATCGTAGTCCATCATGTTAGCGTGAACGTCAGTTGTGGCTAAAATGCTGAGATTCACACTGGAGGATTTGTTTTCTTCTGCTTTAATGGGTGATGTTGGGAGGATTAGACTAAGTATCATAACTAGGGGCAGCAGAATACGGAGTGTCATATTGACGCTGCATCGTCTTTTCTGTATTCTCACCTGTTCTCCACCTTTCAACAAATTTTGTCATGCAGTACCATTGTAAGAATATTTTGTGAAAGTTCATATAGATTTCATGATGATTCTTGTAAAAAGATGAAAAATGAGGATAATGACCTATGTAAAACGGATGAGCCGCAAACGCGTTACCTATGTTTGATGTTAGTGTGGCTGGGGTACATAGATTTATGTAGACTTCATCAAGCAGGAGGTAGTAACTATGGGTAAAAAAATTGCAGTTGTATTAACGGATTATTTTGAGGATGTCGAGTATACTGAACCTGCGAAAGCTTTTAAAGATGCAGGTCATGAATTAACCGTAATTGAACAGGAAAAAGGAAAAACAGTCAAAGGCAAACAAGGGGAAGCGGAAGTGAAAGTGGACGCGTCCATCGATGATGTGAATCCGAAAGACTTTGACGCATTGCTGATCCCGGGCGGATTCTCTCCTGACATGCTGCGTGCGGATGACCGTTTCGTCCAATTTGCCAAAGCGTTTATGGATGATAAAAAACCGGTGTTCGCCATCTGCCACGGACCTCAGCTTCTCATCAACGCGAAAGCATTGGACGGGCGCAAAGCGACAGGGTTTACTTCAATCCGAATCGACATGGAAAACGCGGGCGCGAATGTTGTGGATGAAGAAGTTGTCGTCTGTCAGAACCAGCTGGTCACAAGCCGCACACCGGATGACATTCCGGCATTCAACCGCGAATCATTAAAACTGCTTGCGTAATATAAAAGCGGAGCGCCGTATCAGGCGTTCCGCTTTTTTTGTGAAGATTCCCGGATGACCAGCTCAGGCGCCAGAATAATGCGTTGTTTTTTGTGCTGGGAATTGGTGATTTTATGATGCAGCAATTGAGCCGCTTCTTTTCCCGACTGCCGCGGAAAGGAAGAAACGGTTGTAAGCGGGGGATAAGAAATTTCAGCTTCCGGCACGTTATCAAAGCCGACAATGTCAATATCTTCGCCCGGAATGAGCCCGGCTTTTCTGATCCCTTGCATGACGCCGAACGCGACCAAATCACTGAAGCAGAAAATCGCGGTCGGGCGCTCAGACCGGCGGAGGAGCTCCGTCACGGCTTCACAGCCTGCTTCGCGGGTCGGCGCGCTGTCAATGACATAGTCATTTCTTACTTCCAGATCCGCTTCACGGAGCGCTTTTTTAAACCCTTTCATACGTTTCGTCCATGTTGATGAGTGCTTCACGCCGCCCAGAAACGCAATCTCCTGATGGCCTTTCTCAATGAAATGACGCACTGCCTTATAGGTGCCTTCCTCATAATCGGCTCCGACAAAATCACAGTCGGCATCGGCAATCTCCCTGACGGCGAGCACGACCGGAATGTCAAGCTGCTCAAGGCGGGAAAGGGTTTCCTCAGCCGTACCTGAAACCGGACACAAAATCAATCCGCCGACCCTGTGCTCCAGCATGGTCGAGATCAGCTGCTCCTGCTTCGCGACGGAATCAAATGTCGTGCCTAACAGCACCGTTAATCCGACTTCCTCAAGCGTATTCTGAACGCCGATCAGAAACTCTGAGAAAAACGTATTGGAAATGTCAGTAATAATCAAACCTACCGTTGTAGACGTCTGTGATCGTAAATTCGCGGCAACCCGATCATATACGTACCCCAGCTCCCGCATGGATTGCAGCACTTTCTCACGGGTCGCTTCGGAAATTCGCGGATTATTGCGAACGATTAATGAAGCGGTGGATGTTGAGACGCCGGCATGCTCAGCGACCTGCTGCAATGTCACCCGGCGTTTTTTTTGCTGTTTCATACGTCGCATTCCTCACTTGGTTTTTATTCGTTACATCCATTATAAGCGTTTTGGCGGCTGAGAAGAAAGAGAGAGGGGGAGAAAATGATAAAGCGCCGGAAGACGGATTGTCCTTCGGCGCTTCTGTCACAATAGGTTATTCAAACATTTGCTCTTTAATATACTGAACCGGCATTTCACGGCCTGTCCAATATTCAAAGGCCATGGCGCCCTGCCAAAGCATCATGCCGAGGCCGTTAATGGTGTTGCAGCCGGCCGCTTGAGCTTGTTCAAGCAATTTCGACGTCACGGGGTTGTAAACGACGTCTGTCACAATCAAATCAGGACGGAGCATGGATGTATCTTCAATGACGCTCAAGCCTTCAAGCGGTTTCATACCGACACCCGTTCCGTTTGTGAAAATATCGCTTGAAGCGATTTCAGCACGCAGCGCATCTTGATCTTCGAGCGGGAAGACTTTCGCTTTGCAAGAAGATCCCTTCATTTCTTCATTGATGATGCGGACGTTTTCTTCCGCTTTTTCGAAAAACGCGTCATTGCGGGCGAAAATAGAGATTTCTCCGAGGCCTTCCAATGCGGATTGAATCGCTATCGGAGTGGCGGCCCCGCCGGAACCGACCAGCGTCATTTTTTTGCCTGTGATATTGATGCCGTGTTCTTTTAAGTTGCGGACGTATCCCATACCGTCAGTGGAGTGTCCGATCAGTTTGCCATTTTCATTAACGACTGTATTCACCGCGCCGGTGAATTTCGCTGAATCCGCGAGTTCATCGAGGTAAGGGAGAATGTTCATCTTGTTCGGCATCGAGACATTGAATCCTCTGACGTTTAAGGCGCGCATTCCCGTTACCACATCTTCCAGCTGTTCATTGCCGACTTCAAACGCGAGGTAAGCGTAGTTCAATCCTAATTTTTTAAACGCCAGGTTGTGCATCGCCGGAGATAAAGAGTGTCCGATCGGTGTCGCGAATAATCCGATAAGCTGAGTTTTTCCGTTAATCCGTCCTAATTCTTTCTTCATGATGTATTCCTCCGTTAGTCCATTCAATTGTTTTTCATCCCGCTTTGAGGGCAGAAAAACGCTGATTACATATGTTTATTTAAAATGCTGAGTACGCTGCGCAATTCCTCAACGGGAATCTGTCCGGGCGCTGATGCTTCTTTGCCCGCTCCGAACGTGCACGCTGAGCCGAAGACTTCGCCGGCCAGGCGGCTGATCAGGCCTGTCCCCGCCATTGACATTGTGATGATCGGCCGGTCTGCGTATTGTGTTTTCATCGTGTGAGTGGCATCCAATAAGACGAAAACATCTTCAGTGCTTTGCGGCATCACCGCGATTTTCGGAATGTGCGCGCCGTACGCCTGCATGTTCCGCAGCCGGGAAATGATTTCTTCTTTTTTCGGTGTCTGATGAAAATCATGATTGGACATGACGACATATACGCCGTTGTCTTCAGCGGTTTTCACAATTGATTTGACTTCCGCTTCTCCCGTAAACAACTCAACGTCCACAAGGTCAATTTGTTTTGTTTCGATGGCGGCTTTAAGCAATTCAATGTAAAAGCGGTCATCAATAACTTTATTTCCGCCTTCTTTATGAGTTCTGAATGTGAAAAGCAGCGGTGTTGCGCCTGCGGCCTTCCGCAGCTTTTCAAGCATGCCTTTTACGGCGTCCAGGCTGTCAACATGCTCGTACACATCCGCCCGCCACTCAATGATATCCGGGCGAAGCGTGTTGACGGCTTCAATTTCTTCGAGCAGTTCTTTCTCTCCGGCCGCCATCAGCGGCACAATGATCTTCGGAAGCCCTTCGCCGATGACCGTGTTTCTGATCGTGATAGATTGCATGATAAATCCTCTCCCTTAAAAAATAGTCAGGCTTTCATCACTTGCTTAAAGCGGATTCCGATAAACAATGCGAGAAGGGCGCTGACGGCCGCAATTCCGATATCAAGCAGAAAAACAGGCGTCAGGCCGGCCGCTTTGGATATCGCTCCCGTTACAAGCGGAATGACAATAAAAGATAAGCTTGATGCTATATTAACAAAAGATGTGATCGTACCTTTATTTTTAGGGAATAAAACAGCCATAACCGTCATCGCCAATTGCAGAATGCCCGCAGTTGAAAGTCCGATGACAAAGGAGCTGATGACTGATACGGCCGGCTGATGAATGAAAATCAGAGCAAGCAGCGCAATTGCCGCGATCACAGGGTACAGCACCATTACCGTAATCGGCTGAATCACTCTGTTTAACAGCACGGCCAGCAATAATACGGACACAAGCGCACCGATGCTGTAATAGCTCAACAATTTGACGGCCTGCACCTCAGGCATGCCCAAAACGGTTTGCCCGAACTTAGGAAGCCATACTTGAACGAGCATAAACAGCGCCGTTGATGAAAAGCCTAACAGAATGATCGCAAGGCCTTCGCGCCATATCGACGGCTGTGATGTGAACGCGTCATCAGACGGGGAGGCTTCCGTCCGGCCGCCGTCTTCTTTTTGCTTATGATTCGGAAACGGAACTTTTAACAGGAAAAAGCCGTTCAGGAAGAAAATAATGCCCGGTACGAAAAACGTCCAGCCGTAAAACAAATGCCTGTCCGCAATAAACGCGATAAAAAACGGAAGCACCGTCGCGCCGATGGATACAAACGCTTTGATTAACACGGTTGCAGAGCTTGCGTTTTTCGGAAATCCTTCAATAAGCGCCGGATATGTCCCGGAATCCAAAAAGGAATTGGCGATCCCGGCGAAAATGGCGAAGATAAACGCGGCCATATAGTTTGTCGAAAGCGGAATTCCGATTAGGAAAATCAGATACAGAAAGGCGCCCGACACGATAAACGGCCGTCTCCCGAATGTATCCGAAAGCTTCCCGGCAAACAGAAGCGAAATCAGCTTCCCGATCCCGATGGCGGAGACCAAATAGCTGACCCCGGCTGCGGATGTATGAAGCTGTTTTGATAATGCCTCCATATTGGATGCGATAATAATATTGATCATGCCCAGCAGGAAATAGTTAATATAAAGACCCGCTGCCATTTTGGTGTATATGTTTTTCATGATGACATCCCCTAATGCGGTTAATAAAGAATTAAATTATTTTTTAAATTGATAAAAGCGCAGCACCATTCCCCTTTATTGAACCACTGCCTTTCTTTGAAAACTGGTTTGATAAAACGGCTGCAGAGACAAACTTGAATAACGCTGATATCACAACGAGTACATCGTTCTACTAAATAAAAAAAGATAAGCGGCCCGCTCATTTAGTATATCGTTCTACCAAGTTCTCAGTTACTATACTCCTTCTTTTTAAATGTGTCAAACCGATGAATTTTTATTTTTTACTTTTTTAAATCAAAAAAGACCCGCCGTTTTTCGGCAGGTCGGACATGGGTTTATTTTCTGAGAGAGGCGAGCTCCTCGGCAATGGCCTGCATTTCACTCGGGCTGAATGATGCTTTTTTCATGACCATTTGATGGAGGTATGTAAGATCTTCTATTTTTTCATCACTGAAATCTTCCGCTCTGATGACACCGACATTGAGCATGTTGAGCTTTTGCGAAATGTCTTCAATCATTTTGTTTAACGTTTCTGTTTGTTGGCTCGGCAAATTCATGCATCCTTTCATGACCGTTTTCGTATCCTTTATTCTAACAGAATTCATTTAGAATAAAAGCTTATTTCCACAGCCGCAGAAAAGTTGCTAATATGATGATAAGGTTTTTGATCCTCAAAATGCGGGGAAAGAATAGGGAGGTTATTGATATGATACATGTGCTGTTTGTCTGTCTGGGAAATATTTGCCGGTCGCCTATGGCAGAGGCGGTATTTTCTGATATGGTGAAGAAAAACGGGCTGAACGGGCAGATTAACATTGATTCAGCGGGAATCGGCGCCTGGCATGCGGGAAATCCGCCGCATGAAGGGACAAAGGAGATCCTAAAGAAGAAAGGGATCAGCGCAAGCGGCATCACGGCGAGGCAGGTCCGTGAGTCTGATCTGACCGATTTTGATTACGTCATCGCGATGGATGCAGAAAATATCGGACATCTGCGCAGCATGGCCGGTTATAAAAAAGCGGCGCCGCGTATTGCAAGGCTGCTTGATTATGTACCGGAGTCGGACCTTGCGGACGTGCCCGATCCGTATTATACCGGGAACTTCAGCGAGGTGTACGCTTTGGTCGAATCCGGGTGCCGTCATTTGCTGGAGACAATAAAGAAAGACCATCATTTATAAGGGGGATTGACCGATGAAGCAGACACGTATCATGGCAAAAGCGATTCTGATCGGCGCTGCCGCCGGCGGAGCACTGTCCTTATTACATAAGCCGACGAGAGAGGGATGTTTCCGGAACATGGACGCCTGCAGGCGCCGTGCGGCATTTTACCGAAAACATCCTGAAGCCCTGAAACAGCAGGCTTCTGCAAAACTGGTTCAAGTGAAAATCATCGCCAATAACGTATCGGAAGATCTGAGTTTTTTAAACGGGCAGATCACCAAGCTGAAGCAGACGACGCCGCAGGTCATTGACCTGTTAAAAGAAACGAAGGAGCATTTTTCGAAAAACGATCATTGAGGTGGGATGTCATGGGTTTTATAAAAGAGCTGTTTGCAAGGTTTTCTCTGCATGAAGGACAAAGTAAATCGGCGGAGCTGGCGTATTTTTTCCTGCTGTCATTGTTTCCGTTGATGATTTTCATGCTGACGCTCACCGCCTATCTTCCCATATCGGCAGAAGACGTGCTCGGGGCGGTCGATCAATACGCGCCCGACAGCGCCATGTCCATGGTGAAATCCATAACGGAGCAAACGCTGAACAAGCGCAGCGGCGGGCTTTTGTCATTCGGGATTATCGCCGTCATCTGGTCGGCTTCGAATGGTATGAACGCGATTGTCAGAGCATTTAACCATGCCTACGAAGTCGAGGAAAACCGCTCATTTATCATCATTCGCCTGACCTCAATTTTTTTAACCATCGCGATGGTGGTTACGATTTTAATCGCACTGCTTCTGCCGGTGTTCGGCAGAGAAATCGGAATGCTGGCCGCAGATTTCATCGGCGCTTCCGGCCTGTTTTTGCAGGTGTGGTCGGTTGTCCGCTGGGGTATCAGTCCGCTTATCCTGTTAATCGTGTTTACCGCGCTTTACATTTTCGCGCCGAATAAAAGGCTTTCCCTCCGTTTTGTCCTGCCGGGAGCCGTATTTGCGGCAGCCGGGTGGATTATCGTCAGTATGCTGTTCTCATTTTACGTCGGCACCTTTGCCAACTACAGCGCCACATACGGGAGCATCGGGGGAATTATCGTCCTTATGATCTGGTTTTATCTTACGGGAACACTGCTGATTTTAGGAGGAGAAATCAACGCGCTTTTACATAAACGTAAAAAGCTTCCTGATGAAAATCCGTACCGCGGGAGCAAGCTATAGAGGAACGGATGACGTTCAAGCTGAAAAACGGAGGGAATCGGCTATGACCAAGCATACGAAAAAAGGCGGAAGCCATAATAAACAAAACTCAAAAAACGGCCCGAAGAATAAAACAAGCGGAAGCGCTAACGGGCAGAACGGATATCACTAGAAAGAAGCCGCCTGACTTAGATCAGGCGGCTTTTTTATGAGGCCGGAAAAGAATGAGATTCGGATGCGGGACTGTGCTTTGTTTTCCCGAAGACGAGCGCAAGCCAAATACAGACCAGAATCACCGTAATAAAGTAAAACAAATTGGCGCTTTCAAACCGCTGCATATACCAGCCGCCCGCCACCGGGCCGATCATGCTGCCGAGGCTGAAGGAAATGCCGCAGAGCAGATTGCCCGCCGGCAGCAGATGGGACGGCAGCAGGTCGCTCATATAGCTGATGCCGAGAGAAAACATACTGCCGACCGCCATTCCCGCCGTGAAAAAGCAGCAGCCGATGACAGAAGGCGACGGAAACAGTCCGGCCGTCAAAAAGCAAAGGGCACCCGTTAATAAGATGACGAGCAGGACACGTTTTCTCCCGAATCGATCGCTTAATAAACCGAGAGGGAACTGGAATACAATACTTCCGATGGCAAAAGCGGGCAATATCAGCGCGACGGCATCGACGGATATGCCTAAACGCAGGGCGTACACGGGAAAGCTTCCGTTCAGCGCCGTTTCTAAAAAACCGTACCCGAAAGCCGGGAGAAAAGCGACCCAGCCGAAAAGAAGGGCGCGGTAAAACCGTTTTGCGCTGTTGTCCCCGGATGTTTCATCAGGACCTTGCGCCGGGTACTCATTACGTAAGACAAATACAAACAGCCAGGCGGCAAGACTGATACAGCCGGATACGATAAACGGAAGGGACGGACTTGTTTTCACAAGAGGGACCATGAACGGGCCGACAGCGAATCCAAGCCCGAAGGACAGTCCGTACAGCGAAATGTTTCTTCCTCTGTTTCGGGGCGTTGACTTTGACGTCACCCACGTTTGGGTTGAAAAATGCAGCATATGATCCCCGATTCCGATAAAGAGCCGAAGAAAAAACCATAACCATATGGATTGAAGCCAAATAAAACTGAATAAGCTGATGATAACAAGAAATCCGCCCATGACCATCAGAGGTTTGAATCCGAGCTTGCGCAGCGGGGCCTCCATAAACGGCGACGCCAGGAGCACACCGATATAAAGGCCGGTTGCGTGAAGTCCGTTTATAGCGGCTGATTCCCCGTTCGTTTCAAAAATGACGGAGATCACCGGCAGAAGCATGCCTTGGGAAAATCCGGAGATGGAAACAAGCAGAACCAAAATAAAGAAGTACAGTCGTGACATCGCGTAAATCTCCTTCTTCAGTCTCTTTCTTGATCGTACACGGATTTGTCGCGTCCGGCAACCTGAAAATGCCAATTCGGGCTGCCGCGGAAGTGTAATTGAGGGAGTTTTTGAGAAGGATATAAAAGACTCATTCGAAAAAAGGAGCCAGGCAGATATGAATCGGATTTTTTTCTTTACGGCTGCGGCGGGAGTGCCGCTTTCAGTCATCGGCGGCCTGATGCACTGGCCGTCAGCGGTTTTGTTTATTATTTATTGCTTGACGATTATTGCGCTTGCAAGTTATATGGGGAGAGCGACTGAATCTCTTGCCATTATCGCGGGACCGCGGATCGGCGGTCTACTGAATGCCACGTTCGGCAATGCGGTAGAGCTGATTATATCGCTTTTTGCCTTAAAAGAAGGGCTGACGGGCATCGTGCTTGCTTCACTGACCGGTTCGGTGCTCGGCAATCTTCTGCTCGTCGCGGGATTGTCGTTTTTTATCGGCGGTTTGAAATACAAGCGGCAGGAATTCAATATTCATGATGCCCGGCATAATTCCGGCCTGCTGATTTTTGCCATTATCGTTGCTTTTGTCATTCCCGAAGTGTTTTCCATGGATATGGGGGAAAAAAACAAGCTTGATTTGAGTGTCGGCATCAGCATCATCATGATCCTTTTGTACGTGGCGGCTCTTTATTTCAAGCTCGTCACCCACCGCGGTGTTTATCAGCCGAACCAGCCGGAGGCAAAGGAAGAAGAGGAGCAGCCTGAATGGTCGGGGAAAAGAGCGACAGCCGTCTTATTTATTTCAACCATTATCGTCGCCTACATATCTGAAAACCTTGTCCATACGTTTCATGCGGTGGCTGAACAGTTCGGCTGGAGCGAGCTGTTTATCGGAGTGATTATCGTCGCAATCGTCGGAAATGCCGCAGAGCATGCGTCGGCGATTATTATGGCGTACAAAGACAAGATGGATGTCGCCGTTGAAATCGCGGTAGGCTCGACTTTGCAGATCGCCATGTTTGTGGCTCCGGTTCTTGTGATCTGTTCCATCTTTTTTCCGGTCAATATGCCGCTTGTATTCACATTGCCCGAGCTTGTCGCGATGATATCATCCGTCCTTTTGATGACGATGATTTCAAATGACGGTGATTCGAACTGGTTTGAGGGGGCTACGCTCCTTGCCGCTTATGTCATCATGGCGATCGGTTTTTTCCTGCTTTAACCTGTAAAAAATGCGGATAACAACGATTGCGGAGGAAAAGACTAAAGGAAAATGCTATAGAAAGAGTGATATGATGAGAAAGCTGTTTCATGCCACACTGATTCTGCTGTTATCCTTTAGTTTTTTCGCAACGCCGTCTGCCGATGCAAAAAAACCGTTTAAAGTTCCCAACTCTGTCGTAAGCATTTCAAAGGAAAATACGTATCCGAATGCTTCACAGGATCAGCCGATGCTTCAGCCGAGCAAACTGGCGAAGGAATTGTTAGATACATCCGAGATCAACATCGAAAATCCGCATCTGATAAAGATGCTGAATGAATCCTCGGTTTCCGGTTCACCGCTTGCCATCGGATACCGGGCGACAATATTTCTCGGGAAATGGGCGCTCGGCTATCAATCGAACGAAACGGTCGCCAACTGGGAATATAAAAAAATCAACACGAACAGAGCGGATAACCGGGGCGGGCAGCAAACCGCGGTTATCTCATACGCCCAAGAACAGCAATACAAAATCAAAGGCGGGCTCACAGCGAAGGTGCCGAACGCAGAAGACGTAAAAAGCATGATGATGCAAAAAGCGATGAAGAAAACAAAACTGCCGCTCGCGTTTGAAACGGTTATCGGCGCAGGCACAAAACGCGATCAAACCTACAAAATTTCTCCGCAGCGGCTCGGCTACCTGCACGCCTACGCTCCGGCCGTTAATGAAAAAGGAAAAGTAACATACGGTGAAGTGTATTTGGTGCTGAAAGGCAGCAAGCGGAAACTTGTCGTCAAAAATGTGACTTCGCAAGGAATCGGGGCTTGGATTCCGGTGCAGGATCACGTCACATTCGGTTTTCAAATGACAGCGCAGCCGAGATAAATAAAAAAAGCTGATTCCGGTTCGGGAATCAGCTTTTTTGTGTGTGATACATTTCCTCAAGCAATTGCACATTGTTGTTGTACAGCTCCCGGGCAAGAACGCGTCTCACCGCAAGGCTCGCCGAGAAGTATTCTGTGTCTTGAACCATGCCTTTGACGGTAAATTCAATGCCTCTGGTTAATTTGTTCAGGCTCATGATTCCATGCACTTGAAACGGCTCCGTCGCATTGAGAAATTCATCCCGCTTCAGTGAATCGCGAAGCTCATCATTGAGCATGTCGCAGGCTTTTTCTAAGACGGCATATACCCGCTCGGGATCTTCCTTGTAACTGATCACGACGGATTCGGTAATCCGCATAAAATCAATGTTATAGTTTTGAAGCTGTCTGACCTCACCGTTTGAAATGGTAAGCAGCTTGCCGGTCCACTCACGGATCTGGAGGGAACGGAGTCCGATTTCTTCGACTGTGCCGTTGAACAGGTTGTTAATCGTCACGTAATCGCCTTTATGAAGCTGGCGTTCGTATATTAAAAAGACACCGGCCAATATGTCTTTGATTAATGACTGGGCGCCGAAACCGATGACGATACCGGCAACACCCGCCCCGGCTAAAATTCGGCCGAAATCATGAACGAATAAAGAAATGACGTAAAAGATAAAACCGATCGTCGCCGTATACTGGGTGATGGACCGGACGAGGCTTTCAATCGTTTTCCCTTTCCGTTCCTCTAAGAAATCCGTGCGTTTAAATAACACCTGGACAAAGCGGTTGATCAGAAAAACACCGGCGTAAAGCACGAGAGCGACGATGATGATCTCAACCACTTTGCTTTTCAAAATGTCCGTAATTGTTGTTTCCATCTTCTGTTAACCTCTGGCTTTTCGTAATGAAAAATCCGTGTCCTGATAATAACTGTTTTTGACAAGGACGTTCGGTCCGAGGCACCGGACGTTTGTGCAGCGGCAGTTCAGCTCTTTGCTCAGCTTCGTCTGTCTCCACTTGTCATATGCTTCAGGAAGGCTGTCTGTTTTAATATTGCCGAGCGGCGGTGTATCGCCGAAATCCGTGACAATGATATTTCCGTCAAAAATGTTGACATTCAGGCGGGAGCGGCCGTCAGGGTCGTTTCGCACCGTAACGTTTTTCGCTTCCCGCAGGCGGCGGAGGAGCTTCTGGTCTTCTTCATCAGGGCTGCATGCGTAAAACGGGAGCGTACCGAACAGCATCCATGTCTCTTCATCGCGAATGTCGAGCAGATGATGAATGGCCTGTCTCATGTCCGTCAGGCTGAGTGATTCAAGCGCGCTGGCGAAATCACTCGGATACATCGGATGGACTTCGTGCCGCTGGCATTTCATTTCTTCCGTAATCTGCCGGTGAATATGTTCAATATGCGGCAGCGTCCGTTTGTTCAGCATCGTTTCCGCTGAAACCATTACGCCTGCTTCGACAAGCGTGCGGCTGTTTTCAATCATTTTGTCAAAATAGCGCGCCCGCTGTTCAAATGTCGGTTTCTTCTCCATCATCGCAAATCCGATGTCGGCAAAGTCCTCGACCGTTCCCCAGTTGTGTGAAATGTGAAGAACGTCCAAATAAGGAATAATCCGTTCGTAGCGCCCGATATCAAGCGTCAGGTTTGAATTGATCTGTGTACGGACGCCGCGTTCATGCGCATATTTTAAAAGCGGGACGACGTATTCCTTTACCGATTTCAGCGAAAGCATCGGTTCGCCGCCCGTAATGCTGATAGAGCGTAACAGTGGAATTTCATCAAGCCGCTTTAATAAAAGGTCAATCGGCAGCGCATTCGGGTCTTTCGGCTGGAGCGTGTACCCGACGGCGCAGTGCTCGCATCTCATATTGCACAAAGTCGTCGTTGTGAATTCAACGTTCGTCAGTTTCATATCTCCATACTGGTCGACATCCATGTACGCTTCCCAAGGATCGTACTCCGGTGTGATCGGACGCAGTGCTGTGTTTTGTGTCATGACTATCTAACTCCTTTATAAATGGGGCATACTAACGTCTGCCAACTGTTAATTTTAGACCTGATCTGCCAAGATCGCAAGTAGCGGAACCATTGAAAAACGCCAAAAAATACGCTACCATTATAAAAAATGAATGGAGTGGAAGTATGGGGAATGCAGTAAACAGCAAAGATCAGCAGCTCGATTACTTAAAGAACAGACTCGATATGTTTATGAATGTCATTGATTCATTAGACCCTGAATCAACGGATGTTGAAGATATAGACCGGCTCATCGGCATGCTTGATGATCTGGAAGCAAAATACGAACGCTTTAAAAAGGATTGGGAATAAACCCCGGCGGATGCCGGGGTTTTTCTTTTTCCATAATGCGGCTGTATAAAAGGACAGGGCCTACTGCAAAATAAGGAAAAATGCAGAAGGAGTGCTGGTCATGAAATGGTTTTGTTCAATTTGCTGCATGGCCGTTTTACTTGCGGGAGGCATCAACAGCGCAGAGGCCGTTCCGAATGAACGGATAAACTGGGGCTTTAAACGCAGTGTCAATCATCAGCCGCCGGATGCCGGCAGACAGCTGGACAATCTGGTCAAAAAATATGATGCCTTTTATTTGGGCAATACGAAAGAAAAGACCATCTATTTAACGTTTGATAACGGATATGAAAATGGGTACACCCCGAAAGTGCTTGATGTGTTAAAAAAACATCATGTCACGGGCACTTTTTTTGTCACGGGTCATTTTGTGAAAGAGCAGCCTGATTTGATTAAACGGATGTCAAAGGAAGGCCATATCATCGGCAATCATTCTTTTCATCATCCTGATCTGACGACAAAAACGGGCGATCAGATTCAAGACGAACTCGATTCCGTCACGGAAGCTGTGTACAACATTACCGGAAAGCGGGACAACCTGTATCTCCGTCCGCCGCGCGGCGTATTCAGCGAATATGTCCTGAAAGAAACGAAGCGCCTCGGCTACCAAACCGTTTTCTGGTCCGTCGCATTTGTCGACTGGAAGGTTAACGAGCAAAAAGGGAAACAATACGCCTATGATCACATGATAAAGCAGGCGCATCCCGGCGCGATCTACCTTCTTCACACCGTTTCAAAGGACAATTCAGAAGCTCTGGACGATGCCATTACCGATTTGAAAAAAGAAGGCTACACGTTTAAAAGCATTGATGACCTGATGTTTGAGAAAGAAATGAAGCTGCCGTCTTTGTAACGGGAAGCGCCTCATCATATAGTCTTATCTTGATGCAGGCGTCAAAACCCTTACGCCATAAACATCACTGAGATGAAACCTGCTCCCAGTTAAAGGGGGCAGGTTTTTTTTGCCCCTCTAATTAAGAGATAGTTAAGAAATAGTTAATCTCCAGTTAAAAACGCATTCCTATACTATTGTACATAAGCATTAGGAAAGTAGGTCTGGATCAATGCAGGAAATAATTAAAACGACAAATTTAACAAAAGTTTATGGAAAACAAAAGTCAGTTGATAACCTCAACATAACAGTTAATGAAGGAGATATTTACGGGTTTCTTGGGAGAAACGGGGCAGGTAAAACAACGACTATAAGAATGCTGCTGGGGCTGATAAAGCCTACTCATGGAAAGATTGAGATATTCGGTGAGGATTTACATACGAATAAGAAAGACATTCTAAAAAGAATTGGTTCAATTGTAGAAGTACCTGGATTCTATGGAAACCTCACTGCTAAAGAAAACCTTGAAATAAATGCCAGGATCGTTGGAATTCACAAAAAAAATGCAATTGAAGAAGCATTAGAAATTGTGGGATTAGAGAATGAAACCAAAAAGCTTGTAGGCAAATACTCTTTAGGAATGAAGCAAAGACTTGGCATCGCCCGATCTCTTCTTCATTATCCGGAATTACTAATATTAGATGAACCGACGAATGGTTTAGATCCGATTGGGATTAAAGAGATGAGAAGGCTCATTAAAACATTAGCTGAAGAAAGAAAAATTACTCTGCTGATATCGAGCCATATCCTGTCTGAGATTGAACAATTAGTTGATCATTTGGGCATTATTCACGAGGGAAAACTGTTAGAGGAAACCGAATTTGATACTCTCCGGAAGAGAAATCGAAAGTTTCTTGAGTTTCAAGTTTCGAATGATAATAAAGCTGCGATGCTTTTAGAGAAACATTTTCAGATCTTTGACTACGAAGTACATGGTGACGGAATTCTCCGCATTTTCTCGCATATTGGACAACAGGGAGCGATTAATAAATTACTTGTTCAGAACGATATTGAGGTGTTTAAAATTTTGATGAGTGAAGACCGTCTGGAGGATTATTTCACAAAATTGGTTGGGGGTGGAACCATTGGTTAATCTGTTATATGCAGAGTTACTAAAACTCAGAAGGTCTGCGATGCTTCTAATAAGTACGATAGGAGCTTCGGTCGTTCCATTTATGGTTGTCGTTGCATCCTATGTACAGATAAAGACTGAGAATCCCGCTCCTGTCATAAAATTTCATGAACTTTTCAGCAACGCTAACTTATATACAGTCTTGGTAGTGGGGGTTCCGTTGTATGGAGTTGTTGCCGCTTATATTTTTAACAGGGAATACATGGATGATACACTGAAAAACCTTTTAACCATACCCGTTTCCAGAATCAATCTGATACTTAGTAAACTATTGCTGCTATTTATCTGGATATTCTTTTTAACTTTAGTTGCGTGGGGGCTTACTTTATTACTGGGTGTGATCTTGCAATTCCCGGGTCTCAGCCAATCACTCGTACTCAAATCATTTTTGCACTTTGCAATTGGGGGAGTTTTACTATTTGTTTTATCAACACCTATTGTTCTGATCACAGTTGTTCTAAAGAATTACGTACCCACCATTATTTTTACAATCCTAATTACTTTGATAAATATTATGACAGCTAACTCAGAACACAGAGGATTGTTCCCATGGGCAGCGGCCGGAGATATTTCAATGAATACGCTTCTCTCTACTTATCCTCCGGAATACTCCTATTTGGGAATTGCTTTAGTCTCAATAGTAGGATTTGTTTCCTTAATAATCTATTTTAACAAGGTGGATATACATTAGTTTTTATAAATGCTTTCAAGTGAAAAGCAGATTGTTTGCGGTTCGCACAAATCACTTACATGTATAAATGAGATTTTTAAATAGGAGGATGATATAAATGTCTTTATCAGAGCAGAATATTGCCGCTTTTCGTGCTGTAAACGATTTGGGTAAAGAATTTCCATTTCTAAACTCAGCAATGGTCATACTTGCTGAATATGCAGTGTTTATTTTAGCACTCGTTATGCTTGTTTTCTGGTTTACCCGAAATGATAGAAACAGAATGATGGTCATACAGGCGGGAGTGGCATTCATTATAGCAGAGATGATCGGGAAAATTGCCGGTCAACTCTATTCCAATCATCAACCATTTGCAGTTCTTTCAAATGTTAACAAACTGGTAGATCATGCGGTGGATAATTCATTTCCAAGCGATCACACCATCCTATTCTTTTCTATCTCATTTTCTTTTTGGCTTGTATATAAAAAAACAGGCTGGATCTGGATCATATTTGCGCTTAGTGTAGCTGTTTCACGCATATGGGTAGGTGTACACTATCCTTTCGATGTTGCTGCAGGAGCTCTTTTTGGAATTATATCAGCTGTGTTATCGTATTGGATTGTACCAAGGCTTGCATTGACTAAAAAAGTTCTAACTATTTATGAAAAGGGCGAAGGGTATATTTTACCTCGAAAAGAGAGGTCCAAAGATTTTTAGGCAGAATAAAAACACCTGTATGAACCAGGTGTTTTTATTTGTTCAAAAACCAAAAATGAAATGGGTAGTTTGACTCTGTACATTGTAGTTGATAAGACTTAATTATCAATTGTCTTTTCTGTCTAGTAATTAAATAACATTTTTGCAATAATATAGCTACATCCTATCTGATCACTTTGTTTCAAGACCATGCGGAAATTTATTGGTTACTTTTTCCTTTATTTTAAATACTTTGGATCTTATGAAACGAGGAATGTAGATGAAAATCATGATATCTCTTCTTAAAAATAGGAATTATTTAAAACTATTCCTTGCCTCCTTCACCTCGCAAATGGGAGGGACCATAGGTATAACCGCCCTTATGTTTTACCTTCTTCATCAGTATTCTAAACAGCCATCTTATGCCACTATGACTGAACTCATGTTATCCTTGCCCGCTTTGGCTGTATTTTTTCTTGTAGGTGTATTTGCAGACCGCCTTGACAGACAACTAATCGCCAAGAATTGTGATTGGATCTGTGCTGTGTTATCCGTTTTGTTATTCTTTGCTTTAGTTATAGATGTGATGCCAATAGTCTTTATGCTGCTCTTTTTAAGAGGAGCTGTAAAAAGCTTTTTTTACCCAGCCCAATCCTCAATTATACAAGGGATATTAAACGAAAAAGAGTATCCCACGGCAGCTGGATTGAATCAAATGGTTGCCAGCTTATTTGTACTCTTTGGCAGCGGGATCGGGATATTCAGTTATTGGGCAATTGGTATCGAAGGTGCGATTCTAATTGATGCATTCAGTTTCTTTATAAGCGGATTGCTTATACACTTTTGCAATATATCTGAAGACATTAGGTTGCCGAATGGAAAGCACTCATTCAAGGACTTAAAAATCCTGCTTGTTTTGAGTGATTTTAAAAAAGGCTTAATTTATATAAAAACACACAAATTGCTTCTTTGTCTTGTTTCAGGGTTTATTGTATTTGGAATTTTAAATGGGGGATTATCCGTCATGCAGGTCTTTATCTTAAAGTATAAGCTTACCCCAGTAAATTATGAAGAAATATCTATCATATTGGGGATTGTATTTGGATCAGGAGTTCTGGCTGGAAGCTTTCTCGCGTCAAGTCTTTCACATAAATTAAAGCTTCAAACCATGCTGATTTTAGCTCTGCTGACTGCAGGGGGAGCAACTATTATAAGTTCTTTTGTAAATAGTGTGTGGCTTTATATGATATGTACAGCCGGAGTGGCATTGGCAATACCTATGATTAATGTAGCTATAGGAGGATGGATCCCAAAAATTATTGATCCAAAGATGATGGGAAGGGTCCAAGGATGTATTAACCCATTAATGATGTTTTCCCAGTCCTTAACACTTCTTTTCATTGCTTCACTTTATCCGGTTGTTTTAACAGTTGAGTCACTATTTTGGCTGGTAGGAGGATGTTTAGTACTTGTTGGTTTCTTTTATATGCTAGTGCTGCCAAGATTCAGCGCCAGCTCAGTTAATAACACCGCCAAGCAAAACGTTAATAGTTAAACAATTTCAACCCCTTGTTAAAAAATCCCTGGTAAGAAACATCATATACAGCGGTCTTCCTGAAGAGATATTGATAAAGCCATATCCCAACAGATAAATCAGATGACAGCTTGTTATTCGCTATATTGGTTAAACAATTTTATTCTTAATAACTAAATCTAAGGAGGAGCTTAATGTTATTATTTTGTCTGCCTTATGCTGGAGGATCGGAAGCCATTTATTATAAATGGAGTCAATATTTAAACCAATCTATTAAATTGTGTCCAGTAGCCTTAAAAGGGAGAGGGAAGAGATTCAACGAGCCATTTTATGAGTGTTTAGAAGAAGCAATCGAAGATATTTTTGAAAGTATTAAGGGCAAGTTGAAAGAGAACGAATATGCCATCTTCGGACACAGCATGGGCAGTTTATTGGCTTATGAGCTTTATTATAAAATTAAGAGAATGGGTTTCCGTCAGCCAAAGCATATTTTTTTATCTGGGCACAGATCTCCTGACATGAAGAAAAAAGAGATTATATACAAATTACCTAATAAACAATTTAAAAAGAAAATTATTGAACTGGGAGGAACTCCGGAAGAACTGTTAAATAATGATGAATTGTTTGATGTATTTATTCCAGTATTAAAAAGCGATTTGAAAATGGTGGAAACTTATGAATACAAGGAAAAGAAAGAAAAAATATCTTGTAACATATCTATATTAAATGGGGTAAACGATACAATAGCGCTTGAAAATCTTACGAGTTGGAAAAATCACACTGACAAATCGTTTCGATTGTATCATTTTGAGGGAAATCACTTTTTTATTCATCACAATGCTGAGAAAATTGCTGCTCTCATTAACCAAACTTTGGTCTTAGGAAAGGAAAACGAAGGTCAAATGTTATTCACATAATCATTCTGAATAATGTTATGAGCATAATGTTATGAGCGTATACTTCTATTTAAAATTGAATAAAAAATTCACAATATTGACAAAAATGAAATGAGATCATCCCAATGTAGAAACTCTATTCAATAGTTCTGATTGATGACTAAAATTCCTTTAAATAAAAAAGGCGGGGAAATGTATATGTTAATTGGAAATAGTAAGAGTGAAACTGATTCAGTTCTGCCCTATGGATACAACGATACGAAAACCGATTATCCCAAAACTGTGACTATCAATCAATTGTTTGAAGAGCAGGCGAGAATGAATCCAGATCATATAGCTATCGTTTACGGAAGTCAGCAGATTACATACAAAGAGCTTAATGAACAATCAAACCAAATTGCAAAAATATTGAGACGTAAGGGTGTTAGCCGTTCAGAAATTGTTGGTTTGATGACTGACCGTTCACTTGAAATGATTATCGGAATGATTGGTATTTTAAAGTCCGGCGGAGCATACTTGCCAATAGATCCTGAGTCACCGCAACAAAGGATTAATCATATGCTGAACGATACAAATGCCAAACTATTATTGACCCAGGGAAAGTACCTTGCTTCAATTCAAAATGATATAGAAATTATTAATTTAAATGATGATTATTCTGAGGAAGACAATGCTGATGTTGAAAAAATAAATGGCTCCAACGACACTGCTTATATAATTTATACTTCCGGTTCAACAGGCGTTCCCAAAGGAGTAGTTATTTCGCATTATAATGCAATACGGGTGGTAAGAAATACAAATTATATTACAATCAACGAAAATGATATTATCCTCCAACTTTCAAATTTTTCTTTTGATGGCTCAGTTTTTGATATATTCGGTGCTTTGTTAAATGGTGCAAAACTGGTACTTGTAGATAAAGATACTGTTGTGAACATAAAAAAGCTTGGCGCTCTGATAAAACACGAAAATATAAGTATTATGTTTGTTACTACGGCTCTGTTTAACGTACTAGTCGATTTAGACATCAGCTGTCTTAAGAATATTAGAAAAATATTATTCGGCGGGGAAAGAGTGTCAATTTCCCATGCTAAAAAGGCTTTGGATTTTTTAGGGAGAGATAAAATTATCCACGTTTATGGCCCGACAGAAAGCACAGTGTTTACCACATATTACTTCATTAATGAGATTTGTAATGAAGATAAAACCATTCCGATCGGAAAACCTTTGTCAAATACATCTGTTTATATACTAGATGAAGAGAGGAACCTTCTTCCAGCGGGTGAAGTTGGGGAGCTATGTATTTCTGGAGATGGTTTAAGCAAAGGATATTTGAATAATGAGAAACTAAATTTGGAAAAATTTGTTTCAAACCCTCTTGAACAAGGTGAAACATTATATCTTACAGGGGATTTAGCCAAATGGTTACCTGATGGTAATATTGAATTTATTGGAAGGAAGGACCATCAAGTAAAGATCCGCGGTTTTCGAATTGAACTTGGGGAAATACAAAATCAGCTGATTCAACATGAAAGTGTAAAGGATTCAATTGTAATTGTTAAAGAAGAAGAAGGACATCCTAGTTATTTGGCTGCTTACATCACTACCAATAAAGAGGTTTCGGTTGACGACTTAAGACTTTTTTTGTCAGAAAATCTACCAGAATATATGATTCCTGCTTATTTCACTCATTTAGATCACTTTCCCCTAACCGCTAATGGGAAAATAGACAAAAAGGCACTGCCTGAGCCTGATACTGGTAGCACATCTGCTGAGTACGAAGCACCGCAAACAGACACAGAAAAGCAATTAGTTGAGTTTTGGCAGCAAATATTAAAAATAAAAAGAATTGGTGTAAATGATCGTTTTGCTTTGCTTGGAGGTCATTCATTACATGCAATGGAATTTCTATCTGCTATCCACGAAAAAATGAATGTAAATCTTTCCTTAAAGGATCTTTTTAGACTTTCAACAATAAAAGAGATAAGCAAGTATGTAGAAGAAAACAAAGGTGTTCAAATAGAACAAAAATACTTTAGCGATAAGACGGATCTAACTAATATACACAAGCCATTTCCTCTTACAGGAATTCAGCTGGCCTATTTAATAGGCAGAGATGCAACTTTTGAAATCGGAGGATCTGCAACAAATCTAACGGTCGAATTTGAGATGGATGTCGAAATAGACAGATTCAATCTAGCTTTGCAGAAGCTGATTGACAGACATTCTATTTTGAGGACCATTATTTTTGAGAATGGGACTCAACGAATACTTCAAGACGAAGTTTTTTATTCTGTTGAACCTGTTGACCTGTCAGAAGCCAATGAGCAACAAATAGAAGAGAGCATATTGTCTGTACGGAATCACATGATTTCTAAAATTATTGATCCTGCTCAGTGGCCGTTATTTGAGCTGAAAGCATTTATTTTGCCTAACAAGAAAAAGTATTTCTGTTTAAATATAGACCCTTTAATTTGTGATGACAGCAGCATGAAAATTTTGATAAAAGAATTTAAACAATTTTACGATAATCCTCTTCTGGATTTATCGGAGTTATCCTACAATTTCAGAGATTATGTTTTAGCATCCAATAAATTTAAGCGTTCTTCTTTATATAAAAAGGATGAAAAGTATTGGATGAGTAAATTGGACGAGTTTCCAAGCGCCCCTGCATTGCCTTTAAAATGCAAACCATCGGAAATTATAAAGCCAAGGTTTAATAAGTACTCAGAATTTCTTGAGAAAGAAAAATGGAGCAAATTAAAATTGCAGGCAAGAAATAGAGATCTTACACCTACATCTGTGCTATGCGCAGCTTATGCATATGTTTTAGCATATTGGAGTAACCAAAGTCATTTTGCTGTGAACTTAACGGTCTTTAATAGACTGCCGTTCCACGAAGATGTTAAAAAGATGGTCGGTGACTTTACTACCTTAATGCTGCTGGATATTAATTCTGATAGTGCGATGGATTCTTTCTGGGATTTTGCTGCTGCTGTACAAGACACTCTCTTGGAAGCTCTTGAACACAGACACTTTGACGGAGTAGACTTCATTAGATCAATCGGTAAGAAGCACCAAACGAATAAACAAGCTATTATGCCTATCGTTTTTACTAGTGTATTAAGTGAAAACGCTGAAGATTCTTTTGATCAGCTGGTTGATTTTGAAAGCATTAAATTCTTTAGTACCAGAACGTCTCAAGTCTACATTGATAATCAAGTTTATGAATTAAACGGCGGCTTGTATATAACCTGGGATTATGTAGAGCAGTTATTTGATGCCAAAATAATGGAGTCTATGTTTGAACAGTTTATCGGTATATTGCATCAAGTCATATCAGATGATCGAGTAAAGGAAATTGAAATCGACCAAATCAGTCTAAGCCTTATTGAAAATTACAATGACACTAACAAAAAGCTGGACACTTGTACGCTTCATGAAATGTTTATGAAGCGGGCAAAACTTGTGCCCCAAAATATAGCTGTGGTTCATCACAATGAATCCATAACCTATAAAGAACTAGATGAAAAATCAAATCAAATTGCAAGATACCTGATCGATAAAGGTGTGCAAAAAGGAGAATATATAGGTGTTTTAGGAGAACGGTGCATAGACACTGTCGTCAATCTCCTGGGAGTTTTAAAATCCGGTGCTGCCTATATACCGCTTGATCCGGATTATCCTGAAGATCGAAAAGAATACATCAAAGAAAAAAGCAAATGCAGTTTCTTTTTAACACCTAGTATTTATAGAGATGAATGTATTAATAATTTCTCCATTAATAAGCCAGACTTGAATACCACTGAATCAGATATGGCCTATGTCATTTTTACATCTGGCAGTACAGGCAAGCCTAAAGGTGTTCAAATCACACATGGAGCTGCCGCAAATACCATTATAGATATCAATGAAAAATTCAAAGTTTCTGAAGAAGATCGAATTTTGGGAATTTCCTCTTTTTGTTTTGATCTGTCTGTCTATGATGTTTTTGGTTCACTAAGTGCAGGGGCATCTCTTGTTCTTATAGATGATCAAAGAGACGTTAATCAATTAAAACATGCTTTAGAAAAAGAGCGAATTACGGTATGGAATTCAGTGCCTGCCATTATGGAGCTGACAGTTGAGCTTTATGATTCCATTGAAAAAAACCGGGATTTAAGAATAGTAATGCTTAGCGGAGACTGGATTCCGTTGGATCTTCCAGAGAAAATCCAAAAAACATTTGAGAATGCAAAAGCTATTAGTTTAGGCGGAGCAACAGAAGGTTCTATCTGGTCTATTTATTTCCCTATAGAAGAGGTAAAGAAAACTTGGAAAAGCATACCTTATGGCAGACCGTTGGCAAATCAGAAAATCTACGTATTGAATCAGAATCGCCAATTATGCCCGGCTGGAGTAGAGGGAGAATTATATATAGGCGGCTTAGGAGTAGCAAGTGGGTATATTAATGATATGGAAAAAACCAACTCTTCATTCATTATGCATGATGAGCTTGGTTACATTTATAAAACCGGAGACCATGGCATCTTAAATGAGGAAGGTTATATAGACTTTTTGGGCAGAAAAGACAGTCAAGTAAAGATCAGGGGGTATAGAGTAGAATTAGGTGAAATTGAAAACTGTCTAATTACACACAAGGATGTAATAAAGACGGTTGTGATGGATTTTAAGAATGAACAAGGCATGAAAAATATTTATGCGTTTGTCATTTCACGAAATAATTTTAATGCAAGCGAGCTAAAACTTTATTTGCAAAACATGCTGCCGGATTATATGATTCCAGCAAATTTCTTTCGAATAGACAAAATCCCTTTAACAGTTAACGGGAAAGTGAATAGAAGTATTTTGAAGGAATACCTGGAAAACCAAGAAATAAATGAAGTTGCTGCTGCCAGCCTTCAGGCAGAAAGTGGAACTCAAGAAGAATTGCTCGAAATTTGGAAAGATATTTTTGGAATGAAGCAGATAGGAATAGATACTAACTTTTACGAAATAGGTGGAGATTCATTAAAAGCGATTGCCATAATAACAGAAATAAAAAAGAGAATGAATATTGAGGTGCCAATTGGTGAAATCTTTAAAAATGATTCTGTAATAGCGTTAGATCACTATTTGACGGCCAATCAATATTTAACTCATCAAAATACAATTGAAAGGGCACCAAAAAAAGAGTTTTACGCTACTTCACCTATGCAAAAAAGAATGTATATGCTTTCTATGATGGAAGACGAAAGAGGAGCGTATCATATTCCTATGGCATTGCTAGTGAAAGGTGAAATTGATTTATACAGACTGGAGAATGCTTTTAAACAGTTTATTGATAGGCACGAGATCCTCAGAACAGGATTTGAATTAAAAAGCAATGAGTTGATTCAAAAGGTTTATAACCATGTTGATTTTAAATTGGAATTTGAAAAACCAACATTAACAGAAAATGACTCAATAAAGGATTTAACCAGTCATTATTGTAAGCAATCAATTGCTCCTTTCGACCTGAGTAAACCCCCTCTAATGAGAGCGAAAATAATTATGATTGGCAAGAATAAACATATAGTAGTGGTGAATTTCCATCATATTATTTCAGATGGTGCATCTCAGGGTATTCTCGTGAATGAGATTTGGGATTTGTATCATAATAAGAATCTGTTTGAGTTGAACGTTCAATATAAGGACTTTGTCGAGTGGGAAAATAAATATAAACAATCTAAAGAAATCAAAAAACAAAAAGAGTATTGGTTGGATGTTTATCGGGATTTACCTCCCAAATTGGAATTACCTTATGATTACAAAAGAGCTATTGTGGATACTACTGAGGGCGCTTCTATGTATATCCGCCTTGATAACAGCCTAGCTAAAAAAGTAAGGTTCATTGCTAAGGAAACCGGAACTACTTTATACATGCTTATGTTAAGTGCTTATTACATTCTGTTAAACAAATATACCGGTGAATCGGATATTGTTGTCGGAACAGCTTCATCAGGAAGAATCCATAAAGATTTACAAGATGTTTTTGGAGTTTTTGTTAATACTATCGCATTAAGGAATAATGTCGACAGTGTGAAAAGTTTTAAAGACTTCTTAGAGCAGGTCAAAGAGAATACAATTGCTGCTTTTGAAAACTCAGAATATCAGTTTGATGAGCTGGTCCGCAGCATAGATTACAAAAGAGACTCTAATAAAAACCCTCTATTCGATACGATGTTCGTATTAGAGGATGCTAAATTGTTCACAAAAGAATCCGAAAATCTAATGATTAGCCCTATTACCTTTGACCTGGATAACGCAAAATTTGATTTAACTTTTAATGTATTAGACTTTGAAGAAGACATTATACTTAATATTGAATATAGGACTGGATTATTTAAAGCTAATACAATAGAAAGAATTTCAGAAACTTATATCAATATATTAAAAGGAACTACGAAAAACATTGATACTGTATTAAATGATATCGATATCTTTTCCGAAGAAGACAAAATGATATTGCTGCATCATTCTAATACTCAGTTAATGGAGTTTCCTCAAAATAAACCGATTCATCGTTTGTTTGAAGAGCAAGTGAAGCAGACTCCAGACAATGTGGCAGTTGTTTTTGAAGGTATAAAACTCACATATCGTGAGCTAAATGAAAAATCAAATCAATTAGCAGTCTTATTAAGAGAAAAGGGAGTTGAGCCAAATAGCTTAGTAAGTTTAATGGTTGAACGCTCTTTAGATGTAATAGTCGGAATGTTAGGGATCTTAAAGGCAGGAGGAGCCTATTTGCCGATTGATCCTGCATACCCGGCAGAACGAATCAAATATATCCTCAAAGACAGTCAAACAAAACTGCTTTTAACTAACTCTAAACTGATTGAAGAAACGGGTTTAGAAGACATGTTTGATATCGAAGCAATTGACATGCATGCAAACTCATTATCAGAATATCAAACTGAAAATTTACTTATTGAGAACACAGGCAAGGATTTAGTGTATGTCATTTATACCTCAGGCTCTACTGGAAATCCTAAGGGGGTAATGATAGAGCATCAATCCCTGGTGAACTTATGCCATTGGCATAACTCATACAATACGGTAAGTGAAAATGATAACAGTGCAGTTTATGCAAGCATGAGTTTTGATGCTTTCATTTGGGAGGTTTTCCCTTATATAATTTCGGGTGCTTCTATTCATATCATAAGTGATGATTTAAAACTCGATGCCGGTAAACTAAATCAATATTTTAACGATCATCATATTTCCATTAGCTTTTTGCCTACACAAATGTGTGAACAGTTTATGAGACTAAAGAATACTTCTTTAAGAAGGCTGCTTACAGGCGGAGATAAACTTAATCAATTTAATCATCAAAACTATCAAATTATCAATAATTACGGTCCCACGGAAAATACCGTAGTTACGACGAGCTATATAGTAAATGATCATTTTAATAACATTCCGATTGGAAAGCCTATCTCAAATAACAAAGTATATATTTTAGATCAAAATAACTGCCTTGTGCCAGTGGGAGTGCCGGGAGAGCTTTGCGTGAGCGGGGCTGGTCTTGCGCGGGGATACTTAAACAGACCGGAGCTTACGGCAGAAAAATTCGTTCCAAATCCATTTCTTCCAGGGGAACGGATGTACCGGACAGGCGATCTTGCACGATTGCTTCCTGACGGGAATATCGAGTTCCTTGGCCGGATTGACCATCAGGTGAAAATTCGCGGCTACCGCATTGAGCTCGGTGAAATTGAGAACCGGCTGCTGAAGCTGCCGATGGTAAGAGAAGCTGTTGTCATCTCGCGGGAAGACAAGGATCATCAGGCGTATCTTTGTGCGTACGTTGTTCTTGAGAGCCCGGCAGCTGAATCCGTCAAAGAAATCCGTTCCCAGCTTGCAAATGAGC
>NZ_JAWRWX010000005.1:0-70163 GCF_046535335.1 Bacillus sp. SIMBA_026 | reverse complement strand
GCCGACCTGGCAGCACGGAATCATGTGACCATCCATACAGCTCTGCAGAGTGTGTGGGGTGTGCTGTTGGCCAAGTATAACCAGACAGACGATGTTGTGTTCGGTTCCGTTGTCTCCGGAAGGGATGCCAAAGTGCCGGGAATTGAAAACATGGTGGGGCTGTTTATCAATACGATTCCAACAAGAATTCAGGCCGGTGAGCACCAGAGTTTCAGAGAGGTCTTACAGCGTGTGCAGGAAGGTGCCATTGAAAGCCAGGCATACAGCTACCTCAACTTGTCTGATGTGCAGTCTCTAAGTGAACTGAAGCGGGATTTAATCGACCACGTGATGATTTTTGAAAATTATGCGCTGGATGACAAGGCCCTTGATCAAGGAGAGAATGATCTGGGCTTTGTGTTCCATGAGCTGAAGGGAAATGAAGCAACAAACTATGGATTAACGGTGGTAGCCGTTCCCGGGGAGCAGCTGATCCTGAAATTTGCTTATGATGAAAATGTATACTCGGAGACGATTATCGAAAATCTAGGGATACATTTGACTCGCTTAATGGAGCAGGCCGCAGAAGATGAACATAAGAAAATCGGCGATCTTCAGCTGCTTTCAAATGAGGAAAAGGATCGGATCTTGAGTGAATTCAACCAAACAGAAACAGATTATCCGAAGGATAAAACCATCCAGCAGCTGTTTATGGAACAAGCGGACCGGACGCCTGAGCAAACGGCAGTCGTATGCGGACATGAAACGCTCACCTACCGGGAGCTTAACGAACGGTCGAACCAAATCGCACGGCTGCTTCTACAAAAAGGTGTTCAGCCGGAAACGATCGTGGGCATTATGGCCGACCGTTCTCCTGAGATGATTGCGGGCATAATCGGAATCTTGAAATCTGGAGCAGCTTATCTACCGATAGATCCAGAATATCCTGAAAGACGAATCAAATACCTTTTAGAAGACAGCAAAACAAACCTTATTCTAACAAATAGGGATGATTCGTTAAAATACAATGTAGAAACTGTATTTCTAAATGGAGATTTTGACAGATATTCAATAGAAAATATAGATGTTAACCGGAACCCTTTGAAGTATGCTTATGTTATTTATACCTCTGGGTCTACAGGGAAACCAAAGGGTACGATGATAACACAAAAAGGTTTAGTCAATTATATATATTGGGCCAATAAAACATATGTAAAAGGTGATGCTTTGGATTTTGCCCTGTATTCATCAATTTCATTTGATCTAACCGTAACTTCTATATTTACTCCGTTGATTTCTGGAAATAAAATCGTAGTCTATGGAAATGATGAAAATGGGCCTCTAATCAGAAAGGTTTTTAAAGATAAGAAAGCTGGCATTGTTAAACTGACACCATCTCACCTTAGCCTGATAAAAGATTTAGATAATAGCAGCTCAAGCATAAAACGCCTAATTATAGGGGGAGAGGACTTTAAGTCAGACTTGGCACTAAAAATAAGTGAGAGTTTCAATCATGATATTGAAATTTATAATGAGTATGGGCCTACAGAAGCCACGGTGGGCTGTATGATATATAAATATGATACTCAGAGGGATAAGGCAGCTTCTATCCCAATTGGTAGGCCAGCCGATAATGTCCAGATTCATATTATGAATGACAAGCAGGAGGTATTGCCGATAGGAGTAGTGGGCGAATTGTATATAAGCGGTGATGGGTTGGCTGACGGGTATTTAAATAAACCTGATCTAACAAATGAAAGGTTCATCCTAAACACCGCTGGCCAACGTATGTACCGGACAGGAGATCTTGCGAGAAAATTACCAGACAGAAATATTGAATTTTTGGGAAGAATTGATCATCAAGTAAAGATTCGAGGATACAGAATAGAGCTTGGGGAAATCGAGAGAGAAATCGAAAAATCCGGGAAAGTAAAAGAGAGTGTTGTTGTTGCCAAAGCAGATGGGGATAACCAATATCTCTGCGCATATGTAACGTTGAAAAATGGAGCTGAAATTGCTGAAATTCGCAACTTTTTATCTTATGAACTCCCTGAATATATGATGCCGTCAGCATTTGTTTCTCTTGAAGAAATTCCTTTAACGACGAACGGGAAAATTGACATTACTGCATTGCCTGATCGACATGAGGGTTCAGACAGCGGGAACTGCTATGAAGCACCAAGCAATGATTTGGAAACTATGCTTACTGCTATCTGGGAGGAGATTCTCGACATAAAAAATATAAGTGTAAACACTAATCTTTTTGAAATTGGTGCTAATTCTTTGAATGTAATGACATTTGTGTCAAAGTTATACTCGAAGATGAATTTTAGAATTCCATTTAAAGATGTATTTCAAAAGCCGACAATCCGCAGTCTGTCTGTATTTCTGGAAAACGCTAAAAATTTACTAAAAGACTATACGGAGGATTGTATACAGCTTACGAGTTCCGATGTCAGCAATAAGAAATTATTCTGTTTCCCTCCAGCTGCTTCGTTGGGAATAGCATATATGGGGCTGGCAGAACATTTGGAAAGATATTCGGTTTACAGTTTTAACTTCATTAAGTCCGAAAATCGGATCAAGCAATACGTAAACATCATCAAAGAATATCAGCCAGAGGGCCCTTACACATTGATTGGGTATTCTGCAGGTGGAGTTCTAGCATTTGACGTTGCTAAAGAATTAAATAGACAAGGATATGAAGTCGAGGATTTGATTCTTATTGATTCTACCTACCGAACAGATGTCGAGGAAAACCTTTTAACAGAAGAGGAGTACAAAAAAGAACTATACGATAAATTCGACCTCGCCACATATAGAGACTTAGAAAAATTAGCAAGTGATTACTTAATCGAGCTGATTATGAAATCTTATATGTATATCCAAGGCACAGTTACGGATGGCAGCATCGACGGAAATATATACTATATCGAATCTGTCAAGGAAAAAAGAGATGAAAACATGAGGCTATGGGCGAGAGCAACTACTAAGAAATTCAGATTAATACAAGGTTTTGGTACACATATGGAAATGTTATCGAACTTGAATCCGGAAACCTTAGAAAAAAATGCGAAAATTATTGAGGAAGTTATCTCATTTGAAACAGTTTAAACCTTTAAAATCGGCATTTCATAAAAGAAATGCCGATTCTTTGTTAAAATAAACAATATAATGTAATAATGAATACCCACTGTTACTTACATAAATACAAAAAATATGAAGGCGGGTGTCATGAAGTGAAAGAAATTCGTGTCCTTATCGCTGATGATGAAAAAGTGATCAGAGATTTATTAAAAAAATACATTGAACGGGAACTTTATTTAGCAGATGTTGCAAAGGATGGACAGGAAGCTTTGGCATTATTTGAACAAAATACTTATCACCTCGTAATATTGGATCTCATGATGCCAAAAATGGATGGGATTGAAGTATGCAGAAAACTAAGAGAAAAAACCAATGTGCCAATACTTATGCTTACTGCAAAGGACCATGAAGCTGACAAAATTGTAGGGTTGAGTATAGGAGCAGATGATTATATTACAAAACCTTTTAGCGTAAACGAGGTTGTGGCCAGAATTAAGGCTCTGATGAGAAGGTTTTTCATTTTAGGGAGCGGCAGCGGAACAGAAGAGAAGCCGCTGCTGAAATATAAAGGTTTATCAATTGATGTGAAAAGATATATCGTATGCGTTGCAGGTGAAGAAATATCATTAACCGCAAAAGAGCTGGAGCTGCTGAAATTTATGGCTTCCAATCCGGAACAGGTATTTACGAAGGCTCAGTTGTTTCGGAATGTTTGGGGCAATCATTACTTAGAAGATGACAATACCGTGATGGTTCACATAAGAAAGCTGAGAAAAAAAATAGAAAAAGACCCATCTAATCCTCAATTTATACAAACAGTTTGGGGAATAGGATACAAATTTGCAGGTGAGAAAGATGAGTCGTAAAATCATATATCTTATGTTTCTGCAGATTACACTGATTTGCCTCAATTGTTTATATGACTGGCAGCACCAAGAGCTTAACACTGTTAAATTGGTTGTCTATGGTCTGCTGATCGGTTTGTCTGTAATCCTTATTACAATTTACTGCAAATTCAACAATGAGCTCATTCAAATGATCCATGCGGTTAAGCGGACATTAAATGGGAACTTAACGACAAGAATATTTGCGAATGGGGCTCCGATATTTAATGAAATGGTTTTTTCAATAAACGAATTGATCGAGAAGTTAGAGAAAATACAGGTGGAAACGATTCAAACGCACGCAGCGAGAAAAAGCCTGTTATCAAGCATATCACACGATATTCGCACACCGCTTACATCAATTATAGGATATTTAGATGCGTTGAAAGACGATATTGCAGCCTCGGAAGAAGAAAAGAAAGAATACGTAAACATTGTTTCAAAGAAGTCGAATCATTTAAAGCAGTTAATTGATGAAATATTTAACATGGCTAAACTGGATGCAGATGAAATGCCGATGCAGCCAGATATTATTGACTTTTCTGAAATAACCAGAGAGTTATTGATTGAATACTTGCCGGAGATAAAAAGAAATGAATTAGAGCTTAAAATAAATATTCCTGAAAGAAAGTGTCTTATTATGGCGGATCGTCTAAGTATCGTTAGAATTATTGAGAATATCTTGAAGAATGCCATCCTTTACGGAAAAGAAGGAAAGGTTCTTGGCATAGAACTTAAAGAGAATGACAAAGAATTTGAACTGCTGATCTGGGATAGGGGGCCGGGGATACCAAAGACAGAATCAGAGAAGGTATTTGAGAGGATGTACAGGGGAGACTTATCCAGAAGCTCAGGACACTCGGGAAGCGGTTTAGGACTCTCAATTGCCAAAGCATTAATTGAGAAAAATCAAGGGAGAATATGGGTTGACAGCACCCCTTATATAAAAACAACATTCGGCATTGCATTTGGAAAAATAAAATTAATACGGACATGAATGGAATGATTAGAAAGAGAAACAGACGCTTATAATAGCCAAGAAACCAATGTGTTAGAGAACACATTGGTTTCATTTTTTCCTAAACGGGAGAGGTTTTCACTGCTTATTTGATACATTTAATCAGTGCGGCCCAATCCAGATCCCCGAAGCCTTGTGCGAGCCCGCTTTCAAAATGGCTCTTGGCCAGCTCGGCAAGAGGGAGTTTTGCGGAAACCTGTTCAGCGGCGGCGAGCGCCAGATTGGTATCCTTCAGCCCTAAAGACATTTTGAAGCCGGCCGGCTCAAATTTCTCCTCAGCCATCATGGTTCCGTAATTTTGATAGATGGGAGAGCCAAAGAGCGCGCCGGCGATTTCTAAAAATTGTTTTTGCTCTAACCCGTACTTCTCCATCATTAAGAATGATTCAGATAACGCCTCCAGCATAGAAACGAGCAAGAAATTGACGCTGATTTTCGCGGCGTTGGCCGTTTTTGTTTCTTCACCAGTGTCAAATACTTGCTGACTCAGGATGTTAAGCAGCGGTTCGGCCTTTTTCTTCGCTTCCGCCGGTCCGGCTGTGATGATGCGAAGCTCGGCCTTCTCGGCGGCATCGGGGCGGCCGAGGACGGGAGCGGCGATAAAGGACTGCCCTCTGCTCGAATGTGCGGCGGAAAGCTGTTCTGACAGCGCCGTACTGATCGTGCTCATTGAAATATGAATGCCGTTTTCAGATAACCCGGCAATAATGCCGCAAGCTCCGAACGTCACGTCTGTTACGGCTTCATCGTCTGACAGCATGGATAGCACGATATCTGCATGTTCAGCTGCCTGGCGGGGCGTTTCGGCATATTCGGCCCCTTTATCCAGCAGGTCAGCCGCTTTTTCTTTCGTCCGGTTATATACAGTCAGGCTGTATCCGGCTTTCATGATATTTTCGGCGATGGGGCGGCCCATATTGCCGAGTCCGACGATGGCGATCTTCATTTGACAGTCCCTCCAATGAAAAGTTTTCCACCATTATACATGCAAAATGGTTATTCCGCTGTGTACACGATTGCCACTTTCAGTTCAGGTTCTGAGGACCATCCGGAGTCTGATGCGGCTTTCCCCTTATAAAATCCGGTAAACCGCGTCTTGATGATTGTTTTTGAACGGGGCTTTACAGTGAACGTTTTTGATTTGAATGTGACGTCCTTTATGTTTTCTGATAAATCCGGCGTGACAGAAATGGTTTGTTCCCCTTTTCCGTAATGATTGATATAAAGCGTGCAGCTCATGCCCGCTCTTTTTCGCTCAACCAGATGACTGCATTCGCTGCGGTGCTTCAAATATTCGACAGCCTCTTTTTCGGGCGCGAACTGTTTTAAGGAAAAAGCGGCATATTCGGTGGCAGGACTGATACCGGAAGCGGCCCCCATACTGAGAAAGATCAGAAACAGCCCCGCCGCGGGAAGCGTCCGCCTGAACGCGGCGGCACACCAGATTAACGCCGCAAAGTAAAGCACGACCCCGGGAATGACGGAGATATGGGCTCCATCTTCCGGCCAAGAGGAAAAGCCGAGTAACTCAAAGATGTAATCAGACACCGTACGGCCGTTATACAGCGGGGCGATGGACATGACACTGAAAAGCAGGAGGACAGAAGAAATGATTTTGTGAGAAAGGATGGTAACGGCGCACACCTCTTTACGTTTTTTTCCAGACTATCATGTTTTCTCAAAAAAAAGAACAGCCGGCAGCCGTTCTTACTTGAAAATATTAAACCAGCCTTTGCGGGCGAACCAAAACAGCATGGCGGCCACAAGGACGGCCATTACGCCCAAAACGATAAAATACCCGTATTTCCAATGAAGCTCAGGCATGTTATCGAAATTCATGCCGTAAACCCCCGCGATGAACGTCAGCGGGATAAAAATGGTCGAGACGATGGTTAATGTCATCATAATGGCGTTCATCCGGTTTGAATTCAGCGTCACATAGCTGTCCCGCAAATCTGACGTCATATCACGGTTTGACTCGATCAGCTCAGCCAGTTTTAACAGGTGGTCATAAATATCGCTGAAATACGCTTTCGTTTCACGGCTTTCTTTCACATGGTCAAGGCTCAAAATGCGGTACATTAAATCGCGCATCGGAATGATCGTCCGCCTCAGGTTCAAAAGATCAGTCCGCAATTCAAACACTTCATTCATTAAAGTGCCGTAAGATTTATGGGTTCTGCTGTCTTCAATTTCATTCAGCCGGTCTTCAATTTTGTACAGCACGGGGAAATATTCATCGACAAGCTGATCCATGATCATATAAGTGATGTGCCCGGGCCCTTTTTTGGCTAATCCCGGAGAAGCGAAAAACCGTTCTCTCACCCTTGAGACGCCGGGCGATTCGTGCAAATGGAAGCTGACGATGAAACGGTCGGACTGAAAAATGTCCACCTCTTCCATTTCCAGTGTGTCCGGGTTCAAGGCGTGGAGCACATAAAAACGGTAGCCGTCATAATGGTCGATTTTCGGCCGCTGCATATGCTGAAAGCAATCCTCGATCGCAAGCGGATGAAAGTGAAAATAATCCCGCAGCAGCTCGGTTTCATGCATCTCAGCGCCGAAAAAATCAATCCAGTACCATGCGATGTCCGGTTGTTCTGTACGTGATAGGGGGATATTATCTAATATCTCATTATGTGTTGTGATTGCGGTTATATGTATCATAAACAACCCTCCGCCTGCCATTATATCATGCGGCGTTATGAAGAAAAGTATACGAATTGCCGCCCGGCCGCTTCATGATATACTTGGACAAAAAGGGGTGGAGCATATGTGGAAGGAAATGGTTTCGGTCGCACCGCCGTATCATTTTGATAAAGTCCTTGAAAGACTGTCGCTCGATCCGCTGAATGCGGTCGATCTTAAAGCAAGATCAATCAAAGTGCCGCTCAGAACACGGGACGGCAAACTGTCCGTCATCACGGTTCAAGCGGAAGGCACCGCCGCAGACCCGGTCTTCCTCGTCAGCGGAGAAACGGACCGCGAAGAGATGATTGAACGGATCAAACACATTTTTCAGTGGGAGCAGCCGCTTCAGCCTGTACTTGATCATTTCTCAAAAACAAATCTGTCGGCGCTTTTTGAGGAGCATGCGGGAACCCCGCTCGTCTTGGAATATGACGTCTACAACTGTCTCATGAAATGCATCATCCACCAGCAGCTCAACCTTTCCTTCGCTTTTACTTTAACGGAACGGTTCGTCCATGCCTTCGGTGAACAAAAAGACGGCGTCTGGTGCTATCCCGAGCCGAAAGCGATCGCGGCGCTTGATTATCAGGACTTGCGGGAGCTCCAGTTCAGCATGAGAAAAGCGGAATATGCGATTGACATTTCACGGATGATTGCAGACGGAGCGCTCAATCTGGCGGAACTTTCTCATTTATCGGATGAAGACATTATGAAAAAGCTGATCGCCATCAGAGGCATCGGCCCGTGGACCGTCCAAAACGTCCTCATGTTCGGCCTCGGCCGCCCGAATCTGTTTCCTTTGGCGGACATCGGCCTGCAAAACGCCGTCAAACGCCGCTTCGCCCTTGAGGATAAACCGTCAAAAGACGTGATGCTCCAGGTAAGCAGCGAATGGGCGCCGTATTTAAGCTATGCGTCCTTGTACTTGTGGAGAAGCATTGAATGAAAAAAGGAAACTTCCAGTGAAAAACATGAAGGAACCGCCGGCTGCATGTTATACTGAAAAGATGTGATATTTCAAATCAGCCGTTTTCCCATGAGAAAGGCTTTATATAGAAACGGAGAGAAAAAAACGTGAATCAACATCAAAAAAAGGCGCCTGCCGAATTGAAAATCGGACAGACATTTCCGCTGACCATCAAACGTCTCGGCATTAACGGAGAGGGCGTCGGCTATTTTAAGAAAAAAGTTGTCTTCGTACCCGGCGCTCTGCCAGGGGAAGAAGTCGTTGCCGAAGCGACAAATGTGCAGCCGAAATTTTCAGAAGCACGCGTCAAAAAAATCCGCAAGCCGTCTGAACACCGTGTCACGCCGCCATGTCCGGTCTACGACCAGTGCGGCGGCTGTCAGCTTCAGCATCTGGCATACACCCAGCAGCTTCGCGAAAAACGCGACATCGTCATTCAGTCTCTGGAACGTCATACGAGATTCAATGTCGAAGAAATGAACATTAAAGATACGATCGGAATGGACAACCCTTGGAATTACCGGAACAAAAGCCAGTTCCAAGTCGGACGCTCGCAAAGCGGCAGCATCATTGCCGGCTTATACGGACTTGATTCCCATAAAATCGTTCCGATTAAGGAATGCATTGTCCAGCATCCGGCGACAAACAAAACAACGGGTATCGTCCGCCGTATTTTGGAAAAACACAACGTATCCGTTTATAACGAACGGACCAAAAAAGGCGATGTCCGCACCATCGTGACGAGAGTCGGTTTTGAAACAGGCGAAGTGCAGGTCGTGCTTGTCACCGCGAAAGAGACACTGCCGAATAAAGACGAGATCGTCAAAGCCATTCAGAACCGTCTGCCGGAAGTGAAATCGATTATTCAAAACGTCAATGGCGCGCGCACATCCGTCATTTTCGGTGACAAAACAAAAGCGCTGGCCGGAAGCCATGCCATTCAAGAAGTGCTCGGTGACGTGTCATTTGAACTGAGCGCCCGCGCCTTCTTCCAGCTCAACCCTGAGCAGACGGTCAAGCTGTATGACGAAGTGAAACAAGCGGCTCAGCTGACAGGAAAAGAAAAAGTCGTAGACGCGTATTGCGGCGTCGGTACGATCGGCATGTGGGTTTCAAACGGCGCAAAAGAGATCCGCGGCATGGACGTCATTAAAGAATCAATTGACGATGCGAAGAAAAACGCCAAAAAACACGGCATCAAAAACGCGGCATATGTCACAGGAACAGCCGAACACTGGCTCCCGAAATGGACGAAAGAAGGCTTCCGCCCTGACGTGGTCATCGTCGACCCGCCGAGAACCGGCTGTGACAGAACATTTTTAGATACCATCAAAAAAGTAAAACCGAAGCGCTTCGTCTACGTATCCTGCAATCCTTCCACACTGGCGAAAGACTTGCAGACGCTGTCGAAGGACTATCGCGTCGAATATATTCAGCCTGTTGATATGTTTCCGCAGACGGCTCATGTGGAAGCTGTGGCGAAGCTTGTTTTGAAATCGTCTAACTAAAATAAACAATTCAGACCTGGATTTCGGTAAATAAACAATTCCGATTTCCGGGTCTTTTTCATGTTTTGCCCTTGTCCTATCTGTCTTTATTAACTGATAAAAAGAGTTGAAAAAACGTATGGAAAAGCAAGTGAAAAACAGCCAAGCAGGCTGCTTTCTATTAACACTTTCTTTTTTTCGTTTGGAAACGGCATTACAGACAAAATATGAAAAGGTTGTTGGGATCCGGTAGTAATAACAAGTCGTTAATACTTGTAATTTACGTTAATATTTTGTAAACTCCTTTCTTAAAGAATACTATTAGCAATAGTTGTAATAAATGATAAAAAGGAGGTGAAACCGAATGAGAGATATTGGAACCTCAACCACTGAACGAAGGTTCTGAAGTAGAAACTGTAAAAGGCAAGGTTGCTTACTTACACTAATCACAACGGCAGTTGGCACATCACTATCAGCAACAACTGTGGATAAAAGATCAAACACACTAAAAAAGCATGTTTCGTCGTTATACATGATATAAAAGCCTAAACAGGAAAAAAGGACCCCAATTATTTTCCTTATTCCCAAAAAAGGAATAAATCCGAGGCGGAAATGCAAGTGATAACAACTATTACAGTAATACCTGAGATGGTTATATCCTTAATAAGTAATTATCGCGACAATCATGCTTCATCATATAATGATGTTAGATTGTCACTTGGCTAAAAAGTATTGCAGAAAAGGAAATGGATAATGAAATGGATAAAATAAACAAAAAACGACCGTTATATAAAAAAAGTTGGTTTCAAACGTTGTTGGCATTTTTAGTTTCACAGCTTTATTTTAATTTTGCAGAATTAACGGGATGGGGTCCTAATTATAGAGAAATGAATGGATTCCCAGCAAACATAGCTGAACTGGATTTCTTTCAAACATATCTTTCATTCTATGATAATCCATGGTTTAATATTGTCACTGTTTTCTTGGGGGTTTTCACTGTTATACACATAATCACAGGTATAACAAAGGATATTCGAAATGAAAGCCATAACTTCTGATGCCTTATTTAATGATGAAAGAAACTTTCTTATTAATCTTATGAATGAAGACTGCGGCACTTAGTCAGCAGTCTATTTTATTGGTTTTGGATCAGGATTACCGAATCGTAACCTTATACAAACATATATAGGTGATTGTATAAAGATATTAACATAGGGGGTTTGAAAGCCAATCGACCCTTAGTACATATACTGTATAGAGCCAGAAGCCACTTGCTGCGTTGGTTATTTCTAAACCATGAGCAAACCCCAAAAGATCCAGATTGAAGTTCTTGAATTCTGTTAAGTTCGAGTTTATTTTTTCTTCCCATCCCATCCTCTTTACTCCATGGGATTCACAAGCGGCAAGTTAACTTTTTACATTCTCTTGAGTACCCAGATATACCACCCCCAACTCCATTTGCTTAATCAAATTATTTTTTCGTAAATGATATTGAGATACGGATATGGTGCAGCGTTAAATATTTTATCTTCGATAACAGGACAATTATTTTGCATTGGTAATAGGGAGAACTCATATGATATTCTATTTAGGTTGGAATTCTTTTTGTCCAAAAAGAGCAAAAGTAAGGCCGCTAAGAAAAATGAAGGTCAGCGCTAATATTAATAAACCACAATATAAATAAAAAAATAGGTGTAGATAATCATCACACTTTTTTCTCTCTCAAACCCTTTTAAAGGTTAAGGAGTTGACTGAGTTGATCAGAAATGAACGATATGGGGTTAACTATAGCGATAGTTTATTACGTTAACTCAATTAAGGTGTTCTGCTTCAGTTTGCTTTTCACTTTTTCACGTGTAAAAAGTGAAATGTTCAAAATTTACTATCGTTTGATAAGAAGTGCTGACACATGCTATAAGTGTAAAAGAAGCATGGTCAGTTTTTAATTTTGGGATAAAGGTTTGGCTGTATCCCATCATGAAAGGATTTGGATTTGTTATGACAGATAATTTCTGGCGTGAATTACCGCGGCCATTTTTTGTACTGGCACCAATGGAAGATGTGACGGATGTCGTTTTTCGCCATGTTGTGAGTGAAGCAGGCAGACCTGATGTGTTTTTCACAGAGTTTACAAACTCAGAAAGCTATTGTCACCCGGATGGGAAGGATAGTGTGCGGGGCCGTTTGACTTTCACGGAGGATGAACAGCCGATGGTTGCCCACATATGGGGAGATAAGCCTGAAAACTTTCGCCAAATGAGTATTGGGATGGCGGAATTAGGGTTTAAGGGCCTGGATATCAATATGGGCTGTCCTGTACCTAATGTGGCGGGGAATGGAAAGGGAAGCGGCCTGATTTGCCGTCCTGAAGTTGCAGCCGAATTAATACAGGCGGCGAAAGCAGGAGGTCTGCCGGTAAGTGTGAAGACCAGACTCGGCTACACGGATATAGACGAATGGCGCGGCTGGCTGACACACATACTGAAACAAGACATTGCGAATCTTTCCATTCATCTGCGTACAAGAGCGGAAATGAGTAAAGTAGATGCGCATTGGGAGCTCATCCCGGACATTAAGAAACTTCGTGACGAGATAGCGCCAGAGACCCTTTTGACGATCAATGGAGATATTCCTGACCGGGAAACCGGCTTGAAACTCGCTGAACAATACGGTGTTGACGGGATTATGATTGGACGGGGCATTTTTACTAATCCATTCGCCTTTGAAAAGGAGCCGAGAGAGCATAGCAGTAAGGAATTGCTTGATCTTTTGAGACTGCATCTGGATCTTCATGATGAATATTCAAAAGCAGAAGCTCGAGCATATAAACCGCTCCCTCGCTTTTTCAAGATATATCTCCGCGGATTCCGGGGAGCAAGTGAATTAAGAAATCAATGCATGAATACAAAGTCAACAGATGAAGTGCGTGCATTGCTCGATGACTTTGAGAGAAAGTATCTTGATGGGATGGAGCAAGAGTGACATAAACAACTCTTCATCCGGCCCGGAGTTCGGTTTGAATTCCGGGTCTTTTTGTGTGCAGCTTTTACCCAGACATATCCGTCATGCAGAAATAAACGAATAATGGTACATTGATAGGAGATACATCATAAAGGGGGAGAGAAAAATGAAACGACTGTGCATCATCCCCTGCGGCAAGAAAAAAATTTGGGATGTCCATTCAGATACAGGGCCGGTAAGGGCGGAAGACGCTTATCTCAGCCCGTTTCACCAGGCGTGCGAGCAATATGCGAAAGCATTTTTCGATGAGTGGGTGATTTTGTCGGCGAAGCACGGATTCCTTCGTCCGGATGATATGGTTCCCGGAAATTACGATGTCACTTTCGGAACCGGTCATCCGGAGATCATGGCAGCGGACGAGCTGCGCCGTCAATTTCATGAAAAAGGCTTTTCCGACATCGACGAGCTTGTCATGCTTGGCGGGAAAAAATACCGAAGCGTCCTAAACGCCGTCATCGGAGAGCATCAGCATATCACCTGGCCCTTGTCATCGTATAAAGGCATTGGCTACATGCTTCAAGCGCTGAATCGGGCTGTTGAAGAAAAGCATGAACTTGCAGCACGCGGATATGAAAAAAAGAGTGTAACCACTCAAACGCCGCGATAGACTGTATGCAGAAGAATGAAGCAGTTAAAAGATTTCCGAGGAAATAAATACGTCGATCATTGTCAAAGACAGGGTGATGCCCGGTCTTTTTGTATGCCTTAAAACGAGACAAAAGGAACAGATCGAGACAAAATGAGACACCTGTCTCAAACTGTCTCCATTGTAAAAATAAAAACATTCATTTTACGGGCTTCAAAGGCTGGCATGCTTCTTGCATTTATAAGTGTGAACCCTAAATAGAAGGAGGCGCACAAAATGGAATTGTTAAAACGAGAAGGCTTGTCATTAACTGAGGAGAAAGCGCTGTGGATGTACCAAAAGATGCTGGAAATCAGGGGCTTTGAAGACAAAGTGCATGAACTGTTCGCGCAAGGAGTGCTTCCCGGATTCGTCCATTTGTATGCCGGTGAAGAAGCGGTAGCTGCAGGCGTGTGCGCTCATTTAGATGATGGCGACAGCATTACAAGCACGCACAGGGGACATGGCCATTGTATTGCCAAAGGCTGTGATCTGGACGGCATGATGGCGGAAATATTCGGAAAAGCGACCGGACTGTGTAAAGGCAAAGGCGGTTCTATGCACATTGCGGATCTTGATAAAGGCATGTTAGGCGCAAATGGAATCGTCGGGGGCGGATTCACGCTCGCGTGCGGATCAGCGCTCACGGCTAAATATAAACAAACTAAAAATGTAAGCGTTTGCTTCTTTGGGGACGGAGCCAATAACCAAGGGACCTTCCATGAAGGGCTGAACTTAGCGGCAGTATGGAACCTTCCTGTCGTGTTCATCGCCGAAAACAACGGCTACGGCGAAGCGACGACATTTGAGTACGCGTCAGCCTGTGATTCAATCGCCGATCGGGCGGCTGCCTACAACATGCCGGGGGTCACGGTGGACGGAAAAGATATTTTAGCAGTTTATCAGGCAGCCGGGGAAGCGATAGAAAGAGCAAGAAACGGCGGAGGCCCGTCTTTGATTGAATGTATGACTTACAGAAACTACGGCCATTTCGAAGGGGATGCCCAAACTTATAAAACAAAGGATGAAAAGACTGAGCATCTTGAAGAAAAGGATGCCATTCAAGGCTTTAAAAACTATCTTCTAAAAGAAACAGATGCAAATAAACTGTCAGACATCGAACAGCGTGTCAGCGAATCGATTGAAAAAGCCGTCTCGTTCAGCGAGAAGAGTCCATATCCGAAAGAGTCAGAGCTGTTGACAGACGTCTACGTGTCATATGAAAAAGGGGGAATGTGAGATGGCGAGAGTCATAAGCATGTCGGACGCGATCAATGAAGCAATGAAGCTTGCGATGAGAAAAGACGACAATGTGCTTGTAATCGGTGAAGATGTCGCCGGGGGAGCGGCGGTCGATCATTTGCAGGATGATGAAGCATGGGGCGGTGTACTCGGGGTCACAAAGGGGCTCGTACAGGAATTCGGGCGCAACCGAGTGCTGGACACACCGATTTCTGAGGCGGGCTACATGGGTGCGGCCATGGCTGCGGCATCCACGGGGCTGAGACCGATTGCGGAACTGATGTTTAACGATTTTATCGGAACGTGCTTTGACCAAGTGATCAACCAAGGGGCGAAATTCCGCTATATGTTCGGCGGTAAAGCGCAAGTGCCGATCACCGTCCGCACCACATACGGAGCCGGGTTCCGGGCAGCCGCTCAGCATTCGCAGGCGCTGTATGGCCTGTTCACCAGCATCCCGGGTCTGAAGACGGTTGTGCCGTCCAATCCATATGACGCCAAAGGTTTGCTGCTTTCGGCAATAGAAGACAATGATCCGGTATTCTTTTTTGAAGACAAAACGTCCTACAACATGAAGGGTGAGGTGCCGGAAGATTATTATACAATTCCGCTCGGAAAAGCGGATATCAAACGCGAAGGCAGCGACATCACGCTGTTTGCGGTCGGCAAGCAGGTTAATACCGCGCTTGAAGCGGCTGCACAGCTTTCTGAGAAAGGCATCGACGCCGAGGTGCTTGATCCCCGGAGTCTGTCTCCTTTAGATGAGGAAGCGATTTTCACATCGTTAGAAAAAACAAACCGGCTGGTCATCATTGACGAAGCCAATCCGCGCTGCAGCATCGCCACGGATATTGCTGCGATTGTCGCCGATAAGGGCTTTGATTTGCTTGATGCGCCGATTAAGCGGATTACAGCGCCGCATACACCGGTGCCGTTTTCGCCGGTGCTTGAAGATCAATATTTGCCGACACCAGACCAAATTGTCAGCGTCACGCTTGAATTGCTTGGCGAGCCGGCAATGAATTAAAGGAGGGATATAGAATGGCTGTAAAAGTAGTAATGCCGAAGCTGGGAATGGCGATGAAGCAAGGTGAAGTATCCGTCTGGAATAAAAAAGTCGGCGACCCGGTTGAAAAGGGAGAAAGCATCGCCAGCATCAACTCGGAAAAAATAGAAATGGAAATAGAAGCGCCTGAAAGCGGCACGCTTCTTCATATTAAAGTCAAAGAGGGAGAAGGAGTCCCGCCGGGAACGGCCATCTGTTATATCGGGGAAAACGGCGAAGAAGTGCGGGAGAAGGAGGCGCCGGCTCCTGAAAATGCAGGGAAACCGCAATCTGAACCTGAATCTGAACATATTCCTGCTCCTAAAGCCGTGCAAAAGCGTAAACACCGCGTGAAAATATCTCCCGTTGCCCGAAAAATGGCGGAGAAAGCCGGGTTGAAAGTTGATACGCTGAACGGGACGGGGCCCGGAGGCAGAATCGTAAAAGCTGACGTCATCAAGGCCATGAAGACGGAATCTGAACCGCAGTCTTCGGTTCAGACGACACAGCCGGAGGGAAAACCGGCTTCAGCGATGAGAAAAGTGATTGCAGACCGAATGCACAAAAGCCTGCAAAACAGCGCCCAGCTGACGCTGACGATGAAAGCGGACATTACGGAGCTTGTAAAATGGCAGCAGCAGCTCGCCGACAGCGCGAAAAAGCGGAGCGGTGTTAAACTGACGGTCACACATTTCGTATCCCGGGCCGCGGTGCTTGCGCTGAAACAGCATCCTGAGCTGAACAGCTCTTATCAAGAGGAGCGGATCATCACCTATCCATATGTCCACCTCGGGATGGCGGTTTCTCTTGAAAACGGTCTCGTCGTGCCGGTGATCCGGGATGCGGAAAAGCTTTCATTCCTTGAGCTTGCGGATCACATCAGCACATCGGCACGCCGGGCGCGGGAAGGCAATGCTTCCGGAGATGATCTGCACGGATCGACATTTTCTATTACAAATCTTGGAGGTTACGGAATTGAGCATTTCACCCCGATTCTTAATCCGCCTGAAGCCGGTATTCTCGGAGTAGGCGCAAGCTATGAAACGCCTGCGTTTAAAGGAGATGAGCTTGTCAAAAGCACCATGCTGCCGCTGAGCCTTACCTTTGATCACAGAGTATGTGACGGCGCACCGGCTGCGGACTTCCTGAAAACGGTCAAAGCGCTGCTTGAAGAGCCGGCCGGATTGATTTTATAGAGAGGGTGAAGAGATTGACACTAGCCATTATCGGCGGCGGGCCTGCCGGATATGCAGCTGCCGTGACTGCCGCGCGGAGGGGAGAAGAAGTCGTTCTGATCGACAAAGGGCCGCTCGGGGGCACTTGTCTCAATGAGGGATGCATCCCGACAAAGTCGCTTTTGGAAAGCGCGAATGTGCTCGATAAAATCAGGCATGCAAATACATTCGGCATCGAACTGCCGCAAAACATTACACTCAATTGGGCCCGCATGCAGGGGCGCAAACGGCAAATCGTCAGCCAGCTCGTGCAGGGAATTCAATACTTAATGAAAGCAAATCAGATTAAAGTCATCAGCGGGACAGCTTCATTTCTCACAGAGCAGACATTGCTTGTTGAAGGAGAAGGAGGCGCAAAAGACATTCTGGAAGCGGATCGGATATTGATTGCATCCGGATCTGAACCGGCGGAGCTGCCGTTTGCCCCATTTGACGGCGATTGGGTGATCGACAGCAAAGACGCGCTTTCTTTACAGAAAATCCCTTCTTCCCTGCTTATTGTCGGGGGAGGTGTGATCGGCTGTGAATTTGCCTCTTTATTCAGCCGGTTTAAAACGAAAGTGACGGTGATTGAATCGGCTGACCGGCTGCTCCCGGCAGAAGACGGGGAAATCGCCGCCGTTTTTGAAGACTCTTTAAGAGACAGCGGGGCTGATATTCAGACAAAAGCCGCCCTTCAGCGGATTGACAAAGAAAGGAAAACCGCCGTGTGGACAAAAGACGGCAAAGAAATTGAGGCTCAGGCTGATCACGTTTTGGTTGCAATCGGGAGAAAACCGCGTTTGCAAAAGCTGAATCTGGATCAGGCCGGCATCCGGTATTCTCCGCGCGGCATTGAAGTCAATGACCATATGCAGACCAATGTGCCTCATATATACGCATGCGGCGATGCGGCCGGAGGAATGCAGCTCGCGCATGCCGCCATTCATGAAGGTATCACAGCCGCCGCGCATGCCTCGGGAAAGGACAGCAAAGTCAATATGCGGGCGGTGCCCCGCTGTATTTATACATCACCGGAAATGGCCGCTGTCGGGCTGACGGAAACACAGGCGAGAGAGACATACGGAGATGTGAAAATTGGAGAATGCTCATTTTCTGCTAACGGAAAAGCGTTAATTAAACATCAGCATGGCGGCAAAATGAAAATCATTGCCGAACCGGAATTCGGAGAAATCGTCGGCGTGTCAATGATCGGGCCGGACGTGACGGAATTGATCGGTCAGGCGGTCATGATGATGAACGGTGAAATGACGGCGGATATGTCGGAGCACTTTATCGCGGCGCATCCGACTCTGTCAGAAACGCTTCAGGAAGCCCTGCTGAATGTCACCGGACTTGCGGTGCATTCCGTATAACCGGAATACCCTTTCTCAGATGAGAAGGGGTATTTTTCGTTGAAAGCGCTTTATTTTTCCCCTACAATATATGAAAAGATGGTCTGAACAGGGGGGAGCGAATACAATGAATGTCATTCGGAATGATTTTAAAACCTGGAAGCGCTTTGTGAAAGAAGGTGTGCTTGATGAATCCCGTATTCAGAAGCGGGTGGCCGCCTCATGGCACCGCTGCAAAAAAGCCGACGTCAACCCTTATCTCGAAAAGGGGCCGAATGTAATGCCGGCAGATCATTTAGAAAGGCAGGCCGAGAAGCATTCATTATTTTTAGCAGCCTCAATGCCTCATGCAGAAAGAATGAAAACGGCAATGCGGGAAATGGAAATGATGGTTCTCCTGATTGATTCAGACGGCGTTGTCCATTCAGTTGACGGTCACCCGCGCACCATTCATGAAGCGAACCGCATCAATTTCTTAAAAGGCGCCCGCTGGACGGAAACGGCCGTCGGCACGAATGCGATCGGGACGGCTCTTTATACAAATGAGCCGGTCATGATACACGGCTCTGAACATTATTCGCTCGCTTCTCATCAATGGAGCTGTTCCGCCGCGCCGATCCGTTATGAAGACGGGCGGCTGGCGGGTGTCATTGATATTTCCTGCCCCGCCGCCCGCGCTCAGCCTTTTATGCTCGGAATTGCCTCCTCCATCGCTTATACGGCGGAACGGGAGCTTGCCCTAAAGATCAAAATGACAGAACTTGACATGATCAGCAAATTCACCGGGCTGACCCGGTCACACGATCCAATCGTGCTTTGCAATGAAATGAGCCGGGTTATCGCCGGAAGCCGTCCCGTTCAGCATTTTACCGGACATATGCTGCGCGAGCTTGAGGAACAGGGCTATCACATCAAGCAGGCGAAGCGGGAGGAGAACGGTTACACATGCGTTTATTTATCCAAACGAGAAGAAAAGCCGTCTTTTATATTCCATGGTGCGGCAGGCAAAAGCCCGTCATCCCGCCATATGCTTCAGCAGCTGGAGCTTGTCGCCCGAACGGACGCAACCGTTTGTCTTACGGGAGAAACCGGGACGGGAAAGGAGGTTGCCGCCCGGGCGATTCATAACAACAGCTCCAGGAAAAACGGCCCGTTTATCGCCGTCAATTGCGGAGCGGTCCCCGAAAAGCTGATTGAAAGCGAACTGTTCGGCTACTCGGAAGGCGCCTTCACCGGGGCCAAACGGAAAGGACATAACGGCGCTTTGCAAAAAGCCGATAAAGGCACGCTTTTCCTCGATGAAATCGGAGAAATATCACACTCCATGCAGGTCGCTCTGTTACGGGTGCTGCAGGAACGGAAAGTCACCCCGGTCGGCGGGACAAAAGAGATTCCCGTTGACATCAGGATCATCACTGCCACCCACACTGATCTGAGACAGCTTGTCGAATGCAAAAAGCTGAGAGAAGATTTATTTTACCGGCTTCACGTCTGTCCGATCCATCTCCCTCCATTAAGAGAACGCACCGAAGACATTCCAGGACTCTTCCTTGAATTTCAGCGAAATCGCGGCTGGCGCGGGGAGCTTCCTGATGACTTTTTAGACCTATTAAAGAGCCGGAAATGGCCGGGGAACATCAGGGAATTGTTTAATGTATTTGAACGTCTTTCCGTCATGTTCCCGGACGGGCGGCTGTCAGGGCGCCCCATCGCAGCCCTGCTTGAAGCGTCAGGTCTTAAAGAGGCGGCCGAGTCTTATGAACAGGAAGAAGCGTCCCCTGTCTCCATCCGGGAGCACATTCAGAAAAACATCATCGTAAACGCGCTTGAATCGGCGAAGGGGAATGTCACGCTGGCCGCCAAAATGGCCGGAATCCCGCGGAGCACGTTTTACAAACGTCTCAAAAAATTCAAACTCACCGCCGGACAATTGTAAGAAACAAGCATACTTCTCTTGGCTGCCGGACACGTTATGTGTGAGGCCTAAAGGAGGTTTGAGACGTGAATACACAGCGTGCGAAAGACATTTCGGAATCCGCCGCCATGGCGTATGTGACGTATGAAGGAGTTCCGATTTATATTCAGCATGTCAACGAAGACAAGGAAACAGCCAGAATTTTTCCGATCGGAAATCCTCAATTTGAGCAGGAAGTGCTGCTTTCTGATTTACAAGAGCATTTTTGAGAATGGGTCTGCTGATGACAGCAGGCCTCTTTCTTACCTGTGGGAACTTTCCCGCTTTTTGAGAAAAATAACTAAAAATGATTAAATGATCTAACTCCTCCAAACCCGGTACAGATCGGACCTTCTCATGATATAAATAAAATGTAAACGTTATCAGAGGAGGGCTTCACATGACAGACAAATCATTCTCAATCGTTATTGCAGGCGGCGGCAGCACATTTACCCCCGGAATTGTATTAATGCTTTTGAATCACCTGGAAGAGTTTCCGATCAGAAAGCTGAAACTTTATGACAATGATAAAGAAAGGCAGGAGCGGATTGCGGGTGCGTGTGAGGTATTCATAAAAGAAAAAGCGCCGGACATTGAATTTTTGGCGACTGATGACCCAGAGACGGCTTTTACGGATGTTGACTTCGTCATGGCGCATATCCGCGTCGGAAAATATGCGATGCGCGCGCTTGATGAACAAATCCCGCTGAAGTACGGCGTGGTCGGCCAGGAAACATGCGGGCCGGGCGGAATCGCATATGGCATGCGCTCTATCGGCGGTGTTCTGGAGATTCTTGATTATATGGAAACGTACTCGCCTGACGCATGGATGCTGAATTACTCCAATCCGGCGGCGATTGTGGCTGAAGCTACACGACGCCTAAGACCGAATTCAAAAATATTGAACATCTGCGACATGCCGGTCGGAATTGAGGATCGCATGGCGAACATCCTCGGATTATCTTCACGAAAAGAAATGAACGTCCGTTACTACGGCTTAAACCACTTTGGCTGGTGGACGTCCATCACAGACCGGCATGGCAATGATTTAATGCCGAAGCTGAAAGAGCATGTCCGTGAATACGGCTACGTTCCGAAGACGGAGGCCGAACAGACTGAAGCAAGCTGGAATGACACATTCAAAAAAGCGCGCGACGTACAGGCGGCTGATCCGGATACGCTCCCGAACACATATCTGCAATATTACTTATTCCCGGATGATATGGTGAAAAAATCAAACCCGAACCATACGAGAGCCAATGAAGTTATGGAAGGGCGCGAAGCTTTCATTTTCAGCCAATGCGATATGATTACGCGCGAACAATCATCGGAGAACAGTGAAATTAAAATTGATGATCATGCTTCCTATATCGTCGACCTTGCCAGGGCCATCGCCTACAACACAGGGGAGAGAATGCTGTTAATCGTTGAAAATAACGGCGCGATCGCAAACTTTGATCCATCAGCCATGGTTGAGATTCCTTGTCTCGTAGGCTCAAACGGACCGGAACCCCTCTCGGTCGGGAATATACCGCAATTTCAAAAAGGCCTGATGGAACAGCAGGTGTCTGTCGAAAAACTGACGGCTGAAGCGTGGGAAGAGCGGTCATTTCAAAAGCTATGGCAGGCGCTGATCCTGTCAAAAACAGTGCCGAATGCCCGTGTGGCAAGACTGATTCTTGAAGATCTGATGGAGGCTAATAAGGACTACTGGCCTGAGCTTGATATGAGTCCGTCTCCTATTTCCTGATGACAATCTTCCCCGTTTTCTTTATCTGTTATTCTATATAATAGAAAGAAAACGGGGGGATTTTTGGGATGAGTCTTGAAGAACTGGTTAATCAGCATTACACGAAATTAAATGACAACGATTTTTATATTTTAAAATATATATTGAATCATAAACATACGTGCTACCATCTCGGTATCAATGATATGGCGAAAGCCTGCAATGTCTCTCGGTCTTCCATCCTGCGGCTCGCCCAAAAGCTGGGCTTCAGCGGCTACAGTGAATTCCGGGTTTTTCTGAAATGGGAGGATCAGCCTGAAGAGGGCGAGAATATGACGTTTGAAAAGCTGCTGGATGATATTGAAGCCAATGTAAAATATGTGAAGTCAAAAGATATGACGGAGATGTGCCGGCTGATAGATGAAGCAAAACGGATTTTCGTTTACGGATCGGGCACGGCTCAGAGGGTGTGCGCCCGTGAGCTTCAGCGGATGTTTGTATCCCGGCGGAAGTATCTGATTTTAATTCAGGACATCACAGAGTTTGATATCATGTGTGATGATTTTAAGGTTGATGACGTATTCATCATTATTTCTTTATCAGGCGAAACACCCGAATTAATTCCGCAGGTAAGGACCCTGTCCGCAAAGGGAGTTCCGTTTATTTCAATCACCAATCTGAAAAACAACGTACTGGCGCAAACGACGCCGTATAATCTTTATGCGACCAGCAAGCCGGTGACGTTAAGCGATAAAACGGAAATCGTCGCATTTGCCCCGTTTTTTCTGGTGGGCGAAGCGTTATTCCGTGCATATGTTGATTATAAAGAGCTCGAAAATTTTGATAAATAGCGGGAGGTCACGTGAAATGATGCAAAAAGTCCAGCGCTTCGGCAGCGCGATGTTTGTGCCTGTTTTGTTATTTGCATTTTCCGGTATTATTGTCGGTCTGAGTACGCTGTTTAAAAATAAAACGCTGATGGGGCCGCTGGCTGATCCTGACGGGCTTTGGTATCAATGCTGGTACGTCATTGAACAGGGCGGCTGGACCGTCTTTAATCAAATGCCGCTCCTGTTTGCGATCGGCATACCTGTCGCCTTAGCGAAAAAAGCGCAGGCGCGGGCTTGTTTGGAAGCGCTTACAGTTTATCTGACATTCAATTACTTTATCAATGCGATTCTGACGGTTTGGGGCGGGGCTTTTCACGTCGATATGAATCAGGAAGCCGGCGGAACGAGCGGGCTGACGATGATCGCCGGGATCAAAACGCTTGATACGAATATTATCGGCGCCATCTTTATTTCATCTATTGTCGTGTATTTGCACAATCGTTATTTTGATAAAAAACTGCCGGATTTCCTGGGGATTTTTCAAGGATCTTCATACATCGTTATCATTTCTTTCTTCATTATGATACCGATTTCACTTGCGGTGGCATACGTATGGCCGATGGTTCAGTCCGGAATCGGCTCGCTGCAAAGTTTTCTCGTTTCTTCCGGGGCGATCGGCGTGTGGATTTACACGTTCCTGGAGCGGATTTTAATTCCGACCGGCCTGCATCATTTTATTTACTCGCCGTTTGTTTACGGTCCGGCTGTGGCTGAAGGCGGTATCGTCACCTATTGGGCCCAGCATCTCGGGGAATACTCTCAAAGCGTCAAACCGCTGAAAGAATTGTTCCCGCAGGGGGGCTTCGCGCTTCACGGAAACTCGAAAATCTTCGGCATTCCGGGAATCGCGCTCGCTTTTTACGCCACGGCTTCAAAGGAAAAGAAAAAAATCGTCGCCGGCCTATTGATTCCGGTCACCTTGACGTCCATTGTCGCAGGAATTACAGAGCCGATTGAATTTACATTCCTTTTTATCTCGCCGTTTTTATTTGCGGTTCATGCTTTACTTGCCGCTTCCATGGCAACCGTCATGTATATGGCCGGCGTCGTCGGAAATATGGGAGGCGGTTTGATCGAAGCTGCGACCTTGAACTGGATCCCGCTGGCGTCAAGCCATGGCTTGACGTATGTATACCAGATCATCATCGGGTTGTGTTTTACCGCTGTTTACTTTTTCGTCTTCCGTTTCCTCATTCTCAAATTCAACATCGCCACACCGGGCAGAGAAAAAGAGGAAGGACAGGAAACAAAGCTCTATTCGAAAAAGGAGTACAGAGAACGGAAGCAGGCTTCAAAAGAAACAGCGGCGGCAGACGAAACACAGCGGGATACAGCCGCTTTGTATATTGAAGCGCTGGGCGGAAAGGACAATATTACGGAGGTCACCAACTGCGCCACCCGTCTCCGCGTCACTGTCGCTGATGAATCAAAGGTCAAAAGTGACGCCGATTTCAGAGAGCTGGGAGCCCACGGGGTCGTCAGAAAAGGCAGGGCGCTTCAGGTCATTGTCGGATTAGGCGTTCCGCAAATGCGGGAGCGTGTCGAGAAAATATTGAATGGCTAAAATACTGCAGCAGCAGACAATGTGCAGAGCGCTTGTTAATCCGGCGCTCTTTTTATGTTTTGAAAAAATGTATGAATTTGTCATACCTTTGCCACCTGTACATGCAGGAGTGAAAATGAGAGGGTGCAAAAAACGAAATGACTTCTGCGGTATTTAAAATAGCAATTCAAAAATAGGAGGTAAGGCAATGACAAACTATACGACTTTCTTAGGACTTTACAAACCCGATAAGACGGAGGGGATTGAGGTTGAAAGCATTGCTCAAAATTTTGAAGCGATTGACAGCAAAATCGGTGCTGCGCTTAGCAATGGCACGTCAACTTATGAAAATTTAAACGAAAGACTTAACATGTATGAAAACAGATTTGAACATGTGACAGAGCGGAACGTTATGGATTTTGGAGCTAAAGGTGACGGCGTAACGGATGATACGCAGGCATTTCATGATGCCATGGCCGACGGAGGTTATGTCGTAACAGTTCCCGCGGGTGTATTCAGAACATCGGGATTGTTTGTTCCTTCAAATACAATGCTTGTCGGAGCAGGCAAGAAAAGAACGGTCATTAAATTATTAGACGAAACACCGGTCGGCCATTCTGTTCTGACCAACAGTGATTATACGAACGGTAATGAAAATATTTATGTCGGCCATCTCACTTTGGATTGGAACAAGGATACGCGTCCTGCCGGCTGGAAGATTCCGAAAGGCCCCACTTCAAGCTGTTTGCTTTTTGCGAATGTTGACTATTCTTTTGTTGAGCATGTGTTTGCGAAGAACGCCGGCCTGCACGGCTTTGATTCCACGAGCCCGAACTATAACAGACATGGAGAAAAAGATGATCCAACTTATTATCAGCCCAACGGCTGTAACTTTGTAACGTTTTCACATTGTGAAGCAACAGGGTCCGGGGATGATAACTTTACTTGTCATTTTGGATTCCACACTACTTTCAGCCACTGTGTTTCCTATCACCCGATGGGAAATGGGAATGGCACGTCAAATTCAAATTGCTTTGAGATCGATGACGGTTCTCAAGATGTATTTGTAGATAGCTGTGTTGCAATTGGCGGTGCACGCGGTTTTGAAATTAAGGCGCATGACTATGCACCGGCGGCTAAACGAGTTCAACTGGCTAATTGCCGTGCTTACGAAAATGCGATCGGTTTTTGCATTAGACATATTGGCCATCATTTATCGGCTGAGCCGACATCAAAAACTGCCCATGATGTCCAATTAGTAAATTGTCAGGCAACAAATCCTAAACAAAATTCTATATATAAAGGCGTCGGAGCGAGTGCGTTGGTTGTTTCGGGCTATGATTCAGTTAATATAGTGAATTTCCAAGCTATCTGTGAAGATCGTTCATACGATTACAGCAATGACACGATCATTATGATTTATTACAAAGGGCGGTATGTCAATCTGAAGAATATTACGATCCGCGGGTTCCGCTCCGCTGCTCATGATCTGTATGTTCTTGGCGGAGAAAATGCGGTAGGTAAGTGCATGATTGACGGCGTTTTTCTAGTTGACGGCGGCACGACGGGGCTTGCTTTTGGCGGAGGCGTTGATAATTGTACAGTGAGCAATGTATACGGGCATAGATTGGGAGCTGGCAGCGGAACGGTCGGACTTTATTCTTCGGGTCCGGATCTGAATATATCAAATATTGATTTTCAAGGATATGAAACAACATTTCATGTAGGCGGTAAAAAAACACCGTATGAGTTGTTTAAACATAAAGGATCTTCTGTTATGGCATCTAAAGATTCCCATGTTACAGGAACTAATGGCTTTGTCTTCGGTTCTGTCCGGGGACAGGCTGCAGGAGGTTCTCAATCTGGAGTAATCGGTTCATATAATACGATTAACCCAAATGCGAACTCAACTGTATGGGGCTGGGGTTCCGGCAGCACTCCGTCATCAGCCAACAGAAAGATTGAGCTTCACGCAAAAGAAGGAACAATTAAGGCTACGGGAGGCGTAACAGGTTCCTCGACATTCTCTGACTACGCCGAGTATTTTGAGAGCCTGAGCGGGGAAAAGATTCCGACGGGAACACTTGTCACACTTGAAGGTGATAAGATCAGGCAGGCTGAAAAAGGTGACCTCATGCTTGGGGTCATTTCCGAGACCGCCGGAGTGATTCTTGGCGAGTCGAGTTTTCACTGGTCGGGACGATACGTAAAGAATGAATTTGGCGGCTATGTTTATGAAGAACAGAAAGATGCGAACGGCCATACGGTCATGGCGCCAAAGGAAAATCCGGACTTTCGGCCTGAAGAAGACTACGCTTCAAGAGAGGAGAGAGACGAGTGGAACATTGTCGGACTCATCGGCCAGGTATATGTCAGATGCGATGAGACTGTGAAACCGGGAGATTTTATTCACGCTCATAACGGGATTGCAACAAAATCTGATGCTTCAAACCAGCGCTGGCAGGTCATGAAAGTGATCAATGAGTTTGATGCTGGTAAAGGATTCGGGGTCGCTCTCGTTTTCATTCGTTAAATGAAATGACAAAGCATAAATGACCATCCTGAATAGCGGACGCCTTTTTAAAGGCTCCGCTAATTCATTTTAAAATCAAGGCTCCGGTTCAGGAGCTGGTAATAAGAAAAGATAAGACAGCCTCCATATATCTGCACCCCTCATTCCCTCAATTTTTATCCTCAATGATTTCCGTTTTTTTACACAAAGTACATAATAAAAGTACGGGTTCAAGGGTTAATCCTTTATTCATTTAAGACAAACAAATAAAATAAATATACATACATATTGAACAAAGGATTTGGAGGCTTACACATGTCAAAGGCTTTATCATATGTAAAACCGTATTCTCTTTTGGCGGGAATCGCTCTGTTTTTCATGCTCATCGAGCTTGCGGTAGAGCTGATACAGCCCCTGCTGATCGGGAAAATCATTGACGAAGGAATTTTAAAGCAGGATCTCGGTACGGTTTGGCTGTGGGGCGGCGTGATGATCGGACTGACCGCTGTTTCATTCGCATCGGGCATTTTAAATTCATTCTACTCCGCCCACATCAGCCAGAGCTATGCGTATGATACGCGAAAAGGGCTTTTTCAAAAAATTCAATCCTTCTCTTATTCGACGTTTGCACAATTCTCATCCACATCGTTTATCACCCGGCTGACAAACGATGTGACACAGGTCCAAAATATGCTTTTCATGAGTCTCCGGTTTATGCTTCGTGCGCCGTTAATGATCGCGGGCGGCATTATTCTCTCGCTGACCGTCAATGCGAAACTCGGGTTTTTTCTGCTGATCACGGTGCCGATTTTGCTTTTGTTTTTGCTGTGGGTGCTGAAAAGAGGCGGCGCGCTGTTTCGGTCTGTGCAAAAGCGGCTTGATCAGGTCAACACGATCATGCAGGAAAACCTGACGGCGATCAAACTGATTAAAGCGCTCCTCCGTGCAAACCACGAAGTGAAACGTTTTTTGAAATCGAATACGAAGCTGATGGAAAAAACGGTCTCCGCTTTTCGTCTCGTGGAAGCGGCGATGCCGATTTTAATGCTGCTGATGAACATTTGCATTTTGTTTATCTTATGGTTCGGCGCCAAAAGCATTGCTCAGGGCGGAGCGCAGGTCGGCGATGTCGTTTCCGTCATTAACTATGCGACGCGAATTACAGGTGCGCTGTCCGTCCTTCCTTTTCTCATCATGGTATTTTCCCGGGCGAAGGCTTCCGGGGAAAGAATCGGCGAGGTGCTGGAAACAGAAGGCGGCGAGGGAACGGGGCAGGACCCGGCACGGGCGCTTGCAGGCGGGATTGAGTTTCGCGAAGTGTCCTTCCGCTATCCGGGCATGGAAAAAGACGCGCTGCATCACGTGTCCTTTTCTGCCAGCCCAAAAGAGACGGTTGCCATTATGGGCGCGACAGGCTCAGGAAAATCAACGTTTTTTCAGCTGATTCCGCGCCTGTACACGGCTGATTCGGGCAGTATTTTCATAGACGGCAAACCGATCGGTGAATTCTCCGCTTGCGGGCTGCGCAGGGAAATCGGCTATGTTCCGCAGGAAGTGCTTCTGTTTTCGGGCACAATCCGTGAAAATATCGCCTGGGGGCGGGAGGATGCTTCACTAGATGAAGTAATGGAAGCGGCCAAAGACGCGCAAATCCATGAAACAATTATGAAGCTGTCAAACGGATACGACACGGTGCTGGGACAGCGGGGCGTCAATTTGTCAGGCGGGCAGAAGCAGCGGATTTCCATCGCGCGCGCTTTTATCAGAAAGCCGTCCCTCCTGCTGTTAGATGACAGTACGAGCGCGCTTGATCTTCAAACGGAAGCGAAGCTTTTACAAGCGATCCGATCCTATGAATGCACGACACTGATTATTACGCAGAAAATAACGACTGCAATGAAGGCTGACACCATCTTATTGCTTGAAGACGGCGAACTGCTGGCCAAAGGCACGCACAAGGAGCTGATGGCACAGTCTCATCTGTACCGGCAGATTTATGAATCACAATTCGGAAAGGAGGGAGCTGACAATGCAAAAAGACATTCGTAAACCTTTCCGATATCCGAAAATACCGCTCAAATCAAATGAAGGCGGCAGAAAACGCGCGAAAGCAAAAGATACAAAAGGCACGCTGCGCAGAATCTGGTCTTATGTAGCCGAGAAAAAAGGGCTTTTAACCCTTGTGATCATCATGGTAGTCATAAGCGCCATATTCGGCCTGCTCGGACCGTTCGTCATCGGGAAAGCGATTGATCATTTTATCGTCGGACAGACGACAGATGGATTGGCGGGGGTGCTGTTCATCCTGTTTGGGATTTACCTCGTGCAATCATTGTCCTTATGGTTTCAAAACTATTGGATGATCAATATCTCGCAAAGCACCGTGTTTAAAATGCGGAGCGAGCTGTTTACCCATCTCCATGAGCTGCCGATTCCGTTTTTTGATAAACAGCGGCTCGGGGACTTAATGAGCCGGGTAACCAATGATATCGAAAATGTCAGCTCCACTTTAAATACATCCGTCATTCAAGTGCTGTCGAGCGTCATTACATTCGTCGGCACAATCTCCGTCATGCTGTACATGAGTCCGCTTTTAACATTGATCACGCTTTTGATTATTCCGATCATGCTTTTGAGCATTAAATGGATCACCAACCGGACGGGACTGCTGTTTAAACAGCAGCAGAAAAACCTCGGCGAGCTGAACAGTTTTATTGAAGAGTCGATATCAGGGGCGAAGGTCATTAAAGCCTATTCGAGGGAAGACCGCGTCATGGAACAATTTTTAGAAAAAAACGCGGCGTTACAATCATCGGGGTTTTGGGCGCAGACAATTTCGGGATTCATTCCGAAAGTCATGAACTCTTTAAACAATTTAAGCTTTACGATTATAGCGGCGGTCGGCGGGCTGTTTGCGCTGAAGGGATGGATTTCGATCGGATCTATCGTCGTATTCGCCGAATACTCGCGGCAGTTCACGCGCCCTTTAAATGATTTAGCCAATCAGTTCAATACGATGTTATCGGCCATCGCCGGGGCTGAGCGGGTGTTTGACGTGCTGGATGAAAAAGAGGAGCGGGAAGATGAAGAGCATGCACTGTACCAGCCGATCAAAACGGGAGAGATTGAATTCCGAGATGTCTCCTTCGGCTATCAGGAAGACAGCCTGATCTTAAAACACCTGTCCTTCAGCGTTCCGAAAGGACAGTCAATCGCCTTCGTCGGACCGACCGGAGCGGGTAAAACGACCGTTACGAGTCTGATCGCCCGCTTTTACGAGCCGAATAACGGAAAAATCCTCATTGACGGAACGGACATCAAAAAACTGACGAGATCCAGTCTGAGAAAAAATATGGGGTTTGTCCTGCAGGATTCCTTTCTCTTTCAGGGCACCATCAGGGAAAATATCCGTTACGGCCGTCTGGACGCATCTGATCAAGAGGTGGAGGCAGCCGCAAAAGCCGCCAATGCCCACGGATTCATCGAACGGCTCCCGAAAGGCTACGATACCGTCCTTACCCAAAACGGCGCGGGCATCAGCCAAGGACAAAAACAGCTTATTTCCATCGCAAGAGCTGTGCTGGCGGACCCGGTGCTGCTCATTTTGGATGAAGCGACGAGCAACATTGACACAGTGACCGAAGTGAAAATACAAGAAGCGCTCGGCCGTTTAATGGCGGGCAGAACAAGCGTCATCATCGCTCACAGGCTGAACACGATTCAAAAAGCCGATCAGATTCTTGTGCTGAAAGACGGCGAAATGGCTGAAAAAGGAACCCATGCCGAACTTCTCAGGCAGAACGGGTTTTACCGGGAATTATATGAAAGCCAGTTCCGGGAATCATAGATAGGGAAAAAGACCTCCGACAGAGTGCGGAGGTCTTTTTTTGCGAAGGCAAATAGTACTTTTAAGTTATTTTCGTTAAATGTAACAAAATTACTTGACGTAAATAAGTTATGTATATATACTAGCTTACATAAAGTAAGTGATAATAATTTTCAAGGAGGATTTTATGAATAAATCATTCGAAATCGGAACACTGCTTTTAAGGGTTGTAACAGGTATTATCTTTTTTGTTCACGGTTTATCCAAGTTTCAAGGGTTGGAAGGAACTGCGCAATTTTTCCAGAGCATCGGGATTCCGGCCTTTATGGTCTATGTCATCGCGACGATTGAGCTTGTCGGCGGGGTTCTGATCTTTTTCGGTTTGGCAACGCGCATTATCGGCGTTCTGTTTGCCGTCACATTAGTCGGCGCCATCTTCACGGCGAAGCTTTCCTCACCATTTATGGGCGGATCGGAATTTGATTTCATCTTACTGGTTGCGTCAATTCACTTAGCGCTTTCAGGAAGCCGTCTGCTTTCATTGGATCAGCTCCTTTTCAAATCAAAAAAGGGAGAAACTTTTTCAGCATAAGAAAGAAGGCGTTTAAATGACCGGTATTCATCAAGATACGGCAATCGGCTATGTCAAATTGACCATTAAAAATATGGAACGCTCGCTCGGGTTTTACCGGAATGTAATCGGCCTTCAAGTCATCTCGCAGACAGATCGTTCAGCAAGACTGTCAGCAGACGGAAAACGCGTCCTGCTGGTGCTTGAAGAAAATCCAAGCGCCGTCGTTCTGCCGGAGCGGTCTGTCACCGGCCTTTACCATTTCGCGATACTTCTGCCTGACCGGAAAGAACTCGGCATCGCATTGGCCAGGCTGATTGAAAACGGCATCGCGCTCGGTCAGGGGGATCACGCGGTCAGTGAGGCTCTTTACCTGTCTGATCCGGACGGCAACGGTATTGAAATATACGCCGATCGTCCCCGCAGCACGTGGCGCCGGGATGCAGAGGGCAATTATGTCATGCAAACGGCGCCCGTCGATGTGGACGGGCTTTTGGAAGAAGCCGGAGCTGAACGGAAAAGCCGTCTCCCAGAAGGAACTGTTATCGGCCACATCCATCTTCATGTGACGGACTTACAGGAAGCCAAAGCGTTTTACACCGATATTCTCGGTTTTGACATTGTCGGCAATTACGCGGGCATGTCTGCTCTGTTTGTTTCGGCGGGAGGGTATCACCATCACATCGGTCTGAATATATGGGCCGGAGAACATGCGCCGCCGAAACCGGGAAATGCAAGCGGGCTGGATTATTACACCATCGCGCTGCCGCATCAAAAAGAGCTGTCACGTGTGACAAAAGCGCTGACCGATGCCGGCTTTGAGATCGAAGAAAAAGAAGAGGGCGTATTCGTCAAAGACCCTGTATCAGGGGCGGATATCGCATTTACACTGTAAGAAACAACCCTTGCCGTCTAACCGGCAAGGGTTTTTATTTTTCTGAAGTTTTTCTTGAAAAGGCTCGGGAAAGAACGTCTGTGACTGAAGAGAGCGAACATCTCAGTGAGGCGCAAAAATGACGCATGGAGCCCGCCATCGCCGGCCCGAGCTCAGGGCATCCGCTGGATTGAAAATTGTGTCCGTTCGGCGGATCAGGGTGTTGTATGGGCAGAATTTGAATAGAAAAAGGCAAAAGCCGCATCCGGTCACAAGATGCGGCTTTTCATACACAATTTACAATTGTGTGAAAAATGCCCAAAATAAATTGTACTTCCTGATTCTTCCTGATATGATAAGCCGAAAAAGGAGAACCTGAACAAATGAATTCAAATGCAGCACAGACGGAACAGCCGATGAAGCATAACGGAAACCGGGTGACGGTTAAGGACTTTATCATTCTAGCCAAGCCGGGGATTATCATCTCAAATTCACTCGCCGCATTGGGCGGATTTTGGATCGCATGGCTTCAGTCGGAAAGGACGGTCGGAGGGCCCGGTATATTTGCCGCCATGGCGGTTGCTATGATCGGAACGGCGTTAGTCATGGCATCAAGCACTGTTTTTAATAACTTCTTTGACCGCGGCATGGACGCAAAGATGGCGCGAACCCGCACCCGCGCAAGCGTCACGGGGAGAATACCGCCGCCGGTCATGATCCTGTACGGCACATGTCTCGGCGCATGCGGATTCATCATGCTTGCTTCGCTTAATGTACTGACCGCCGTTCTTGGCCTGCTTGCATTTTTGCTGTATGCCGTCGTTTATACGCTTTGGTTTAAAAGACAATCCGTCTGGAGCACATTTGTCGGCAGCTTTCCGGGGGCGGCTCCGCCTTTAATCGGTTATTGCGCGCTGACCGGGTACATTGATATGCCCGCGATTTTGTTATACGCGATTATGTTTTTGTGGCAGCCGCCGCATTTCTGGGCGATCGGAATCAGGCGAAAGGAAGAGTATCGTGCCGCCGGCATTCCGCTTTTGCCGATTATAAAAGGCAATCGCGTCACAAAAATAAAAATGCTGCGCTATATTGCCGTTCTGACTGCGGTTTCGCTGCTCGTTCCTCTATATATAGACGTCAGCCCGTTTTATACCGCGTCCGCTCTCCTGCTCGGGGCCATCTGGCTGTACCGGAGCGTCAAAGGCTTTCAGGCGGCGGATGACACGCAATGGTCGAAGGGGATGTTTTTTTATTCGATTGTGTATTTCAGTCTGCTTTTTCTTATTTTAATGGCTGATTCGTTTATCAATGCGGTTCTCAGAACGTAAACAGGCGGCTTGCAGATACAGAGCCGCCCCGTTTTGTTTATGCTTTTTTGATGAGAGCCAAAATATCTTCAAGCCAGGAAATATAATTCCGTTCCCGCTCAAGCGCTTTTGTCAGCACGAGGTAATGGCCGAAATCAGGAGAAGAAAATGAATCCGCCTCCGCGGACGATGTCATCAGTTCTTGATAACTGTTTTCCAGATCGGACAATTTCTCCTGCCGCTTTACGAGCTGATCGGTGAATAGCTCATCCGCTTCTTCCTGCGTCAAAGCTGAGATGAAATAAGCCTTCAGCATAAATTCATCCTTCACCGTTTCCGGAATCGGTTCTTTTTTCGTCAGCCAGGCAGCAAGCTCCAGCTCTCCCTTGTCAGTCAGCGTGTACATTTTTTTCTCAAGCTTTGTTCCTTGAATCGCAGTGCGAAACGTAATAAATCCCTCAGCCGTCAGTTTTTTTAATTCCGGATAAATCTGGCTGTGCTTTGCGCTCCAAAACTGGCCGAGCTCTTCCTTAAAATAGCTCGATATATCATATCCGCTCAATTCGCCTTTTCGCAAAAGCCCTAAAATCGCGTACTTTAAAATTCTCATGTTGTCCTCCAAGCCCATTCATTTGACAGCTAGTATACCATACGGCCGCTCAAAAACGCAGAAGTGCCGGATGCTTGAAATTGAATCTGCGGCGGCAAAATCAGCGAAAATATGCAGAAAGGGGTTATTGAAACGGCAGCGGAACTGGAAAAAGCCTTTCTCATGTCTTTGCCTCATTCATATGACATCATGATATAATCATTGTAAAAATTAAGAAATACTGGGAGGGACATATGAAGACGGTGATTGTGTATGCAAACCCGGATGAGAACAGTTTCAATGCGGCTCTCGTAAAATACGTCGTCATGGCTTTAAAGGACAGCGGCCGAAGCTATACGGTCATTGACTTATACGCCGACCAATTTGATCCCGTGCTGAAGTACGGCGGCGAAAAAAAGCGCTCTGACATGAACCGGGACGCTGAAACGAAGAAATACCGGAAACTGATGAAAGAAGCGGATCATCTCATTTTCATCTACCCGCTGTGGTGGGGAGGCGTTCCGGCGATTATGAAAGGCTTTTTTGACAGAGTGCTTGTCGCCGGAGAAGCCTACACATATGAAAACGGCCGCGTAAAAGGACTGCTCCGGGCAGAGACGGCACAGGTCTTTTATACGGCGGATTCCCCGGGCTGGTACTTAAAGTGGTTCCGGAAAAACTCGGACTGGATTACGCTGAAAAAAGGCATTCTGCAATTTTGCGGCATTCAAAAAGCCGAGCGGAACCTTTTTTCTGTCGTCAAAACGAGCACACCCGAGCTGCGGGAAAAATGGCTGCGCCAAGCATACGCCAAAGTCCGGCGCGCTTGTGAAAAAGGAGCGGCCGCATGCAGATAAAAGAAATTTTCGTGATTCGCTGCCTGTCCTGTTTAAGTGTGGTTCTGCTTCACGCAGTTTCAATGGTGCTGATGATTCAGGAAGAGTCCTTAGCCAGTGCCGCCCATACGGTTGATGCTTTTCGGACCCTGTTGATGTTCAGCACGCCGGCGTTTATCTTTATTTCGGAATTTCTGCTTGCCAGGTCATACCCGGGAGGCGTTCCCGCGGGTTTTTTAAAGAAAAGGGGCAAAGTCATTTTCGTGCCGTTTCTGTTTATTGCCGCGGTGGATGCCATTTTAATGAAAAGCGTGGCGGAAGAAGGAGCCGGATTCGTTTCAGTGATCGGTAAATTTTTAGAAAATGTGTTTTTAGGAAACTTCATCGGCTACTTCATTCTTGTGATCTTTCAATTTTACATTCTCCATATGCTGCTGCACCGCTGGCTGAACAACACATCTCCCGTGTGGGTGCTGTCTGTTTCGTTTATCATCAACGCCGTCTATCTGGCTTACTTTTCCATCGTTCATCCGCCGGCATCATCGGGGCTTGATTCTATTTTTCCGTTCTTTTGGGTTCCGTTTCCGGGCTGGGTGTTTTATTTCTGTCTGGCATTTTATTGCGGAAAGGAATATCCGCGTTTTTTATCGCTCATCAATCAGTACCGTTATGCGGTTTACTTCAGTGCAGCCGTATCGGCAATATTGATTGTGGCCGTTTCATATATCAGCGGCGGCTCCATTTCCTCTAAGCGTCCGGATATTATGATTTACGCGGTCAGTATGATCTTTCTGTGTTTTCATCTGTTTTCAAAGCTCAAAAAAGTGCCCGCGATTGTGATGATAATCAGCAACTATTCGTTTTCAATCTATCTGCTGCACTCCTACTTTTTAATCAGCGGATATCTTCTGGAAGGCTATTTGCGGTCAATGCCTTTGCCGGCTGCCATCCTTCTTTTATTTTTGATCTGCACGCTCGGTCCCATTTTCGTATCTTGGGTGTGCAACCATTTCAGATACGGATACCTGTTTGTCGGGAAAGTGTATCAGCCGAAGCAGACCAAAAGAAATACAGCGGCGCATCAAGGCCGCACAGTCTGAAAAAAAGGCGGCATTTCGGCCGCCTTTTTTGATACGGAAGTTGACATAACCTGCAAACGGAACCCCCCGCGGCAAGCCGGCAGCGAATGCCAGGCAAGCAGTATCGGTCAGCCTATCTCTAATTTTAATAGCGCTTTCACTATGATGCTGAAGACCCCCGCCTGCGGCCGTTTTGACGGATGCATTTATGACAACATAACGCCATCGATTTTCTCCCTTGTGAAGACCGATATATTGTATACTTATAGGAAATACTTTCAAAAAAAGTGAAAAAGAGAAAAACTGTGAGCTTGGATGAACGACTAAAAAGGAGCGGGGACATTATGAATGACTGTGTCAAAACATTCGGAGAACTTCCGGCCGAACTTTATTCCTTTGCGGGAGGAAAAGGAAGCATTCTCTCTAAAATGTATCAAAGCGGGTATCCTGTGCCTGAAGGGTTTGTGATTTTGCCGTCTGCCTTTCAGGACGGACAGCTCCGCCATCAGGCGAGAGAGGCTGTTGATCAATATGTGAATTCCATCCGCAACCGCCATGCATCTGCGTTGTTTGCCGTACGCTCATCCGCGCTGAGCGAGGATTCCGCTCAGGCTTCCTTTGCCGGAGAATTCGATACGGTGTTGAATGTCAAAACAGATCAAGACATGTTCAGGGCGATTGATGAAGTCCGCCGATCGACACAGTCAGAAAGAGTAAAAGCGTACAGCGCCGTTCAGGGAATGGAAGATGAGCATGAAATCGCAATCGTCATCCAGCTGATGATACCGTCTGAGATATCCGGAGTGCTGTTTACCGCAGATCCGATTACGGGGAGCAGGCGGGAGATGACAGGCAATTACGTCTACGGTCTCGGGGAGCAGCTTGTTTCCGGGGAAGCCGATGCCTATTCTTTTAAACTGGCACGGCCCAAGAAAAAATATGACGGCCCCGGGGAATTTCGCAAATATGCGTCAAAGCTCTATAAACTGGCGAAAAAGCTGGAAAAAGATCTTGGAGGGCCGCAGGATATTGAATGGGCTGCCGCGGGCGGGACATTGTATATTCTTCAATCCCGCCCGATTACGACCTTACAAGCCGGAAATCTGGAAACCTATGAATGGAATGATTCTTTCAGCGGTGATTTTTTATGGACAAACACAAATATAGGAGAAGCGATTCCCGATGTGATGACGCCGCTGACATGGTCGCTCCTCCGGAATCTGGATGAAGAGTCGGGCATTATTCCGGGCTATTATGTCTGGTCCGGCAATATTTGCGGCAGAGCCTATAACAATATGAGCCAGCCTCTTTCCGTTCTCGCCGCTTTCGGTCTGAATCCGAAAGGCGGAAAAATAGGAAAAATGATGAGCGATACATTGGGAGAAATCCCGGCGGAAATGAAGATTCCTTTATATCCGTTCTCAAAGTATGAACTTTTGAAGATCATCCCGAAAAAACTGAAACCGTATCTGTCGAAAATGAAGCAAGCGAAAAAAAACATGTCCTCCTACTTGGACGAATCGCCCGAGTGGTGCCGAAATATTGAGGAAAAGCTGAAACGTGCCGAGACGGAGCGGGCATTATTAGCGATATGGAACAATGAGATCTATCCGTATTTATGCAACGCGTGGTTTGCGTTAATATCCGGCGGGCGTGATTCTGCGCAATCCTCTTCGTCGTTAACCTCTCAATTAACAAAACTCGCAGGGATAGAAGATGCGAATCTCCTGCTTTCCAATCTGAGGGGAAAAGGCGGACTGGCCAGCCTGGAGCCGATTATCGGCATTGATCAAGTCATGAAAGGCCGTATGAGCGAGGAAGAATACCTCAGGAACCAAGGCCACCGTGGCCCGCATGAATACGAACTTTCCATACCGCATCCGGGAGAAAACCGGGATTGGCTGACGAAGCAGATCAAAGAACACAAGGAGTCGGGTATTGATGCCGAACAACTGCTTTTGAAACAGCAGCGGGCGCATGAACAGGCCTTCCGAAGATTTGAAGATAAGTATCCTCATAAGGTCAAATGGCTCAAAGCCAAAATGGAAAAAGCGTCAGAATACGCGAATATTAGAGAAACAACCAGATCCGAATTTGTCAGGGTGTACCGGACAGCCAGAACATTCGCGCTCAGAGCGGCGGAAATGACCGGCATGAAGGACGATATTTTCTTCCTGTATCTGCATGAAATAACCGATCTGCTCGCGGGGAAAGAGCCGGCGGTTGCGTCGATTCAAGCGAGAAAGCAAAACTATGAAACCTATAAAAAACTGCCGCCGTTCCCATCCGTTATTAACGGAAGATTCAATCCGTTTAAATGGGCTGAGGATCCTGACAGAAGAGCTGATTATTACGATGCTTTTATGCCTGCGGAAACTGATGATGCGCATACTTTAAAAGGTTTCGCGGGAGCGGCCGGGAGAGTGGAGGGCATTGTCCGTGTCCTTGATGTTCCGGAAGACGGGGATTCTTTTGCGGCGGGGGAAATTTTAGTGACGTCGACAACCAATGTAGGCTGGACCCCGCTTTTTCCAAGAGCGGCTGCTATCATAACGGACGTCGGCGCCCCTTTGTCCCACGCGGCGATCGTCGCCCGGGAACTGGGGATTCCTGCCGTTGTCGGGTGCGGAAATGCAACGTCAAAACTGAAAACGGGGGACAGGGTGGCCGTTGACGGCGGGCAAGGCATCGTCCAGCTGGAACCGCGGCAGACTCCGGCCACTTCTGAAGAGGAAAATGGTAAACTGATAGAATAAAAACATGGGAAAGGAGCCGCGCATGAATAAAGCAGTTATTAACGGGGAGCAAATCAGAAGTATGAGCGACCTGCACCAGACATTGAAAAAGGAACTTGCCCTTCCTGAATACTACGGTGAAAACCTTGACGCTTTATGGGATTGTCTGACCGGCTGGGTGGAATACCCCCTCGTTTTAGAATGGAGACAGTTTGAACAAAGCAAGCAGCTTACAGAAAATGGCGCCGAGAGTGTGCTTCAGGTCTTTCGTGAAGCGAAAGCGGAAGGCTGCGACATCACCATCATACTTTCATAATACGATCAGCGGGAGAGAGACAAAAATGGAAAAACAAACCCTAAGCTATCCGATTGGAGAATATCAGCCGGCTGAATCGATTTCGGCCGGACAGAAACAAGAATGGATCAATGCGCTGGAACACGCTCCGGCCAAACTGAAACAAGCTGTCAGAGCGATGTCGGACAGTCAGCTTGATACGCCTTACCGAGAAGGGGGATGGACTGTCCGCCAAGTGGTTCACCATCTGGCGGACAGCCACATGAACGGCTATACCCGGTTTAAATTGAGCTTAACGGAGAATGAACCGGAAATCCGTCCTTATGATGAAAAAGGCTGGGCCGATCTTCATGATTCCAAAACCGCCGCTTGCGGAGATGCGCTTGAGCTGTTAGCGATCCTGCACAGAAGATGGGCCGCTCTTTTGCGCTCCATGACGGAAGCCCAATTCAAACGGACATACTTCCATCCTCTATCTAAAGAGACGATTACGCTGGAACAGGCGCTCGGACTATATGTCTGGCACTCTGAACATCACATCGCCCATATTACTGAGCTTTCCCGGCGGATGGGCTGGCATCTGTCTTAGAGGATGCCGGCTTCCAGAAATACGCCAAAACAGCCGCAGACACAATCGTGCATAATGAAATGACGGCGGCTGCCGTATAAAGATGGTGGTAGCCGCTGGAAATGCCCGCTTCAATTGCATCAGAAACCGCTTTTTTGACGGCGGGAACGGGGATTCGGCTCACTTGCTCCTGCAACGAAGAAAGTCCGCCGCCGATATTGGGCGTGTGCGCCTGATCAGCGGGAATGCCGCTTTTCGCTAAACGGTTTTTGATGTCATCTCCGATCCGGTCAAAGCCCGCTGTAATGAAGCCGGCATATAAAGCCGGAGCGAGCGTCAGCCCGACCTGCCTTACGAGTGACAGCGTGCCGAGCGCTGTTCCTTTGTTTTGGCCCGCCGTTTCTGATACAAGCACATTCAGCGGAGCCCCGAGCAGAAATCCGAAACCGACCCCCGCAATGACACTCGCTGTGACAAATTCCCATTTATCCGTTACCCATAACGGAAACAGGCTGAAGCCTGCAAATGCGATGGCGCCTGATACAACCGCGGAGAAGACCGGCCCTTTTTTATCCGTGATCGCCCCGCCGAGCCACGCTCCGATTCCTGACGCCAACGCGAGCGGCGTCATCCAATAACCCGCTTTCTCCGCCGATACGTGCAAATATTGCTCCGCATAAGAAGGAATAAAAATGACCGCAGCGAGCAGCCCTCCCGATAAAAATCCGATGACGAGCGTCCATTGAAACACTTTATTTTGCAGCAGCGAGTAGGCAAGAATCGGATCGCCCCCTCGGTTTTCAACCCGCTTTTCGACTTTAAGCAGCACCAGAAAGAGAAGTGCCGCTCCCAAAAGATACCCGTACACCTTTACGTTCATTATGCTTTCTGACAGCTTCGCCCCATCGAGATTCGTGATACCGATCATACAAGATAAGATCGCAAGAGACAGCAGCATTGTGCCGGCGAGGTCAAGCCGTTTCGCCTCAGGCTCTTTCGTTTCAGCGATAAACAAACCGCCGCACACAACCAAAGCGGCGGCAATCGGCAGGTTAATCAAGAACAGCCAATGCCACGACCCGGTTACATCAAGCAAAAAGCTCCCGATATTCGGTCCGAGGACGGCCGCCATACCGTTCATCGCCCCTAAAAGCCCGAGAGCTTTCCCCTGTTTCTCCTTCGGAAGCACGGCCAGCACATGCGAACTCCCGATAATAAAAATTCCGCCGCCGCCAAGGGCCTGAATGAGCCGTGCCGCCAAAAACATCGGGAAGCTCTGACTGAGTGCGACAAGCAAAGAGCCGAGTCCGAACAGCCCGACTTCAATCATAAACAGCTTTTTCCGCCCGTATCGGTCCGACAGCTTGCCGACAATCGGCACACTGACACTGAGTCCCAATGTGTAAAGGGTCACTCCCCACGATCCCCATGAAGGAGAAACATCAAAAGAGCTGTTAATCGTCGTCAGAGCAGCGGAAATAATTCCGTTGTCCAAGGCCGCCATGAACACACCGATCGTAAAGAGAGTGATGGCCCGGCTCTGGTTTTTTTCTGTTTGCAATGACTCCGGCATACTGATCAATCCTTCCGTTTTTAATTCACTTCGAATATATTATTCACTTCAAGTGAATTAAATGTCAAACAAAAAAAGGCCGCCGATACCGGCAGGCCTTTTTCATCTCTATGCCTGTTTGGAAGAATCAAGCGCTCTTGCCAAAATGGAAAGCCCTTGATTGACCGTTTGTTTTTCTTCAGCGGTCAGCGTTTCCAATGAACGCTTCAATTTTACATGTCCTTTTTGATAAAGGCTGCGGAAAATATCTTTCGCGTTTTCCGTTAATTGAACGACGACTGAACGGCGGTCTTCTTCTGACGGAGCGCGTGTAATGAAACATGATTTTTCTAAACGGTCAAGCAGCCCCGTCGTATTTGAAAGGGAAGCGCCCATTTTCTCCGCTATGTCACTCACCTTAAGCGTCCCGTGGTTGTTCAGAAGCATCAGCACCTTCATTTGCGGCATGCTCATATCAAGCTTCATCCACTCCGACACATCGCCGAGGCCCGCCGATGTCATCACTTTCATGTACAGCACCCAAATATCCCGTTCCTCAGGAGAAAAAATATCGCCGCCTAATACCGTTGTATCATGCAGATTATAATCCATCGTCTCACTTCCTCATTCATACTCCTGCATACCATATTACTGATTTTAATCAGAGAAAGAAAGTTGCAGGCGAGTTTTGTTTGAATGTGAGGTGGTAGTGTATAATATGTTGGAGATTATTGGGGGAATTATAATAAATAAGCTATTTTATGATGATTGGAGAGAACATTGCTGACTAAAAAGAATGCCTTATCGATATTAAAAGTATTATTTCCTATTGCAGTTTTGCTTTTAGTCATTTATCAGTCCAAAAAGGAATTGACAGACCTTTCTTTTAAACGAACGCTGTACATTATTAACGGGATTGAGCGTTACGATTTATTTATTCTCGTTCTGCTCGGCCTTCTTGCCGTCAGCGCGATGTCCTTTTATGACTTTGTGCTGAAACGGACGCTTCGCCTCAACATTCCGAATTGGAAAGTATTCAGGGTCTCCTTTATCGCCAATTCCTTTAACAATGTCCTTGGATTCGGCGGCCTGGCGGGCGTCGGGCTGCGGACGATGCTTTACAAAGAACATACGAATGACGTAAAACGCCTCGTCGCAGGCATCGCCTGGCTTACGTCCTCAGCGCTGCTCGGGCTGTCCGTCTTCAGTATCCTGACCATCGCCCGGGTTCTGCCGGTTGGAGAGATTACAGGTGAGAAACCGTGGCTGTGGGCTGTTATCGCCGGAGTGGCGCTTATTGTGCCGGCAGCCTTAATCGCCGCTGGGATCAACAATAAAAAAGCTGGCGCAGAAGACGGTGAAGCAAAACCGAGGCATCCGGTTTTTTCTTACATCGGGGCATCGTTTGCCGAATGGTTTGCGGCGGCCGTCGTCATGTATTATTCCCTGTATGTCATGGGGATTCACGCGGATGTCCGCCATGTATTCGGGGTATTTGCCATTGCCGCTATCGGGGGAATCATCAGCCTTGTGCCGGGAGGATTCGGTTCGTTTGACCTTCTGTTTCTGCTCGGCATGCAGAATATGGGCTTTCCCCAGGAGGCGGTTGTGACATCCATCGTCATCTACCGGATTGTGTATTCATTTATTCCGTTTGTGTTCGGGCTGTTCTTTGCGGCCGGCGACTTAACGGAAAATACGCTTAAACGGCTGGAATCAAATCCGAAGATGGCGCCTGCCGTGGAAACGACGAACGTGCTTCTCGTATTCCAGCGCGCCATCTTAATCAGGGTGCTTTACGGTTCGCTGTCGCTTTTGGTTTTCGTGTCGGGAGTCGTTGTGCTTGCGTCCGTCGCCCTGCCGATCGACAGGGAGACGGTCATTCCGCACATTCCGCGCCCGGCGCTCCTTGCGTTTAACGCGTTATCGCTAAGCGCGGCTTTGATTCTATTAATTTTGCCGATTGAATTATACAAACGGACGAAACGTTCTTATTCAATGGCGGTTGCCGCGCTGGTCGGCGGTTTTGTGTTCAGTTTCTTAAAAGGAATGAACATCAGCGCGATCTTTATTCTGCCTGTCGTCATCGTATTGCTTGTGCTGTTAAAGCGGCAGTTTATCAGAGAGCAGGCATCGTATACGCTCGGCCAGATGATTTTTGCGGCCGCTCTGTTTATTATCGCCTTGTTTAACTACAATCTCATTGCCGGCTTTATTTGGGATAAAATGAATCGGCTCCTGCGCCACGACTATTTCGTCCATAACAATTCGCACATTACATATGCCACGATGACGGCCATTATTGTTGTGCCGCTGTTTTTCCTTTTGTTTACGTTCTTTTATCATAAAAGATCGAAGCCGATCGGAGAAGAGGCCGATCCTGAACGGCTGAAGTCCTTTTTGGCGGAAGAAGGCGGAAATGCGCTCAGCCATCTCGGCTTTCTCGGGGATAAGCGGTTTTATTTCTCAAGCGACGGCAAAGCGCTTTTATTGTTCAGCCAGATTTCCAGAAGGCTTGTCGTGCTCGGTGATCCGTCAGGACAGAGAGACTCTTTTCCGCTTGTGATTGAGGAATTTCTGAATGAAGCGCATAAGCAGGGGCTGAGTGTCATGTTTTATCAGATCGAACGTGAAGATCTGGCGCTGTACCATGACTTCGGCTATAACTTCTTCAAGCTTGGAGAAGAAGCGTTCGTGGATATGGAGGCCTTTACGCTCTCAGGTAAGAAAAAAGCGGGGCTGCGGGCGATTAACAACAAATTTGACCGCGAAGGCTACACATTTCATGTCGGGGAACCGCCGTTTTCCTCCGAGTTTATCGCCAAGCTGAAAGACATTTCGGACGAATGGCTCGGACCGAAAAAAGAGAAAGGTTTTTCCCTCGGTTTCTTCGACCGGGATTATCTGGAACAGGCGCCGATTGCTTACGTGAAAGACGCAGAAGGGGAGATCATTGCTTTTGCCAACCTGATGCCGATGTATCAGGAAGGCGAGATATCCGTCGACTTGATGCGTTATCGGAAAAGCGCGCCGAACGGTATTATGGACGCGCTTTTCATCCGTCTGTTTCTCTGGGCGCAGGAAAAAGGCTATACCACCTTCAATATGGGCATGGCGCCTTTGTCAAATGTAGGAACGGCTTTTACATCTTTCTGGTCGGAAAGAATCGCGGCCGTCATCTTCAACAACGTCCGGTATATGTACAGCTTCAGCGGGCTGCGGGCCTTTAAAGAAAAATACAAACCGGAGTGGCGCGGGAAATACTTGGCATACCGCAAAAACAGATCGCTGTCCGTCACGATGATCCTCGTCACCCGCCTGATCGGAAAAACCAAAAAAAGACGCCGTTAACAGGCGTCTTTTTTTAAAAATAATTGACTAAAAATTCTAATTTCACTCTGTTATACTGAATAACATGATCATAAGGTGAAAGGAAGGCTGATGAATGAAACAGGCAACCGTGTTTAAATATGAAGCGTTTTCCGATATTCCGGATTTGGGAAATCCCGCGGGAATCGTCTTTAACGGAGATGATTATTCAGATGAAGAGATGCAGATGATCGCCGAAATGGCAGGGTACAATGAAACCTCATTTCTCTGTAAAAGCGGAGAAGCCGATCTGCGCATCCGCTATTTTACACCCGGCCACGAAATGAATTTATGCGGACATGCTACCGTCGCCTCTCTTTACGCATTAATTGAAAAGGGAAGGCTTCAGGCTGATCAGACATATCAAATTGAAACAAAAGCCGGCATTCTTCCCGCAAAAGCCGCTGAACGAAACGGCCGGGTATACATCACACTCAAACAGGCTCCCCCGCAATTTCTGCCGTTTACGGGAGACAAAGAAAAGCTTGCGGCCTCGCTCGGGATTACGGCTGATGATTTTCACAGCGAGCTGCCGATTGTTTACGGATCAACGGGGATCTGGACACTGATTGTTCCGCTGAGATCACTTAAAGCATCACGGAATATGGTGCCGGACAACGCACAATTCCCCGCTGTTTTGTGCGATCTTCCGAAAGCGAGCGTTCATCCGTTTTCTCTTGAAACCGTTCATCCGGAAAGTGATCTGCACGGACGCCATTTTTCTTCCCCTTTCTCCGGTACGACCGAAGATCCCGTCACGGGAACCGCTTCAGGCGTCATGGCGGCCTATATGCGGCAATACGGAGGCTCCGAAGCCGAATGCCTCACGATTGAACAAGGTCAGGAAATCGGGAAAGACGGAAAAGTGGAAATCAGGATTACAGAAGATAACGAAAAGATGAACATCAAGATGACGGGAACGGCCGTGTATGCCGAAACAATCAATTTTCAGCTTCCGTAACGGTTTACAAAAGCCGGTCGTATCCGTTATATTATAAATGATAATCATTTTCATTTGGATAGGAAGGTGAATCGGCATGCCGAAAACCGAACAATTACAGCAAAACGAAAGTCTTGCACATACAATCAGAAACAGAAGATCCATCCGGTCGTTTAAACCGGAAACCGTACCTTCTGAAGTCATATTAGATATGCTTGAAACGGCCGTTTACGCACCGAACCACAGACTGACGGAGCCATGGCGTTTTATCTACGCAGCAAGCGAAGCGGGAAAAGCAAAGCTTGCGGACAGCTACGTCTCATTTTTCAAAAAGATAAAAGATGATTTCAACGAGGAAAAAGAGCGGAACATGAGAAAAAACCTCAGCGCCGTTCCGGGATTTTTACTGGTCGTCTTAAAAGAAGATGAAAATGAATTTACGAGAAACGATGATTTCGCGGCGCTGAGCGGCATGATTCAAAACCTTCAGCTTCTCGCGCATTCAAACGGCATCGGCATGGTCTGGAAAAGCGGCCGCATCATGTATGACAAACAGGTGCACCAAGACTTCGGTCTTGCTGACAATGAGCGCTTTGCCGCCATCATTCAAACGGGCTATCCGGACGAACAGCCTAAGGCGAAAGAACGGACGCCGGCAAAAAACCTGTTTACCGAACTGTAAAAAAATCCCCGTCTCTATACAGAGGCGGGGATTTCGTATTAGCGGGTTTTGCTTTTTGCTCTGTTGTCAGCGGCTTTCATCCGCGCCTGCGCTTCACGGTCAGCGGAATCAGCAAGCTCGCTTGAATATTCCTCGTACGTGCCGTCTGTTTCGCGTTTCAAAGCATCCGGAACTTGAGGAAGTTTTTGTTTGTTTTTATCACGGTTTTTGTGAGTATGATTTCTGCCCATATCAATCGCCCCCCTGAAAAAAGTGATATCAAACAAACATAGTATCTGCCCGGTCCCGATCTTTATTCAGTTTATTTCCGTTTGGCTGCTCTTTCCGCTTTTTTGAATTCACCGGAATAAAGGACTTCCTGCATTTTTTTCAGATTGGCTCCCTGCTGATGTTTTTCGCGCTTCTTTTCCATAAAAGAAGACCCTCCTTCAAAACAGAATACCAATAGGATTGGCTTTTATTTCCGTTTTTATGCAGATAAGAGATCCTTTAAAGCCAAATCAAGTTCTTCATATGTAAATTGAAAACCGGATGTCAGCGCCTGCTCAGGCAGAGCGCGCTGGCCTTTTACGATCAGCAGGCTCATTTCTCCCAAGGCCTTCTCCAGAAAAAGTTCCGGTACGGGAATCCAATGGGGGCGGTGCAGGACGCCTGCGATCGTCTTTCCGAATTGCTTCATTTCTACGGGGTTTGGCGATGTCACATTCATGGGACCGGACAAGTCATCATGCTCCGCCGCATAAGCGATGAGTTCCGCGGCGTCATCCACATGAACCCATGACAGCCATTGCCGTCCAGAGCCGATGGTGCCGCCGGCTAACAGCTTATAAGGGAGAACCATGAGCGGCAGGGCGCCTTTTTCACCGAGCATCACACCGAATCTGGCATATACCGTCCGGATGCCGAGCGCTTCAATTTTCTGGCCTTCACGTTCCCACATATGAGCCGTATGACTGAGAAAGTCTTCATTTGACGTATCTGACTGTTCGGTGAACGTTTTTTCTGTGCTTGTGCCGTAAATGCCGACGGCGCTGGCCTGAATCAAAGCCCGGGGTTTTTTCGGCTGCTGCTTCATAATCCGTCTGACTTCTCTCGTCGCTTCTACCCGGCTTGAGATGATTTGTTCCTTCGTTGTGTCCGTCCAGCGGTCAAAGATGGATTTGCCGGCGAGGTTCACCCATACATCAATAGGAGGAAGCTCGCGCTCAGGCGCCGCGTTTTCGGCCAGCCATTGAACATATGTCACATTTTTTTGTTCGGTTTCTCTCTGTTTTCTTGATAAAATATAGACATGATGTCCCCGGCGGGTAAACACACCTGTCAGATGCCGGCCCAGAAAACCAGTGCCGCCTGTCATCGCGATATTCATATCCATCTCTCCTTACACGTTGATACATATACTGTACCTCATTTGCCAAAAAGAAAAACGCCTGAACATCGGGGCGGGAAAGGAGACCGGGATGCCGTTTATTACAAAAATATCGACCCAAAAGAAAAATACCGAGCGCTTCAACATCTTTCTTGATGAGAAATATGCATTCAGCGTCGACGCCGACGTGCTTGTGCGTTATGACCTGAAAAAAGGGAAAGAACTGGACGAGCTTGACATTCTTGAAATCCAGTACGGCGATGACGTGAAAAAAGCCTTTAACCGCGCCGTGGAATTTTTATCATACCGGATGCGCTCTGAAAAAGAAGTCCGGGATCATCTGAAGAAAAAAGAAACACCGGACATGGTCATTTCTGAAGTCATCCATAAACTGTACGATTACCGCTACTTAAATGACAAAGAATTTGCCGAAGCCTATGCGAGCACCCACAAAAAAACAAACGGCAAAGGCCCTGACGTCCTGTTCCGCGAGCTGAAAGCGAAAGGAATAGACGACGATACCATCAAGGAGACGCTCAGCGCGTTTACATTTGATGAGCAGATACAAGAAGCGCTGAAACATATCGGCAAAATCCTGAAAAAGGACAAAAAGCTGTCCACAAAAGAGATCAGACAGCGGGCGCAGATGCAGCTTCAGCGAAAAGGTTTCCCTTTCGACGTGATCAATGCCGCTCTGGAGCAGACGGAGTATGAAAATGATGATGAAGCCGAGATGGAAGCTCTGAAGGCTCATGCGGAAAAAGCGATCAGGAAATACCGCTATGACGGCAGCTATGAAAGCGGAATGAAGGTTAAACAGTACTTATTCAGAAAAGGATTCTCGATTGACGATATTGATCAATTCTTGCAGGAAGAGGAGTAAACTGAAATGGACAAACGATACAGTCAAATGACGCCTCATGAACTACAGACAGAAATTGCGGGACTGACGGAAAAAGCGCGAAAAGCTGAACAGATGGGCATTGTAAATGAACTGGCCGTGCTTGAACGGAAAATTACGATGGCCAAAGCTTACATGCTGAACCCGGAAGACTTTCGGCCCGGCGGGGTGTATCAGATAGAAGGTTCTGATGACACTTTCCGCATTGATTACATCAACGGCGTATTCGCCTGGGGACACAGATCTTCCCCGTCTGACGGGGAAGAAGCACTGCCGATTTCCGTTTTAAAAGAAAAATAATAACAAAAGAGGCCGGTTCCGGCCTCTTTTTCTTTTCGGGCACATTCGTTTCAACCTTTCAGTAAAAAATGATTGAATTCATTTTTGATATCTTTTAAGATGGAATTCGTTGTTTTTTAAATAAAAAGGAGGCGATTTACGTTGAATATCAAAATGAAACAGCCATCTGTGAAATTAATGATTTTTGTTTTAATGATCTGCACATTTTCCATCGGGTATACGGAATATGCTGTCATGGGTATTCTGACGTCGATTGCCGATGACTTTCATATACATGTATCTTCAGCGGGCATGCTTGTTACGGCGTACGCGGCAAGCGTCTGCCTGACGGGCCCGATCGTAACCATTATCGCGGTTAAGCTGCCGAGAAAACCGGTGCTGCTGGGGTTGATGGGCATCTTCGTCCTTGCCAACCTGATGAGCGTCTTTGCGCCGAACTTCGCCGTGCTGGCGATTTCCAGAATTTTATCCGCATCCATTCACGGAGCCTTTTTTGCGATCGCCATGGTGTTTGCGAGTGAAATGGTGCCGCCTGAAAAACGTTCCGCCGCCGCGGCTTCCATGAACGGCGGATTAACCGTGGCGCTGATGCTCGGTGTCCCGTTCGGCTCATATTTAGGAGATGCCCTTAACTGGCGGGCCGTCTTTTTCATTATTTCCGTTTTAGGCATGATCGGGCTGATCGGACTGATGCTGGTCGTACCGAACCGGAAACCGAAAGTGATTCCGATGCTGATGAATGAATGGAGTGTCTTTAAGCATAAACAAGTGATTTTTTCCTTTGCGATCACCATTCTCGGCTACTCAGGCGTATTTATCGCTTACACGTTTATTGAGCCGATTTTAAGAGATTCAGCGGGGTTCGGCACAGTCGGCATTACAGGCGCATTATTTGCCTACGGTCTCGGCGGAGTGGCGGGGAATTTCTTCGCGGGGAAAGTGCCGCTCAAACTGCTGACACGCACGATGATCGGTGTGATGATCGGCTTGATCGGCGTCTTGGCGATTTTCCCTTATATCGCCGTTTTTCCAGCCGCCGCGGTTTCAGCGACATTTTTATTCGGCGCATGTGCGTTCGGCACGCCGCCGCTTTTGCAGACCAAGGTTATTTCTTCCTCTGAAAACGGCACGACAATCGCCGCTGCGGTGAGCGTTTCCGCTTTTAACCTGGCAAACGCGCTCGGCGCCTGGATCGGCGGATTGATTCTCGGCGGAACGGGATCTTACTCATGGCTGTTTGCCGGCGGTGCGCTGATGACGGCTCTCGGACTTGTGCTTTCCACGTTCGCTCATCTGTCTGAGAAGAAAGATGTTTATGAATACCAAGTGCATAAAGGATAACAAAAAGCTTGCAGGGGATATTCCGCCTGCAAGCTTTTTTCAGTGTTTCAATGTAATGCTGATCACCGTATGTTTATCACTCTCAGCTAAGGAAATATTCCGGGTTTCCGGTACTCCGTCTTTTTCAAAAACGACGGCATAGGTTCCTTTCACGCCGCTTTTCCATGCAATCTCGCCGTGGTGATCAGTCTTGCCTATTATCTCTCCGCGGTCTATATTCGGCTGATGATCTGACTCCGCCGCTTTCATCACGGTGACCGTCACACCGGCCGCCGGTGAACCGTCTGCATCCTCAGCATGGAGCGTAACGGGCAGTGCTTTTTTGGCGGCGGAATCATCCGCTTTGCCGCATCCGCATAAAACGGCCGCCGCGAGAAAGAAAACAAAAGCTTTATTGATTTGACCAATATTGAATGTTGTCGAATACACTGTTTGTCACCCTTGTTCCCAGATTGTAAGACGACCCGCCGTTTGTATGAATGGCAATGGCGGTCTGGCCGGTGTCGCTGTAATTGCGGTAAACGGGCGATCCGCTCTGGCAGCCGAACGTATCTGTCGTGTAGGTGAGTTTATATGTCTCGGCAGAACGTATCGGCTTGCTGTCCGACCACATGGAACCGGACACTTTGTCGCACGGATATCCTGTCACGGTTGAGGAAAGCCCGGCCGGACTGGAACTGTTGGTCGTCCGGTAGCCGTACCAGCCGACAGTATTCCCGGGCGACCCGTTTACTTTGATTGCGCCGTAGTCGTAGTTTGTGTCACCGTTTTCTGTCCATCCTTTGACACTGTAGAATGTCTTTCCTGAATAAGAGCCGTACGGGTACGATGACCCGTTGCGGCCGGGAGCTGCCGTAATTTTCGATGCCCAGCCGTTTTTCTGATCATACACGCAATGTCCCGCCGTAACGATCGTGTCGGCATTGACAAAAAAACCGGTGCATCCGTAGGTGCTTGTGCTGCCGCTGTATGTGACGGTCAGCTGTGCTGTTGCGCGATATGGAAATGATGTTGTAGGAGAAATTCTGATTCGTTCGTCTGTTCCAATAATACTGGAAGGCTTTAATGACTTGATGTCAGCTTTGCTGTTTTGTGCAAGCTGCCTTTTGGTGAGGCCCGTTCCTTCATAAGCGGGGGATGTCTGTGTTGTTTGTACAGGCTGATTCAGATTGGCGTCAAACTCCTCACCGCTGTTTGATACAGATGTCTGCGGGCTGCCCGCTGCTTCAGCTGAAACAGCAAATAATGAAACTGACAGTAAGAATGCGGTAAGGCTCAGCAATCGTTTGGAAACTGTCTTCATTTTATAAAACCCCTCCTTTTTTGTCTACCGGCTTTCGGTTGAACATTTAACATATTATGGAATTTATTTAGCGTTATGACCGCAAAAGGATGTTTTTTTCCGCAAAAAAGAGACCGGGTCATTCCCGGTCTCTTACGGTGTGTGTTATCGTCTGCCTGAAGCTCTCATGCGCTCTTGCGGGTGCGAATTAATTGAACCGTCCGCGCGTTTAGAAGCGTAGTCATCCTTTGCCCGCGGTTCGCCTTCAAACTTATTATTGTTCTGATTAGGAAATCCTTTTGCCTTGTTCCGGACCATTTGTTTTCCCCCTCGGCCAATATCAAAAGGTTGCGCCTTCTGGACTGAAGACGTAAAGTTAGTATATGCCTGTGACAAGCTGCGTAAAAGCAGCAGGTTTTCCCAAGGAAAGGAGACAGAGACATGAATACATATATCGACAAACTGACGAATTTGCTGCTTGAGAAAAATGACATGCTCAGCTATTTGCAAGCGCGAACTTGGGTTGAGCTTTTATGGGGAGATTTCGAAGCGACTTACGCAAAAGCCGGCCGCCCGTATCAAGGAGAGCAAATGACAGAACGCGTCGTCAAGGAATGGATCGAATCATACGGCAGCAAGCTCCATATGTTCCAGAGCGTTCGGGAAGACGTTTCTCATTATTTGGATCAAAGCAGGGGTCTCCTGCATTAACATAGCAGTTCGCCCGCCGGATACCGTCCGGCGGTTTTTTCTTTTTATAAAAGAAATGGCAAAATCATGTTTGACGACCCGCGGAATGTGGAAATGTGTAATAACTTATAAAATAGCGGGGAGGAACCACAATGAACATGAAAAAGGGGTTAACCGCATTTATTCCGGCCGCAGGACTTTGCTTATTTTTAGCCGCAGGCACCGTTTTTTTTGATCCGGCAGCGAATGCCGCAGCAGTTCACCAGACAAAAATAGACACCGCAGCAGATACATATATCGTGAAAGCAGGAGAACTTAACGTCCGCAAAGAACCAAATAAACAAGGGTCGATTATCGGCACGCTTCGTTCAGAGGATTCCGTAAAGGTAAAACGGCTTCAAGGAGCAGATTGGGCTGAGATTGACTACAAAGGTCACAAAGCCTATATCTCCACACATTTTCTGATGAAGCAGCCGGTGAAGGCGGTGACGGCGAAACAAACCGCTTTTTATACGCCGACTTTGGAAACCGGCAAAAAAGGGTTCGTTAAAGCGGGTGAAACCGTCAATGTGCTCGGCTGGGGGTTCAGCCATGACGGAGGGTTTGACCGTAAATGGGCGTACGTCACATACGGCGGGAAAGCAGGTTATGTGAAAACGGCCGACTTAACTCGAAAATAAAGATTCAGGCAGGCGAATGAGCCTGCTTTTTTTCTGAAACCTTTCGCCTTTCCTTTCGTAAAAGATGAAAAGGAGAGTGACGGATATGATAATGGTAATCGGCGGCCTTCTGATGGCTGCGGCCGGCATTTTAGTCACATTTTTTCCGCCGAAGTCGATCAACAGCCTGTACGGATATCGGACGAAGCGCTCTATGGCGGATGAGTCGCAGTGGAAAGAAGGCAATCGATTCAGTGCGCTCCTCATGATTTTGTTCGGCCTTATATCGGCGGCAGCTGGATTTGCGGGCAGCCTGCTTATCCGGCTGACTCAGCCGTTCGCCCTGATCGTTCAGGCCGTATTGTTGATTGCGATCAGCGTACTGATCATCGTCTTAACAGAAAGAAGATTGAAACAAACGGGGAGGAGAATCGATGAATGACATTACGTTTCACATGATCGAAACAAACGGAGTGACGCTGCACACGGCTTCAGCCGGTCCGAAAGACGGTCCTTTGGCGGTGCTGCTGCACGGGTTTCCGGAATTCTGGTACGGCTGGAAGAGCCAGATCAAACCGCTGGCGGATGCCGGATACCATGTTGTCGTGCCTGATCAGCGCGGCTATAATCTCAGTGACAAACCGGAGGGCATTGAAAACTATACCATTGATACGCTCAGAGACGACATTATCGGGCTGATCACGCATTTTACAGATGACAAAGCCGTCGTCATCGGCCACGATTGGGGAGGAGCCGTGGCCTGGCATTTGGCATCCACGCGGCCGCAATACGTAGAAAAATTGATCGCGGTCAATATCCCGCACCCGGCGGTTATGCGGAAGGTCACACCGTTCTACCCGCCGCAGTGGAAGAAAAGCTCTTATATCGCTTTCTTTCAGCTTCCGGAAAAGCCGGAACGGAGATTGTCTGAAGACGATTACCGCGTATTGGATCACGCGATCGGCTTATCCGAACGCCCGGCGCTTTTTTCACGGGAAGATGTCGACAGCTACAAACAGGCATGGGGCAGAAAAGGAGCGCTCACGGCGATGCTGAACTGGTACCGGGCGATCAGAGCCGGCGGTTTAGGCCCTGCCGTTCCGCTTGAAATGCCCGTTCCGTACCGATTAATATGGGGCGTCAATGACCGCGCGCTGAGCAAAAAGCTCGCCAAGGAAACAAAACGGATGATTCCAAACGGCGACTTAATCTTTATAGACGATGCCTCACATTGGGTCATTCACGAAAAACCGCGCATCGTCAGCCATTTGATTCATGAATACCTTCAGCAATAAAGTCTGTCCCGCGTACAGACTTTTTCTTTTTTTTCTCATATCTGCCGAAAAACATGACAAAATATAAACCATATGCAGAAAAAATTTTCTGCCCGTGTAACAAAAAAAGGGTTTAAACGTCATTAAAAAAAGGAAAAGCCTTACTGAAGTTTTGCGGACAATTCCTTTAAGGCCGTCCTAAAAAAAGAATAATACAAAGAAGGTGCCTTCATGAAACAAAGGTTAATCTCAATTATTATTCCGTCTTACAATGAAGGGAACAATGTCAAGCTCATCCATGAATCTTTAAAAAAAGAGTTTCAGACGATTCATTATGACTATGAAATTTTCTACATCAATGACGGAAGCGCGGATGACACCCTTCAGCAGATTAAAGAACTGGCCGCCAGAAACCATCGCGTCAAATACATATCTTTTTCCCGCAACTTCGGGAAAGAAGCGGCCATTTTGGCAGGATTTGAACACGTGCAGGGCGAAGCGGTAATCGTGATGGACGCCGATCTGCAGCATCCGACCCATCTGCTGAAAGACTTCATTCAAGGCTATGAAGAAGGGTATGACCAAGTCATCGCGCAGCGCAACCGAAAAGGGGACAGCCCTGTGCGTTCCGTGCTTTCTTCCCTGTATTATAAATTTATCAATAAAGCCGTCGAAGTGGACCTGCGTGACGGGGTCGGAGATTTCCGCCTGCTGAGCCGGCAGGCCGTTGATGCCCTTTTGAAGCTGAGTGAAGGGAACCGTTTCTCGAAAGGGCTGTTCTGCTGGATCGGGTTTGACCAGAAAATCGTATTTTATGAAAATGTCGAAAGGAAGAACGGCACGTCCAAATGGTCATTCAGCAATCTGTTCAACTACGGAATGGACGGTGTCGTCTCCTTCAACAACAAGCCCCTGAGGGTATGCTTTTTCACCGGTATTCTGATATTGCTTCTGTCGATGGTTTATATTGTAACGACCTTTGTTCAGATTCTGACACACGGCGTGTCCGTACCCGGATACTTCACCATTATTTCCGCCGTGCTGTTTTTAGGGGGCATCCAGCTTTTGAGTCTCGGCATCATCGGAGAATACATCGGCCGGATTTACTATGAAACAAAAAAACGCCCGCACTATTTAATTAAAGAAGCGAATATAACATACGGAGAACAAAATGAAACGAATTATACAAAAAAGCGCAAGTGGAACCATTAAACAGCCGCCGCTGTGCGCAGGGTCTGGGGACGTTGTATGAAAAAAAATAAATGGATCTTGCCGGCAGCCTGTGTGCTGGCTGCGGCAGCCGCTCATATTTTTTTCTTGAAAGAGTGGTCGGCAGGCCGCTATATGACGGGGTCTGGAGACGGGATCGCCCAAATGGCGGTCTTCAAAAAGCTGCTGTTTGATCAATATATGAACGGCAGGCTGTTTTACAGCTATTCGTTCGGACTGGGCGGGGGAGTGTACAGTCAGCTCGGCTATTATTTCTCTACTTCTTTTCTATTCCTGTTTATCTCCGCCGCTGTTCGCTTTTTGCAGCTTATTCAGCTGACGGGTGAGGCTGATGCGCTGTTTTGGGCGCAGGCCTCTGTTTTTATCAGCATCGCCAAGCAGAGTTTCATCATTTTCACGGCGGCGTGTGTGTTCCGTTATTTCGTCAAACGGCCGGTGCCCGCTTTTGCCGGCGCCGTGTTGTACGGGGTCTCGATTATCTACTTCCGGCATGAGGTGTATTGGGACTTTTTCACTGACAGTATGGTGTGGCTGCCGTTGCTCGTGCTCGGCGCGGAAAAAATCATCAGGGAAAAAAAGCCGGCGTGGTTTATCTTCGCCTGTGCACTGACATTGATCAACAACTTTTATTTTGCGTATATTAATCTGATTTTCATCGGCATTTATATCTTATTCAGGTGGATGATTCCCCTTGAAGGCAATGAGGCGAAAAGGCTCACTCAATGCAGGATATTTATTCTGTCGGGTCTTCTCGGGTTCGGCATAAGCGCAGTTTCCTTTATTCCTGTCGTATACGGATACCTTCATAATCTGCGGCCGCCTTATTCAGAGCATATTGCTTGGCTTGATTTTTCCGACAACATTTTATTTTCTAGCCGGATTATCATCCTGCCGGCGGCTTTTTTGCTTTTTCTATTTACATTTACTTTATATAAAAACCGCTTGTTCCGGCTGTTTGCGGGAATCAGTCTGCTGTATATTCTGTTTCACTTCAGTCCATTCGCGGCAAGTGCCTTTAACGGTTTTTCAGCTCCGCAGAACAGGTTTGAATACGTCCTGTGCTTCACGATTGCCGGAACGGTTTCAGCCGGGCTTTCTAAGCTTTCAGACATCAGCATGAAGAGTATGCTGATGTCCGCCGTACTCGTCGTTCTGCTCTATTGGAGCCAGGTGAGGCGGTACAGTCTGGATATTTCTGATCACGCCAACCTGCCCGTCATCCTTCTTCTGGTGCTGAGCATAGCCGCTTTCTTTGCAGCAAAGACAAGACTGAAAGGCGCGGTGCCCGCCGTCTATGCCGTCATATTGCTTACAGCTGTGCTTACGGCTAATACATATGAAAAATATGCTTTATCAGAAGGCGGGAAGATTTATACGGTATCGCATACATTTATGACGGGTGCTGACTATAAAGGCAAAGAGCAATCGGAGCTCATTCAGCGTCTGAAAGAAAAAGACCCTGATCCGTTTGCCCGTTTAGATTGGATGAACGGTGTTTTCAATAACACCCCGATCATATACGGGTTCAACGGATTCAGCGTATACTCAAGCATACTGAACCGTAATCTGCTGTCTTTTTACTGGAACGACCTCCAGATTGACATGGGCAGAGAAAGCGTCAGCCGCTATGCGACATTAGGAAACAGGGCTAATTTATACAGCCTGCTTTACGGAAAATATTATATGACGGAAAAAACAAACGAAGCCGGCGTGCCGTACGGGTTCAAAAAAATCATGGAATCAAACCATTATGCGGTTTATCAAAATCAATATGTGCTTCCGTTCGTACGGACAGCCGATCGCGTATATAACGAGGGCGGCCTGAAAAAAGCTCCCGCCCTTGCCAGGGAACGGGCAATGCTTGACGGGATCGTCATGGAATCAAGCACAATCAACACGAAAAAAGCGCCTGAGGCGAAAAATATGATCCGCCATGCAGAGGTAGCGGCCGAACATGGCGATTATCATAACGGCATCCTGACGGTAAACGAAGACGGCGGCGGCCTGATCATTACGCCGCAAGCCGCTAAGATGGACGGCGGCGATTATTACGTCAGCTTTTATTTGAAGAATAAAGCGAAGGACCAGGGCTTTACATTAAAAGTGAACGATTACACGACAACGAGAAAATCGAATCAATCCATTTACAAAACAGGTGTCAACGATCTTACTGTGAGAGTGCCGAAAACAAAAAACATCCAAATCCGTCTGCCGAAAGGGTCGTATCAGCTTGACAGACTGGCGCTTTACGAAGAACGGTACGATACGCTGAAAAGCGCATACCGAAAAGCGGAAAAAGAACCGCCGGCCGATCTCAGCTGGCGCGGAAATACGCTTCATATCTCGTATGAAAACAAAACCCGCGCGCCGTATATCATGCTTCCGATTCCATATGAAAAAGGCTGGGAGCTGAAGATAAACGGCAGACAGGAGCAGATTGAAAAAGCGGATTATTCCTTTATCGGATTTAAAGCGCAAAAAGGAAAAAACGATATTCAATTAACGTATTACCCGCCGTTTTTTAAACCCGCGGCCGCTCTATCGGTGATCAGCCTCGTGTTTGCGGCTATATATGTGAGAAGACAAAAAAAGCCCGGCTCTTAAACAGAGCCGAGCTTTAATTTTTTCTGCAGTTTTTCCTCGCTGAAAATCCAGCCCGTGTAAGAAGAGAGAAGCTCTAAATCATGACTGAGGTGGACGATGGCGACAAAAGGATAGTGGCCTTTGCTCCGGTAGCGCAAATCAATAAAGCGCACCTCATAATGATCTTTAAAGGTATCGACCTCCCACCTGTAAACGGGGGAAAATGAAAGAAAGGCTGCAATATTTTCGTCCTGTTTCGCGGCCTTCATCACATCGGTTTCCGGAACGGGCACGCGGTTGAATGTATCCAATATCACGACATGGCCGTCAAGGCTTCTGCCGACATAAAAGGCATGCGCCGTCGTCACGGCGATACGCCACTGCCTGAATTTCATCGTCGGCGAAATAATGATGGTTTCAATCTCCTCTTCAATCATTTCGCGCAGCCTTCGCTTTATCCGCAGCTGCATCAAAAAACGGACGGCGTAATATCCTGCGAGGATGATATAAAGCATCAGAAAGGTCACGCCCGGATGACCTCCGATATACCACACAGCAATCGCGGCCAAATGGCTGACGAAAATAAACGGATCAAAGGTATTGATTAAACCGAGAGCGATCCACTTTCTCGAAAACGGGCGGATGGCCTGTGTGCCGTACGCGTTAAAAATGTCAACAAACACATGCAACACGACAGCGAGGAGCGTCCACAGCCACAGGTGCAAAAAGTTCGCTTCCGGATAAAACATAAACAAAATACCCGGAATCAGAACGGACCAAAATAAAACGGCGGGAATGGAGTGCGTGAACCCTCTATGATTTCGAATATAAACGGCATTATTTTTCAGTTTCAATATGGTATCAATATCAGGTGCCTGAGAGCCGGCAAGAGCGGCGATCATAACTGCCTGAGACATGGGGGTGTGCATGCCGACGGCAGGATCAAGAGTTGCGATTCCGCCAAGCGCGATACCCATGACAACGTGAGTGCCAGTATCCATTGTTGACCTCCTAGCAGGCGTTAACAATCAGTCGCCCGCATATTTCGCATTATAAGATATTCCCCATTTTCTGTTTGCCCAATCATGGCGTTTATCCGCCGTTCTCATATGTTTCCGCTTTTTCTTTATCACTATTTAATGTAACATATTATCGTAACGTGCCCTAAGTTTACACCAAAATACGGTGTCAAGAAAAGCGGAACCCGAAACATCTGAGGAGAAGATATGAACGCACTTGAAGAAAAAATGAAACAAAAAGATATAGACAAATTTCGCGAGGACTTAATTACATGGTTCGAAAGAGAACAGAGAATTCTGCCGTGGAGAGAAAATCAGGACCCGTATCGGGTGTGGGTGTCAGAGGTGATGCTGCAGCAGACGCGCGTAGATACCGTCATTCCTTATTTCCGGCGGTTTGTTGAGCAATTTCCGACCGTTTCAGCGCTCGCTGAAGCCGATGAGGAAAAAGTGCTCAAAGCCTGGGAAGGGCTAGGTTATTACTCCCGTGTAAGAAATCTGCAAAGCGCCGTAAAAGAAGTGCATGAGCGATACGGGGGAGTCGTCCCTGCCGAGGAAAAGGAATTTGGCGGACTGAAAGGCGTCGGCCCTTATACAAAAGGCGCCGTGCTCAGCATCGCATACAACAAACCGATTCCCGCCGTAGACGGTAATGTGATGCGTGTCATGTCGAGAATTCTTTCCATATGGGACGATATCGCAAAACCTAAAACCAGAACCATTTTCGAACAGGCGGTATCAGCTTTCATTTCTCATGAAAAACCATCTGAATTCAATCAGGGTTTAATGGAGCTCGGCGCGATCATCTGCACCCCGAAATCGCCGTCCTGCCTGCTTTGCCCCGTACAAAAGCACTGCTCGGCATTTGCGGAAGGGACAGAGCGGGAGCTGCCCGTTAAAAGCAAAAAGAAAAAGCCCGGAATAAAAACAATGGCAGCCGTTGTGCTGACAGACGATCAAGGCGATGTCTATATTCATAAACGGCCGCCAAAAGGCTTGCTCGCCAACTTGTGGGAGTTTCCGAATACCGAAACCCAGAAAGGAATCAAAACCGAAAGAGAGCAGCTTGAAGCCTATTTAGAAAAAGAGATGGGAACAACCGCTGAAATCGGGGAGCTGGAAGGCATCGTAGAACATGTTTTCACCCATCTCGTCTGGAATATTTCGGTCTTTTTCGGTAAAGTAAAACAAGTGTCGGATACAACGGAATTCATACGGGTCACAAAAGAGGAGCTCGAGGAATACGCATTTCCCGTTTCCCATCAAAAGATATGGAAAATGGCGGAAGAAAGCGGCCGCCTGTAAAAGCGTCAGTCATAGCTGACGCGAGTGCCGTGGCCGTAATCCGCTTCATTCCGTTTCAGTCCGCCGCGGGCTTCGATTTCCTGAATCAGTTCCCGGTATTTGGACTGGCCTTCTTCGTTTAAATACGGCATAATTTGCTGGAAGGCATGATGGAAATAGGCGAGCTCTGAATCTCTCCAATCTTTTTTGGGCATCATGGCCAATTCGCCCATATCACGTCCGACATACATATAAAAGACCCCTTTCAACACATATTGCTTTTATTGTTTGTTGAATGAAAAGAACTATACACAGCAAGGAGCTGAGGAAAAATGGAACAAAATAAATGCGCACTGATCACGGGAAGCAGCCGCGGCGTCGGGAAAGCAGCCGCCATCAGACTCGCGGAAAAAGGATACAACATCGTCATCAATTACGCCCGCAGTAAAAAAGCGGCATTAGAAACCGCCGAAGAAATTGAAAAACTCGGCGTGAAAACGCTCGTCATTAAAGCCAATGTCGGCCAGCCGGCAAAAATCAAAGACATGTTCCGCCAGATTGACGAAACATTCGGCAGACTGGACGTGTTCGTCAATAACGCGGCTTCAGGCGTGCTGAGACCGGTTATGGAACTTGAAGAAACACACTGGGACTGGACGATGAATATCAATGCGAAAGCATTGCTTTTCTGCGCCCAGGAAGCGGCAAAGATGATGGAGAAAAACGGAGGCGGCCACATCGTCAGCATCAGCTCGCTAGGCAGCATCCGCTATCTTGAAAACTATACGACGGTCGGTGTCTCAAAAGCCGCTTTAGAATCGTTAACCCGTTATCTGGCGGTTGAGCTGTCTCCAAAAAATATCATCGTAAACGCGGTGTCAGGCGGAGCGATTGATACGGACGCGCTGAAGCATTTCCCTAACAGAGATGAACTGCTGGAAGATGCCCGCCAAAATACGCCGGCCGGCAGAATGGTCGAAATTAAAGATATGATCGATACGGTGGAGTTTTTAGTTTCTTCAAAAGCGGACATGATCCGCGGCCAGACTATCATAATTGACGGCGGACGCTCTCTGCTCGTATAAGTTTTAAAAAAGATGAATAGCCTTATCATCTCCTGCGCATTCTAAAGTGCGTGGAGGTGATAACAATGGCAAACTCAAAATTCAGCAAAACAGACGTTCAGCAGGTGAAAAGACAAAACCAGCAATCAGCTTCCGGTCAGGGTCAATTCGGCACTGAATTCGCCAGTGAAACTGATGCGCAGCAGGTTAGAAAGCAAAACCAATCTGCTGAACAAAACAAACAGCAAAACAGCTAATCACTGAAACGAAAAAGCACTTCATCTTCGGATGGAAGTGCTTTTTTTGTTGCCGAAACGACAAAACTTGTGATTCCTCTACAGAATGAGTCAAAGGGTTTTCCGGCGGAAAATCGAAATGGTAAGGAGTATCAACCTAAAAGCCTAAGGAGGAACCCGATGTCAGAGTTTGAAAAGCTTGTAAGTGAACAGATGAAAATCATGGATCAGCTTCTCGAGCTGCAGTCAGAACTTGACCGCTGCCGGCAGGTGGAAGCGGAACTCATCAGTCTGGAAAGAGATGCAAAGCTGGACAATGTACAGGACGAAATTGCGACAAAGCGAAAAGACCTGGCCGGCATACAGGAGTTATTCCAAAGGCAGACAGAGCAAGTCATCCAGTCTTATCGCAGCACGGAAAAGCCGTCTTCCTATGTGCAGAAATGAATGTGCCATTCCGGAAGCGGAGTGGTTCTTTTATTTTCATTTTTTAATTCGTAACGTTATAATAGTGAAAAGACTTGTCGGAAAGCAATTGCGGCTGCATTGACTGCAGGGCTTTACAGAAAGTAGGGGAGAAATATGGGATATCCCAAGGAAGGAGAAACCATTCAAATTCACAGCTATAAGCATAACGGGCTGCTTCATCGAATTTGGAATGAAACGACGATTTTAAAAAGTACGGAATTGTGTATCATCGGAGCCAACGACCGGACAATGGTGACGGAATCCGACGGACGGACGTGGGTGACGAGAGAACCGGCGATCTGCTACTTTCATGCCCGTCAGTGGTTTAACGTCATCGGAATGCTGAGAGATGACGGGGTGCACTATTATTGCAACATCAGCTCGCCGTTCGCTTATGACGGAGAGGCCATCAAATATATTGATTACGATTTGGATGTCAAGGTGTTTCCGGATATGACGTATAACATTCTTGACGAGGATGAATACGATGACCACCGCAAATCAATGAATTACCCTAAAGAGATCGACAGTATTCTGAAGGAGTATCTGAATACGCTGCTGCACTGGATTCATCAGCGGAAAGGACCGTTTGCTCCGGAATTTGTTGATATGTGGTATGAACGGTATCTGCGCTATACAAAATAAAGATACAATAAAAAACCTGTTGGGGTGTCAACAGGTTTTTCACATGGGCTCACACGCCTTAAAGAGAGAGGGGGATAAAGTGTGGGCGTAATCAGACGCTATATGCAATTTGTAAAACCTTATAAAAAACAAATTTTTATCACAGTGTTAATCGGCATCATAAAATTCTCCATCCCGCTGGCTCTCCCGCTTCTGTTAAAATACGTGGTCGATGACATTATTCAAGGGAGCGGAACGGCAAGCGCTAAAACATCATCGCTATTCACGATAATGGGCATCATGTTCGTGCTGTTTTTAATTCTGCGTCCCCCGGTAGAGTACTATCGGCAATACTTCGCGCAATGGACGGGCAGCCGGGTGCTCTATGATATCAGGGGAGTATTGTTTGACCATATTCAAAAATTGAGCCTGAGGTTTTATGCCAACACGAGAACGGGCGAAGTCATTTCCCGGGTGATAAATGATGTCGAACAGACAAAAGACTTTGTCATAACGGGACTGATGAATATCTGGCTTGATATGATGACGGTGCTGATCGTCATCTGCATTATGTTTACACTCGATGTTAAGCTGACATTGATATCTGTCATTTTGTTTCCGTTATACGGAATTTCAGTGAAATACTTTTACGGCCGTCTCCGAAAACTGACACGTGAGCGTTCTCAGGCACTCGCCCAAGTTCAAGGACATTTGCACGAAAGAGTTCAGGGGATGCCCGTTATCAGAAGTTTCGCCATTGAAGATTATGAACAAGCCAATTTTGATGAAAAAAACGGACATTTTCTGGACAGAGCGATCCGTCATACGAATTGGAACGCAAAAACGTTCGCAGTCGTGAATACCATTACGGATTTGGCACCGCTGCTCGTTATCGCGTTTGCGGGTTATTTTGTCATAAACGGCCCGCTGACGGTAGGGACGATGGTTGCGTTCGTCGGCTATATTGACAGAATGTACAATCCGGTCAGAAGATTGATCAACTCATCGACGACGCTGACCCAGTCGATCGCTTCAATGGATCGCATATTTGAATTTATCGACGAGCCGTATGAACTGACTGATAAACCGAATGCACTAAAAGCTGACGACATTAAGGGCGAAGTCGAATTCCGAAATGTCTCGTTCCGTTATGAGGAAGGAAAAGAAACGATTTTGCAGAACGTTTCCTTAAAGGTGACAAAAGGGGAAACCGTCGCGCTCGTCGGGATGAGCGGCGGCGGAAAATCGACGCTTGTCAGCCTCATACCGCGTTTTTATGATGTATCCGGCGGCAGCCTGCTGATTGACGGAACGGATATTCGCGAGTATGAAGCGAGAAGCCTCCGCAATCAAGTCGGAATGGTGCTTCAGGATACGTTTCTGTTCAGTGAGACGATTCGTGAAAATATCGCCATCGGTAAACCGGGAGCGTCTCTGGATGAGGTGGTTGCGGCTGCGAAAGCGGCAAATGCCCATGAATTTATTATGAACTTCCCCGAAGGCTACGAAACCAAAGTCGGCGAACGGGGCGTCAAATTGTCAGGCGGGCAGAAACAGCGGATTTCCATCGCGCGTGTATTCTTGAAAAATCCGCCGCTGTTAATCTTGGATGAAGCGACATCGGCTCTTGATCTTGAAAGTGAACACTACATTCAGGAAGCGATGGAAAAGCTTGCGAAAAACCGGACGACATTTATCGTCGCCCACAGGCTGTCCACGATTACGCACGCGGATAAAATTGTCGTCATGGAAAACGGCGCCGTCGTCGAAACCGGCACGCACGAGGAATTAATGGCCCAAGGCGGCCAGTACAGACACTTATTTACGATTCAGAATTTGAACTGATACAAAAACTTATGCCGTCCGAATGGGCGGCATAAGTTTTTTTGAATGCAAAAAAACCCGGTTTTACGGAAGCACCGGGTTACTCTTCGTCTGTTTCTAATTCGCTGTCTTTCGGGTGGTATGTCTGAAAACTCGTAATTAATGTATCGAGATGCTCCAGCTGCTCGCGGTATTCCGCAACCGCAGCCATAATGCTGAGCATATTGTAATCAAGCAGTTCATCCTCGCAGTTCTGCTGATTTTTCAAGAAAGACTTCGTCAAAAGCTGTTTATATCTTATGCTTTCTTCAGCATCGTCATCATGCGGTTTGATCTTGCCGACCGTCCGCATCAGAATCCTTTCGTGCCAATGAAGCAGATAATCAATTTCTTCTGTCAGCGTCTCCTGAAATTCCTCCGGCATATGATAAATCTCGTTTTCATAGCGGTGCAGCTTTTTCAGCGTATCAAGCGCCCGATTTGCCGTAATAATCGCCTGTCTGAATAAAACAAGCTTGCGCGACTTTACATACGTCGTTTTCTTAAAGTAGCTTCTCTCCTCTTTATAAAGAAGGTACGTATGATCAAGCTTCATCATCTTTTCCTTCAGCTTCTCAATATCCTCTTTCAATATCGAGTGTTCCGTGGACTGGCGCATCGTCAGCCTGATCCATTTCATGATCTCATCGGTATATTCAACCGTATGATGAGTCAGCTTCGTTTCGTATTTCGGCGGAAGAAACACAAGGTTCACAATAAAAGAAGACAGCACGCCTAAAATAACGGTGCTTGTTCGTATCAGAGCGAACGTCAGGAAGCTGTTTCCCGGTGTTTCTAAAATTGCGATAACCGTCACGAGCGCAATCGAAATGGTGTGTTCAATTTTCAGTTTTAACATGATCGTGATGACAATCACTGCGGTCAATCCGATCATAATCGGACTCGGTCCGAAAATCAGTCCGAATGCCGTAGCGATGACAGCGCCGATGATATTTGCCTGAACCTGATCAATAATAATGAGAAAAGACCTGTAAATAGAGGGCTGTATGGCAAATATAGCTGCAATCCCGGCAAAGATCGGCGACGGAAGTCCGATCCATGATGCTAAGTAGAGCGCGAGCGTAATCGCAATCCCTGTTTTAAAAATGCGGGCACCAAGTTTCATTGGTTTGTGCGTGCATTCCTTTCTCTAATAAATTATGTGCCGAACGAACGGCTGACACTTACATTTCCCTGTCGGCTGATTTGCTAAACAATAAAGTAATATACAGGGATCATACCAATTATTCAAGGTCTTTTTTTTGAAAAAACCATTATCTCACAAATCGGACAAAAAGAACAAGCGGAAGCCCCGGGCTCCCGCTTGTTTCAGCAGTTATTTTTTCATATGTCTGAACGCATCTTCAACGGCTTGTAAAGTGGCGTCGATATCCTCTACAGTATGTGCGGTTGTGATAAACCAAGCTTCATACTTCGATGGAGCGAGATTGATGCCGCGCTCAAGCATCAGCTTGAAGAATTTGGCGAATGCTTCTCCGTCCGTATTTTCCGCCTGCTCGTAATTGACGATCTTTTCATCAGTGAAGTAAACCGTGAGCGCGCCTTTTAAACGGTTGACGGTGATGGTAATGCCATGTGTCTCCGCATGGGCGAGAATGCCTTGCTCAAGTCTGGCGCCGAGCTCATCAAGCCGCTCATAAACGCCTTCTTCCTTCAGCACTTCCAGGCAGGCGATGCCTGATAGGATAGATGCCGGGTTTCCGGCCATCGTGCCGGCTTGATATGCCGGGCCGAGCGGAGCAACCTGCTCCATGATCTCTTTTTTGCCTCCGTAAGCGCCGATCGGCAAGCCGCCCCCGATAATTTTACCGAGCGCCGTTAAATCAGGCTTCACTTGAAGAAGATCCTGCGCGCCTCCGTACATAAAACGGAACGCCGTGATCACTTCATCATAAATGACGAGCGCACCCGCTTTATGGGTCAATTCATTTACCTGTTCTAAAAATCCTTCTTCAGGTTCAACGATGCCGAAGTTGCCGACGATCGGCTCGACGAGAACCGCTGCAATTTCCGAACCCCATTTATCCAGCGCGGCTTTGTAGCTTTCAATGTCATTGAAAGGAACGGTAATCACCTCATTGGCGATGCTTTTCGGCACGCCGGCGGAATCAGGGGTGCCGAGCGTAGACGGACCGGAACCCGCAGCGACAAGTACGAGATCAGAATGGCCGTGATAGCAGCCTGCGAATTTAATGATTTTTGTCCTGCCTGTATAAGCGCGTGCAACCCGGATCGTTGTCATTACCGCTTCAGTGCCTGAGTTTACGAATCGTACTTTATCAAGTGAAGGAATGGCCTCCTTCAGCATTTTGGCGAAAGTGACCTCATGTTTGGTCGGCGTCCCGTACAGCACGCCGTTTTCAGCCGCTGTTTTAATCGCTTCAGTAATATGCGGATGGGCATGTCCGGTAATAATCGGGCCGTAAGCCGCTAAATAATCGATATACTGATTCCCGTCTACATCCCAGAAATAAGCGCCGTTCGCTTTTTCCATCGCAACGGGTGAACCGCCGCCTACCGCTTTATAGGATCTGGACGGGCTGTTCACGCCTCCGACGATATGCTCTAACGCTTCCTTATGAAGTTCAACTGATTTTGTATACAAAAAATGACCCTCCTAATATCTCCTTACATCATGTTCTATTGTAGCATGCTTCATTGCGAGCACAACGGGTTCATGCTTCCAGAAAAGAGCGGGGGGATAACGGTTGTAATCTTAACGTGAATTGGATACGCTTAATAAAAAACCCGGAGGTATAAGAAATGACGATTGAAATCGGACAAACAGCACCGGATATGAAATTAGTGAATGACAGCGGGGAAGAAGTAGCATTGACGGATTTTAAAGGGAAGTACGTCGTTCTCTATTTTTATCCGAAAGACATGACACCCGGATGCACGACGGAAGCATGTGATTTCCGTGATCAGCACGAAAGTTTCGCGGGGCTTGATGCGGTTATTATCGGAGTAAGCCCTGACAGCCGTGATAAACATGAAAAATTTAAGCAAAAACACGATCTTCCTTTCCAGCTCCTCGTTGATGATGAGCACAAATTGGCGGAAGCTTTTGATGTGTGGAAGCTGAAGAAGAATTTTGGGAAAGAATATATGGGTATCGAGCGATCCACTTTTTTGTTAGACAAAGAAGGCCGTCTTGTGAAGGAGTGGAGAAAGGTAAAAGTGAAAGATCACGTTGCCGAGGCGCTTCGAGAATTGGAACAAATTGCGTCTAATTAATGGACAAATGCTGAACTCACGGGGTTTTCTTCAGATTACATTTGACAGGAGACCGGAAAAAGATGTACACTAATTATAAACATTATAAAGTAAGAATCTTTTTTAGAAGAGAGGTGCATGACGGATGGCTGCACATGAATTAAAAGAAGCCTTAGACACGTTGAAGGATACGGGAGTCCGGATTACTCCTCAACGTCATGCCATTCTGGAATATCTCGTGGATTCTATGGCGCATCCGACAGCGGACGATATATATAAAGCTTTGGAAGGGAAATTCCCTAATATGAGTGTTGCGACAGTGTATAACAATTTGCGTGTATTCCGGGAAGCGGGGCTTGTAAAGGAACTGACGTACGGAGATGCGTCCAGCAGGTTTGACTTTGTCACCTCTGACCATTATCACGCCATTTGTGAAAGCTGCGGAAAAATCGTAGACTTCCATTATCCCGGGCTTGACGAAGTAGAACAGCTTGCGGCTCACGTCACGGGGTTTAAGGTAAGCCACCACCGTTTGGAGATTTACGGCGTCTGCCAAGAATGTTCCAAAAAAGAAAACCACTAAACGAAGCTGACCGCTTTGATACGGTCAGCTTCGTTTATTTTACACTGTTTTTTCTGTTATAAGACTCATCGAACGCTTTGCCTTCCAATCCTTTATCCAATGTGAGCGGCTCTCTGCAATGCATGCACATATCCACTCTGCCCAGAATCTTCGTTTCTTTCTCGCAAGCGGGGCACATCACCCGGACCGCTTTTGTGGACAGCATGCCGATCCAAAAATAAACGGCGGTGCTGAGCCCGATCGACAGCAGGCCGAGAATCATAAACAAGCTGGCAAGCAAAACAGACTGCTTAAAGAACAGCCCGATGTACATAATGATAAACCCAACGAAAACCAAACTTAACGCAAACGTTCTGATCTTATTAATTTTGCTTGAGTATTTCGCCATGGCCATCCCCCTCTCGTTTAACTATAGCACAAAACAGATGGCATATTCTTCATGTTTTCGTAAGAAAAGGGAAGAATAAATATGGCACCTGAAAGGAAATTTGTTATAATAGTGCAATGTGTTTAGAAAAAAGGACTTTCATGTTTTATCATAGAAATGTAGAAACAATAGCTAGTGAAACAATCGCATTGGAGGAATCGTAATGGACAATCTTCTCCGTCCAATTTACCAAGAAAGAGCAAGTCATCCCGATACGCTGGCCGTCCTTATGATTGAGAGAAGGAGTAAAGCATCATCCATCACGGATAACTTTGATGCGGTCATGCTTGTCATTGTCAAACAGGCTGATGAACCTCTTTTTATAAAGCATTATGAATTCGAACAAAAAACCGCTTCTTTACATATTGTAACGGATGCTCTGCTTCAGGAATGGATTCTGCTTGGGACCAATAGAAGAGTCATAGATTGGATCATCAACGGCAAAGTGCTGTTTGACCGCAATGAATATATATCTGAACTCAATGACCGGCTCAGCACTTTTCCTTTCGCCGAGCGGAAATTAAAGATCGGAATGGAATACGGCAAGCTGATCAGAAGATTTGTAGAAGGAAAAGCGTTTTTTGAAGCTGATCATTTTCTGGATGCATATTATGCGGTAGTGCATGCTCTTCACCACTTGGCCCGCATAGAAGTGATTGACCGGGGATTTTATCCCGAAACGACAGTCTGGAACCAGGTCCGTCACATTGAGCCGCAGGTATATAAGCTATATTCCGAACTTGTCGAGAGTCACGAAAGTTTGGAGAAAAGGCTCGAATTATTATTCTTAGCAAATGATTTTCTCATCCATTCAAAAGCTGAAATCGGTTCTGCGCATCTTTTTCAAGTGATGAAAGAAAAAGAAATGTGGCAGTTTGGAGAATTGCTTCAGCACCCTGAACTGGTGCACTTCACCCAAGATCTTGGTGTCATGCTTGATTACCTGACGGAAAAAGGCTTTGTTGAAGTATCTCAAATAGAGACCAAAGGGCAGGAAGTATATCATCGAGGATATTCTTTCAAAAAAAGTGTTGACGCTGAATTATAGGCATGGTATATTATTAAACGTCGCTGATGCGCTTCAACAAAAAGCTCACAGCGGCGGAGAAATAAAAACAAAAAAACATTTGACAGCAACTCGCTGAAATGTTATACTGAAAAAGTCGCCCCGAGATGAGGTTGAAATGATCTTTGAAAACTAAACAAGACAAAACGTACCTGTTAATTCAAAGTTTTAAATAAATCGCACAGCGATGTGCG
>NZ_JAWRWX010000004.1:0-148863 GCF_046535335.1 Bacillus sp. SIMBA_026 | reverse complement strand
CGGTAGTTCAGTTGGTTAGAATGCCTGCCTGTCACGCAGGAGGTCGCGGGTTCGAGTCCCGTCCGGACCGCCATTTTTATTGTAAACGAAACGATCATGTTTTCGTTTTTTTTGTGTTTTCTTTTAAATGCTGGCAGCTTGGTATCTAACCAAGCTTTCTTTTATATCGTTAAAGTCTTGGATATTGAAACATAATCCGATACACTAGAAAGAGCTGTATTTCACAAGAGCGTCAGAAAGGGAGACGGGAGATATATGGATGAGTTTGATTTGATTCACAGTATTACGCCGCATTCGCATTATCATCCTTCCGTCGATGTAGGGATCGGTGATGATGGTGCGGTTTATACAGCGTCACCCCATATGCAGCAAATTGTCTGCCTTGATACAATGGTGGAGAATGTCCATTTTAAATTAGAGTATTCCTCTCCTCATGATATCGGTTATAAAGCGCTTGCTGTTAACATTAGTGACGTGGCGGCGATGGGAGGCATTCCGAAGTTTTATTTGGTGTCTCTAGCGGTTCCTTCTTGCTGGCAGAAAGCTGACGTCCAGGCAATGTATGAAGGAATGGCGGAACTGGCGAAACTATATCAAATGGATTTGATCGGGGGAGATACCGTCTCCGCTTCCGGTCAAGCTGTTATTACCGTTACTGTCATCGGAGAAATTGAGAAGGATCGCGCTTGTCTGCGAAGCTCGGCAAGACCCGGGGATGTTGTGTTTGTTACGGGGGATATCGGTTCGTCTGCAGCAGGACTGTATCTTTTATTGGGAGAAACACTCCCTTCTGCTTTTCATACGAGTGATTATTTTATCCGAAAACATAAACGGCCCGTTCCGAGAGTTCAGGTCGGCCGCTTCTGCTCTCAGCTTCAGCGCGCGGCTCTGAATGATATCAGTGACGGATTGGCCAGTGAGCTGCATGAAATAGCTGCGGCAAGTTCAGTTACGATAGAAATTGAAGAACAACTTCTGCCGGTGCATCCGGATTTGCCTGAGGCAGATTCTGAGTGGGAAAAATGGGTGTTATTCGGCGGTGAAGATTTTGAATTGGTTGGAACGGTTTCTCAGCAAGAGTGGACCTCCCTGCTTGATTACTGCACTCAATCGGGCATTCCGATTGCGAAGATAGGAGCGGTATCTGAACGGAAGGAAGCCTGTGTTCTTTTGACAGCCAATGATCAGAGACAAATCGTCCTTGAGAAAAAAGGATACAATCATTTTAAATAAGACGGGTGACTCACTTTGAAGACATTACAATGGAGAACGAAAAACCCTGAAGAAACGAAAGCCGTAGCCAAGCTTGCCGCTTCTTTGGCAAAGCCGGGAGACATTTTGACACTGGAAGGCGACTTAGGCGCGGGAAAAACGACTTTTACAAAGGGTTTTGCCGAAGGACTGGGAATCACGAGAGTGGTAAACAGCCCGACTTTTACAATTATAAAAGAATACCATGACGGTTCGCTTCCTCTATATCATATGGATGTGTATCGTATGGAGGATGAAAGCGAAGACTTAGGGCTTGAAGAATATTTTGAGGGACAAGGCGTCTGTTTAATTGAATGGGCTCATTTAATTCAGGATCAGCTGCCTGCTGAACGGCTGCAGATCGTCATCACAAGAGCCGGTGATGAGGCAAGGGACATTACCTTTACGGCTTGCGGAACACGGTATGAAACGCTTTGTGAGGAGATAAATAAACATGACATTACTGGCAATTGATACGTCAAATTACACGCTGGGTGCCGCGCTCGTTCGTGACAAAACGGTGATGGCGGAGTATATTACATATTTAAAAAAGAACCATTCCGTGCGGGCCATGCCTGCTGTCAATTCATTGCTGCAGGATTGCGGCCTAACACCGCAGGACCTTACGAAAATAGCGGTGGCGAAAGGACCGGGATCGTACACAGGTGTCAGAATCGGTGTGACACTGGCAAAAACATTAGCATGGTCGCTGAAGCTTCCGGTTTCCGCTGTCTCGAGTCTGGAGGTGCTGGCGGCTAACGGACGGCACTTTCAAGGACTGATCTGCCCGTTATTTGATGCCCGGCGCGGACAAGTATATACGGGACTTTATGAATATCAGGACGGCCGATTACAATCTGTTCTTCCAGATCAGAATGTCCTTTTGACTGATTGGCTCGGCATGCTGAAAGAAAAAGCGTCTCCGATTTTATTTTTAGGGCACGATACAGCCATTCATGAAGAAACCATTCTGCATGAGCTGACATCTCAAGCAGTGATAGGAACGGCTGCACAGCATAATCCGCGGCCGTCAGAGCTGGCGTTTTTAGGCTTGGAAAAAGAAGAAGCGGATGTCCACAGCCTTGTTCCGGATTATTTGCGTCTGGCAGAAGCTGAAGCGAAATGGATGGAATCTCAAAAATAGGGTGATAGGGATGAAAACGAAAACGGCGATTCGAAGCATGCGGCCGGAAGATATTGATCAAATTTATGAAATTGAAACAGCATCCTTTACTTCTCCGTGGACGAAGGATTCATTTTATCATGAGCTTTTGGAAAATCCGTATGCCCACTACCTTGTCATTGAAGAGGACGGCTGTCTGGCAGGGTATTGCGGAATCTGGATTATTATAGATGACGCGCAGATTACGAACATAGCCATTAAGCCGGAATATCGGGGCCAATCATTGGGAGAAGCGCTGTTTCGCTCTGCGATAGAATTGTGCAGAGAAAAAAAGGCAAGAAGGCTCTCTCTCGAAGTCAGGGTCTCAAATCATCCCGCCCAATCCTTATATAAAAAATTCGGTCTTCAGGCCGGAGGAATCAGAAAACAATACTATACAGATAACGGGGAAGATGCGTTATTAATGTGGGTGACATTACATGAGTGAAAAACAAGATATTTATGTATTAGGAATCGAAACAAGCTGTGATGAAACAGCGGCCTCAGTCGTAAAAAACGGGAATGAAATTATTTCAAACGTTGTCGCTTCTCAAATTGAAAGCCATAAACGTTTCGGCGGGGTCGTGCCTGAAATAGCGTCCAGACATCATGTGGAGCAGATTACCCTTGTGATTGAGGAAGCTCTTTCAAAAGCGGAGATGGGCTTTGATGATCTTGATGCGATTGCCGTAACGGAAGGACCCGGACTTGTCGGAGCCCTGTTAATCGGAGTCAATGCGGCAAAGGCTTTAAGCTTTGCCCATCAAATACCGTTAGTCGGCGTCCATCACATCGCGGGCCATATTTATGCAAACAGGCTGATAGGAGAGCTTCAATTCCCGGCGCTTGCTTTGGTTGTGTCAGGCGGACATACGGAATTGGTTTATATGAAAGAGCACGGTTCATTCGAGGTTATCGGTGAAACGCTGGATGATGCCGCAGGCGAAGCTTACGACAAAGTGGCAAGAACGATGGGGCTTCCTTATCCGGGAGGGCCGCAGATTGATAAGCTGGCTGCTGTGGGAACGGATTCCATTCCGCTTCCGCGTGCGTGGCTGGAAGAAGGGTCTTACAATTTTAGTTTCAGCGGCCTAAAGTCAGCTGTGATTAACACACTTCATAACGCCTCGCAAAAAAATGAGGTGATTCCTCCGGAGGATCTGGCCGCAAGCTTTCAGCAGAGTGTCATTGATGTACTGACGGCAAAAACCTCTAAGGCCGCGAAAGAATACGGGGTTAAACAAGTGCTGCTGGCAGGGGGCGTAGCCGCTAACAAAGGGCTGAGAGCCGCACTGCAGCAGGAATTCAGTCATTCGGGATATCCCGAGCTTGTCATCCCGCCGCTTTCTTTATGCACGGACAATGCAGCGATGATTGCGGCTGCCGGAACCGTTGCTTTTGAAAAGGGGATTCGGGGCTCATATGATATGAACGGACAGCCCGGTTTGGAATTAACATCCTTTGATCGTCTCACGTTGTAAAACGTGAGGCTTTTTTTACTTATTAACAGACAATTCTAACATATCCACAGGATTGTGAATATATCCAGAAATCCAGGCTGGATAAGGGACTATAAGTTGTTAGTAAAGTGGATAAAGTCAGAAAATTTTGTGGATAGTGTGTATAAAACGCTTACTTACATGGCTGACAAGGAGGATAGTTGTGGATAAAAAAGCACCCCTTAAAGAGGTGCTTGACTTTTTCTATTCTTCTGAGGAGAGTTCCTCCCATTCTGCTAATAAGCTTTCGAGCTCTTGATTCAGAGCTTCATTCTCCGCGTGAATGGTCTGTACTTTTTCATGATCCTGATACACGTCAGGATCGCACAGCAGCTCCTCATTGGCGCTGATTTTCTCTTCGGCGGATGAGACGGCCGCTTCGATTTCTTCAATGCGTCTCAGGCGCTGCCGTTCTTTCTTCTTCCATTCTTTTTCTTCCTCGTAAGTTCTTTTCGTATCCTGTTTGACCTTGCCGGCAGGCTGAGCCTGCTCCTTTTCCTGCCGCTTCATTTCTTCCAGTTCCAGCTGCTGGGCTTTTTTCTCAGTGTAATAGTCATAGTCTCCCAAATATTCTTCTGCATGATCAGGTGACAGCTCCAGCACTCTTGTGGCGATCCTGTTAATAAAGTAGCGGTCATGCGATACAAATAACAGTGTTCCCGGGTAGTCGATCAGGGCGTTTTCCAGCACCTCTTTACTGTCCAGGTCAAGGTGGTTTGTCGGTTCATCAAGGATGAGAAAGTTTGCTTTTTGAAGCATCAGCTTGGCAAGCGCGACTCTTGCTTTCTCCCCGCCGCTTAACGAGCGGACCGGTTTCAGGACATCGTCTCCGCTGAACAGGAAGTTGCCGAGGCATGTCCTGATCTCTTTTTCCGGCATGTCCGGATATTCATCCCACAGCTCGTCCAGCACGCGTTTGGACGAGGTCAGTTCAGCCTGCTCCTGATCGTAATAGCCGATTGTGACATTGGAACCGTACGTGATCGATCCGGATTCCGGACTGATTGTATTCATAATGGTTTTCAGCAAGGTTGATTTGCCGATTCCGTTCGGTCCGACGAGGGCGGCGCTTTCGCCTCTTGTAATGCCGAAGGTCAGGTTTTTCAAGAGCGGAGGCTGGCCGTCATAGCTGATAGAAACATCCTGTACGCGCAGGACGTCGTTTCCGCTCTGTTTTGTAATGTCAAAACGGAAGGCGGCTGATTTTTCATCCCCGAGCGGCTTTGCCATGACGTCCATCCGTTCAAGCTGTTTTCGTCTGCTTTGGGCTCTTTTCGTTGTAGAAGCTCTGGCCAGATTGCGGTCGACAAAATCTTGAAGCTTGGCGATTTCGTCCTGCTGTTTTTCATACAGCTTCAGGTCTTTCTCATACTGCTCGGCTTTTTGTTCTAAATAGGCGCTGTAGTTGCCGAGGTATTTTTTGCTTTCTGTCCGTGAGACCTCGTACACTTGGCTGACGACTTTATCAAGAAAGTATCTGTCGTGGGAAACGATCAGGATTGCGCCTGAATATCCCTGTAAATAATGCTCAAGCCATGTAAGCGTGTCGATGTCGAGATGGTTCGTCGGTTCATCCAGAATAAGCAGATCAGGCTGGGTCAGCAGCAGCTTTCCGAGCGCAAGCCTTGTTTTCTGACCGCCGCTCAGGCTTTTCACTTTCACGGAATCGTCAAATTTTCCGAAGCCGAGGCCGTGAAGGATAGATCGGACATCCGCTTCATATTGATAGCCGCCTTTATCCTTGAAATCCTGCTGAAGCCTGTCATAGGTTTTCATCAGCGTCTCAAGCTCCGCCGGGGCGGCCGTGGCCATCTTTTCTTCAATAGAGCGCATCTCTTTTTCCATTGCTTTCAGGAAATCAAAAACGCTCAGCAGTTCTTCTTTTATGGTAAGCTGGGATTCCAAGCCTGTGTGCTGGGCAAGATATCCCATCGTTAATTCTTTCGGTTTGATTAATTCACCCTTTTCATATGAAAGGTGACCTGCGATAATTTTAAGGAGAGTTGATTTGCCGGCTCCGTTTCTGCCTACTATGGCGATGCGATCCCGAGATCTGACTTCAAGCTTTATATTGTTTAAAATAGGATCAGCGCCAAAAGATTTGGATAGCTGATTAATTTGTAAGATCATCATATTATTTCACCTCTGTTATAATAAGTTAAGTGTAGCTTATCAACCTGCTGTCAGCAAACAATACATCAGAATTGGAACATTATAGGATAAGACATCAGGGAGAAAATAGTGTATGATCAGAAGTAAGGAGAGTTTAAATATGAATGGATTTTCTCATTTTAATGAAGAAGGCCGTGCCCGCATGGTGGATATAAGCGATAAATCTTCAACAGTCCGTACTGCCGCTGCGATATCCAGCGTACACATGAAGCATGACGTGTACAGCAGAATCAAAAACCGCGAGATCGGAAAAGGAGACGTGCTGGCTGTCGCACAGGTGGCAGGAATTATGGCCGCAAAGCAGACGTCAGCGATTATCCCGATGTGCCACCCGCTTTCTTTAAGCAGCGTTGACATTTCATTCGGCTGGGAGGAAAAGGATTCCGAAGCCGTTCTTCATATACAGGCAAGCGTAAAAACGAAAGGGAGTACAGGTGTGGAAATGGAAGCGCTAACTTCCGCTTCAGTCTGCGCTTTGACCGTTTATGACATGTGCAAGGCGCTGGATAAAGGAATGGTCATCGGCCCGACCTGCCTCATGGAAAAAACAGGAGGCAAAAACGGTGATTTTAAAAGAGATGCATCTGAGTATAAAGTGGAGGACCAATCATGAACAAGGATCAATCAAAAATTCCACAGGCGACGGCAAAACGGCTGCCGCTTTATTATCGCTTTTTAAAGAATTTACACGCGTCAGGAAAGCAGCGCGTTTCATCAGCTGAACTGAGCGACGCGGTAAAAGTCGATTCGGCCACGATCCGCCGGGATTTTTCCTATTTTGGGGCGCTCGGCAAAAAAGGATACGGCTATAATGTGGATTACCTGCTGTCATTTTTCAGAAAAACACTGGATCAGGATGAAACGACGAACGTCATTTTGATCGGTGTCGGGAATTTAGGGACGGCGTTTCTTCACTATAATTTCACAAAAAATAATAACACAAAAATATCTATGGCTTTTGATGTGAATCAGAGTAAAATAGGAACTGAGGTAGGCGGTGTGCCTGTCTTTGATCTTAATGATTTAGAGCTTCACATTAAGGATGAACCCGTGGCGATTCTTACCGTTCCGGCGGTTGCCGCCCAGTCAATCACCGACCGGCTCGTGTCGCTCGGAATCAAGGGAATCCTTAACTTTACGCCGGCCCGTTTGAATGTGCCGGATCACATTCGAATTCATCATATAGATTTAGCTGTAGAGCTTCAATCATTGGTTTATTTCTTAAAGCATTATTCTGTTTTGGAAGAAATTGAATAGCGAAAGGAGGAGCTGCACATGATTGGTCCTGGAAGCCTGGCGGTTATCGGTGTGGTGGCGGTGATTATTTTCGGTCCGAAGAAGCTTCCCGAATTAGGAAAAGCGGCGGGGGACACGCTTCGTGAATTTAAGAACGCTACTAAGGGATTAGCCGGTGAAGAAGAGGAAAAAAAGAAAGAAGAACAGTAAGATAGGATGACGCGTATGAGAGTGAATCAAATGACGCTTGTGGAGCATATTGCCGAACTTCGGAAACGATTGCTGATTGTGGCGTTATCCTTTACGGTTTTCTTTATTGCCGGCTTTTTTCTGGCAAAACCTATCATTGTGTATCTTCAAAAAGCCGATGAAGTAAAAGAGCTCACCCTTAATGCTTTTAACCTGACGGATCCGCTGTTTATCTTTTTGCAGTTCGCGTTTATCATCGGCATCATTTTGACTTCGCCGATTATTCTCTATCAGATTTGGGCGTTTGTCAGCCCGGGTCTGTATGAGAAGGAACGCAAAGTAACACTCAGCTATATTCCGATTTCGATCGTGCTGTTTGTCGGCGGTGTGTCGTTTTCTTATTATATTTTATTTCCGCTGGTCGTTGATTTTATGAAGCGGGTCTCGAATGACCTCGATGTCAACCAGGTGATCGGGATTACCGAGTACTTTCATTTTCTGCTCCAGCTGACGATTCCGTTCGGGCTGCTGTTTCAGATGCCGGTGCTGATCATGTTTTTAACGAGACTCGGTGTTATCACGCCGAGGTTTTTATCAAAGATCAGGAAGTACGCGTATTTTGTGCTGCTTGTGATCGCCGCGATGATTGCGCCGCCTGAGCTGCTGTCTCACTTGATGATTACCATTCCGCTTTGCATTTTATACGAGATCAGTATCCTGATCTCAAAAGCGGCGTATCGAAAAAGGCAGACCGGCAGTGAATCTGATCAGGACGTATCAGCATAAAAAAAGCCATTTCTCAATGATGAGAAATGGCTTTTCTTTTATTTTTGATTTTTTTTCACTTTAAATGAGAAGGCGAACATTTTAAACGAGATGCTGATATTATAAGCGGCGAAAACCATCAGCAGTATGGAATAAAAAGACCACATGCTTCCCGGAGAGCTTGCGGCCAAATACGTAAAGATACAGCCGACTGCGAAATAAATCAAGCCCCAAGTCATTGGGTTCCTCATACAAACAATCCTCCAATAATTAATTGCATTTGCTCACTATGCTGTTCAATATATTTTTGGGCGGGGCCGAGCTGCATGACCACGACAATGGTATTCATCATGACATGGGCGAATATCGGCACAATAATCCGTTTCGTCTGCACATACAAGAACGCAAAGGTAAAGCCCATGGCCGTATACAGCAGCAGGTGCGTGAGGTCTTGATGCACAATGCCGAAAATGACGGAACTGATCAGTCCGGCGATAAAGAAATTCGTTTTTTCATATAATACACCGAAGATGATCTTCCGGAAAATGATTTCTTCAAGAATCGGTCCGACGATAGAAGAAACGATAATCATGAGCGGCATGGCTTTAATAATGTTGAGAATGGCTTTCGTGTTTTCGGAACCGCTGCCCACATGAAAGACATACTGCTCAATCATCCCGGCGATTCCCTGAGAAAATAAAGCGAGCCATATTCCCGCGACCGCCCAGAGAACGGACATGCCGGCGGATGCTTTCTTCCCGTTTCTTAATGTCTGCTTCGGCGCGGTTCTCAAAATCAAGAGAACGATAATCAGGCAGATAAAAAAGCTTACGACGGAATAAATCCCCTGAGCCATGGTGAGATTCGCATTCGTAGGTTGCCCGCCCGCATAGCCGAATTTGTACATTAAAGGAATGCCGATCAATGCGGAAAGCTGCATGATAACATATGTCAAAATGATATACCAATACTGTTTTCTCAAATGATATGTACTCCTTTATCCTATAAAATCAACTTATTTGTTCTTATTGTAACACAAGTGAACTTGACGTGAAAAAAGGAGAAAATCAGTGTGAGAGAGAATCATGTAAGCGTGAAAATTTTTTATTCTTATGACTTGAAATTGGAAGTGAGATTCTTTATTATAATAACTGTGTTAGCACTCTTTAGAGCTGAGTGCTAAAATTACATATTCATACTATTGAGGAGGTTATTACATTGTTAAAGCCATTAGGTGATCGCGTTGTCATTGAACTCGTAGAATCTGAAGAAAAAACTGCCAGCGGAATCGTATTACCGGATTCTGCAAAAGAAAAGCCGCAAGAAGGCAAAATCGTGGCAGCCGGTTCAGGTCGCGTGTTGGAAAGCGGAGAGCGCGTTGCTTTAGAAGTAAAAGAGGGCGACCGCATTATCTTCTCAAAATACGCCGGTACTGAAGTGAAATACGAAGGTACTGAATACTTAATCTTACGTGAAAGCGACATTTTAGCTGTAATCGGCTAAGCAAATAAATATTTTTAAAAATTCGAGGAGGTTTCGTTAACATGGCAAAAGATATTAAGTTTAGTGAAGAAGCACGCCGCGCTATGCTTCGCGGTGTCGATGCGCTTGCTGACGCTGTAAAAGTAACTTTAGGGCCAAAAGGACGCAACGTGGTTCTGGAGAAAAAATTCGGTTCTCCGTTAATTACAAATGACGGTGTGACAATCGCAAAAGAAATTGAACTTGAAGATGCGTTTGAAAACATGGGTGCGAAGCTTGTAGCTGAAGTAGCCAGCAAAACAAACGACGTTGCCGGTGACGGTACGACGACTGCGACTGTACTTGCGCAGGCTATGATCCGCGAAGGCCTTAAAAACGTAACTGCGGGGGCTAACCCTGTCGGCGTGCGTAAAGGTATGGAACAAGCCGTGACTGTAGCAATCGAAAACTTAAAAGAAATTTCTAAGCCGATCGAAGGCAAAGAGTCTATCGCTCAGGTTGCTGCGATCTCTGCTGCTGATGAGGAAGTCGGAAGCCTTATCGCTGAAGCAATGGAGCGCGTAGGAAACGACGGCGTCATCACAATCGAAGAGTCTAAAGGATTCACAACTGAGCTTGAAGTTGTTGAAGGTATGCAATTCGACCGCGGATATGCGTCTCCTTACATGGTGACTGACTCTGATAAGATGGAAGCGGTTCTTGACAATCCTTACATCTTAATCACAGACAAAAAAATCACAAACATTCAAGAAATCCTTCCTGTGCTTGAGCAAGTTGTACAGCAAGGCAAACCATTGCTTCTGATCGCTGAAGATGTTGAAGGGGAAGCTCTTGCTACACTCGTTGTCAACAAACTTCGCGGCACATTCAACGCTGTTGCCGTTAAAGCTCCTGGCTTCGGTGACCGCCGTAAAGCAATGCTTGAAGACATCTCTGTTCTTACAGGCGGAGAAGTGATCACAGAAGATTTAGGTCTTGACCTGAAATCTACTGAAATCGGACAATTGGGACGCGCTTCTAAAGTTGTAGTAACGAAAGAAAACACAACAATCGTAGAAGGCGCTGGCGACACTGAAAAAATCGCTGCACGCGTCAACCAAATCCGCGCTCAAGTGGAAGAAACAACTTCTGAATTCGACAGAGAAAAATTACAAGAGCGTCTTGCGAAACTTGCCGGCGGCGTAGCTGTCATCAAAGTCGGCGCTGCGACTGAAACTGAGCTGAAAGAGCGTAAACTTCGCATCGAAGACGCCCTCAACTCAACTCGCGCAGCTGTTGAAGAAGGCATCGTATCCGGCGGTGGTACAGCGCTTGTCAACGTATACAACAAAGTCGCTGCAGTTGAAGCTGAAGGAGATGCGCAAACAGGTATCAACATCGTGCTTCGCGCACTTGAAGAGCCGATCCGTCAAATCGCACACAATGCAGGTCTTGAAGGATCTGTCATCGTTGAGCGCCTGAAAAACGAAAAAATCGGCGTAGGCTTCAACGCTGCAACCGGCGAATGGGTAAACATGATCGAAAAAGGTATCGTTGACCCGACAAAAGTTACACGTTCTGCTCTGCAAAACGCAGCTTCTGTAGCAGCAATGCTCTTAACAACTGAAGCCGTTGTCGCTGACAAACCGGAAGAAAACGCCGGCGGCGCAGGAATGCCTGACATGGGCGGCATGGGCGGTATGGGCGGCATGATGTAATCATCGCCTAGAACCCTTGATATATAGGGGTTTGGAAGGTGGAGATTAGTGAAATGCTAACTTTTTGCTAACTTTCAGTTTTTGAAACAAATTTACTTCACCAATTAGAGAAGACCTTTCGTAAGTTCACTGAACTTATGGGAGGTCTTTTCTTCGATATTTTTTGTCATATGAGCGTAAATATTCATCGTCGTGTTGATGTCTGAATGCCCTAATCTTTCTTGAATCTCCTTTACGCCTGCACCAGCTTCAATGAGAAGGGGATGTATGAGTATGTCTAAAGCTATGGGGTGTAATATGCTTGTCTTTATATCTTTATATGATTCATTGAAAATTAAACATGAATTACTTAAAAACTTATAACAAAAACAAAACATTATTTATAGAAGCTGTAAAATCGCCTATAACACATATTTTTGACATGTGGTCCCCTGAAACCTTGAACGTTCACACACCCCTAGCAGATGAAAGTAATCCCTCTTATGAAAGTAATCCTGTATCTCTTGCCTTTTGCACGGCTTCTTCTCGATTTTTGACTCCCAATTTATCATAGAGAGTGGAAGCGTAATTTCTTACAGTGCCGTTTGATAAGTAAAGTTCCGAAGCAATTGTTTTATAACGAATTCCTTGAGACAAAAGATTCAAAACCTCTAGTTCGCGTTTCGTTAAGCCATACTCTTTTCCATCTAACTTCAATCCGGCTGGCTCTGCCTCATCATTTCCATCCCACATTCTATGGAACAAATCTTGGTCAATCATAGTGGCTCCCCGATAGACGAGGCGAATCGATTCAGCTAGTTCACGTGACTCTATGGATTTTAGCAGATAGCCGTCAGCGCCGCTTCGTATGATTTCCTTCGCCCTTTCTATATCCTGAAACGTTGACAGGATGAGGACACGAATGTCAGGCCACTTCCCCTTGATTATTTTGGTGGTACGAATCCCATCCTGATTGGGCATCTCCAAATCCATTAATACCAAATCTGGATTCAGCCTTCCACACAATTCTACAGCTTGCTCTCCATCTTCAGCCATGCCCACTACCTGCAAGTCCTTCTGTTCATCCAAGATTGTATAGAGACTTTCTCGAATAAACGAATGATCATCGACGATACACAAGCGGATTCGTTCATTGGATAATTGTTCCAACCTAGGTAACGCACATGAGATGAGCGTCCCCTCGCCTTTTTCGGAGTATATAGTGACTCTACCTTGTAATTGTGCCGTACGTTCTTTCATCGCAGTTAACCCGAAGCCATCTTTCCATTCCTCCACTCCGCAGCCATTATCTTGCACATCCAATCTCGTCTGTTGCGGCTCAAAATGCAGTGACACAATGATTTCGGTGGATTGTCCGTGTCGCACAGCATTAGTCAGTGCTTCCTGCAAGCTCCGATACAGTGTCATTTTCACTTGTTTGGGGACCGTGTACTCTTCCCCTATTATTCGAGTGCGTACATTTACTTTTGCATGTTTCTGAAACTCTTCCGCTAATTGTTTCAAGGTAACAATTAGCGGAAGTGCTTCCTGTTGTGAATCCATTTGATGTAAATACGTTCTCACTTCTGCCATACTGTTACGGGCCAATTTCAATAATGAGTCAAGCTTTTGTTCCCCATCTTTTGTCTTTAATTCCGTACGTAATGTTTCCATCCCCATAATGATTGAGGTATAGGAATGTCCCATCGTATCGTGCAAATCTTTTGAGAGTCTATCACGCTCCTCTAGCAAAGTAATTCGTTCAATCTGGGATAAATACTGTTCCAATACACGCTTCTGGTTACGAATAATTTCATTGTTACGGTAATTAACAACGAGTAAACGAAAGGAAAATCCCATTGCAAAAGCCAGACCCATTTGTAGGATAATCACCCATACATCTATTTCACGGGAAAATATTGCAATGAGAAACGGAAACAAAACAATTGTGATAGAACCCGACCAACGGTATGATTTATGGGCACTATTTGCCGCGATCATGAAAGTCGGCATTAAAAAAGCAAGATAAGCCGCTGGAAATAATAAGATTAAGTAGAAGCAAACTCCACCAAACAAAATTATCTCAGTAAACAGATAATAGCGATAACTGAACATTAAACAAATCCAAGGTACTGAAAATGAGGCTACTTCCCAAAGAATGATGATCCAAAGTGGCACAGTCAAATGGTCTTGATGTTGGATAGTAGTTAACATCATTGAGAGCCAGATGACAAAACGTATACAAAGTAATATCCAGTCATACCAAAACCATTGTTTCAAAATCCCAAACAAATTATCACCCCTTAATAGCTTTGAACATGGAAATCGTGTACTTTCCAATCATTTGAACTAAACTGTTTCCAATACAAGTACGTATCCAGGAGAGAATACCCCCAGCGATCATGACACATATAGATTCCTTCCATGAATTCACAGTTATTCCTAATAAATATACATCAAGATATTGAAAAAGTAACGGTGTAACGATAAATACAAGCGGAGCTACATACAATATAACGGCACATAAGAGGCTAATTACCCCAATAAGAAACTTCTGCATGAGCCAAAAAATAGCCCTCCAATTGTTACTATTAAGAATTGCTTCTTTCGCTTCAATCCATTTATCCCCTCCACTTTTTGTCCTTGGTAGGATTGGCTCTATCGATATATCCGTATAAACCTTCGTCTGAATACGTTCATACTGGACAAACGTGTGAGTTGTCCGCAACACACTCGCTAACAAGGGAATACCTACGAAGATAACTGTCATCACGAGTGCAAATGTAATGCTGGCCAAATAGAAGCAAAAGTAAAACAATCCAGATCCGAAGGTAAACAAAAAAAAGTAGAAATCTTGCAAACTTTTTTGAGCTGCTTCTTTCGACATTAGAGTTTCTCCTCCTTTTTCTTTACTAATACGTTATGAGCCGCTCTTCGATTCTAACTTTTCGCCTGTCACATACGGTAGTGTCAAAGTGTCATGATTTATAGGTCATGACTATAAAACTATCCGTACTACGCTCTATTTTTTATGTCATGCATGAAGATGACGAAAGGTCACTAGCTACTATGACTTTCCGATTGCTACACTCGGTTTATACACTGACGAGCTGACTACTCGTTGTGCTGACAAGAAAATTTCAGTCAAACAAAGGAGAGTCCGAAAATGAAAAAAGCAATCAATACACTCAGTCTCGCAATTCTTCTCACTTCTACTAGCATGATTTCTGCATGTTCCCCACAATCATCAGAAGTTGGAGAATCAAAACCATCGACATCCACGCCCGATGTCCAAATGACGAAAGCTCCCAATAATGCAAAAGAAATAGAATCTTTTGCTGATCCGTTATTTGAGGAAAAAATGAAGGAGTACAATGTAAACGGTTCAAGTTTTGTCGTCGTCCATGATGGAAAGGTCGTCATCAATAAAGGGTACGGTTATGCAGATAAAGAAAAGAAGATTCCCGTCAATAAGGAAACGGTCTTCCAAATTGCTTCAGTCTCGAAAACTTTTACTGCCTTGGCCGTGATGCAACAAGTCGATAAAGGAAAGCTTAAACTAGATCAAGATGTACAACAATATCTCGGTGGATTGAAAATACCCAATAAAACAGGAAAACCCCTCACCCTGTTTGATATGCTGACCTATACCAGCGGCGTGGATTTTCCCGATATCACTACAATAACCGGACCAGAATACGTTAATCAAGATATCCCGATGAAGGAGTTTTTCTCTAAACATATGCCGACGGTGGTACGGCCGCCCGGTGAAGCTTATACGTATGACAACTTCGCATTTGCACTCGCAGGATATGCAGTGGAGAATGTTACGGGCTCATCTTTCTCACGATATATGGAAAAGAATATTTTCAAACCATTAGGCATGAAGTCTACAAGTGTACGTTTTACGCCTGATCTTCTCAAGAGAATGGCTACACATTACGGTCCCACTGGCGATCCTATTCCAACAAGTGGGCATGGTCTAACAGATGCACCACAAGGAAGCATTTTGTCCACTGGAGAAGACATGTCAAAGTACATGATTATGCAGCTACAGAATGGAAAGTTTGGAGGTAAAGAAATCGTAAGTAAAAGAAGCATGGATATGATGCATGACTACCAAGTTTTCGCAGATAAGACGATTCCTGTTGCAACAATTGGATTTGAAACGCCTTTTAATGAATTTGCTAACGGTCAACACGTTGTAATAAAAGGGGGAAGCATGCCTGGACATCAATCAATGCTGATTTTAGTGCCTGAACAAAAAACAGCATTCTTCATGTCTTACAATAATGATTCAATGATGAGTATAGACATATATGAAACTCTCATGGATCACTATTTCCCTGCTAAGAAGAATGAAGTAAAAACAAGTTATCTCCCGTTAGAGGAAAAAGAAGCTCATAAATACTTGGGCTTATTCCAAAATACGCGTTTCGCTGCAATTCGCACTCATTTTACTTATGAAAATGGGAATTTGGTCATGGAGGGTGGAACAACTGGAAAACAAGTTCTCAAAATGATTCATCCGTTGTTATTTGAAGATTCGAAAGGCAACAAAGTTGCTTTCAAAAAGAATTCAGCTGGAGAAATCGCATATTTTCACTACAACTCTCCTAAAAGCCTTGATTTTGTAGCAGATGCCCAGAGAATTAACAACAAACCACCTTTTGATGACGTTCCACAAAAGAGTAACTATAGAAGTCACATTGATAATCTTCATGCTCTAAATATTATGGGTGCTAAAACAGGTAATCTATTCAATCCGATGGACATCATGACACAAGGAGAGTTTGCGGATACGTTGTTACTTGCTTATGGATGGAACGGTTTTCCAGACGACTCCAAGGAGGCAAGGGAAAAAATTATGAAAGGAATTCCAGGGTATGACCGTGCTACTCCGATTACCCGACAGGTCGCAGCAACCATGATTCAAAACTTAAAGCAAATTCATGACATGAAACCGATTCAGCCTGACAAAGCTATTAAAGTAAAATTGCTTGATGCTGCGGATGACTGGGGGGTCCAAGCCATTCAAGCACTTGCCTCACAAGGAATCGTAGACCCTGATACTACCATCCACGCCGACGGATCCTTTACCTTCCGTCCGAAGGATCTGTTACTACGTCAAGAAGCGAGTGCCTTACTCGATTTGGCTTTTGGTTATCATGCTTTGCCTATTAAGCAGAAGTAAGGATTCATCCAAACATGAATCATAGCAAATATTTAAGGGGAGTACCATCATTCTTACAATAGGAGGAAAAATAGCATTTCCTATAGGAGAGATGCTACTTTTCTTCTAACATTTCCATAAACATAACAGCTGTTATTTCTCCATTCCTCCATTTTGAATGAGTTTCTTCTATGTTTAATCAATTCAGAAAGACTTAGTATATGATTATGGAAAAAACGCATGCTAAGCCCTCCAAATTAACTGGAGGGCTTTTTGTAGCTTTGAAATAAAGTCACGATGTTTATAAAAAAGATGCGATATCAATACTTGATTTTGGACTTCCGTAATGAACTATCGGGGCAGGATAGCATTCCTGTAGTTAATCTATTAAACATTCTGACTAAGATACATATAAAAAGGGTTTAATAAGAAACGTGTTAAAAATAAAAAAACATATAAGGAGCTTATAAATTTAACTAGTGTGTTGATCCAAGAAGGACTAATGCACTTTTTTTGTTGAAAAACAGTTTAAATTTCTATAATGGTTCAAACTACTATTATGTGACTTTAGCTTGTTAAGGTTGATAAACGATTTGATTATTATGGGGAAGAAGCATTTGAAAAAAACAAGAGAAATATCGAAAAAGTTCTCCTGCTCCTACACAATATTCTCCGTTCGCGCCATTTTTATTGCTTCTTCACGGTTGTTGACGTCGAGCTTCGAGCAGTAATTGCGGACCGTTCCCTCCGATAAAAATAGCTTTGCGGCGATTGACTTGTAGCGCAGGCCGTTTGACAGATGCTCCAGAATCTCCATTTCTCGTTTCGTAAGCCTGTACGGGTAGCTGTCCTTACTTGAGCCGATCTTCTCCAACTGCTCGCGTTGACGCTTTATCTCTTCGAAAACTCGCGTAGCGACCGATTGGTCGATCCAGGTTCCACCGTTATAAATAAGTTTCAAGGCTTCCTTCATCTCCCGCGGATGAATCGACTTCAGCATGTAGCCTTCCGCCCCGTTCTCCAATGCAGTTGACGCCTGCAAGGTATCCTCAAACGTTGTCATGAGCACAATCTTCATATCAGGCCATCGTTGTTTCATCTCAAGTAAAGCCTCAAGCCCGTCCATTTCCTTCAAGCGCCTCACCCAATTGTTCCACCTCTCCTCGAATCCCAATCGCAGGCTCCCACGAATCAATCAAAAGAATTGCCTTCTGATTAAATTCCATCGCTTTCGTATGCTCGCCTTTACGGAACAGCAGGAGTGCCATCCCGTAATAATAATAAATCAACTCAACCTGATTCGCGTTATGTTTGTCATAAAGCATCTGCTCAAAAGCTTCTTCCGCTTTCTCAAACAGATCACACTTCACGTAAGCTATACCCAAATTGAAATAGGCTTCTATCGTTTTTTCGCCCCCATACATGGAGCTGATCTCATTTGCCGCTTCGTATAATTGAATGGCTTCTTCATTATGACCTTTCACAAAGCTCAGATCTCCGCGAACCAATAGAACTCTGTGCTGAATCGCAGGGGAAATCGGTTGATCTTTGATATCGATTAAAATCACTTCTGCTTTTTCATGACTTCCGGCTTTTAAAAACAGCCTCGATTGCAGTGCGAGTCCCCATACCTTTAGATCGTGAACGTCTTGCTCTTCAGTGTCTGATTGTTCCAGATTCTTCAGTCCGTCTTCAATTTGTTGAAGTGCCCCGTCTAAATCATTGACTTCCATGAGTGCCCAGCCTGCTGTGTCGATTCGGAAGAACGCTTCTAGCGTGTGTTTGCCTAATTGATGGGCGGCGTCGGCGGCTTTACGGCCGTATTCGATTCGTAAGGGCAGATTGATTCTGCTTAGAAAATGGCTGATGCGAGTGATGAGTTCAATTAGGATTTCATTTTGTCTGGTTTCGCTTGACCATTTGATCACCTTTAGGATGTTTGGCCATTCTGTTTTGATTTGGTCTAAATCACGTCCAAGGAGATAGCTCCAATAAATAGAGTTTGGCTGTTCCCGCTTTAAATGGGTTTCCGCATAATGAATATAATAATGCGCCCACCGCCTGCGCGCCTCATTTTCAAAGTCCTGTTTTTCAGATAAGTGCTGTTCTCCGTATGCGACAACGGTTTGATGCACTAAGTACTGTGTTCTTCCTTTGCTTCGTTCCGGCTGAATCAAAGCGTATGACCGCATTTGTTCAACAGCGTAATGAAAACGGCGAGCGTCTAATCCAGCTGCTGCCGCCAGACTTTTTTCATCTGGCGGCTTGCTGAAAAAGCATAGCACCTGCCATAGTTTCCGGGTGTCTTCATTGCATCTGTGCCATGTGCGCCCAAATAGAAAATCAAACAGATCTAATAGTGAGTAGCCTGCTTTTCCGAGCTCATGAATCAGCTGTTGAGCGGGAATGTCATCGTCTGACATATAGGCGATGCTGAGTGCCATGGCTTTCGGGTTTCCGGCAGTCGCTGAAATGAACTCGCTCTTCAATTCAGGAGATAGTTCCAGCAGCTGCGCTAGCTTTGCTTGTTTAGTTGGGTCGTTGCATATTTGCAGGCAGCGGTGCACTTCTTGATGAAAATACTCCAGGGCATCCGTTACTTCAAGTCCGCTCAGTTGAATGGTCACCATTTCTCCAAAGCCTTCTCTGAATGTTTGCTTCAAGTTCTCCCGAGCTGTAAGGAGGATTTTCACACCTTGGGGCAGGCTGGTGATGAATTCGAGAATGTCGCTTTCTGCGGTATCAGCGCTGTCAACGATAAGTAATACTGGTTCTTCCCTGGTGTAATTGGCTAACGCATTGCGGACGACAAACCGTTTTTCATTGATTGACTTATCAATTTGTTCCGTTCGACCCAGCTGATATGCAATCGTATTTAAAAAATCGCTGAAGCTTAATCCTTTCCAGTCAGCACTGAGCCAGATGATGCTGTTGAATGCGGGCCAATCCGAGGAATCGCCGATACAGGAATAGGCTGCTTCTAGAGCAGTTGTCGTTTTTCCCATGCCTGCCCATCCGGTAATTAAACAGACGGGTGATGGGGAAAGCATCCATTGCTGTATCGCCTCGATGTCAAATCTTCGTCCTATAAAGTGACCCGACCAGCGTGACGGTAAATTGTGTGTCAAAGGGATCTGTTCTGTAAGCGTATTCGTTTTATGGTCGGGAACCTCAGGAAATAAACGTTTGACTGTTTTTTCAATATCTTCGTCAAGCGGTGAACCGAATGATCCGTCTTTTCTTAACGTTTTTGCTTTTTTAAGGCAAGATGCTGCCCATACAGGCAATGCAGGTTTGATGACAGGTATGGTTGTGGTTTCAAGCAGGTCGGTAAACCACTGTATATTCATATCGGTTTTTTCAAGAATGATCCAGATCATTCCGAACAGTTTTCCGTCGTCAATTCTTCCGGGAACATAGTTCACACCCATCTGTCCGATCCAGCTTTTAATCGTGTTTGGGGAAACTCCCAGCTGGTGTGAAATGTTATCTAAATAAGACTGTCCTGTTTTTTCGTTCTTTTTCCTTCTGACTTTATAATCAGGATGAAGTTTTAATGACTTGACGCCCGGTGCCAGCAATTCCGCAAATTGTTTTTGATCTTCAAGTTCAGCCATAAAACCTGCACCTCCTATTAGTACTATTTTATCAATTCAGTGTTTTTTGTATATGAAAAAATAAAAAGTACAGTGCCGCTGTCCTTTTATACAGCAGGAAAGGCTGTTGTACGTCTTGAAAAGCAGATAAAATAGGGGCAGTAATAGAGAAAACAAAAATGTATGCACTTACATTTCAAAGCAGAGAAAGGATTTTGCCAAATGACTCACACAGTGCCTCAAAATATGAAAGCGGCGGTTATGCACAACACGAGAGAAATCAAAATCGAAACATTGCCCGTGCCTGAGATCAATCATGATGAAGTGTTGATTAAGGTGATGGCTGTCGGAATTTGCGGATCTGATCTGCATTACTATACAAATGGCAGAATAGGCAATTATGTAGTGGAAAAACCATTTATCCTCGGTCATGAATGCGCGGGAGAAATTGCCGCTGTCGGATCGTCTGTCGATCAATTCAAGGTGGGAGACCGTGTCGCCGTCGAACCCGGTGTCACATGCGGACGCTGTGAGGCGTGTAAGGAGGGGCGTTATAATCTTTGCCCGGATGTACAGTTTTTGGCGACACCGCCGGTTGACGGCGCGTTTGTCCAATATATCAAAATGCGTCAGGACTTTGTTTTCTCGATTCCGGATTCACTATCCTATGAAGATGCGGCTTTGATCGAACCGTTTTCTGTCGGCATTCATGCGGCCGCGAGAACAAAGCTTCAGCCCGGATCAACAATTGCGATTATGGGAATGGGGCCTGTAGGATTAATGGCTGTTGCGGCAGCGAAAGCATACGGGGCAGGCACAATCATTGTGACCGACTTGGAGCCGCTGCGGTTAGATGCCGCGAAAAAAATGGGAGCGACTCATGTCATCAATGTCCGGGAACAGGATGCCGGTGAAGAAATCACAACGATCACGAATGGCAGAGGCGTTGATGCCGCCTGGGAAACAGCGGGGAATCCGGCGGCATTGCAATCCGCACTGGCTTCCGTGCGCCGGGGCGGAAAACTGGCGATTGTCGGTTTGCCTTCTCAGAACGAGATTCCGCTCAATGTGCCGTTTATTGCAGATAACGAGATTGATATATACGGAATCTTCCGTTATGCGAATACGTATCCGAAGGGAATTGAATTTCTCGCTTCCGGCATAGTGGACACGAAGCACCTTATAACGGACCAATATCCGCTGGAGCAGACGCAAGAGGCGATGGAACGGGCCTTTCAATACAAAAATGAATGCTTAAAAGTGATGGTGTATCCAAATCGCTGAGTGAACGGGGAGGATCTTTGCATTCTCCCTCTTGCTTATCAAAAATGAAAACGGATTCTTGGGGTGGGAAATGATGATTGAAACAGAAAAAGCAGCGGCAGTAAAGACGAAATATCGCGGCCTGTCCTGGATGGAACGGATCGGCTACGGATTCGGCGATATGTCGTACAATATTATCTTTCAGTTTGTAAACGCATACTTATTATTCTATTATACAGACGTCGGCGGCATTAAGCCTGCGGTCATTGCAGCTTTGTTTCTTATCGTAAGGGTGCTGGACGCTATTTTTGACCCGATTATGGGCGTGATTTTAGACAAGACGAATACAAGATGGGGAAAGGCAAGGCCGTATCTTTTGTGGGTAGCATTTCCTTTTGCGCTATTTACGTTCTTATGCTTCACGACCCCTCATTTCGGCGAGACGGGGAACATGGTTTATGCGTACATCACTTATATTCTGCTTGGGATGTCCTTCAGCATGCAGACGATTCCGGTCAACAGCTTAACGGGGCGGATGACGAATTCCGTGGAGGAACGGACGGTTCTGACGACGACCCGGATGATTTTGGTTTATATCGGAATTCTGTTATCGATTTCCTGTGCGACACCGCTTGCAGATCTGATCGGCGGGAAAGATCAGGCGTTTGGATTCCAGATGACGGCGCTTATCTATGCGGCGGTGAGCATCGCATTGAATCTGTTCAGTTTCTTTACTGTGCGGGAACGGATTCAGCCTGAAAAAAGAAAAAAACAAGGAATGAAAAAGACGTTGTCTGTTTTGTTCCGAAACAAGCCTTTGCTCATTTTGGTTTCTGCATTTTTGGCGTTTGCGATTGGGTTTAACATTAAGCTCAGCACGATGGTGTACTATTTTACGTATAACGTCAGCCATAAGGAATTTGTGTTTTTAGGAACCGTATTGTTTTTCGGCGCAGCGCTGATCAGCAATCTGTTTATTCCTTTCTTTTCTGAGAAGCGGGGCCGGAAGCAGGTTATGATCATCACGGCGGCGCTGTCGCTAATTTCTTATGCGGGCCTTCAGTTTACATCGTATTCTTCGCTGCCGCTTATTTTCTTTTGGCTTTTCGTTTCGGGATTTTTTACGACGCCTTTAAATACGCTTGCTTGGGGAATGGTTGCCGATTGTGTCGATTATGCGGAATGGAAAACCGGAGTCCGGGCTGATGGCGTGGTGATTTCGAGCATGAGTTTCATCAATAAGCTCGGAGTTGCGTTAGCCGGGTCATTTTCGGCCGTTTATCTCGGAATCGCCGGATATGCCGCGAATACCGATCAGACGGCCTCGTCATTGAATGCGATTAAAAATATGAATGCGCTCATTCCGGGATTGTTCATTCTGCTGTCTATTATTCTTATTTCTTTTTATCCTTTAACTGAAAAAAAATATCAGCAGATGATGTCTGATCTGGAGCAAAGAGCTGCAAGATGAGTATACGTAAAATTTAAAATATTCTATGTAAACGGTTGTATTTATGACAGAAAGCACTATACTGAAACTATAATCGAGAATTGATAAATGAGTGTGATAATGTGGGAAGCCAATCTGTTATTTGTATTGGAGAATTGTTAATTGATTTCTTTTGTACCGATGTGGATGTTGATTTGACGAAAGGACGTAATTTCTTAAAAAGTGCCGGCGGGGCACCGGCGAATGTGTCGGCAGCGATTGCTAAGCTGGGCGGAGACGCGGCTTTCAGCGGAAAAACAGGCAAAGATCCGTTCGGGTATTTTCTGAAGCAGACATTGGACGCCGTACACGTCGATACCTCTATGCTCGTCATGGATGAGAAAGCGCCTACAACGCTTGCGTTTGTTTCATTAAAACAAAATGGGGAGCGCGACTTTGTGTTTAACAGAGGAGCGGACGCTTTGTTTACGCTGGAGGATATTGATCTGGAAAAGGTAAACGATGCGAAAATCCTTCATTTCGGATCAGCGACAGCATTGTTATCTGATCCGTTTTGCTCAGCCTATTTACGGCTGATGTCGATTGCGAAAGACAATGGACAGTTTATTTCCTTCGATCCTAACTACCGTGAGGATTTATGGAAAGGAAGAGTTTCAGAGTTTATAAATACCGCAAAAAAAGCCGTTGCCATAAGTGATTTTGTGAAAGTCAGTGACGAGGAGCTTGAGATCATCAGCGGTGCGAAGGATCATAAAGAAGGTGTTGCGGTTCTTCATGAGCTCGGGGCCGGCATTGTGGCGGTGACACTCGGGAAAAGCGGGACCCTTCTTTCAAATGGGAAGGATATTGACATCATTCCGAGCATTCCGGTGACATCAATAGACTCAACGGGAGCGGGAGATGCGTTTGTCGGCGCGGCGCTGTATCAGTTGGCACGCACCGATGAGATTCAGACAGCAGCCGAAGATTTTGCGAAGCTGCGTGATATTGTCTCATTTGCCAATAAGGTGGGGGCGCTCGTGTGCACCAAAATCGGTGCGATCGATGCTTTGCCGAGTTTAAAAGAGGTTGAAGTATCACTGTAAAATATCGAGGATGCTTCTTGAAAGTCATCGGACTTCGGGAAGCATCCTCTTTTATTTAGGTCTGAAACCCTTTTCGATATACGGTATACTTTAGAAAGGCATCCAGTAAATTGAACCGCTGTGAAGTACATACAATAACTTTTTTATCAGTTCTGAGTAAAACCAAGTTTCTGCTGCTGCCGTCATGTATAGTGTGACGGCCTGTGATATTGAACCGCGGAGGAATGTTTTTCATGAAACATGTTTTTCTTATTGTGCAATGCGCGTTTTCTGTTTTTTGTTTTCTTTGTCTCGCCGCTGTCAATTGGTATCAGGGGAGTGAGCTTGTATCTGATTCGTTTGATTGGAATTATACGGCTAAATTCTCAAAGCTTTTGAATGGGACGGATACGATTACAAGTCCGGAACAGATTTCGCAGCTGGATTCTTTGTGTATGCGGCGAAGCATTACCCGTTAGTGAGCGGGTTGATGATCGGGCTTTTTATTTATTTTTTGTTCTCACTGTATCTGGTCATAAAGAATTTCCGCCGGCACAAATGGGCTGAATGAGACTATTTTCATATAAAATACATAAATTCATGAGAAAATGAAACTTTTTTTGAAAAAAACAGTATATATAACTATGAACTTGTTACTATTTAATTTTGGGAGGAAAATGAAAAATGAGTATTTTAGGAAGATTTAAAGACATCATGTCAAGCAATATCAATGCGCTGCTGGATAAAGCTGAAAACCCTGAAAAAATGGTTGATCAATATTTGCGGAATCTGAACAGTGATTTAGGAAAAGTGAAAGCGGAGACGGCTTCTGTCATGGCTGAGGAACAGCGGGCGAAAAGAGCGTTAACAGAATGCCAGGCTGATGCCGAAAAGATGGAAAGTTATGCGATGAAAGCGTTGCAGGCCGGCAATGAAGCCGATGCGCGGACGTTTTTGGAAAGAAAAGCGGCTGTTGAATCAAGACTGACTGAGCTGCAGACGGCTTATCAGCTCGCTTCTTCCAACGCGTCTCAAATGCGCAAAATGCATGACAAGCTTGTCGCTGATATCGGAGAGCTTGAGTCGCGCCGAAATGCCATCAAAGCGAAGTGGTCTGTGGCAAAAACGCAGGAGAGAATGAACAAATTGGGGTCCTCTGTGTCAAATGCGGGCCAATCGATGACAGCTTTTGGCAGAATGGAAGACAAGGTCAACCAAGCGCTTGATCATGCCAATGCGATGGCTGAGCTGAACGCGTCTCCGAAAGACGATATTGACGATCTGACGGCTAAATATGACAGCAATCAAAGCAGTGTCGATGATGAATTGGCGGCGCTCAAGCAGAAAATGCTTTTCAGTAAAGATCAATAGACAGCGGGCTGCAGCTTTGTCCGATATAAAGAGAAAGTGAGAGAAACAGAATGATCATTTCTTATAAATGCCCGAACTGCGGCGATGATATGGTCTTTGACAGTTCATCCGGCATGCTGACATGTCACAGCTGCGGGCGGCAGGATCAGATTGAGAGCCTGCCAAAAGAGTATATAACGACGAGATTTTCCGAAAATGAGGCGAACGAGTACCGGTGTGAGAATTGCGGCGCGGTATTAATGACTGAGGCGGAAACGACGGCCACGACGTGCGGGTTTTGCGGAGGAGCCGCCGTTCTCGCCGACCGATTATCGGGAAGTCTCGCGCCTTCGATGGTGATTCCTTTTACGATCAGTAAAGAAGAGGCCATGAGCGCTTTTAAAAAGTGGTGCCGAAACGGCCGTCTGACACCGAAAGGATTTATGTCTGCCGATCGGGTGAAGAGCATAACGGGCATGTACGTGCCATTTTGGATGTTTGATTTAAACAGCAAGGTTCAGGTCAATGCCGTTTGTACGAGAGTGCATCACTATGATGATGGAGAATACCGGGTGACGGAGACCGAGTATTACAACGCGTACCGCGATATCAATCTTGATTATCTCAAAATTCCGGTCGACGCTTCAGAAAAAATGAGTGATGAATTAATGGACAAATTGGAGCCTTACTCATACAGTGAGCTGAAGGAGTTTAATACGGCCTATTTAGCGGGATATATAGCGGAAAAGTACAATTATACCGATGACGATCTCTTTCCGCGGGCGAAGGATAAAATCAGCCATTATATTGATTCTTATATCAGATCCACCTTCTCCGGATATACGACGGCTGACATTACGGATGAGCAGATTCAGACCGATAAAATCAGCAGCTTTTACGTACTGCTTCCGGTCTGGATGGTCAGCTACGACTATGAGCGGGCTGAACACATTTTTGCGATGAACGGGCAGACGGGCAAGGTTGTCGGCAAACCGCCGATCAGTGCCGGAAAAGTGGCCGCGTGGTTCGGCGGCATAACCGCCGGTGCGTTTTTAGCATTAAGACTCGTCTCACTTATGATAGGAGGCGGTTTTTGATGAAAGTATCGATGAAAAAAGCGTGTCTCTTCTGCTTCGTCCTTTTTCTGATGCTGTCTTTTGGTTTACATACATCGGCGTCTGCCGCGGAACAGAAGCAATATGTTTATGACAATGCTCATTTATTAACGAAGGATGAAACGAAGAAACTTGAGGAATTGGCCGGGAAGCTCGGGGCAAAGCGCCATACCGATTTTATCATTCTGACCGCAAACGGAACGGGCGGTAAGGACATCGAGCAGTACGCCGGTGATTTTTATGACAGTCATTTTAGCGGAAGCACGGCGATTTTGACAATTGATATGAAAAATCGGGAAGTATTTATCTCCGGATATAAAAAGGCGGAGACGTATTTGAATAACAGCCGGCTGAATACGATCAGAAATACGATCTCGTCAGATATTTCCGCAGGCCATTATGAAAAGGCGCTTCAGACCTACATCAAGTTGGCTTATAAAGATATGGGGAAAAGCCCGGACGACAAGTCTGACAATCTGCTGCTCACATGGTGGTTTCAGCTCATTATTGCCGCAGCCGCGGCCGGAATCGCCGTCACTGTGATGGTGTACAATTCCGGCGGCAAGGTCACCGTCACCGGCAGCACGTATATGGATCACGATACGTCTGAAGTGCTGAGCCAGCACGACACATATATCCGAACCGACGTTACAAGAGAAAAAAAGCCTGATAAAGATAATGACAATGACGGCGGAGTCACGAGGGGCGGCACGAGTTACAGCGGAAGCAAGGGTAGTTTTTAAATTATATGTAAAGGATTTGAGCATACATGGGTTTTTTCAGAAATCAGTTAGCAAATGTGGTGGAATGGGAAGAATTCAGAGACGACATGGTTTTCTATAAATGGAACAACCGTGAAATTAAAAAAGGCAGCCGTCTGATTATCCGGCCGGGACAGGATGCCATCTTTTTATACAACGGGAAGATTGAAGGGATTTTCCGTGATGACGGCGATTATGATATCGAATCAGAAATCATTCCGTTTCTATCTACACTAAAAGGGTTTAAGTTTGGCTTTAACAGCGGCATGCGGGCTGAAGTGCTGTTTGTGAATACGAAGGAGTTCACCGTGAAATGGGGCACAAAAAACGCTATCAACATTCCGGCGGCAGGTATGCCGGGCGGTATGCCGATCCGCGCAAACGGCACATTTAACTTCAAGGTCATTGACTACATCGGATTGATTGATAAGATTGCGGGTGTCAAAGACAGCTATTTAGTGGAGGACATTAAAATCCGGATTACGTCTATTCTCGATCAGCTTTTGATGAAATGGATCACCAGAGAAGGAAAAGACATGTTCAATCTGCAGTCGAATTCCTTTGAAATCGGAAAAGGGATTCAAGAAGATCTTGATATGCAGCTGATCGGAGACGGCATGTCGATTACGGGCTTCAATATTATGAGCTTTAACTATCCGCAGGAAGTTCAGGATATGATTACGAAAAACGCTTCTTACGGCATGGTGGGCGATGTGAACCGCTATCAGCAGATTTCCATGACGGACGGAATGTCATCCGGCAAAATGAACGGAAGCGGCGCTGCCTCCGACATGGCGGGCATGATGATGGGAATGAATGTGGCAAATCAAATGATGAACCAAATGAACCAAAATCAGCAGAACCAGCCGCAGCAAGATCAAAGTCAGCAGAATCAGGGGACGGCACCGGCAAACGGCTCGGAAGGAGCGGCTAAGCCGAAATTCTGTCCGAACTGCGGAACGAAAACGGAAGGCGCGAATTTTTGTCCGAATTGCGGACAGAAGCTTGCCTGACGATATGCGAAAAAGAGGCCTTTTTTGGGCCTCTTTTTTTGTCATGATTTCATTGTTTGGACGATGAGGGATGTCAGCGCTTTTGATCCCTCAGGTATGAGATGGACGCCGTCCGGTGTGAAGTATTCAGGGTGCTGCAATGCTTTTGCGTGCCAATCGACAAGCGTCACATTTTTGCGTGACTCGGCCTGCCGGCGCAATGATTCGTTTACTTTGCTTTCCCACTGCCGCGGCACACGTGTGTTGACAAGATAGATATCGGCTTTTGAAAAGGAGCTGATCAGTGATTCAATTTGGCTGTTTGTGAAATAGCCGTTCGTCCCTAACTCGATGATGACCGCTTTGTCCGGCTGATTAAATGACGCATATTCCGAAGTGAGCTGGAGTGCTTGAGAGACTTGTCTTCCTACCTTTCCGTCGATGGTGACATGAGGGAGGGACTGCCGCAGGTATGACGCAATGTCCAGCATCACCGAGTCACCGATGGCCAGTACGTCTTGCTGAGGCTGTGTTTGTTTTGAATCAGCCGCTTTTTGAGATGACCGTTCCTTTTTCTCTTCATTTTTCTTTGTTTTTGATTTGTCTGCTGGTTCTTTCTTGTTTTTGTCTGACGCGGTATCCGTTTTTTCGCCGCCGTGTTTTTTCTTGCTGTCTTCTTCTTTTGCAGGCTGATCGTGATCGGCCGTTTTGTGCGAAGAGGCGGCGGTTTCTTGCTGATCATTTTGCGCGTACGTCCATTGCGGCTGTTTTTTCTCTTCGGCTATCCCTGACAGCCCGCCCGCAAATACGAGAATGGCGGCAAGAATAAGGCCGAGCGACATTCTGCTGATGACAGAGGACGTCTTCCATTCCAGAAAGCGGTTCAGAAACACGCGGCGTAAAAATGGCCGGAAGCCCGCAGTGCGGATCGGCTGTTCAATGAAATGGTAAGACAGCTCGGCAAGAATGAAAGTGGCGCCGATTCTGACGGCGCAGTGCCAATAAACCGGATTTCCGATTTCCTGTACGGGTGTGCTCAGCACGATAACCGGGTAATGCCAAAGATAGATTCCGTATGATCTCGTTCCGATCCAGCGAAGCGGCTTCCATGAAAGGACATGTCCCAAAAAGCTGCTCGGATGGCATAAACATGCGACAAGAACCGCTGCGGTGATGCTGATCAAAAGCATGCCGCCCTTGTACAGGAAGGGTTCATATTCATCTGTGTAAAAGACGCAAAGCAGCAGCGCGGCAAAAGCAGCAAGCTCCGTCCCGTGAAGCAGGTGTTTCATGCTGCTCGGCAGCCGTTTGGAAGATAATCGTTTCATCGGCCACACTAAAGCTAAAGCGCAGCCGATCAGCAATTCAAATGAGCGGGTATCCGTCCCGTAATAAACGCGGCTCGGATCTCCGCCGGGCACATACATCATACTCATTACGACTGCCGAACATAACGCGAGGAACATGACCGCGGCCGCAAGCCGGGCCCGTGTTTTACATATGTACATTCCCGCAAGCAGCAGGAAGGGCCATATGATATAAAACTGTTCTTCAATCGCCAGCGACCAAAGGTTTTTTAATGGCGAAGGGGAGCCGAAGCTGTCGAAATAAGAAAGTTGATGAAAGATAAACCACCAATTGCTTATGTAAAAAAGTGAGGAGACCGCATCCCCGCGTACGGTATGCAGGAGCTCGCTGTTAAACAATACGACCCAAATGACCGTCGTGATAATCATGAGATAAGCCGCCGGCAGAAGCCGCCTGATCCGGCGCACCCAAAAATCACGCAAATCAAGGGTGATGGCATTGCCTTGGGCAGGCAATATAATAGATGTAATTAAATACCCCGATAAAACAAAAAAGATATCAACACCAATGAAACCGCCGTCGGCCCAGTTGAAATTCAGATGATATGCGATAACTGCGAGGACGGCAAAGGCGCGAAGTCCATCCAGTCCGGGAATATAGCGGTGATGCAGTGACTTGTCTGACATGGTATTCCTCCAATAATGTGTGCGGAAATTCTCGCTGTTTTGCGGATGGCTATGGCAGATTTCTGTACAGTCTTCCATTTGTTCCGTTAATTAGACGCATTCGGAAGGGGATTTTGTTTCAGAAAAAATGAATGAAATGCTGTGATTTTCTTAAACTTTTCAGCCCCCGTCCGGCGTCTGTTATATGAAAAGGGTCCCTTATGCATCTTGGCTGTTGCGGGACGAAAGAAAAAATCCATGATCTGCGGATATCATGGATTTTTTTCTTTCTTTATCTGATGTAGCGGTCTCCGACAAGCAGCTTGGAGATGACGGAGGTCGGTATTGTAAACTCTGTAACGCCCATATATCCGGGTGCCGCTTCGTATTCATCAAATGAAATAACAAGTTTGTGCTTATCTGTAATATAAAAATTCTGGTCGGCGCGGATGGCTTTAAAAGGCTCCGTCATATCATCATCTTCGACCCAGTATATTTTATTCGGATCTTCTTTCATCTGTTTTTTCATTTGTTCTTTAATATTCTGGCTGATGACTTTAATATAACGGTCATCTTTAAATAAACTCTTTAATGTAAGCACGGCCTCATTCTTTTTATCAATCGTGATGTAACGGCTTTGCGTATAAGAGGAAGCTTGCGTTTTTTCGATATCACGGCGGATTGAGATCAAATCCGCTGTGTCAGTAACGGTCTCATAATCGCTGTAAATACTGAGGTGGCCTTTTTTGCTTTTTGAGGTCGCCTTCATAAATTCCTGATACAGCTCTTTGCTTTCTTTCATATAATGCCGGTTGATGCTGTCTTCGAGTTTATGATCGGAAAGGCCGGACAGAGCGGGCGTTTTCACATCAATGCTTGATTGGTTCTTTTCTTCCTTCATCTCCGTGAATGTGATGGCTTGGACGACTTTGCCGATGACGGGGATTTTAGACATGGCTTGTGCGGCATCCGGGTTGATATTGACAACGGCGGTAAATAAGACGGCCGCAGCGACTGCCGCGGATGTCGGCCACATCACGATTCGTTTTTTCTTCGGTTTTTGCTGAAGGGCTTTTTCGACAATGCTGTCCAGTTCCTTAGGAATGGGCACACTTTTATACTCTTCTCTTAATTGTTCTAATCTCTTTTCCATTAAGAAAGATCCTCCTTCGTCAGCTGAATGCGCATGAGCTTCAGCCCCCTGTAAAGGCGTGTTTTGACGGTGTTGATGTTTTCCCCCGTGATGTCCGCGATTTCTTCTAATTTCAGGTCTTCAAAGAAACGCAGAATGATAATGGTTTTATATTGATGCGGCAGGTCATCAAGCGCTTCGTGAAGGTCTGTGTCCTTGTAGTGATCTTCCTTTCCGCGGCTTAAAAACTCGATCGTTTCATCGTCCATCACTTTCAGTTTTTTCTGTTTGCGGAGAAAATCAATGGCCGTGCGCACTAAAATTTTATAAAACCAGCTTTTGATCACATCGGGGTTTTTGACGGATTCGACCGATGTCAGCGCTTTTTGAATTGATTCCTGAACAATATCTAACGCGTCATCCTTGTTCTTTACGTAACTGTACGCAAGCCGGTAAAAGTCTTCCTTGCGCTCAGTTATGCACGTCACAAGCGACGCTTTGGCTGTTTCGTTCTTCATTGCTTCAAAGGGCTCCTTTTTTAAAAATACGTATCATAGGCTGCTGCCTAAGGATAGACGGGACAGGGTGAAAAATAGTTTGCGCAGAGGGGATCATTTTTAAAAGGAAAAGGAAGGAAAGACGAAGAGATGAAAAAAAGAGCCGGAACGGCTCTTTTTCGGATGTGTCTGATATTCAGCGAACGGTTTAGTTCGGTTTGACTAAGATTTTCACTTGGTTTTTCTCTTTGATTAAAGCGCCGAAGCCTTCTTCAATCAGATCGTCGAGCACGATTTTTTTCGTGACGAGCTTATCTGCTGAGAAGTAGCCCTCTTTCATCAGTGCAAGAACGGAAGGGAAGATGTCACGGTATCCGATAATGCCTTTTACGGTCCGTTCTTTGATGACGATATCGTTCGGATGAATTTCCGCTCCTTTTTCCCAGATGCTGACGATAACCGTTTCACCGGCAATGTTTGTTGACTGGATCGCCTGGCGGAGAACGACAGGAACGCCTGTTACTTCATAAGAAACATCAACGCCGCCGTTTGTCCGTTTAGCGATTTCTTCAACGACATCGTCCGTTTTTGACGGATCAATGATGATAGCGCCGAGTTCTTTCGCTTTTTCCTGACGTTCCGGTGAAAGTTCAACCGCGTAAATATCTGTGGCGCCGGCCGCTTTCAGGGCTTCAATCACAAGCAGCCCGATCGGTCCGCAGCCAAAAACCGCCGCCTTGTCGCCCGCTTTTAATTTGCTTTGGCGGACGGCGTAAAGCGCTACCGCTGACGGCTCAACAAGCGCGCCCTGTTCGTAAGAAAGCTCTTCAGGAAGCTTAAACAGCAATTCTTCGTCAACGGATACATATTCAGAAAATCCGCCGCCGCCTCCGGCTAAGCCTAAGAATCCCATTTGTTCATCAAGGTTATAGGCTCCCTGGTGTCCGTGTGTGGCAAAAATCGGTTCCACGACGACACGGTCGCCGACGCTGTAATTTTTGACGCCTTCGCCCACTTCCACGACTTCTCCTGAGAATTCGTGGCCCATCGTGACGGGCGCCATTTCGTTTGTTAACGGATGAGGTTTGCCGACCGGAATAAAGATCGGGCCTCCCAAATATTCATGAAGGTCGCTTCCGCAAATCCCGCACCATTTGACTTTAATTTTGACTTTACCCGGTTCTGCTTTAGGTTCATCAATGTTTTCGATTCGAATGTCTTTTTGATTGTGCCATCTTGCCGCTTTCATTGATTATCACTCCTAGTCTGATTGAAACGAGTATAGGTACATGATCAATATGAACCACGGTTAAAAGGAATAAAGTGCCTGCTTCCTAAAGCCTGATTTCTCAAAATATATCATATTATGCAACTATCAATAGGCCTTATAAAAAGTCCATATTGAATGCAGAAATACTCTATGAATATTATAACGCTAATGAATTAAATTTTGTAGTATAATTTACCATGGGATTATATAGAACAGGAAATTGTGCCGTCGTTATGTGCATGTCTCATCACGTTGTAATGAACATGTAAAGTGATTGAAATATTATAATCGTTTTCTTGGTGTATAATTTTGCCTAGAATAAAGAATCAGGAGGACGAAAGCTTGAAGAAGTTATTCTTAGCCTTATTGATTTTAGCAGGAAGCACGCTGGGAGCGATCAGTTACTCTTCTGATGCAAGTGCTAAAAAAGTGAACGGAAATATTACATGGTATAATGGAGTCGGTAAAAAAGGATCTTCCGGTAAAAAACTGGGACACTGGGATTGCGCGACAAAATTAGGATTTGACGTTCCGAGAAACGGAACGAAAATCAGAGCTTATGCAAAAGCAAAACCGAAAAAGGTTATCACCGTATACAAAAATGATGTAGGCCGTATGCCGAATGCCGTATTGGATGTCAGCCCGAAAGCGTTCAAAGCGCTCGGATATCCGTTAAGCAAAGGAAGAGTATCCGGACACTACAGCTATTAAAATAGACCATCTTAAAAAGCAAGGACACTGATTCTTGCTTTTTCTGATTGACGGAGAGATTGATAATGAAGAAGAAACGATGGATCTGGGTGTTGCTGGCCGCCGTTTTGGCGGCGGCGGTCATCGCGGCCGTTTTACTGATTAAAGGAAAAAGCGACGGCGGCGGAAAAGCCGTTGTCTCCGGCGGCCATGACAAGCTGCTTGTTTCCATTACAGACAAAGATCTGATGACGAAATATTACGAAGACAGCCGCGTGCTGTACGAGGAAAAGCTTTCGGCATATCCGGCGTTTGCGCTGGATGACGCCCATCAGGTGCTCTATTTTGTCGGGAATAATGACCAAAATGAGATGCGTCTGTATAAGCTTGATCTGAAGACGAAAAAGAAGACGGTGCTTTATAAAGGAACGGCAAGCGCTGACAGTCTGTTTTTATCAAAGGATCTGACGCACATTTATTTCCGTCTCGGAAAAGCGGATGAAGATATTTTCCGTCTCGCATCTTTTGATTTGAAAACGAAACGTTATGAAAATCTGTATCCCGCCGCCGATGAGAAAGACGACAGTGTGAGCAGCTTCTTTTATAACAGCAGCCAAAACGATTTTGCGCTTCTGCATTATTCCGTGAAAGAGGATTATCAAAAAACGGATGAGGCAAATGAGAAGGGGATTGACCCTGAACCGACGAATATCCGGTTTGCAGCAGGAGCGGGAGAACACCTTCAGGATCTGACAAACCTTGAACAGTTTATCAGCGACGTGGCGGTGTCACCGGACGGAAAGAACCTTGTCTTTACATCTTATACACAAAAAGGGACGGAACAAAAAGCGTCCATCCGTCTGATGAATGTCAAGTCGAAAAAAGATGAAACGATTATCTCAAACGGGAAGGACTTCACTCCGCTGATTGATGCCCAGCCTCAGTTTTCTAAAGACGGCAGCATTATTTATTTCATGGCGGAAGCAAAAGGCGCTAAGCGTCTGAAGGATGAAACGGGGCGGAATGCGAAGGTCCGGACCATTTATGCTTATCATTTGGATACGAAAAAATGCGAAAAAGTCTGGGAAAATGACAACGGCATTATCAACAGTTTTTCCGTCATCCAATCATGAAAAAAACACTCAGCGCCCGCTGGGTGTTTTTTAATGAACAAAGCTGGCTGCGGCTGAGGCGAGCCATTTGAAAAAACGGAGAATCGGAACGGCAAAATGGAGCGTTTCGATGAATGACTGTGCGGCAAGGTTCATTTTCCGCCGTTTTGCCATTTCCTTCAGATCTTTCTGCTGCCGATCGTTTTTCATGTTCATTGCTCCTTTACATCATAAAAGGACATGATAACGCAAAGGCCTCTCATGAGACATGGAGGCCTTCTCTATGTTGAGACTCGTAAAAGGGAGGTCTAACTTGATGCCGTTTGATTATTGTTTTGGAGATTTACCAACGAACGGACGCCGTCGATCATTTTACTGCCGCAAAGGGGGCAAGTCGGGGTATCACTGCCGGCAAAATTCTTTCTGCTCCAGCCGATACAGTCCTCTTTTGTGCATTCCCATGTACTGACATCTTCTTTAGGCAGCGGTTCCTGATTACGTTTGTTGTAGTAAGACATAAAGTCACTTCTTCCCTTATGAATTTTCGTGCACTCCTTCATTGTCTCATACTTTTCCCTAATCTCCTAATTCCTTTTTCTATCCAGATTTCCAATGAGGGTGCATCGTCTTCCTGTTATTACAGTATATGCAAATAAGTGTCTTCTTATTTTTTCTTTTTGGATAAATAAAAAAGCCCCTTCTCTAAAAGGGGTGATATTTGTTTACTGCTTATCCGTGACGTCCATCGGTCTCATCATGTCGTAATCTTCGTGTTCTAAAATATGACAGTGCCATACGTAGCGTCCGCTGTAAGGAGCGAAAGTCGCCGCGATTCTGATGACCTCTCCCGAGTGCGCCTGCACGGTATCTTTCCAGCCTTTTTCACTTGGAGGAGGCGGGACGGCTGGCCCTGTATACACAATGTCGCCGAATTTGTTATAACGCTCTAAGTCAAAAGGACGCCGGTCAAGGATTTGGAAGGAAACAAGGTGCAGGTGTATCGGATGGGTTCCCCCCATCGGATTGATAATCGACCAGATTTCCGTTGTGCCGAGCTTCGGCGCTTCTGTCACAGGATCATGCCATCGCTTGTTATTCAGCGTCAAAACGGGCCGGCCGTATTTGTCTTGCGTATTTGTGAGTTTAAGCGTCCTGATATTGTATATTCTCTTTGATGTCACATTAGGCATTGTTGAAAGATATTTAGGCTTCCGGCTTGTGTCTTCTCCCTTCAGCGGTTTTGTGACGCGGAATTGCATCACATTGGCGTCTGTATCCGGATCGGCGTCGCCCCCGCAGCCGGTGCCGTTCGTTAAAATGATATGTTCTCCGTCAAAGGCGGAGAAATCGATGAGCACATCATACCGTTCTGCCGGGGCTAAGCTGATAGATTGTGTTTTGACAGAGCGGGGAAGCAGTCCGCCGTCAGAACCGATCTGGATAAACTTCCCGCCGTTATTGAGCGAGAGAGAAAATGTTCTCGTATTGGAGGCATTAAGGATGCGGAAACGATATGTCCGCGGTTCAACTTCCATATACGGCCACGCTTTACCATTAACGAGAATGGTATTTCCGCAAAAAAACGGGACGATGGAAGGATCGGGCAGCGTTTCGGAAGGGTTAGCAGGTCCGCTCGGATAAGACAAGGAACCGTCGTCATTTAACGTACGGTCCAAAATCATAAGCGGTACGTCGTACTCTCCGGAGGGAAGCTTCAGCTGCTTTTCTTTTCGCTCGCGAATGATATACATCCCGGCAAGCCCGGCGTACACATTGAGCCTCGTAATCGCCATGGCGTGATCGTGATACCATAACAGAGCCCCGCGCTGTTTGTTTGGATAATGGTATACCTCTTTCTCAAAATAAGGACCCGTTTCCTTAAAATCCTTTGTGAACCATGCTTCCGGGTAGCCGTCGCTGTCCGGCGGGGTTGCTCCTCCGTGTAAATGGACGACGGTTTTGACATCGGGTTCCTGATGGCCGCTTTCTGAATGGTGAATGGTATGATCCACAGGCAGAAAATGCTTATCCGGAAGGTCATTCATCCATTTAATATAGACGTTCTCATCTTTGTTCACGTCGATCGTCGGGCCGGGAAATAAACCGTTATACCCCCACAGCCGGGTCGGCGGGAGATCGCGGTGCAGCTTGTGAAAGCATTCCTTCATGGTGACTTCATAATACGTGCTGCCGTCTGATTTCTTCTGCGGCTGGAGTGTTTCGATAATCGGCAGTTCATCTGCAAATTTTTCTAGTGCCATTTTTCATCCTGTCCTTATCAATTATTGAAATCCTGTACTACAGTTAATGCTGCCTTGAACAGGTTGGTTAAAAAAACACCCGCCCTTTTTTGAGGGGGGGTGTTTGCGGTTATTGCGCAACCCGGTTTTCGGAAGCGCTCTCTTTCGGTTTTTGTTTTTTGCGGAATACATATGAGGCAAGTACCAGCAGAGTAATAAATCCTGTCAGCAGAAATTCAGACCGCATTGAACTGATAAACAGCATAGATAACAAGATGGCGCAAATGGCGATGATCGTCAGGTAGGTTAAGTACGGATAGAACCACATTTTGATTTTAAGAGATTCAGGGTTTGTCCGTTCGATTTTCTTTCTCATTCTCAGATGTGAGACGGCGATAACGAGATAAACGAGCAGTGCGATCGCCCCTGATGAATTGACCAGAAATAAGAATACGGAGTCGGGAGAAAAGTAGTTCATAACAACGGCAATATAGGAGAAAAAGGTGCCGGCGATAATGGCTTGAACCGGTACGCCTCTTTTACTCAGTTTCATAAAACGCCGCGGCGCTTCATTTCTCTCTGCCAGTGAATACAGCATCCGTGACGTCGTATAAAGCCCGGAGTTCAGGCAGGACAGAACGGCTGTCAGGACGATAAAATTCATGATTTGAGCGGCTGCGGGAACCCCGATATGGCTCAAAACGGCAACGAAGGGGCTTTCCAAAATATTGGCTGAATCCCACGGCAGCAGTGTGACCACAACCGCAATGGAGCCGACGTAAAAAATAATGATCCGCCAAACGACTGAGCGGGTCGCCTTTGTGACGGATTCGACCGGATTTGACGTTTCTCCCGCTGCGATTGCGACGATTTCAGATCCCATGAAAGAAAAAATGACAACGACGATGCCGAGCAGAACGGAACTTGGACCTTTAGGGAAAAATCCGCCGCTGCCCGCCAGATTTTCCAGCCCGACCGGTTTGCTGCCGGGAACGATCCCGAAAATGAACGCAAATCCCGCGATTAAGAAGACAACGATCGTCGCTACCTTCACTAAGGAAAGCCAGTATTCAAATTCGCCGAACGATTTAACTGAATAAATATTCGTCAGTGTTAACAGCACGGTCAGAAGCAGACTCGTCAGCCATAACGGAATGCCCGGGAACCAGTACTGTATGATTCCGGCGCCTGCAATGGCTTCAATGGCAATGACGATGACCCAGAAAAACCAATACAGCCATCCGATCGTAAAACCGGCCCAAGGACCGATGGCGTCATGCGCGTACTGTGAAAACGAACCGCTTGTCGGGTTGACGGAGGACATTTCCCCCAGCATTCTCATAATAAAAATAACTAATAGTCCTGCTAATGCGTAGGAGACAATCGCTCCGGGTCCGGTGGAATGAATGACGGATCCGCTTCCGACAAATAATCCGGCGCCGATCACGCCGGCAATTGAAATCATAGTCATATGCCGGGTTTTTAATCCCTTTGATAAAGAGTTAGGCTGATTCATTCTTTGCCTCCTTTTGGTTTGTTTATGCTGAATATTCCGACAAGTATTATTCTATCATAAATGCCACAAACAGTTGAAAATGATGTAAGAAAATATGACATTTTTTCTCGTCCGTACAGCAGAAGGTGCCGGAAGGAAAAGAAATAATTTTCTGTTATTTTTGTGTTTTAATCGGTTTGAAAATAATTCCATGAAAACAGGATGGCAAGATGCCTTGGTGCGATTGGAATGAGAGAGGTTTCGTGAATAAAAATAAGTTTCCTGAGCACATAAATGTTCTATGCTTACTATTTTTCTGTGGAAAGTGAATCATGTTTCTATAGACCCACTGTGTCTTCGCTTTGTATGATAATGAAGGAAAAATTGAACGGGAAGGAGGATTTTCAGTGGAGAGATATCATGAATTGAAAAAAGGCGAAACCGGAGCGATTGTCAGTATTGGCGCATATGCGGCATTGTCGGCTGTGAAGCTTGTGATCGGTTATTTGTTTCACTCAGAAGCGCTTCAGGCCGACGGTTTAAATAATACGACTGATATCGTGGCATCTGCGGCTGTTTTCATCGGTTTGCGCATCTCTCAGAAACCTCCTGACGAAGATCATCCTTACGGCCATTTTCGGGCGGAGACCGTCGCGTCACTCATCGCGTCCATTATTATGATGCTTGTCGGAATGCAAGTGCTGTTCAGCGCCGCGCAATCTATTTTTTCCGTTAAAGAGGAAACACCGGATATGATAGCCGCCTGAACGGCCGCGGGGAGCGCCGTCGTGATGCTGATGGTCTGCCGCTATACGAAAGGGCTTGCCAAAAAGGTAAACAGCCAGGCCCTTTCAGCTGCGGCCGCTGATAATAAATCAGATGCGCTCGTCAGTATCGGCACGTTTATCGGAATTTTTGCTTCACAGTTCCATTTGGCTTGGGTGGATACGGTTACCGCGTTTATCATCGGATTGATCATCTGCAAAACCGCGTGGGATATTTTTAAGGAATCCTCTCATTCGCTGACTGACGGTTTTGATGTCAAACATATTTCTGATTATAAAAAGACGATTGAACAGATTGCGGGCGTCAGCCGTTTAAAAGATATTAAAGCGAGATATCTGGGCAGCTCCGTTCATATTGATGTCGTCATTGAAGTGCCATCAGATCTGCACATTAAAGAGAGTCATGAGATCGCAAATGAGGTAGAACGCAAGATGAAAGAGGAACATGCCATTGACCATTCACACGTTCATATGGAGCCTCTCCAGCTGAAATAAAGCTTCCTTTCTAAAGGGAGCTTTTTCCTTTTTTAGACTGGAAACAATTCGCTGGAAACGTTTTTTTATACTGTTTATATTTTGTGGTAAAGTTAGGTTACGATAATTGAAATTTGAGAGATGACTAGGAGGAGAAGAATGGCTTATAAAGAAGAGCTGCATCCGCTGCTGGAGAAAGCCGTTGAGCATATTGAAAACATCATCATAGGAAAACGGGATATCGCCATACTCAGTCTGGCCGCCATTCTCGCAAAAGGGCATGTGCTGCTGGAAGACGTGCCGGGAGTCGGAAAAACGATGATGGTCCGCGCTTTGGCCAAGCTGATCGGAGCTGATTTTAAGAGGATTCAGTTCACGCCGGATCTTCTGCCGTCAGATGTGACGGGTGTCTCTATTTATAATACGAAAACGATGGAATTTGAATACCGCCCGGGACCGATTATGGGGAATATCGTGCTGGCTGATGAAATTAACAGAACCTCTCCGAAAACACAGTCTTCCCTGCTTGAGGCAATGGAGGAAGGGAATGTCACGATTGACGGAAAGACAATGCGGCTGGCTGAGCCGTTTTTCGTCATGGCCACACAAAACCCGGTTGAATATGAAGGAACGTATCCGCTTCCCGAAGCCCAGCTTGACCGGTTTTTATTTAAGCTGCGCATGGGCTATCCGACTGCCGAGGAAGAGCTTCGGGTTCTGTCTTTGCAGGAAGGGCGCAATCCGCTTGAAACAATCGAGCCCGTCATTTCTAAAGAACAGTTTATCAGCCTTCAGCAAAAACTGGAGCAGGTGCGGGTGGATGATGGAATAAAAGCGTATATCGTCGGCATTACTCAGCATACCCGCCGGCATCCGTCCGTACATCTGGGCGTAAGTCCGCGCGGTTCAATCTCATTAATGAAAGCCGCGCAGGCGTACGCGCTGCTTCATGACCGCGATTACGTCATTCCTGATGACGTCCAGTATTTGGCTCCGTATACGCTGCCGCACAGAATGATCTTGACCGCCGAGGCGAAATTTAACGATGTGACACCGGAAGCGGTTATAGAAGACATCATGCAAACGGAAAAAGTCCCCGTCCAAAGGATGTCGGTCCGCTAATGAGAAAGAAGATGCATTGGCTTCTATATGGATGGAAGCTGCTTATGTTGGCCGTACTGACGGCGGCTGTCTTTTCTTATGCCATGTTTCAGGGCGGATTTGTGAGCTGGTTTTTATTTTATGCGTTTTTGCCGTTTACCGTTTACGCCGGGCTGGTCGCTGTGTACCCGCTGCGGGCGTTTCAGGTGACGCGTGACGTGTCCTCCGCCCAGTTAACCTCAGGCGACAGGCTGTCTGTCACCATCAGGCTGGCGAGGCGCCTGCCGTTTCCGCTGACATATATGGTCATTGAAGATGTGATGCCGGAAACGCTTGGCGAGAGGCGCAGTGCGAAACAGCTTGTGTTTCCGTGGTTTCAAAGGAAGCTGACGTTACAATATGAGCTGCCGCAGGTGCCGCGCGGAGAGCATCATTTACATACGATAAGAGTGCGGACGGGAGATGTTCTCGGGCTTTTGGACAAGACGGCGTCGTTTTCCGTTACGGATACGGTTCTGGTTTTCCCGGCGTACGGGTCTGTTCACTATAAGCCGCAGGCTGCCTCCGGGGAAGAGGGTGCGGCTGCCGGCGCTCCGTTTCAGGTACACCGCTCCGCAATGGCTGCGAGCGTCAGAAATTATCAGCCGGGCGACCGGTTTTCCGCACTTGACTGGAAAACATCGGCGCGGCGAAATGAGCTGATGACGAAGGAATTTGATCCGCTGCAGAGTGTGAATATGATTCTCCTTTTGGACTGCAGGCCGTCCCCATCGTTTGAAGCCGCGGTATCCGCTTCGGCATCCCTGCTTTACACGGCGCTTGTGAAGGGCTCTCCCGCAGGATTTATCTCATTGGGGAGCGACCGGACCGTATTTCCCGTCCGGGAGGGAGACCGGCATTTCAGAAAGATGCTGCGTTACCTGGCATCAGCTTCAGAATCGGAAGAAGCCGATGCAGGCGGGCGTTTAGGAAAAGAGCTGGCGGATCCGCGTGTCCGCAAAGCTTCCATTGCCGTCGTGACGGGCAGTCTTACAGAAGACCTTCTCAAACAGGCTGAGCCCGGCCGTGCTGACATGACGGTGTTTTTGGCGAAAGAAACGAATGCCGCGCTTTCGGAGAAAGAACGGAAACTCGCTCTCATCTTCGCTCAAAAAAATATTAAGGTGCAAATGATCAGGGACAAACGGGTGTCCCATGTTGTTTAGAAAGAGAGGTGGCGCGCCATGCCGCATGACGAGAACCAGGGAAGCAGGCTGAGTCTGCTGCTGTTTTATTTTCTCGCTTTTTTATTGTTATGGGAATGGCTCAGGCCGCTGCACAATTTTACGGATACAAAACATACCGGTTTTTTCATCGTTTTTATCGGTTTGGCATTTCTGCTGTCATTCTTCCGGATGAGGTGGTACGTCACCGTGCCGTCCTGCATTCTGTTTACGTTGATCAGTATTCACATCCTGTTTTATAAAGGTTCGGTTTTTCAGCCGGAATGGCTCGTTTCTTTTTTGCGGGACGTGATGCAAAATGCCCGCCACATCGGGTCCGGAAGATGGAATGACATGAACCCGTCATTCCGCACGTTGCTGTTTTTTGTGCTTTTATGGCTGCTCGTGTATTTGCTGCATTACTGGGTGATCTATCAGCGGAAAATATTATTCTTTTTTATCATGACGGTGGCGTATATCACCGTGCTTGATACGTTTACTCCCTATGATGCCGCGTACGCCGTCATCCGGATCGTCTTTATCGGCTTTTTGATGATGGGGCTTTTGTATATGGAGCGCATCCGGCTTACGGAACATATAGCGTTTAAAAAAAGATTGATACTCAAATGGTTTCTGCCGCTGATGCTGTTTATCTGCGCTTCCGTCGTGTTCGGTCTGGCGGCTCCGAAATCAGACCCGAACTGGCCGGACCCCGTGCCGTTTCTTAAAAAAATAACAAACCACAAAGAAGTGCCCGCCGCCGAAAGCAAAATCGGCTACGGCAATCATGATGAAACATTGGGCGGCCCTTTTCAGGAGGATGATACGCCGGTTTTTACATGGAAGGGAAAAGAACGGGCGTACTTCCGGGTGGAAACGAAGGATACATACACGGGGAAAGGCTGGGTGGAGACCGATCAGGGCATGTCCTATAAACTGAACGGCGGCAACGTGGAAGATATATGGTTTGACCGGAGTGTGCAGACGAGACGGTATACGGCACAGGTGTCCATTGATGAGAATTATCTCTATAATCACGTCATGTATCCGATCGGCGTCTCCAATATTAAACCGAAGCACTCGATTCAGCTTGAAATGAACGGAAACACCGAGCAAATTACGCCGGTCAGTGAACAAGTGGGCAACATCCGCAATATGGGACGGTACACGGTGACTTTTCAGGCGCCCGTCTTTAAGCTGAATGATCTCAGAAAAGTGAAAGTGAAACGATACCGTGAGCAGAATCAATTCAATGACCGGTATTTACAGGTCCCCGACAGCCTTCCGAAAAGAGTGAGACAGCTTGCGGACAGACTGACGCGGAATCATCATAATATGTTCGATAAAGCGAAGGCGATCGAGGATTATCTCGGATCTTCCGCATTTTCGTATAATACACAGGATGTCGCGATTCCGGAGCACAATCAGGATTATGTCGATCAATTTCTGTTTGAAACGAAAAGAGGATATTGTGATAACTTTTCATCGGCAATGGCGGTGCTGCTCCGCTCCGCGGGAATTCCCGCCCGTTGGGTGAAGGGCTATACATCCGGCGAATATAAAGGGGCAGGCGACCATAACGGCCACATTTATGAAGTCACAAACAACAACGCCCATTCGTGGGTAGAAGTGTATTTTCCCGATCAGGGCTGGGTGACGTTTGAGCCGACAAAAGGCTTCACCAATCCGACGGAGTTTACGTCAGAGCAAAATCATACCGCGGCAAAAGACAGCGGAGGCTCAGCGGGGGGGTCGGATTCACCGTCTGACAAGCAGCGTCAGGAAACAAAGCCGGAAAAAGAAGAAACACCGAAAAAGCGGGATCACAATGCGGCACCGCAGCCTGTGATCCGCAACAAAACCGCGGCACACCTGTGGCCGTATGCAGCCATCGTCATCGTGATTTCAGCCGCGGCGGCACTCGCCTGGCTGTTCCGGGCGCGCTGGATTCCGCACGTTACAGCAGCCAGATTGAAGCGGCGAACGGATGAAGACGTCTTTTTCGACGCATATGCCGCGCTGCTCCGCCAGCTGAAACGAAAAGGATTCAGCAGAGGGGACGGAGAAACGCTGCGCGATTTTGCCGCGAGGATTGACGAGGCATACGGTACAAACGACATGTCCGAGCTGACGCTGCGCTATGAGCGGGCCTTATACCGCAGGGATAATGCCGCAAAGCTTTGGAATGAATCGGGACAGTTGTGGGAAAATATAATTAAAACAAGATAGTCTTGACCGCATATCGTCCTGTTGTTAGAATAAATGAATGTTAAATGGGAGCCCGGGAGCGTTAAAAAGCCGGGCTTCCGTACAAGTCTTGCGCGACAGAGGGCTGAACGTTTGTCCTCCGTTTTTTCTGTGTCAAAAACTTAGAGGAGATTAGGTGACAACCATGACGAAGTTAGTGAATGAAATGATTCTTGTTCTTGATTTCGGCAGTCAGTATAACCAGCTGATTACCCGCCGGATCCGTGAATTTGGCGTATATAGCGAGCTGCACCCCCATACGTTGACAGCTGAGGAAATCAAAGAAATGAATCCAAAAGGAATTATCCTTTCAGGCGGACCGAACAGTGTATATGATGAAGGATCTTTCCGCTGTGATGAAAAAATCTTTGAACTCGATATTCCTGTATTGGGCATCTGCTACGGCATGCAGCTGATGACTCATTACCTCGGAGGGAAAGTCGAGGCGGCAAGCCAGCGCGAATACGGAAAAGCGAACATTCAGATTCAAGGAACTCCTGACTTGTTCAAAGATCTTCCGGAAGAACAGGTTGTGTGGATGAGCCACGGCGATTTGGTTGTAGAAGTTCCTGAAGGCTTCACTGTTGACGCAACAAGCCATCACTGCCCGAATTCAGCGATGAGCAAAGCGGACAAGAATTGGTATGGCGTTCAGTTCCACCCGGAAGTGCGCCACTCTGAATACGGCAATGATCTTCTGAAAAACTTTGTATTCGGCGTTTGCGATTGTGAAGGCAAATGGTCAATGGAAAACTTTATCGAAATCGAAATGCAAAAAATCCGTGAAACAGTCGGAGACAAGCAGGTTCTTTGCGCGCTAAGCGGCGGTGTTGATTCCTCTGTTGTGGCTGCTTTAATTCATAAAGCGATCGGCGACCAGCTGACTTGTATTTTCGTCGATCACGGCCTGCTTCGTAAAGGCGAAGCTGAAGGCGTCATGAAAACGTTCAGCGAAGGCTTTAATATGAATGTCATTAAAGTTGATGCGAAAGACAGATTCTTGAACAAGCTGAAAGGTGTTTCTGATCCTGAGCAAAAACGCAAAATCATCGGCAACGAATTCATTTACGTATTTGATGATGAAGCGGACAAGCTTAAAGGCATCGATTACCTTGCGCAAGGAACGCTTTACACGGATATTATCGAGAGCGGTACTGCAACGGCGCAAACGATCAAATCGCATCACAATGTCGGCGGACTTCCTGAAGATATGCAGTTTGAACTGATCGAGCCGCTGAACACCCTTTTCAAAGACGAAGTGCGTGCGCTTGGCACAGAGCTCGGCCTTCCGGATGATATCGTATGGCGTCAGCCGTTCCCGGGCCCTGGACTTGGCATCCGCGTACTCGGTGAAGTAACGGAAGAAAAACTTGAAATCGTTCGTGAATCAGACGCGATTCTTCGTGAAGAAGTGGCGAACCACGGCCTAGAGCGCGACATCTGGCAGTACTTCACGGTTCTTCCCGATATCCGCAGCGTCGGCGTCATGGGAGATGCGAGAACGTATGATTACACAATCGGTATCCGTGCCGTAACATCAATTGACGGCATGACATCTGACTGGGCGCGTATCCCTTGGGATGTGCTTGAAGTGATTTCGACACGGATCGTCAACGAAGTGAAACACATCAACCGCGTCGTGTATGACATTACGAGCAAGCCGCCTGCAACGATTGAGTGGGAATAAATGAAGATAAAAAACGTCTCTTTTTAAAAAAGAGGCGTTTTTTTTCATCTTTTTGAAACCGTTTTGCCCCGATTCATATCTAACAGCATAGGAGGTGGATAAGGTGAAGGAAGAACGATTGATCAAAAAGGCGAAAAAAGGTGATGCCGCAGCCTTTGAAAAACTGATCACAGCACACCAGGATACTTTATATAAAACAGCTTATCTCTATTTGCATCACAAGGAAGATACACTGGACGCTGTTCAGGAAACGGCTTACAAGGCTTTTCTTCATATCGCGCAGCTGAAGGAGCCGAAATATTTTAAAACGTGGCTGATCCGGATTTTGCTTCATACGATTTTTGCGATGAGGAAAAAGCACGGAGACGTCATCCCGTTTGAGCCGCAACATGATACGCGCGCGGAGAATAAGAACATTGAAGAATACATAGATCTTCGGAATGCTCTGGAAACGCTTGACGAACATATACAGCTGACCATTCAGCTTTATTATTTTCAAGATTTCTCGATTGCTATGATCGCTGAACAGACCGGTATGGCGGAAGGCACTGTAAAAACGCATCTCCACAGGGCGAGAAAAGCATTGAAGCAGGAGCTGGAAAAGGAGGATAAACAAATATGGAAAAGCATCAAATGAAGCAATTGTATCAGGACATTGACGTGCCGAAAGCTGAATTGAGAAACGTGATACATAGCGCCGCTGTCCGTGCCGGAAAAGAAGGCGCCGTCAGACGGAGATGGGGACGAAAAGTAATAAACGGCCTCGCGGTTGCTGCTGCTTTGTTTATTCTGTATCTGTCCTCAGGTTTGTTCATGCCCTCCGTTAATACGGCTATGGGAAACATCCCTGTTGCTGGGCAGATTTACAGGGTATTTCAGGATAAGGCAGGTTCTGCGCTGTTTAAAAGCAATTTGGTGACAAAACTGAACGAGAAAGCGGAATCACGCGGGATTACGGTTACAGTGAAAAGTGTGTATTACGACAGCGGGCAGCTCGTTTACAATTTTACCGTTGACAATTTGAAATCTGATGAGGAGGATATTCCTTTTGAAGTAGATTATAAAGACAGTCGGAATATATTATCTTTGGATTATGACAGTCAGGGCATGAAAAAAGTGAAAGACGGGCAGTACGGGGGGCAGCTTCGCTTTTTTGCGGACGGCTCAAAGCTGAAAGACGGTGATAAGCTTCCGCTTGTCATTACACAAATTAAGGATATCCCCGGAAACTGGCGCTTTACACTCCCGATTAAAAAACAAAAGTCCGTTTCTCTTGTAGGAACGAAAGCTGTGAATGTAAATCACGGATTATACCGCTTTTTCGATATCCGGGCGGAAAACGGAACGACGGGATCGGCTCTCCTGTATTCAGTCGACTTCTCTGATGCAGCTAAAAATGATACGATCTCGATTGACGAAGCAACGGATGATGCAGGAAACCATTATGGAACGACAGCGTCGGCTATTGAACTTGGCAGCAGGAACAATCTTCCCGGCGGCGGGAAAAGAGCACGCGGCCAATCTCAATTCAGCAAACCGATAGACCCGAAAGCGAAAACACTTTTCATAACGGGTAATTTAAAATCAGAATCAGAGCCGGGAGAAATCGTGCCTCTGAAAACAAAACTGCCCGTCAGTTATAAAACGAAACATCATCATGTCGGCATTACCATCAAAAAGATCAAACAGCAAGGCAGACGGGTAATCGTTGATTATCAATTCACCGGAATTAATGACAGCAAGGCGGATGAAGATCAGCTGATGAATATCGGTGAGTCTATCGGTCTCGGCAATACGAAAAAAATGAAAACCTGGCCATCGCTTAATGAGTATGAAAAAGGCTATTATCTGAAAGGGAATAAGGCGAAAGTCACGAACCTTAAAACGGGTGAAATGGAATCCGTTTTTGAATTGGATGATTCATCCAATAAAGACTATTCGTTGCGCGATTTCTCATTCGATTCATACGCTTTGTATGTCAATCGAACGTTCATGAACATTTTAGCAGGTGACGGCAAGATTACATTCTCGGTGCCGGTCCGGCCTGCGGACGGAAAATGATGTCGGGAAGGCGGCTTTTGCCGTCTTCCATTTTTGGTCAATTAACGAATAAACCAAATTTTTTTAACGGGATTGTTCGTTTTTTTTATTGAGTTTTCAAAATTGAATTGATACAATAGACTCAGAAATCAAATATGCAGATATCGTATAATGGCGGGGATATGGCCCGCAAGTTTCTACCAAGCTACCGTAAATGGCTTGACTACGGATCAATCTCAATCGTTTGATATAAATAATCCATTCTTATTTATTCAGACTGAACGTATGTAGTCAAGCGTCCCAAATGTATTTGGGGCGTTTTTTATTTGGCGGATAACGGGCAGAATAAATGGGAGAGAATGAAGGAGGCAATTGGCTTGAAGCAATTTTTTCAGTTTGATGAGCTGGGGACAAGCTATCGTAATGAAATCATCGGCGGTTTAACAACCTTTTTGTCAATGGCGTACATTCTGTTTGTCAATCCGCTGACATTGTCTTTAAACGGTGTGAAGGGATTTCCCGAAGCATTAAAAATTGATCAGGGCGCGGTGTTCACCGCTACAGCCTTGGCGTCTGCGGCCGGCTGTATTTTAATGGGGCTCATTGCAAAGTATCCGATCGCGATTGCGCCGGGTATGGGATTAAATGCGTTTTTTGCTTTCTCTGTCGTCCTCGGCATGGGGATTTCATGGCAGGCTGCGCTTTCCGGCGTCTTGATTTCCGGAATTATCTTCGTGGCGCTTTCGCTGACGGGATTGCGGGAAAAAATCATTAATGCGATTCCGCCTGAGCTGAAATTGGCGGTCGGCGCGGGTATCGGTTTGTTCATCACATTTGTCGGTTTGCAGGGTTCGGGCATTATTGAAGCGAACTCATCGACTTTGGTGTCTATCGGCAATATTCACAGCGGCCCTGTGCTGCTGACGGTTTTCGGTGTTATTGTGACTGTCATTCTGATGGTGCTTCGCGTAAACGGCGGCGTATTTATCGGAATGCTTCTGACGGCGGTTGCCGGCATGGTCTGCGGACTGATTCCGGTTCCGACGCACATTGTCGGCAGCGTGCCGAGTCTTGCGCCGACTTTCGGACAGGCGTGGATGCATCTTCCGGATATCTTCTCCGTACAAATGCTGATTGTCATTTTAACGTTCCTGTTCGTCGGGTTTTTCGATACGGCCGGAACGCTGGTGGCTGTAGCGACACAGGCCGGGCTGATGAAGGAAAACAAACTTCCGCGTGCGGGAAGAGCGCTTCTGGCGGATTCGACATCAATCGTTATCGGAGCCGTACTCGGTACGTCTACAACGACTTCTTATGTTGAATCCAGCTCAGGCGTTGCGGCGGGGGCTCGCTCCGGCTTCGCGGCTGTTGTGACGGGCATTCTCTTTTTGCTGGCGATGTTTTTCTCGCCGCTTCTGTCAGTCGTCACCACGAATGTGACGGCTCCGGCTTTAATTATTGTCGGCGCGCTGATGGTGGCGCCGCTCGGTAAGATCGCCTGGGATAAATTCGAGGTGGCTGTGCCGGCATTCTTAACGATGATTATGATGCCGCTGACGTACAGCATTGCGACGGGGATTGCGATCGGTTTTATTTTCTACCCGATTACAATGATCTGCAAAGGAAAAGGAAAAAGCGTTCACCCGATTATGTACGGGCTGTTCGTCATCTTTATCCTGTATTTTATCTTCTTGAAATAACGGAAAACCGGCTGAGTTCAGCCGGTTTTTTGTTTTTGTCCTATTCCGTAAAACCAATACATAATATAAAACGTCATGTGGGTGTCCGGGTGAAGAAAACCGCTTGACTGTTTAAGGACGCTTCGGTACCTTATATAAGTGTTTTATTTTCTTGCTTAACAAATTCCGCCGTATTTTTTTGATAGGAGTTGCTGACATGACGGAAGAAAGAAAAGAAACGTTGGAAGAAGAAAAACAGCATCAGGGAACTGATGAAGAACCGCTGTCGAGAATGTCCAGAAATGCGGGACGTTATCAAAAGCAAAAGAAAAAAGATAAGGAACGGCGCCCGGCTCCGGCCTTTACGGAAAAACTCGCTTCTGCATGGGCCGCGGTCAAACGTTATTGCCGTTTCGCGCTGCGCATTTTGACATCACCGGTGAAGGTCGTTGGGGAAGACGGCTTTTCCCGCTTTAAATATGCTCTTATTTCAATGCTTGTATTCAGTATCTTTTTCTCAATCGGAAATTGGTTTCAGCTGAGGGCAAGCCAGCAAAGGCCTCTCGGATACGGAGAGCGGCATCATACGTTTTTTGACGGCTTTACCGTCGTTCTCGTGTATACGCTCATCTTTTTTGCCGCTGCGGCCGGGGCGGTCTGGCTTGTATCACGTTATATGATGAAACAGAAAATCACGATGCGGGATGCGGCCGCGGGGGTCGGATCGCTTTTGGTTCCGGCTGTCGCCTGCTCTATCGTGTGGATGATTTTCGCGATATTGAATCTGCCGGTCGTCACCGTGGTGTTTACGGCGCTGACCTTGTTTCTGGCCGCCTCGGCGATGGTGCAATTTGTGCAGATTCTTTACAAATCGGCTGAAAAGCCTGCGGCTGACGTGATGTACTGTATTTCCGCGGCGGTCATCATCATGCTCATTTTTACGGCTGTGACATGGCCGCTTATTTCAGAGTACTTTACTGCCTCGCTGATCCCTTTATAAGTCGAAATTTGTCTTTCACAATGTTTACAAATTTTTCTAATAAAGCGTGTTGTTTTGAAGACCCGGCCGAGATATGATGAGAGCAACAGCAATTCGAAAGCGGCACTACTCTTTATGATTCGGAAAGGGATGATGAAGATGGCCCCGTTGTTGCGAGAAGCCATTAATCGGAAAAAACAGCACCTGAGGACAAAACTGATCCGCTCAGGGTTTTATCAAGACCATGTTCAGGAACTGTCCGGATACACGCTGAGTGAGCTTGAAAAGGAATATGAAGCCGTCAAACGATTGAAAAAAGCCGAGCTTCACTAATAAGAGCTTGAAAGTCTGCCTTGCGGGGCGGGCTTTTTTTTCTTTTGAAAATGATCAAAAGAGGGTAAACTATTCTTAATTGAAAGATTGGCTTTTCAAATTATCAGAGGAGGGGGAATCAATGATGCAGACGATTTTATCCAACAGTATAGGTATGGTTCTCATTATTCTCATCATTAACATTATATATGTCTCTTTCTTTACGATCAGGATGATTCTGACATTAAAGGGACAGCGCTATTTCGCCGCGGGCATCAGTACGATTGAAATCCTTGTGTATGTGACCGGCCTGAGTCTCGTGCTCGGCAATCTGAATCAAATTCAAAACGTCATTGCCTATGCACTCGGCTACGGTCTCGGTGTCATAGTGGGAATGAAAATTGAAGAAAAACTGGCGCTCGGCTATATTACAGTCAACGTCATTACGAAGGAGCTCGATCTGGACCTGCCGAAACAGCTCCGGGAAAAAGGATACGGGGTTACAAGCTGGGTTGCGGGAGGACTTGAAGGAGACCGGACCGCCATGCAGATACTGACACCGCGCAAATATGAGCTTCAGCTTTATGATACGATTAAAACGCTTGATGAAAAAGCGTTTATGATCGCCTTTGAGCCGAAAACGATCCATGGCGGATTCTGGGTGAAAGCAGTGAAGAAGAGGAGAATTAAGGAATGACAAAGCCAAAAAAGAAACGGTTTGAAGTAACGGAAGATGAAACGATTGACACCATTCTCACTTTAATGAAGGAAGAGGGCTATATGCCCGTCCGGCGGATGGAAGAGCCGATCTTTACAGAAAAGAAAGAAAATGGATCAATTCAAGTCGTTCCTTGCGGGAAAAAAATCGTATTTGAAGGGAAATTGATCTAAACACGAACATTAAAAGAAAGAATTTTTATATCGTTCGATAATGTCGTTGACATTATCTAAGTCCGTTGTTAAGATAAACATGAAATCAAAACACGACCTCATATAATCTTGGGAATATGGCCCATAAGTTTCTACCCGGCTGCCGTAAACGGCCGGACTATGCAGGAAAGTGATAAACAGCTGACATGGATATCGCAGAAGCGAACGACTGACGATACGCGCGCCATGCCCGGTTTGTATTGCTTCCTCATAGTTGCAATACGAGCCGGGCTTTTTTTCTGAAAAACAAAGCATGAGAAGGTGGGAACAGAATGCAGCCGCTAGCAGGAATCATCATGGGAAGCACCTCCGATTGGGAGACAATGAAACATGCATGCGACATACTTGACGAACTTCACATTCCTTATGAAAAACAGGTGGTATCCGCGCACCGGACGCCTGATTTGATGTTTGAATATGCAGAAAGCGCAAGAGACAGGGGTTTAAAAGTCATTATTGCCGGAGCCGGAGGAGCGGCGCATCTGCCGGGAATGACGGCGGCCAAAACGACGCTGCCGGTGATCGGCGTACCGGTTCAGACGAAATCGCTTAACGGGCTTGATTCTCTTCTGTCTATCGTACAGATGCCCGGCGGCGTGCCGGTCGCGACGACGGCGATCGGGAAAGCGGGCGCAGTGAACGCGGGTCTGTTAGCCGCGCAAATTTTGTCGGCATTTGACGATGACATTGCGGATAAACTAGAGGCGAGAAGAAATGCGACAAAACAAACGGTGCTGGAAAGCAGTGATCAGCTTGTCTGATAAAAAAACGATTTTTCCCGGCGCCGTCATCGGCATTATCGGAGGCGGACAGCTCGGAAAAATGATGGCTGTCGCCGCAAAACAGATGGGCTATAAAGTCGCTGTCGTCGATCCCGTGAAAGACTCGCCATGCGGACAGATCGCCGATATTGAGATTACCGCCCAGTACAATGACCGTGAAGCGATTCAAAAATTGGCCGGAGTCAGTGACATCATTACCTACGAATTTGAAAATATCGATTACAAGGCGCTCAACTGGCTCAAAGAACATGCATATCTTCCCCAGGGAAGCGAGCTGCTGCTCATCACTCAAAACAGGGAAACGGAAAAAAAGGCGATCCAGTCAGCAGGCTGTCAAGTCGCTCCTTATCGGATCGTAAACAGCGGACGGGAGCTTGAGGAAGCCGTTCAGGCACTGGGGCTCCCGGCGGTGCTGAAAACATGCCGCGGCGGATATGACGGCAAAGGCCAATTTGTCATTAAGGAAGAAGGACAGACAGATGAAGCGGCTGCGCTGTTAGAAAACGGCACGTGCATACTTGAAAGCTGGGTATCGTTCCGGATGGAGCTTTCCGTTATCGTGACGAGATCGGTGCACGGTGAGATTTCAACCTTTCCGGCTGCTGAAAATATCCACAAAAATAATATTCTGTTCCAAAGCATCGTACCCGCGAGAGCGGAGGAAACGGTTCAAAAGCGGGCAGAGGCGCTTGCCGTTCAGCTCGCGGAGAAATTGGAACTTGTCGGGCCCCTTGCGGTGGAAATGTTCGTCACGGAAGACGGAGACCTTTTGATTAATGAACTGGCGCCGCGTCCTCACAATTCAGGGCATTATACGCTCGACCTTTGTGAAACGAGCCAATTCGAACAGCACATCAGAGCGGTCTGCGGACTTCCTCTCGGCAGAACCGATCTTCTCAAACCGGGAATGATGGTGAATCTGCTCGGTGATGAAGTGAAGCTTGCGGAGGAGCATACGGAGCTTTTAAAGGAAGCCAAACTGTACCTGTATGGGAAACATGAGATAAAAAAAGGCCGCAAAATGGGGCATATGACATTTTTGCGGAAGCCTGATGAAACATGGATTCAGGACATCACGAACATATGGATGAAAAGAGACGGAGGACGAGCATAATGATCGAACGTTATTCAAGACCTGAAATGTCCGCGATCTGGACGGACGAAAACAGATACCAGGCATGGCTGGAAGTCGAGATTTTAGCCTGTGAAGCCTGGGCTGAGCTTGGCGTCATTCCGAAAGAAGACGTCAAGGTCATGCGTGAAAACGCGTCTTTCGACATCAACCGCATTTTGGAAATCGAGCAGGATACGCGCCATGACGTCGTTGCATTCACCCGTGCGGTTTCAGAATCATTAGGTGAAGAAAGAAAATGGGTTCACTACGGCCTGACGTCAACAGATGTCGTGGATACCGCTCTTTCCTATCTATTAAAACAGGCGAATGAGATCTTGCTCAAGGACATTGAGAGATTTGTTGACATTATAAAAGAAAAAGCGAAAGAACATAAATACACGGTCATGATGGGCCGCACGCACGGCGTACACGCGGAACCGACGACATTCGGCCTGAAACTCGCGCTTTGGCATGAAGAAATGAAACGCAACCTTGAACGTTTCAAGCAGGCAAAAGAAGGGATCGAAGTCGGGAAGCTTTCCGGCGCGGTCGGCACATATGCGAATATTGATCCGTTCGTAGAGCAGTATGTCTGTGAAAAACTCGGTCTGAAAGCGGCGCCGATTTCCACTCAGACATTACAGCGCGACCGACATGCGGATTACATGGCGGCACTGGCTTTGATCGCGACGAGCATTGAAAAATTCGCAGTGGAAATCCGCGGTCTGCAAAAGAGTGAAACACGTGAAGTGGAAGAGTTTTTTGCGAAAGGACAAAAAGGTTCATCGGCTATGCCTCATAAACGGAATCCGATCGGGTCGGAAAATATGACGGGCATGGCGCGCGTGATCCGCGGGTATATGCTGACGGCATACGAAAATGTACCGTTATGGCATGAGCGTGATATTTCTCATTCATCAGCTGAGCGCATCATTCTTCCTGACGCGACAATCGCGCTGAATTACATGCTGAACCGATTCAGCAATATCGTCAAAAACTTAACGGTATTCCCGGAAAATATGAAACGCAACATGGACCGCACACTCGGTTTGATCTATTCTCAGCGCGTGCTGCTTGCTTTAATCGACACGGGTCTGCCTCGTGAAGAAGCATATGACACGGTTCAGCCGAAAGCGATGGAAGCGTGGGAAAAACAAGTGCCGTTCCGCCAGCTTGTCGAAGCGGAGGAAAAAATCACGTCCCGTCTCACACCGGAACAGATTGCCGATTGCTTTGACTACAATTATCATCTGAAAAACGTCGACTTGATCTTTGAGCGTTTAGGTTTATAGAAGAAGCCAGCCGGAGGCGGCTTCTTCAGCCGCTATAGATTGAATATTCCCAACATTCGGGTTAGGAGGCCTTCCGTGAATATTGTGAACAATAATCTTCTTTATGAAGGAAAAGCGAAACGAATTTATCAAACAGAAGACGAACAGATTCTCCGCGTGGTCTACAAGGATTCCGCAACAGCCTTTAACGGTGAGAAAAAAGCGGAGATCAGCGGAAAGGGCCGTCTGAACAATGAAATTTCAAGCCTGATTTTCAGACATCTGCACGCCAAAGGAATTGACAACCACTTTGTGGAGCGTGTTTCAGAATCAGAGCAGCTTATCAAAAAAGTGAGCATCATTCCGCTTGAAGTCGTGGTCAGAAACATTGCCGCCGGAAGCATGTCGAAACGTCTCGGCATCCCGGAAGGAACTGAGCTTCCGCAGCCGATTATCGAATTTTATTATAAAGATGACGCGCTGGGCGATCCGCTCATCACAGAAGATCATATCTGGCTCTTGAAAGCGGCGGCTCCTGAGCAGGTCAAAACGATCAAATCGATTACAAACCAGGTGAATCAAGAACTTCAGCATATTTTTGAAAACTGCGGCGTCAGATTAATAGATTTTAAGCTGGAATTCGGCTTAGACGCAGAGGGACGGGTGCTTTTAGCGGACGAAATTTCTCCTGACACGTGCCGTCTGTGGGACAAAAACACAAACGAAAAGCTCGATAAAGATTTGTTCAGACGGAACCTGGGAAGCTTAACCGACGCATATGAAGAGATTTTCAAAAGACTGGGAGGCATTTCATAATGTATAAAGTGAAAGTTTATGTCAGCTTAAAAGAAAGTGTGCTCGATCCTCAAGGAAGCGCGGTGCAGCATGCATTGCACAGCATGACCTACAATGAAGTGCAGGATGTGCGCATCGGAAAATACATGGAGCTGACGATTGAAAAATCTGACCGCGATCTTGACGCGCTCGTGAAAGAAATGTGTGAAAAGCTCCTTGCCAATACAGTCATTGAAGACTACCGATATGAAGTTGAGGAGGTTGTCGCACAGTGAAATTTGCGGTGATTGTGTTACCCGGCTCCAACTGTGATATTGATATGTTCCACGCCGTAAAGGACGAACTCGGCGAAGAAGTCGAGTATGTCTGGCACGAGGAAACAAGCCTTGACGGATTTGACGGCGTGCTCATCCCCGGCGGGTTTTCATACGGCGACTACTTGAGATGCGGCGCCATCGCCAGATTCGCAAACATCATGCCGGCCGTGAAAAAAGCGGCTGCCGAAGGAAAACCGGTTCTCGGCGTCTGCAACGGATTCCAGATTCTGCAGGAGCTCGGACTTCTGCCAGGCGCGATGAGACGCAACAAAGATTTAAAGTTCATCTGCCGCCCGGTTGAATTAATCGTGCAGAACGGCGATACGTTATTCACATCTTCATATGAAAATGGACAATCGATTACGATTCCGGTTGCCCACGGCGAAGGCAATTTCTACTGTGATGATGAAACGCTTGAAAGATTAAAAGAAAACAATCAAATTGCCTTCACATACGGCGGCGATATTAACGGAAGCGTCTGCGGCATTGCCGGCGTCGTGAATGAGAAAGGCAACGTATTAGGCATGATGCCTCACCCTGAGCGCGCAGTCGATGAACTGCTCGGCAGCGCAGACGGTCTTACATTGTTCCGGTCTATCGTGAAAAATTGGAGGGAAACTCATGTCGCTACTGCTTGAACCAAGTAAAGAACAAATAAAAGAAGAGAAACTCTATCAGCAAATGGGTGTCAGTGATGACGAGTTCGCACTCATTGAATCTATTATCGGAAGATTGCCGAACTACACGGAAATCGGGATTTTTTCCGTCATGTGGTCAGAACACTGCAGCTATAAAAACTCAAAACCGGTTTTACGCAAATTCCCGATTAGCGGCGAACGCGTGCTGCAGGGTCCCGGAGAAGGCGCGGGAATCGTTGACATCGGTGACAATCAGGCGGTCGTGTTCAAAATTGAATCTCATAACCATCCGTCAGCGCTTGAGCCATACCAAGGTGCTGCGACGGGAGTGGGCGGCATCATCCGTGATGTTTTCTCAATGGGCGCCCGTCCGATAGCTGTATTAAACTCTCTTCGATTTGGTGAGCTCACTTCACCTCGTGTGAAGTACTTGTTTGAAGAAGTAGTGGCGGGAATCGCGGGATACGGAAACTGTATCGGAATTCCGACGGTCGGAGGAGAAGTGCAGTTTGACGCAAGCTATGAGGGCAATCCGCTTGTCAATGCAATGTGCGTCGGCTTAATTGATCATAAAGATATTAAAAAAGGCCAGGCGAAAGGTGTCGGCAACACGGTCATGTACGTCGGCGCTAAAACGGGCCGCGACGGCATACACGGCGCTACTTTCGCATCGGAAGAAATGTCAGATTCATCTGAAGAAAAACGTTCCGCGGTGCAGGTCGGCGATCCTTTCATGGAAAAACTTCTCCTGGAAGCATGCCTTGAAGTCATCCAATGCGACGCCTTAGTCGGCATTCAGGATATGGGGGCGGCCGGACTGACAAGTTCGAGTGCTGAAATGGCAAGCAAAGCCGGCTCAGGCATTGAAATGAACCTTGATCTCATTCCGCAGCGGGAAACAGATATGACCGCTTACGAAATGATGCTTTCCGAGTCTCAGGAACGCATGCTTCTCGTTATTGAACGCGGACGTGAACAGGAAATTGTCGATATTTTTGATAAATATGATCTCGAAGCGGTTTCCGTAGGTCATGTTACGGATGATAAAATGCTCCGCCTCCGCCATAACGGAGAGGTTGTTTGCGAGCTTCCGGTCGACGCGCTGGCGGAAGAAGCGCCTGTATACCACAAGCCGTCAGCAGAACCCGCGTACTACCGCGAGTTTCAGGAAACGGAAGTTCCCGCGCCTGAAGTAAAAGATGCGACAGATACGCTTTTTGCCCTGCTGCAGCAGCCGACAATCGCCAGCAAAGAGTGGGTGTACGATCAATATGACTACATGGTGCGCACAAATACGGTGGTCGCCCCGGGCTCTGACGCGGGAGTGCTCAGAATCCGCGGCACGAAAAAAGCGCTGGCGATGACGACGGATTGTAACGCGCGTTATCTCTATCTTGATCCTGAAGAAGGCGGGAAAATCGCAGTTGCCGAAGCGGCGCGCAACATCGTATGCTCCGGCGCCGAACCGCTTGCGGTCACGGATAATCTGAATTTCGGAAACCCGGAAAAACCTGAAATTTTCTGGCAGATCGAAAAAGCGGCCGACGGCATCAGCGAGGCGTGCAATGTTCTCAGCACACCCGTCATCGGCGGAAACGTATCACTTTATAATGAATCGAACGGAACGGCGATCTACCCGACGCCTGTTATCGGCATGGTCGGCTTAATTGAAGATACCGCTCATATTACGACACAGCATTTCAAACAAGCGGGGGATCTTGTATACGTGATCGGCGAAACAAAACCTGAGTTTGCCGGAAGCGAACTGCAAAAAATGACAGAAGGCCGCATTTACGGCAAAGCGCCGCAAATCGATCTTGATATAGAGCTGTCACGTCAAAAAGCATTACTTGACGCGATTAAAAAAGGCTTCGTTCAATCAGCGCATGACGTATCAGAAGGCGGCTTAGGCGTAGCGATTGCAGAAAGCGTCATGACGACGGAAAACCTTGGCGCCAACGTGACTGTTGCAGGGGAAGCGGCATTATTATTCTCTGAATCTCAATCCCGCTTCGTCGTTTCGGTGAAAAAAGAACACCAAGCGGCGTTTGAAGCGGCTGTGGCCGATGCGGTTCATATCGGCGAGGTAACGGCTGACGGACTTCTGGCGATTCAAAACCAGGACGGACAACAATTGGTTCACGCGCAAACGAAAGAACTTGAGCGCGCGTGGAAAGGAGCTATTCCATGCTTGCTGAAATCAAAGGCCTGAATGAAGAATGCGGTGTGTTTGGCATCTGGGGACATGAAGAAGCTCCGCAGATCACATATTACGGCCTGCACAGCCTCCAGCACAGAGGACAGGAAGGCGCGGGAATTGTCGCAACTGACGGTGAAAAACTGACGGCGCATAAAGGACAGGGGCTTATTACCGAGGTTTTTCAAAACGGCGAACTGAGCAAAGTGAAGGGAAAAGGCGCGATCGGGCATGTCCGTTATGCGACGGCAGGCGGAGGCGGATATGAAAATGTTCAGCCGCTCCTGTTCCGTTCGCAAAACAACGGCAGCCTCGCGCTCGCCCATAACGGCAACTTGGTCAACGCCACACAGTTGAAGCAGCAGCTTGAAAACCAAGGGAGCATCTTTCAGACTTCCTCCGATACGGAAGTGCTGGCTCACCTGATTAAACGCAGCGGACACTTTTCGCTGAAGGATCAAATCAAAAATTCGCTGTCCATGCTGAAAGGCGCCTACGCGTTCCTGATTATGACTGAAACAGAAATGATCGTAGCGCTTGACCCGAACGGACTCAGACCGCTGTCAATCGGCATGATGGGTGATGCTTACGTCGTCGCTTCAGAAACGTGCGCATTCGATGTGGTCGGTGCGACATACCTTCGCGAGGTAGAGCCGGGCGAAATGCTGATCATCAATGATGAAGGCATGAAATCAGAGCGTTTCTCCATGAATATCAACCGTTCCATCTGCAGCATGGAGTACATTTATTTCTCAAGACCTGACAGCAATATCGACGGCATTAACGTGCACAGCGCCCGGAAAAACCTCGGAAAAATGCTTGCCCAGGAGTCCGCGGTTGAAGCGGATGTCGTCACAGGCGTGCCTGATTCCAGTATTTCTGCAGCCATCGGCTATGCCGAGGCAACGGGCATCCCGTACGAACTCGGTCTCATTAAAAATCGTTATGTCGGCAGAACGTTTATCCAGCCGTCACAGGCTCTCCGTGAGCAAGGCGTGAGAATGAAGCTGTCCGCCGTCCGCGGTGTTGTTGAAGGAAAACGGGTCGTCATGGTTGATGATTCCATCGTGCGCGGGACGACAAGCCGCCGGATTGTCACAATGCTCAGAGAAGCGGGAGCGACAGAGGTGCACGTCAAGATCAGTTCACCGCCGATCGCTCATCCGTGCTTCTACGGCATCGACACATCAACACATGAGGAGCTGATCGCTTCCTCTCATTCTGTGGAAGAAATCCGCCAGATCATCGGTGCCGACACGCTTTCTTTCTTAAGTGTAGACGGATTGTTAAAAGGAGTCGGCCGAAAATTTGAAGACACCAACTGCGGACAATGCCTCGCTTGTTTTACGGGCAAATATCCGACGGAAATTTATCAGGATACAGTGCTTCCTCACGTAAAAGAAGCGGTACTGACAAAATAAAATCTGAAAATGATATAAAGGCAGCGGGAATTCAGGCTGCCTTTCTCTTTCTGCCTTTTAAGGAGAAACGAATTGACAAGGAGTGATAGGGATGTCTGATGCTTATAAAAATGCCGGAGTTGACATCGAAGCCGGATACGAAGCCGTCAAACGAATGAAAAAACACGTGGAGCGCACGAAAAGGCTCGGCGTTATGGGAAGCCTGGGCGGTTTTGGCGGAATGTTTGATCTGTCAGAGCTTCCGTATCAAAAGCCTGTTTTAATTTCCGGAACAGACGGTGTCGGCACCAAGCTGAAACTCGCATTTTCAATGGATAAGCATGACACGATCGGCGTCGATGCGGTCGCGATGTGTGTAAATGATGTGCTTGCCCAAGGAGCGGAGCCGCTGTTTTTCCTTGATTATTTGGCGGTCGGCAAGGCTGATCCGGTAAAAATTGAGCAGATCGTTCAGGGCGTGGCGGACGGATGCGAGCAGTCAGGATCAGCGCTTATCGGCGGTGAGACGGCGGAAATGCCGGGGCTGTATACAGCTGATGAATACGATATTGCCGGCTTTTCAGTCGGCGTCGCGGAAAAAGACGAAATCGTCACCGGTGAACATATCGAAGAGGGGCATCTCTTAATCGGACTTACTTCAAGCGGCCTTCACAGCAACGGATTTTCCCTTGTGAGAAAAGTGTTTCTTGATGACGGCGGACTTGATTTGGATACTGTCTATAAACCGTTTGCGCGTCCTCTCGGAGAAGAATTGCTGGAACCGACGAGAATATATGTGAAGCCGGTGCTTACGGCTGTGAAAAGCGGTAAGGTGGACGGCATGGCGCATGTGACAGGCGGAGGATTCATCGAGAACATCCCGCGGATGCTGCCGGACGGATTGAGCGCGGAAATTGATCACGGATCATGGCCGATCCCGCCGATTTTTCCGTTTCTGCAGGAGCACGGCAAGCTGAAAGAAGAAGAAATGTTCAATGTCTTTAATATGGGCATCGGTTTTGTCCTTGCCGTTAAAGAAGAAAACCTGACAGACGTCATCGACACGCTTGAAGCTCAGGGCGAGAAGGCTTATTTGATCGGCCGGGTCAAGCGGGGCGAAGGCATTTCTTTCGGCGGTGCGGCTCTTTCATGAAAAAGTTTGCGGTATTTGCTTCAGGAAACGGATCGAACTTCGAGGCCATTGCCAAACGCATGAGAGAAGAGAAGTGGGATGCGGAGCTCTCGCTTCTCGTGACCGATAAGCCTCAGGCAAAGGCGGTGGAAAGGGCGGAGGCTTTACACATTCCGTCATTCGCCTTTGAACCGTCATCTTTTGAAAACAAAGCGGCCTTTGAACGGGCCGTTATTGAACAGCTGCGCCTGCACGGGGCGGAATTAATCGTTCTCGCCGGCTATATGAGACTGATTGGAGATACGCTGCTTGAAGCATACGGGGGCCGCATTATTAATATACATCCCTCGCTTCTTCCGGCATTCCCCGGGATTGACGCTGTCGGACAGGCGTATCGGGCCGGTGTGAAAGTGGCGGGCATTACCGTTCATTACGTCGACGAAGGCATGGACACCGGACCGATTATCGCGCAAAAAGCATTCGAAATACAGGAAAACGATACGCTTGAAGACATAGAGCATACAATACACGAGCTTGAGCACAAATGGTATCCGAGCGTTGTGAAACAGCTGCTGGGACTAAATAACAGAGGTGAAAAGGCATGACAATCAAACGCGCACTAATCAGTGTTTCTGATAAAACAAATCTCGTCCCTTTCGTAAAGGAACTGACAGAGCTCGGCGTCGAAGTCATTTCGACCGGAGGAACAAAAAAACTTCTTCAGGAAAACGATGTGGATGTCATCGGCATTTCAGAAGTGACCGGATTTCCTGAAATTATGGACGGACGGTTAAAAACGCTCCATCCTAATATTCACGGCGGACTGCTTGCCGTAAGAGACAATGAAGAGCATATGGCGCAGATCAATGAGCACGGCATTGCACCGATTGACCTTGTGGTTGTCAACCTTTATCCGTTTAAAGAAACGATTTCAAAAGAAGACGTAACATACGATGAAGCGATAGAAAACATTGATATCGGCGGTCCCGGCATGCTGCGCGCCGCATCGAAAAACCATCAGGATGTGACGGTCATCACAGATCCGGCCGATTACAGCTCCGTGCTCAATGAGATTAAAGAACACGGCGGCGTTTCTCTTAAAAGAAAACGCGAGCTTGCGGCCAAAGTATTCCGCCATACCGCGGCATACGACGCATTAATCGCTGATTACTTAACACGCGAGGCCGGTGAGAAAGACCCTGAGCAATTCACCGTTACATTTGAGAAAAAACAATCGCTCCGCTACGGTGAAAACCCTCACCAAGAGGCGGTTTTCTACCAAAGCGCACTTCCCGTCTCCGGTTCCATCGCGGCGGCAAAACAGCTTCACGGCAAAGAGCTTTCTTACAACAATATTAAGGACGCAGATGCGGCCGTTCAAATCGTCCGGGAATTTACAGAACCCGCAGCTGTTGCCGTTAAACATATGAACCCGTGCGGAGTCGGTACGGGAGCTTCAATTGAGGAAGCATTCAATAAAGCGTATGAAGCTGATAAAACCTCCATTTTCGGCGGCATCATCGCGCTGAACCGTGAAGTTGATCAGGCAACGGCTGAAGCCCTTCACGGCATCTTTTTAGAAATCATTATCGCCCCTTCTTTCAGTGAAGAAGCGCTGAACGTACTGACGGCGAAGAAAAACCTTCGTCTGCTCACGCTTGACGTGACCGCATCAGGGAAGAAAGAAAAACAGCTGACATCCGTACAGGGCGGTCTTTTGATTCAAGATTTAGACGTCCATGGATTTGATGACGCCGACATCAGCATCCCGACAAAAAGAGAGCCGAGCGAGCAAGAATGGGAAGATTTGAAGCTGGCCTGGAAAGTCGTCAAACATGTGAAATCCAACGCGATCGTTCTTGCAAAAGACCATATGACGGTCGGTGTGGGCGCGGGGCAGATGAATCGCGTCGGTTCAGCTAAAATCGCCATTGAGCAGGCCGGAGAAAAAGCAAAAGGCAGCGCGCTCGGATCAGACGCGTTTTTCCCGATGCCGGATACAGTCGAAGAAGCCGCAAAAGCCGGTGTCACGGCGATTATCCAGCCAGGCGGATCGGTCCGCGATGAAGATTCGATTAAAAAAGCGGATGAATACGGGATCGCCATGGTATTCACCGGCATCAGACATTTCAAACATTAAGAGGGGGAACGAAGCGTGAATGTATTGATTATCGGAAAAGGCGGCAGAGAGCATACATTGGCTTGGAAAGCGGCGCAAAGCCCGCTTGTTGACACGGTGTACGCCGCGCCCGGAAATGACGGTATGGCAGACTGCGCGACGCTGGTCAACATTGAAGAAAGCGATCATGCCGCACTCATTGCGTTTGCGAAAGAACATCATGTCGGGCTGACGATTATCGGCCCCGAAGTTCCTCTGATTGAAGGGATAGCCGACGAGTTTGAAAAAGCCGGACTGCTTGTTTTCGGACCGTCTGAAAAAGCGGCAATCATTGAAGGGAGCAAACAGTTTGCCAAGGATTTAATGAAAAAATACGGCATTCCGACGGCGGAGTATGAGACGTTTACTTCATTTGAAGAGGCGAAAGCATATGTGCAGCAAAAAGGTGCGCCGATTGTCATTAAAGCGGACGGACTTGCCGCCGGAAAAGGTGTCACGGTCGCGATGACGGAAGAAGAAGCGATTGAATGCCTGCACGATTTTCTTGAGGATGAGAAATTCGGCGAGGCGAGCGCATCCGTTGTCATTGAAGAGTTCCTCGCCGGCGAAGAATTTTCTTTAATGGCGTTTGTAAAAGGGGAGACCGTCTATCCGATGGTGATCGCTCAAGATCATAAACGCGCCTTCGATGGAGACAAAGGGCCGAATACGGGCGGAATGGGCGCCTACTCACCGGTGCCGCACATTTCCGATGATATCGTCAGAAGCGCAGTCGAAACGATTGTGAAGCCGGCGGCAAAAGCAATGGTAAAAGAGGGACGTTCCTTCACGGGCGTGCTGTACGCGGGGCTGATTCTGACGGAAAACGGATCAAAAGTCATTGAATTCAACGCGCGCTTCGGAGATCCGGAAACACAGGTTGTCGTGCCGAGAATGGAATCTGACCTCATCCAGGTGCTCTTGGATCTGCTGCATGAGAAGGATGTTGACCTAAGGTGGAAGGATACGGCCGCCGTCAGCGTTGTACTGGCTTCTGAGGGCTATCCGGAAGGCTATGCGAAAGGCACGCCGATCGGCAGTTTGACGTCCGCTGAAGACGGGATCGCCGTTTTTCATGCCGGAACGAAAAAAGACGGCGGACAATTTGTTACAAACGGCGGCCGGGTCGCCAATGTCACGGCATTTGCTGAGACATTTGAAGCGGCGAGAGATAAAGTGTACAGCGCCGTTTCAGGGCTGACAAAACCCGGACTGTTTTACAGAAGCGACATCGGCGCCCGTGCGCTGAAAGCATCGCAGCGATAAAGAGGAAAACCCCGTGTCATATAAGATGCGGGTTTTCTTCTGAAAAGACGACTAAGACTGTCGGTTTGCCGTGTGACACGCAGTCATCGATGAAGTCTTCCGGCGTATAGACGGATTCTTCTCAGACTCGCGGGACAGGGGAAAATAAATAACAAGCCGAAACGGCTTGTTATTTTTCTTGCTGATGGCTGTCATCCTGATTCATTCCGGTTTGGAACATATATGTCACCGGACAGAAGCGGAGGATGCCGGACGCCGCTTTCATCGCGCCCATCATCATACAGAAGAGATGCATCTTGCACCAAGGTTTTCTCGTGTATTTCGCTGACGCAGCAGACAAAATGGTGAGGCCGCAAGTGATGCGCATAACGGCATTTAATAAACTGATATTCGGTTTCATCATTTCAGCTCCCTTAGAAAAAGTTTTTCATTCATCTTCAATAATTTGTAACGTTTTAGCCGTGCGATAATTGTGCGGATGTGATACGATGGGTCTAATATAAGCGAAGGAGAGTATGTGAATGTCCGAACGTACCTTTAACTGGAAAAATAAAGACATCAGATCACAGGCGGATGTTGTAGACTCAAAGCTGCTTCCAACGCTACTTTTACGGGATGCTCTCGTATTAAATCCTTTTTTAAAACAATGGCTGAAAAAGAATGTCTGGATTTATGGAGACCGAATTGTATATGTTGGTCATGAGCTTCCTGATGCAGCAGAGCACATTCATACCATAAATTGTGAAGGAAAATACATTGTGCCAGGTTACATTGAACCGCATACACATCCTTTTCAATTATATAATCCCCAAACGCTCGCCGAATATGTGTCTCAATTCGGAACAACGACGTTTGTTAATGATAACTTGTTTTTTCTTTTGCACAGCGGTAAAAAGAAAGCGCTTACTATATTAGAGGAACTAAAAAAACAGCCGGTGCAATATTTCTGGTGGTCCAGATATGATCTGCAGACTGAAGTGCTGAATGAGGATCAGCTTCTTTCTTTTGATGTCCGCAAGCAATGGATGGAGCACCCGGATGTCATTCAAGGCGGAGAATTGACCGGATGGCCGCGCCTCATGGACGGAGATGACCTGATGCTTCATTGCATGCAGGCGACAAAGAAACTGCGCAAGCGGATAGAAGGGCATTTTCCCGGAGCCTCTGAAAAAACACTGACGAAGATGAAACTGTTCGGAGCGGATTCCGACCACGAGGCGATGAATGGCGGCGAGGTGATGAGACGGCTTGAATTGGGCTACTATGTTTCGCTCAGACATTCATCCATCCGCCCTGATTTGAGAACGATTTTACAGGATCTTCATCAAAAAGGCTTCCGGCATTATGATCATTTCTTCTACACGACGGATGGAGCGACGCCGCATTTTTATAAAGGCGGCATGACGAATGAATTAATCAAAATCGCTTTGGAGGAAGGAGTTCCGGCGATCGATGCCTACAATATGGCGTCCTTTAATATCGCGAAGTATTATCAGATGGACGACTTTCTCGGTGTGATCGGTCCGGGCCGGCTTGCTTCATTGAACATTCTCGATGACCCGATGAATCCGGACCCGGTCACGGTAATCTCCAAAGGCATCCTGCTGAGGGAAGACGGCCGAAATATGAATGCGTTTACAGAAACGGATTGGAAAAAGGGCGGTCTTGTCCCTCTTGAGCTTTCATATGATATGACGATGGATGATTTACAGTTTTCAATGCCGATGGGTGTGGCCATGCGCAACGCGGTCATTATGGAGCCGTATATGATTGCGATTGATAATTCTGTTGACCAGCTTTCTTTTGATCATGATGAATGCTATCTCACGCTTCTCGATAAGCATGGAAAATGGCGGGTCAATACAATGCTGAAAGGTTTTGCCGATCGGGTGCAGGGCTTTGTCAGTTCCTACACGACAACCGGAGATATTATCGCTGTCGGAAAAAATAAGGAAGATATCCTGCTCGCTTTCTCACGGATGAAAGAAATCGGCGGCGGAATCGTGCTTGCCGAAAACGGGAAGATTCTTCATGAGATTCCCCTCGCCTTAAACGGTTCTGCATCTGCGGAGAAGTATGAAGAAGTGCTTGAGAAAGAGCAAAAACTGAGGACGCTGCTGGAGGAGCGGGGCTACCGATTCTGCGATCCGATCTATACGCTGCTCTTTTTGCAGAGCACACACCTGCCTTATATCCGCATTACGCCGAGAGGAATATTCGACGTGATGAAAAAAACTGTACTCTTTCCATCGATAATGCGTTAAAATATAAAAGCAGGGAGCCGACATATGAAAAGATGGAAAACCGTTTGTATGCTTTGTTTTGCGTTTTTGCTGCTTGCCGCCTGCCGGCAGAACAATGCCGATCAGGTGCAGCCGAAAGAAGCGGAAGCTCCTTTAACGGGGCTGAAAACTGAGCAGAAGCTTGCAGAACGCCGTCCGATTGCAGTCGCAGTGAACAATCATCCGAAGGCGAGGCCCCAATCCGGGCTGTCAAAGGCGGATGTTGTCATCGAAGCGCTCGCGGAGGGTCGGATTACGCGGTTTCTCGCGATTTTTCAAAGTGAGATGCCGGAAACGGTCGGGCCTGTGCGGAGCGCGAGGGAATATTTTGTCACGCTCAGCAGCGGGTTTAACAGCATATTTGTCCATCATGGCTGGAGTCCCGGCGCAAAAAAGCAGTTGGAGTCCGGAGCTTACGATTATATAAACGGTTTGGATTTTGACGGAAGCCTGTTTTGGAGAGCCGATTTCAGCAAGCCGCCCCACAATTCCTACACGTCGTATGACAATATCAGGAAGGCGGCGGAACAAAAAGGATACAAGCTGAACGGAAAAACAGAACCGCTCCCATTTCAGACATCAGATGCAAAACCCGGAAACGAAACCTACAATATTCGGATAGATTATGGAACACAAAACGTTACAAATCTTGTCGAATACGATTATGATAAAAAAGCTGATGCTTATACAAGAAGCTCTGATGGTGTGAAAGCGACAGACCGGGAGACCGGAAAGCCTTTAGCCATGCACAATATTTTTATTGTTGAAGCCGGCCATCGCATGACAGACAAAGATGGAAGGCGGGCCATCGATATTCAGACAGGGGGGAAGGGCCTCCTGCTTCAGCACGGCGATGTTATGGAGTCAGACTGGGAATATAAAGACGGCCGTATTCTGCCCGTAAAAGGCGGTGAGATTCTTCCGTTTGTGCCAGGAAAGACATGGATTAATATCGTGCCTGATCTCGATGCAGCTTCCATTAGTAAAGGAGAAGGTGTTTGACGATGCAAATCGATAAATTACGCGGAAAAGAACTGGACCAGTTATTTTTATCTATTTTATCGCTGAAAGATCTGGAGGAATGCTATCGTTTCTTTGATGATCTTTGTACGATTAATGAAATCCAATCGCTGGCGCAGCGTTTGGAAGTGGCAAGAATGCTCCGCGAAGGAAATACGTATCACAAAATTGAAAGCGAAACGGGTGCTTCCACAGCGACGATTTCCCGGGTGAAGAGATGCTTAAATTACGGTAACGACGCCTATGAAATGGCGCTTGACCGCGTAAACGAAGGAGAATCCTCCTCAGCTACGTAAAAAACCGCTCTGCCGATGACGGCAGGCGGTTTTTTTTATGCGTGCTGATTCAAAAGGCCGGGAAGTTCCCTCAGGCTTCCGTCTTCCTCCCGGTATACGATGTGTTCAGCTGAGAAATGAATCGGCGAGCTGATGCCCGCCGCCGCGGCGAGGTGAAACAGCCCTTCACGCAACGAGAGCACGTAGTTGCAGACGCGGTGCTGTTTATCCTCGATACTGAGCGCGCGCTGAAGTTTTGGGTCGGTTGTCGCCACTCCGACAGGACAATGATTGGTGTGGCATACTTGAGCGCGGATACAGCCGACTGAAAACATCATTCCCCGGGCAATATTGACAAAATCCGCGCCTAACGCGAGGGCAACGGCAATCTTATCCGGAGTGAGCAGCTTTCCGGATGCGAAAATTTTCAGCTTATCTCTTATACCGTATGTCTTCAAAAGGCCGTCAACAAGGGGGAGGCCGGTCAGAATCGGCAGGCCGACGGAATCCGCCAGCTCATGGAAAGAAGCTCCCGTTCCCCCTTCACTGCCGTCAATCGTAATAAAGTCGGGAAGTTTGCCAGATGAACTCATACAGGAAATAAGGTCTTCAAGGTCTTTGCGGCTGCCCGGGACAATTTTGATGCCGACCGGTTTTTCGCCGACAGTCCTTAATTTCTCAATGAAATCAAGCATGTCCGGAACATTTGAGAACTCGTTGAAGCGGTTTGGGCTGTCAATGGATTGTCCGGGCTGCACATTTCTGATGGCGGCAATTTCTTCGGTCACCTTTGAACCGTCAATATGCCCGCCTCTTGCTTTCGCCCCTTGCGCAAGCTTTAATTCAAAGGCTTTAATCTGCTCGAGGCGGCTTTTTTTCTTAAATTCTTCCCATGAAAATTCTCCATCTTCAGTGCGCACGCCGAACAGCCCGGGGCCGATTTGGCAGATAATATCCACGCCGCCTTTCAGGTGATACTCAGACAGGCCGCCTTCGCCTGTATTCATCCATGTACCGCCGGCCTGGTGCAGCCCTTTTGACAGGGCGGTAATTGCCCGGTCGCCAAGTGAGCCGTAGCTCATCGCTGATTGTCCGATTAACCCTTTCACATAAAACGGCTTTTTGCATGTGTCGCGGCCGATCACTTGCACATCGTCCGGATGCAGGTAATAAGGGTCCGCTTTTGTTTTTTCACGGTGTTCGCTGCGTTTCAGCAGGTTGTCTTTGTCAATCTTGTAGACCATCGTGTCGATCTTCGGCGTCTGATCTGTGCGCAGCTCCTCCCTTTGTTTCGGGAAAAGGGCGTTACGGATATAATAGCCCGGCTGATCGAAATCCCGTTCTGAGCCGAAGCCCATCATTCTGCTTTTATACTTTCCCGACATGACCGTCTGTTCATATTCTCTCCGGGAAAACGGCTGTTCTTCGTTATCATTGCTGAATAAATACTGCCGCAGCTCAGGTCCGATTTTTTCAAATATATAGCGCAGTTTTCCCGCTACGGGATAATTGCGCAGCACTGAATGTTCTTCCTGCTTTTCGTCTCTTATGTATATCCAGAGAAACAATACGGCGGGAACTAAAATAATAAAAATCAATATACAAATCAGTACGATAATGGCTTGTTCCATTCAGATCAGACTCCTTGTCTTTTTTCTCTTTGACATTCCACATATTGTCTGTTTTCAAACATAGCCATGTCCCGTCCGGCGGAGCGCAATCTTTTTTTGTGAATCAGGTGAATGACGTCTTTTTCCGTTTTTCCGGGCCAAACGAATTTGTTATAATGTTTAAATGGCAAGAAACGAATGGAGGAACGAAAACGCATGTACGATGTTAACGAGTGGAAGCATGTTTTTAAACTCGATCCGAATAAAGATTTACCGGATGAACAGCTGGAACGGCTTTGTGAATCAGGGACTGACGCCATTGTGATCGGAGGAAGCGACAATATCACCGAGGACAATGTGCTCAGACTGATGTCAAAAGTGCGGCGGTTTTTAGTGCCGTGCGTACTTGAGGTGTCGACGATTGATTCCATTGTGCCCGGGTTTGATCTTTATTTCATTCCGAGTGTGCTCAACAGCAAAAAGGCGGACTGGATTGTCGGCATGCATCATCAGGCGATGAAAGAATACGGAGAGCTCATGTCAATGGAGGAAATCGTGACGGAGGGCTACTGCATCGTCAACCCTGATTGTAAGGCGGCCGCTTTGACGGAGGCGGATACACATATAGAAACAGAAGATATTCTCGCCTATGCGCGGGTCGCGGAACATTTGCTTCATCTCCCGATTTTTTATCTGGAATACAGCGGGATGCTGGCGGACATAGAAACGGTGGAGAAAACGAAAGCTGTGCTGGACAAGTCCGTCCTGTTTTACGGAGGCGGCATTAAAGACGCGGAAACGGCGGAACGGTTCGGCCGTCATGCCGATGTCATCGTTGTCGGAAATGCCGTATATGAAGATTTTGATCAGGCGCTTAAAACGGTGGCGGCTGTAAAGACAAAGTAGCCAAGCGGACGAAAATGATTTATGATAGAACATATGTTTGATAGGCGGTGAACGGATATGAATTACATTAGCAATCAATTATTAAGCGGATTAAATCCCGTTCAGCAGGAAGCGGTCAAGACGACGGACGGTCCGCTGCTTCTGATGGCGGGCGCGGGAAGCGGAAAAACACGTGTGCTGACGCACAGAATCGCATACTTAATGGCGGAAAAACACGTGGCGCCATGGAACATTCTGGCGATTACATTTACAAATAAAGCAGCCAGAGAAATGAAGGAGCGGGTGGAGAGCATTCTCGGACCCGGCGCGGATGAAATCTGGATATCCACCTTCCACAGCATGTGCGTGCGGATTCTGCGCAGGGATATTGACAGAATCGGCATCAACCGAAATTTCTCCATTCTTGATACGGCTGATCAGCTTTCCGTTATTAAAGGGATTCTGAAAGAGCGGAATATCGATCCGAAAAAGTTTGATCCGAGAAGTATTTTAGGCTCCATCAGCAGCGCAAAAAACGAGCTGATCGAACCTGAGGAATTCGCAAAAACGGCCGGCGGCTACTACGATCAGGTCACGAGTGACGTGTATACAGATTACCAGAAAAAACTGCTGAAAAACCAATCGCTCGATTTTGATGATTTAATCATGACGACGATTAAGCTTTTCGAGCGTGTGCCGGAAGTGCTTGAGTTTTATCAGCGCAAATTCCAGTACATTCACGTAGACGAGTATCAGGATACGAACAGGGCGCAATACCTGCTTGTGAAGCAGCTTGCGGCCCGTCTTGAAAATATCTGCGTCGTCGGTGACTCCGACCAGTCCATTTACAGATGGCGCGGGGCGGATATCGCGAATATCCTTTCCTTTGAAAAAGATTATCCGAGCGCAAACGTGATTCTGCTCGAGCAAAACTACCGCTCAACAAAGCGGATTCTGCAGGCGGCTAACGAAGTGATCAAAAACAACTCAAACCGCAAGCCGAAAAACCTGTGGACGGAAAATGACGAAGGCATCAAGCTTTCTTATTACAGCGGCGACAATGAATTCGGCGAAGGCCAATTCGTCGCGGGCAAAATTTATGAGCTGCACAGCTCGGGCCGGCGGAAGCTTTCCGATATCGCGATTTTATACCGGACAAACGCCCAGTCGCGCGTCATTGAAGAAACCCTTTTAAAATCCGGACTGAACTACAATATCGTCGGCGGAACCAAGTTCTACGACAGGAAAGAAATTAAAGACATTCTCGCATACCTGCGCCTTGTGTCAAACCCGGACGACGACATCAGTTTTACGCGGATCGTCAATGTGCCGAAGCGGGGCGTCGGCGCAACTTCACTAGAAAAAATCGCTTCATATGCGGCGATGAACGGAATGTCAATGTTCCAGGCGATCAAACAGGTTGATTTCATCGGCGTCAGCGCGAAAGCGGCAAACGCGCTTGACGGCTTTGGCACGATGATTGAAAATCTGACGAACATGCAGGATTACCTGTCCATTACGGAACTCACGGAAGAAATTCTCGAGAAAACGGAATACAGAGAAATGCTGAAGGCCGAAAAATCAATCGAAGCCCAAAGCCGCCTTGAAAATATCGACGAGTTTCTTTCCGTGACGAAAAACTTCGAACAAAAAAGCGAAGACAAGTCTCTCGTCGCGTTTCTGACTGATTTGGCGCTGATTGCGGATATTGACCAGCTCGACCAGAAGGAAGAAGAATCAGGCGGAAAGGATGCCGTCACTTTAATGACACTGCACGCCGCTAAGGGGCTTGAATTTCCTGTCGTGTTCTTAATGGGCATGGAAGAAGGCGTGTTCCCGCACAGCCGCTCCCTGATGGAAGAAGCCGAGATGGAAGAAGAACGCAGGCTCGCATATGTAGGCATTACGAGGGCGGAAGAAGAACTGTATTTAACAAATGCCAAAATGCGCACCTTATTCGGCCGCACCAATATGAATCCGGAATCCCGCTTTATCAGGGAAATACCTGGCGATTTATTGGAGAACCTAAATGAGAAGAAAACACCTCGCATGCAGCCGGGAAGAAAAGTGCAGCCGAAACGCGGGCCCGTATCTCGTCCCGTTTCCTATGCGAACAAAACAGGCGGCGACTCGCTCAGCTGGGCGGTCGGCGATAAAGCGGGCCATAAAAAATGGGGCACCGGAACGGTTGTCAGCGTAAAAGGAGAAGGCGAAAGCACCGAGCTTGATATCGCATTCCCGAGCCCAGTCGGCGTGAAGCGTCTGCTTGCCGCTTTTGCGCCGATTGAAAAGCAGTAACCTGAAGAGGAAAGGAAGAACATGATGGACAAAGAAACAGCGAAACACCGGGCAGAAGAATTGCGCCGCACCATCGATCAGTACAGTTATGAATATTACACCTTAGATGAACCGAGCGTGCCGGATTCCGAGTACGACAGACTGATGCAGGAGCTGATTGCCATAGAGGAAGAGCACCCGGAGCTCAGAACGCCTGATTCGCCCACACAGCGGGTCGGGGGAGCAGTGCTTGAATCGTTTCAAAAGGTGCAGCACGGCACGCCGATGCTCAGTCTCGGCAACGCATTTAACGATGATGATCTCCGCGATTTTGACCGCCGCGTCCGTCAGGCTGTCGGTGACGGCGTCGCTTATAATGTGGAGCTGAAAATAGACGGTCTTGCTGTTTCTCTCCGTTATGAAGACGGCTATTTCGTCAGAGGCGCGACAAGAGGAGACGGAACGACGGGCGAAGATATCACGGAAAACTTAAAAACGATCCGCAACATTCCGCTGAAAATGAAACGGAATCTTTCCATAGAAGTGCGCGGAGAGGCGTACATGCCGAAACAGTCATTTGAAGCGCTCAATGAAGAACGGCTGAAACATGAAGAGGAGCCGTTCGCCAATCCCCGGAACGCGGCTGCGGGTTCACTCAGACAGCTTGATCCGAAAATTGCAGCGAAACGAAATCTTGACATCTTCGTCTACAGTATAGCGGAGCTTGACGAGATGGGTGTGGAAACACAGAGTCAGGGCCTGGATTTTCTGGATGAGCTCGGTTTTAAAACAAACCAGGAACGGAAAAAATGCGCCACGATAGATGAAGTCATTGAAATGATCGAAGAGCTGCAGGCAAAGCGGACCGACCTCCCGTATGAAATTGACGGAATCGTCATCAAAGTCGATTCGCTCGACCAGCAGGAAGAGCTCGGGTATACGGCAAAAAGCCCGCGCTGGGCGATTGCTTATAAATTCCCGGCGGAAGAGGTCGTGACAAAACTTCTCGATATCGAACTGAATGTCGGAAGAACGGGCGTCATTACGCCGACCGCCGTTCTGGAACCGGTAAAAGTCGCGGGAACGACGGTCTCAAGAGCATCCCTTCATAACGAAGATTTAATTAAAGAGAAGGATATCCGCATTCTCGATAAAGTGGTCGTCAAAAAAGCGGGCGACATCATCCCTGAGGTCGTCAATGTCTTAATTGAACAGCGGACCGGAGAAGAAAAAGAATTCAATATGCCGACCAGCTGCCCTGAGTGCGAAAGCGAACTTGTCCGCATTGAAGGGGAAGTCGCGCTGCGCTGCATCAATCCGGAATGTCCGGCGCAGATCAGAGAAGGCCTGATTCACTTTGTCTCACGCAACGCGATGAATATTGACGGGCTCGGAGAACGTGTCATCACACAGCTTTTCCGTGAACATCTCGTCCGTAATGTCGCTGATTTGTATAAGCTGACAAAAGAACAGGTTATCCGGCTTGAGCGGATGGGGGAAAAATCAACTGACAATCTGATCAGCTCCATCCAAAAGTCAAAAGAGAATTCGCTGGAACGCCTGCTGTTCGGTCTCGGCATCCGTTTTATCGGCTCAAAAGCGGCCAAAACACTCGCCATGCATTTTGAAAGCCTGGAAAATCTGAAACAAGCCACGGAAGAAGAGCTGCTTGCGGTAGATGAAATCGGCGAAAAGATGGCCGACGCCGTTGTCACCTATTTCCGCAAAGAAGAAATGCTTGAGCTTTTGAATGAACTTGAGGAACTCGGTGTGAACACACTCTACAAAGGCCCGAAAAAAGTAAAAGCGGCGGACAGCGACTCTTATTTTGCCGGCAAAACCATCGTGTTAACCGGAAAGCTTGAAGAGCTGTCCAGAAATGAAGCCAAGGCGCAGATTGAAGCGCTCGGCGGAAAGCTGACGGGATCTGTCAGCAAAAAAACAGACTTGCTGATTGCCGGAGAAGCGGCCGGAAGCAAGCTGACAAAAGCGCAGGAATTAAACATTGAAGTATGGAATGAAGCACAGCTATTGGGAGAGCTAAAGAAATAAGAGGAGTGTTTTCTATTGAAAAAGATGTTGGCATTGGCGGCGACGGCAACGGCGGCAGTACTCATGCTGTCGGCCTGTTCGCCGAGTTTCGGGGGGAACAAAGAGGAAGAGATCACGCAGAAAACGGCAAAGTCTTCTGAAAAAGCGATCATACCGAAATATAATATCTCTGATTCCTACTATAAAATGGTGCTTCCGTTTAAGGCCGGAAAAGCGCGCGGCCTGACCGCGGACCGGCTGAACACGAGGCTGGACATCGATGAATTCGAGACGGGTCTGATGCGGCTCGCTCAAGACACGTTCCCGACGGATGACTATTTGTATCAGGAAGGCCAGTATTTAGATGAGGACACGGTACTCAGCTGGCTTGACCGCAAAAAAGAGGGCAGTGATCTGAAAAAGGCGAAAAAGGCAGATGCCAATTTTCAGAATCTCGGCTTAAACCCTGTGCTGCCAAGCTCGGGATCGGCAAAAGAGAAAAATGAAAACAGCCCGATTTACTTAGCGTCCATGCTTGAACAGGATTACTTAGTAAGAAAAGATAAAAATTCCATCCAGCTTGGCGGTGTCATGATCGGTCTCGCTCTCAACTCTGTATACTATTACCGCGAAAACACAGGTGATCCGCAGCAGGAAGTGGAGCTCAGCGACAAAACGATCCGCAGCCACGGTGAAGAAATCGCCCAGGAAGTCGTTAACCGCCTTCGGAAAATGGATAACCTGAAAAATGTGCCGATTACCGTCGCCCTTTATAAACAAGCGCCGAAAACATCAATCGTACCGGGGAATTACATTGCGAAAACAGAAGTCAAGGCCGGCTCATCCACCATTTCAAACTGGGATGATGTCAAAGAAAAGTACGTCTTCTATCCGGCGGATACAGACACGGCAAAGAAATACCCTGATGATTCCGAAGTGTTTAAACGCTTCAAAAACGCCATCGACAGCTACTTCCCGAATTACACCGGAGTCGTCGGAACGGCAATGTACGAAAACGATGAAATGAGAAAAATGAAGATTGAAATCCCGATGCAATTTTACGGGAAAAGCGAAGTTATCGCCTTTACCCAATACTTAACAGGTGAGCTGATGGATTATTATTCAAAAGGCTCGGTTGATGTCGAAATTAACATTACCTCGTCTGACGGCCAGGAAGCGCTGATCGTCCGCAATGCGGGTGACAAAGAACCGACCGTCCATATTTACGATTAACCAAGATGCCCTTGTTCATTTCTGTATGAGCAAGGGTTTTTTATTGTGAATATCGTTGGAGAGAGGAATGAGGTGTGTTAAGATATTTGTATAATTAGGAATTAACAGGAAAACACATTTCGTTTCTAAGCGGATGTTACGAATCTGCTGTGAAAAAAGAAGGGCAGGAATGTTGATGAATGACATTTGCTGAGTACACACACCGCCTACAAACGTTATGAAAAGGGTGAATCAGCATGCATAAAGATATTAAAGCGATTTTTGAGGAAGATAAGGTGCTGGCTGAGGCCGGTGAAATATACGGATTTACTACGTTTCAATTTATCGCGGACGCAGAGAACTACGTATATGAAATTGTGAAAGATAATGAACCGTATATCTTAAAAATTACGCATACGATCAGAAGAACACCGGAATATATTCTCGGAGAAATGGAATGGCTTCATCATCTGGCAAAGGGAGGGCTTTCAGCAGCAAAGCCGATTCCTTCATTAAATGGCAAAGATGTCGAAGAAGTGCCGGATGGAAAAGGCGGAGCGTTTTTAGTAAGAGTCTATGAAAAAGCGCCCGGACGCAAAGTGGAGGAATCAGACTGGAACGGAACTCTGTTTTACCAGCTTGGAAAATACACGGGGAACATGCACCGGCTGACAAAAAGCTACCGTCTGAGCGACCCGGCATATAAAAGGCAGGAATGGGATGAAGAGGAGCAGCTGAAGCTGAGAAAATACGTGCCCGCAGATCAGCATCTCGTATTTGAGCGGGCGGATGCTCTAATGGAAAAACTGCGCCGTTTGCCGAAGAATCCTGAAAACTACGGCCTTGTGCACGCCGATCTGCACCACGGTAATTTCAATTGGGACAACGGAAAAATCACGGCATTTGATTTTGATGATATCGGCTACAATTGGTTTGTGAATGATATCAGTATTCTGCTGTACAACATATTGTGGTATCCGGTCATCCCGTATGAAGACAAGGCCGCGTTTACGGGTGAGTTCATGACACACTTTATGAAAGGCTACAGGGAAGAAAATGACCTTGACCCCGCCTGGCTTGAACACATCCCGGATTTTCTCCGGCTGCGCCATATGCTGATCTACGGATTATTGCATCAGGCGTTTGACCTCAATTCACTCGGGGACGAGGAACTTGAGATGCTGAAAGCCTTCAGGCGCGATATCGAAAATGAAACCCCGATTACGGAGTATAACTTTTCTGCATTCGTATAAATAGAAAAACGCCGGCTGAATCCAGCCCGGCGTTTTTTTTATAGCGTATCACACTTCACTCCGACGACACCCTGAATTTCTTTAATATCATAATAGACGTCAGTGGTGTAGCGGTTTTTGTGAACACTGACTTTCACTTCCATAATCGGAAATTCTTTTTCGCGCAGATCATCAATCCGGACGGAGTGAATGCGGAGCCGTTTGCTTTTCATTTCTTTTAGAATCTCGGTCATTTTGTCTTTATCGGAAAGAGACATTCTCACGCGGATATCCTTTTCCTTCAAGCGGTTGGGACCGATTTTTCTGATCAGCCACGGAAGAAATTCGACACTGATCAGGATAAACAAGAGGCTTGCGAACGCCTCTTTATAAAAGCCGGCGCCTGTAGCCAGACCGAGCCCGGCTGCGCCCCAGATGATGGCCGATGTCGTCAGGCCGGATATGACGTCATTGCTTTTACGCAGGATCACGCCCGCGCCGATAAAACCGACGCCGGAAATGATTTGGGCGGGGAGGCGGAGCGGATCCATCATGATACGGTAATATTTTGGGAAATGATATGCCGCATTAATGCTGACGATCGTCAGCATACAGGAGCTGACGGCGATGACGATACAGGTTTTCAGTCCGAGCGGTTTGTTTTTCAGCTCGCGTTCAAGACCGATGATCATGCCGATCAGCGTGGCAATGCCCAGCTTTAATAAAATGTCTGGTTCGATAGGCCAGCTCAATTTGCACAGCACCTCCGCAATTTTTCTTATAATAAATTGATATGATTTTCTCACAGTATTTATAGCAGGACAAGTGCGGAAGAAAAAAGCCGTCAGGGATAAAATCTGACGGCTTTGTGTCTATTTCTTGTTTTTCAAAAGAGCTTCCATCCGGCTGAACAGCTGATAAGAAGCATCGGCCGGTTTTTTGGTCAGCAGGCTGACGGCAATACCGGCAATCAGACTGAGGAAGAACCCCGGAATGATTTCGTATACGCCGGTTGAAGCGGCAAGCCCTGTGGTGATCCAGATTAAAACGGCCGCGGCCCCGGTAATCATCGCCGCAAGCGCTCCCCATTCATTCATCCGTTTCCAGTACAGACTGAGCAAGAGCGCCGGTCCGATAGCCGAACCGAAGCCTGCCCACGCATATCCGACCAGGTCAAGAATGGTGCTGTTCGGATTCATGGAAAGCAGGATGGCGATAACGGCTACGATCAATACCGACAGGCGTCCGGTCATGACCAATTCTTTATCGCTCGCTTCCCGTCTGAAAAAGGCGCGGTATAAATCTTCCGTAATGGCGCTTGCCGTTACGAGAAGCTGTGAGGAAATGGAACTCATGATCGCCGCTAAAATCGCGGACAGCAAGAAGCCCGTAATCAGCGGATGGAACAAGATTTTAGAAAAAATAATGAAAATCGTTTCCGGATCTTTTACGGAGACTCCGAAGTGATGAGAATACGCAACTCCGATAATCCCGGTCAGCAATGAACCGATAACTGAAATAACCATCCAGCTCATCCCGATTCTGCGGGCGGGTTTTAAATCTTTCACTTCTTTAATCGCCATAAATCGTACGATGATATGAGGCTGGCCGTAATAGCCGAGTCCCCATGCCAAATAAGAAATAATGCTAATGACGCTCGCGCCTTTAAAGATATCCAATAGTTTCGGGTTAACGGCGTTGATCGAATCAATCGTCGTTGAAACGCTCCCGAGCTGGGTAAAAGCAACGATCGGCACAAGCACTAATGCCGCAAACATGATCGCTCCCTGCACAAAGTCAGTCAGACTGACAGCGAGGAAACCGCCAAACAGCGTGTAAAGCACAACAACACCGGCCGTTAAAAACAAACCGAATTTGTAGTCGGCGCCGAATGCCGATTCAAATAACCTGCCTCCGGATACCATCCCGGACGATGTGTACAGTGTGAAAAAGATCATAATAATCACGGCGGAAACAATTTTCAGCAATGATGACGAGTGGCGGAACCGTTTATCGAAAAAATCGGGAATCGTAATCGCATCATCCGCAACTTCCGTGTAAGCGCGCAGCCTCGGAGCAAGCAGCAGATAATTTGAATACGCGCCGATCGTCAAACCGAGCGCCAGCCATAAGGTCGATAACCCCGTTGCGAACATTGCGCCGGGAACTCCCATCAGCATCCACGCGCTCATATCCGCCGCACCTGCGGACAGCGCCGTTACGAACGGGCCGAGTCCTCTTCCGCCCAGCATGTAATCATTAATATTCGTTGTCTTCCTGAATGCGTACCAGCCGATTAACAGCATGGCAGCAAAGTAAATGCCAAGAGATATAATTAGTTCAATACTCACGTTTTTGGTCCCTCTCTTCTTTCATGTAAATGTTGCATCACCTCTGTAGATTAGTAGTGCCGGAATATGCGCCGGCGATCCAGCCTTTAGTCATCATTCCATGCGGATCGCATGATTTAGTGCTGGCTATGGTTACTAAACCTAACAAAGTATCCCCGATCAATCAACTCTCGAAACCTGGCCCACTCAAGGAAAAAATCCCCGCCAACATAGAACAGCTTAGAGATGAAAACGCTACCAATAGATTATAAAAGTAAAAATTTTCTGACATATAATTCGTTTCTCTTTCTCCCCGATTTAGGATAAAATAGAGAGGGTTTCATCATGCCTCAGAAGGCGGCGTTTTGTTGCTTTAGAGGGCTCGTTTTTGATATGATCAGTATTATATGACGAAACGGAGAATTATGCGGAGGTGGATCTTATGTCACGAATTTCTATAGAAGAAGTAAAGCATGTCGCTCATTTGGCGAGACTCGCCATTACGGATGAAGAAGCTGAAATGTTCACAGAACAGCTTGACAGCATTATATCGTTTGCCGAGGAGCTTAATGAAGTGGACACGGATAACGTGGAACCGACAACACACGTGCTGAAAATGAAAAACGTAATGAGAGAAGATGAAGCGGGTAAAGGCCTTCCGGTCGAGGATGTCATGAAAAATGCTCCCGATCATAAAGACGGCTATGTCCGTGTGCCATCTATTCTGGATTAAAGGAGGGAGACAGTATGTCATTATTTGATCACAAAATCACAGAACTGAAACAAATGATACATAAAAAAGAAATCAAGATTTCCGATCTTGTCGATGAATCTTACAAACGGATCGCATCCGTGGATGATAAGGTGCAGGCGTTTTTACAGCTTGATGAAGAAAGAGCCCGCGCTTACGCGAAAGAACTTGACGAAGCGGTTGACGGACGGTCTGAACACGGTCTTCTCTTCGGAATGCCGATCGGCGTCAAAGACAACATCGTGACCAAAGGGCTTCGCACAACATGCTCAAGCAAAATCCTCGAAAACTTCGATCCGATTTACGATGCGACGGTCGTGGAGCGCCTTCAAGCTGCTGAAGCCATCACGATCGGAAAGCTGAATATGGACGAGTTCGCGATGGGTTCTTCTACTGAAAACTCCGCGTACAAAGCGACGAAAAACCCTTGGAATCTCGATACGGTTCCCGGCGGATCAAGCGGCGGTTCCGCAGCTGCGGTTGCCGCGGGCGAAGTGCCGTTTTCACTCGGATCTGATACGGGCGGCTCCATCCGCCAGCCGGCTTCTTTCTGCGGCGTCGTCGGATTAAAGCCTACATACGGACGCGTGTCACGTTACGGTTTGGTCGCTTTTGCTTCTTCATTAGACCAGATCGGACCGATCACAAGAAACGTAGAAGATAACGCATTCCTGCTTCAGGCGATTTCAGGGCCGGACAAAATGGACTCTACGAGCGCCAATGTTGAAGTGCCGGACTTTCTTTCTTCATTAACTGGCGATATTAAAGGCTTAAAAATCGCCGTACCGAAAGAATATCTCGGAGAAGGCGTCGGCAAAGAAGCGAAAGAATCGGTTTTAGCCGCTTTAAAAGTGCTTGAAGATCTCGGAGCGACATGGGAAGAAGTATCTCTGCCGCACAGCAAATACGCGCTTGCGACGTATTATCTGCTGTCTTCTTCCGAAGCGTCTGCAAACCTTGCGCGCTTTGACGGCATCCGCTACGGCTACCGCTCAGACAATGCGGACAACCTGATCGACCTTTATAAACAGACACGCTCTGAAGGATTCGGCAATGAAGTGAAGCGCCGCATCATGCTCGGCACCTTCGCGCTCAGCTCCGGCTACTATGACGCGTATTACAAAAAAGCGCAAAAAGTGCGCACGCTTATTAAGAAAGATTTTGAAGACGTATTTGAGAAATACGATGTCATCGTCGGACCGACAACGCCGACACCGGCATTCAAAATAGGCGAAAAAACCAGCGATCCGCTCACAATGTACGCCAACGATATTTTAACGATTCCTGTCAACCTCGCGGGTGTGCCGGGAATCAGCGTGCCGTGCGGATTTGCGGACGGACTGCCGCTCGGACTGCAAATCATCGGAAAACACTTCGATGAAGGCACTGTATACCGCGTCGCTCATGCTTTTGAGCAGGCAACAGATCATCATAAAGCGAAACCTGAACTGTAAGGGGTGAAATGAAGTGAACTTTGAAACGGTAATCGGACTTGAAGTCCATGTGGAATTAAAAACAAAATCTAAAATTTTCTCAAGCTCACCGACGCCATTCGGCGCGGAAGCGAATACCCAAACGAGCGTCATCGACCTCGGCTATCCCGGCGTGCTGCCCGTTTTGAACAAAGAAGCGGTCGAATTCGCGATGAAAGCCGCAATGGCTTTGAACTGCGAAATCGCAACGGATACGAAGTTTGACCGGAAAAACTATTTCTACCCGGACAACCCGAAGGCATATCAAATTTCTCAATTTGACAAGCCGATCGGCGAAAACGGCTGGATCGAAATCGAAGTCGGCGGAAAAACGAAAAAAATCGGCATTACCCGTCTTCACCTTGAAGAAGATGCGGGAAAACTGACGCATACGGGCGACGGCTATTCCCTCGTTGACTTCAACCGTCAGGGCACGCCGCTTGTCGAGATTGTATCTGAGCCGGATATCCGCACACCGGAGGAAGCTTACGCATATCTCGAAAAGCTGAAATCAATTATCCAATACACAGGCGTTTCCGACTGTAAAATGGAAGAAGGTTCACTGCGCTGTGACGCCAACATTTCCCTCCGTCCGATCGGCCAGGAGAAATTCGGCACAAAAACGGAGCTGAAAAACCTGAACTCCTTCGCGTTCGTGCAAAAAGGACTTGAGCATGAAGAAAAACGCCAAGAGCAGGTGCTTCTGTCAGGCGGAGTCATTCAGCAGGAGACGCGCCGCTATGATGAAGCGACGAAAAAAACCATTTTGATGCGTGTCAAAGAAGGTTCTGACGACTATCGTTATTTCCCTGAGCCTGACCTAGTCGAACTCTACATTGATGACGAATGGAAAGAACGCGTAAGAGCAACCATTCCTGAGCTTCCGGACGAGCGCCGCAAGCGTTATATCGAAGAGCTCGGTCTGCCTGCTTATGACGCAATGGTTCTGACGCTGACGAAAGAAATGGCTGATTTCTTCGAAGAAACGGTCAATAAAGGCGCAGAAGCCAAGCAGGCATCAAACTGGCTGATGGGTGAAGTCTCAGCTTACCTGAACGCCGAACAAAAAGAGCTTGAGGATGTCGCGCTGACTCCTGAAGGCCTTGCCGGCATGATTAAGCTGATTGAAAAAGGAACCATCTCGTCCAAAATCGCGAAGAAAGTCTTTAAAGAATTAATTGAAAAAGGCGGCGACGCAGAAAAAATCGTCAAAGAAAAAGGCCTCGTCCAGATTTCTGACGAAAGCGTGCTTCTGAAGCTGGTAACAGATGCGCTTGACAGCAACCCGCAGTCAATTGAAGACTTCAAAAACGGAAAAGACCGCGCGATCGGCTTCCTTGTCGGGCAGATTATGAAAGCCTCAAAAGGACAGGCCAACCCGCCGATGGTCAACAAGATCTTACTTGAAGAAATCAAAAAACGATAAAAAAAGCAGCCGCCTCTAAGGGCGCTGCTGACACGGAGACCGGTAAGCGCCGGTCTCTTTTTTTTATAAGCTGAAATAGGTTTCAATGGAAGCCCGCAGCGTTTCAATCTGTTCATTTCCGCTGCCTGCCAAGTTGGACAGCATTCCTTTAATAATCGGTTTTCGCGGCTCTTCCTTTGCGCATTCCTCTTCAATGACTTCAAGCGATACGAGGACGTCCTCAGGCAGTCCCTGCTGTGCTTTTATCTTTTGAATATCCGCAAGCAGTCTTTCTCTGTCCGCCGCGGGCTGAGTGAAGATATCCTCAGGCAGCAGCGGATCGGGGTTGTCTTTTATCAGTCCCGTAATCAGATCATCGATTCTGGCAATCAGAAAGGCCGCCACGTTTTCCGTCCGGAATGCCGTATGTTCATTAAAAATCAAGAAATGAATATAGGAGCTCACAATTCCTTTCGCCATAACGGACGCGTCCGCTAAAAACGGTGTGACGGCATCTCCGTAAACGGAGAGCAACGCATCCCGATACAGCATGTTAAATTGAATATTGGCCTCATGAAAATACTGCTTGACCTTTTGATTTTCAGGAATGACCTTTTCACTCAGCAAGAGAATGATAAAGTCCTTGTGCTCCATAAATTCCTGGAATTGATAAGCGATTTGTTTTCGGAATACGTCCTTAGGCGGTTTATGCTGGTGTTCTGTTTTGATTTTCTTTATTTCTTCCATAGACATGCCGATGTAATACTCACATGCTGACAGCAAAAGGTCTTCTTTTGATTTGAAATGGAGATAGAAGGCTCCTTTTGAAATTCCGCATTCACCGGCGATTTCCTGAATGGTTGTTGAAGAAAACCCTTTTTTGGCAAATAAATGGATGCCTGTTTTTATGATTTTCTCTTTTTTTTCGTTCATGACGTGCTTCCCCTTAATCCTGAAAAATTTAGAAAAATTTACTGCCTTATTAGTTGACGATGTTGAGTTATACCGTTTAGTATTATATAGAATGACCAGTCAGTCAATAAAAATTAACGGAGGACATGATGAACCACATTATTAACTTTGTACTGAAGAACAAATTCGCAGTTTGGCTGATGACGATTATCGTTACTGTAGCAGGGCTGTATGCCGGTATGAATATGAAGCAGGAATCCATACCGGACGTCAACATGCCTTACCTTTCAGTAAATACGACTTATCCCGGAGCTGCTCCGAGTCAAGTTGCGGATGACGTGACAAAACCGATCGAGCAGGCGGTCCAGAATTTAGAAGGAGTGAGCGTCGTAACGTCCACATCCTCTGAAAACGTCTCATCGGTTATGATTGAATATGATTACAGCAAGGATATGGACAAGGCGAAAACCGAAGTCGCTGAAGCGCTGGACAGTGTCAGCCTTCCTGACGACGCGAAAAAACCTGACATTTCCCGTTACAGCCTCAACTCTTTCCCGATTTTGACGCTCAGTGTGACAAGCGGCAAAAGCTCGCTTGAAGACCTGACCAAAAATGTGGAAAACACTCTCGTTCCTAAGCTTGAAGGCATTCAGGGCGTTGCGTCCGTGCAAGTTTCCGGACAGCAGGAAGAGCAGGTGGAATTCTCTTTCAAAGACAAAAAAATGAAAGAGTACGGACTTGATGAAGATACCGTCAAGAAAGTGATCCAAGGCTCTGACGTCAATACGCCGCTTGGATTGTACACATTCGGCAACAAAGAAAAATCAGTTGTCGTTAACGGAAATATTACGTCAATTAAAGATCTGAAAGATATGAGAATTCCGGTCACATCTTCTTCTGCCGCTCAAGGTCAAGCGGGCGGAGCCGGTGCGGCATCTGCGGCGGACGCTCAGGCTATGCAGCAGGCACAGCAAAGCGCGGCAGCAGGAGTGCCGACAGTCAAGCTTTCTGACATTGCCGACATTAAAGATGTGAAAAAAGCTGAATCCATTTCCCGCACGAACGGAAAGGACAGCATCGGAATTAATATCGTAAAAGCCAATGACGCCAACACGGTTGAAGTGGCCGATGCGATTAAAGATGAACTGAATCAATACAAAAAAGACCACAAAGGGTTCAAGTACAGCTCGACCCTTGATATGGCAGAGCCGATTACAGAGTCGGTGGATACGATGTTGAGCAAAGCGATTTTCGGCGCGATTTTTGCGGTCGTGATCATTCTCTTATTCTTAAGAGATATTAAATCAACGATGATTTCTATCATTTCCATCCCGCTGTCACTGCTGATTGCGCTTCTTGTGCTGAATCAGCTTGATGTCACATTGAACATAATGACGCTCGGTGCAATGACGGTCGCCATCGGACGGGTAGTCGACGACTCGATTGTCGTGATCGAAAACATTTACCGCCGCATGAGGCTGAAAGATGAACCTTTACGCGGGAAGCAATTGGTGCGTGAAGCGACGAAAGAAATGTTTAAACCGATCATGTCATCAACGATCGTAACCATTGCCGTATTCCTGCCGCTTGCCATGGTCGGCGGACAGATCGGCGAACTGTTTATGCCGTTTGCATTAACAATCGTCTTCGCGCTTGCCGCATCGCTGTTGATTTCGATCACACTGGTGCCGATGCTTGCGCACAGCTTATTCAAAAAATCGCTCACAGGCGCGCCTGTTAAAGCGAAAGAGCATAAGCCGGGCAGATTGGCCAATTTCTATAAAAAAGTGCTGAATTGGTCATTAAGACATAAATGGATTACATCTATCATCGCGGTTCTGATGCTTGTCGGCAGTTTGTTCCTCGTACCTCTGATCGGCGCGAGCTACCTGCCTGCGCAAGCGGACAAAACGATGCAGCTCACATACACGCCTGAACCGGGCGAAACGAAAAGCGAAGCTGAAAAAGCTGCGCAAAAAGCGGAAGACATGCTGCTTAAACGCAAACATGTCGATACCGTTCAGTATTCTTTAGGCTCGCAAAGTCCGCTCGGCGGAAGCTCAAACGGCGCATTGTTCTACGTGAAATACGAGGATGACACGCCTGATTTTGACAAAGAAAAAGACAATGTCTTAAAAGAAATCAAAAAAACATCCAGCCGCGGCGAATGGAAATCCCAAAATTTCAGTTCGTCAGGCAACAACAACGAATTAACGTACTATGTGTACGGAGATTCAGAGTCTGATATTAAAGGCACGGTCAAAGACATCGAAGGCATCATGAAAAAGCAGAAGGATCTGAAAGACATCAACTCAGGCCTTTCCAGCACATATGATGAGTACACGTTCACCGCTGACCAGGAGAAACTCAGCAAGCAGGGCCTGACGGCTTCGCAAATCTCCCAAGCCCTGATGTCCCAAACGTCACAGTCTCCTTTGACAACGGTGAAAAAGGACGGCAAAGAGCTTGACGTCAACATCAAAACAGAAAAAGACCAGTATAAGAGTGTAAAAGAATTAGAGGATAAAACCATCACATCGCCTGCAGGCCAAGAAGTTAAAATCGGCGATGTGGCGAAAGTGAAAAACGGCACGACATCCGATACCATTTCCAAACGCGACGGCAAAGTGTACGCTGACGTAACGGCAACCGTCACTTCTGACAACGTCACGAAGGTGTCATCAGCCGTTCAAAAGAAAGTTGACAAACTGGATAAGCCGGACAATGTATCCATTGATACCGGCGGTGTATCAGCGGATATTGCTGATTCCTTTACGAAACTCGGCTTAGCGATGCTTGCCGCAATCGCCATCGTATACCTCGTTCTTGTGATCACGTTCGGCGGAGCATTAGCGCCGTTTGCGATTCTGTTCTCGCTTCCGTTTACAGTCATCGGCGCATTAGCCGGCCTGTATGTATCCGGAGAGACGATCAGTCTGAATGCCATGATCGGTATGCTGATGCTGATCGGAATCGTCGTCACAAACGCGATTGTCTTAATTGACCGCGTCATCCATAAAGAAGCGGAAGGCTTATCGACGAGAGAAGCGCTCCTGGAAGCCGGCTCTACGAGATTGCGTCCGATTCTGATGACGGCGATCGCGACAATCGGCGCCCTGCTTCCATTGGCATTGGGCTTCGAAGGCGGCAGCCAGGTCATTTCTAAAGGACTCGGTGTCACCGTTATCGGCGGTTTAATCAGTTCGACTCTGCTTACCCTTCTGATTGTGCCGATCGTATATGAAGTATTGGCGAAATTCCGTAAGAAAAAACCTGGAACGGAAGAAGAGTAAGACAGCGGGCCTTGGCTCCTTAAACGGAGCCGGGGCCTTTTTTCTTCTGGCAATTCCTGTACATATTGTTGCGATTTTCTCAAGTCATAGTATAATTAAAGGTTGTTAGTGTTAATAATGGATCGGATACTCTTAAGTAGGATGATGAGATAATGAAACGTGCACGCATAATATACAATCCGACTTCAGGACGGGAGCTTTTTAAGAAAAATCTTGCCCAGGTCCTGCAAAAATTTGAACAAGCCGGTTATGAAACCTCCACCCATGCCACCACATGCGCGGGGGATGCCACCCACGCCGCAACAGAAGCCGCTTTGCGGGAGTTTGACCTGATTATCGCTGCCGGCGGAGACGGAACGATTAATGAAGTCGTCAACGGTCTTGCGCCGTTAGACAAACGCCCGACACTCGGCATCATTCCGGTCGGCACGACAAATGACTTCGCCAGAGCGCTGGGCATTCCGAGAGAGAATATACTGAATGCCGCTGATACCGTCATTAACGGCGTGGCCCGCCCGATCGACATCGGACAGGTGAACGGTCAGTACTTTATCAACATCGCCGGCGGAGGCCGTCTGACGGAGCTGACGTATGATGTGCCAAGCAAACTGAAAACGATGCTCGGCCAGCTTGCTTATTATTTAAAGGGAATGGAAATGCTGCCTTCACTTCGACCGACAGAAGTCGAGATTGAATATGACGGCAAGCTGTTTCAAGGCGAAATTATGCTGTTTTTAGTGACGCTGACCAACTCGGTCGGCGGATTCGAGAAGCTGGCCCCTGATTCAAGCCTGAATGACGGCATGTTTGATTTAATTATTTTGAAAAAAGCCAATCTCGCGGAGTTTATCAGAGTCGCGAGCATGGCGCTCAGAGGCGATCATATTAACGATCAGCACATTATTTACACAAAAGCGAACCGTGTGAAAGTCAATGTATCAGAAAAGATGCAGCTGAACCTGGACGGCGAATACGGCGGCATGCTGCCGGGCGAATTCGTGAATCTGTACCGGCATATTCACGTCATCATGCCGAAGGAGAAAGCGGAACAGCTGGATGACTAATACGCGGACAAAATCCTAAAACAGTATTCGTTTTAGGATTTTGTCATCTTTTCAGCGTGATCGGAAACCTTTGAAGGCTGACATTGAATTTGAAGGTTTGCCAGCACGCTGAAACAAGGCTATTGGTAAAACTAGAGGTGATTATAGATGAAAATGAAACCCCCGATAGAAAAAAATGAATACTATGACGTGACATTTGAGGATTTGACGCACGAAGGAGCGGGCGTCGCAAAGGTTGAGGGATTCCCGATCTTCGTGCCGAATGCCCTGCCTGAGGAAAAAGCGCAAATCAAAGTGACACGCGTCAAAAAAGGCTTCGCTTTCGGCCGCTTGATTGAACTGAAAGAAGAAAGCCCGCACAGAACGGATGCCCCGTGTCCGATCTACAAGCAATGCGGAGGCTGCCAGCTTCAGCACATGACCTATGAAGGCCAGCTCTTGTTTAAACAGAAACAAGTCAAAGACGTCTTAGAACGGATCGGCAAGCTGGATCTGTCCAATGTCACCGTGCACCCGACGCTCGGCATGGAAGACCCGTGGAACTACAGAAACAAAGCACAGGTGCCTGTCGGTGAAAGAGAAGGCGGACTCGTCGCCGGATTCTATCAGCAAAGAAGCCATGACATCATCGACATGAGCGCCTGCCTGATCCAGCAATCCAAAAACGACGAAGCCGTCCAAGCCGTCAAAGACATTTGCGCAGCATACGGTGTCAAAGCTTACAACGAAGAACGCCATAAAGGCTGGCTCCGTCACATTATGGTCAGATACGGCGTCGTCACGGGCGAAATGATGATCGTCTTCATCACAAGAACAAGCGATTTCCCGCACAAAGCGAAGATCATCGAAGACATTACGGCGCAATTCCCGCACGTGAAATCCATCGTGCAGAACATCAACCCAAACAAAACAAACGTGATCTTTGGGAACGAAACAAACGTCATCTGGGGCGAAGAATACATCTACGACCTCATCGGAGACGTCAAATTCGCCATCTCTGCCAGATCATTCTATCAGGTCAACCCAGAGCAAACAAAAGTGCTCTACGACAAAGCGCTTGAGTACGCGGAGCTTCAAGGGGAAGAAACCGTCATCGACGCCTACTGCGGCATCGGAACCATTTCTCTATTTCTGGCGAAGCAGGCGAAAAAAGTATACGGCGTCGAAATCGTGCCGGAAGCCATCGAGGATGCAAAACGCAACGCTGAGCTGAACGGCATCACAAACGCGGAATTCGCGGTCGGAGAAGCAGAAACCGTCATTCCAAAGTGGTACGAAGAAGGCATCACGGCCGACACCCTCGTCGTCGACCCGCCAAGAAAAGGCTGCGACGAAGCCCTCCTGCGGACGATCATTGAGATGAAACCGAAGCGGGTGGTGTACGTGTCCTGCAATCCAGGAACGCTTGCAAGAGACCTGCGGGTGCTTGAGGATGGCGGGTATCAGACGCTCGAAGTGCAGCCTGTGGATATGTTCCCGCATACGAATCATGTGGAGTGTGTGGCAAAGCTCGTATTGAAATAAAGCAGTGTTCTCTTTTTGAGAACGCTGCTTTTTATATTAATATGTGAAGAATCCTTTTTAATTATTAATTACAAAGGTTATATTAAAACAGATTAATTTGAAGAAAAATGGTATTCTCAATATAGCTCAATTTAGTTATTTTGAGCGGCGAATTTATAGAGATAACGCAAAAAGTTAATGAAAAGGTGAAACAATGATAGTTTATGAAGCTACAAAAGAAGAGTTTTTAAGTGATGTGTTTGACGATAAGTTGGTGATGAATATCTGTAAAAACTATAATGATAAGATTGGCAAAATCAATGAGAGAGAGGTTAGATCTTGGGATAACTCTATGCAGTATATGTATAGGGTATTAAGTGATAGAGAAATTCCTAAGGACGCAGGAATTGCTATTGAGTTCAAAATACCCCATACTTCAAAGCGTATTGATTTTCTTATATCTGGATCAGATAAGGATGATCGTTCATCTATTGTGATTGTGGAACTTAAACAATGGGAGAAAGTAGAGAAAATTGATAGTAAAGAGGCCATCGTTAAAACGTTTATAAATAAAGGAATTCGCGAAACAACCCATCCATCTTATCAAGCCTGGTCATACGCTTCGTTAATAAAGGATTACAATGAAAATGCGCAAAAAGAAGATATCAAGCTATATCCTTGTACATACTTACATAACTACTTGAATCAGGGTACAGACGATCCATTAACTGATTCAATATATGAATATTATATAAAAGAAGCTCCTGTTTTTATCAAAGGTGATTCAGGTAAGCTTCGTGATTTCATTAAAAAGTATATTAAATATGGAGACAACAAAGAAATCCTATATACAATAGATAAAGGAAGAATACGGCCTTCAAAGTCTCTTCAAGATTCGTTAAACAGTATGCTTCAAGGTAATCGAGAGTTTATGATGATTGATAATCAAAAAGTCGTGTATGAGACGGCTTTACATTTGGCGAATGAGGCATTACGTACAAACACTAAACAAGTTTTAGTTGTAGAAGGCGGGCCAGGTACAGGAAAATCTGTTCTTGCTGTAAATTTATTAGTAGAAGCAACAAACCGAAGTCTCGTTGCACAATATGTAACAAAAAATGCTGCTCCCAGAAATATATATGCTACTAAGTTAAAACAAAACTTTCGGAAAGGGCACATTGATAATTTATTTAAAGGATCGGGCAGTTATGTCAATGCTCCATCAGGTGAATTTGACGTTTTAATTGTTGATGAGGCGCATCGATTAAATGAGAAATCCGGTTTATTTAATAACCTTGGGGAAAATCAAATTAAGGAAATAATAAATGCTTCCAAACTTTCTGTTTTTTTCATAGATGAACATCAAAGAGTAACGTTAAAAGATATTGGTAGCACTGATACAATCCTTAAATTCTCAAAAGAATTAGATGCTCAGGTTACAAATATGAAACTGGATTCACAGTTTCGTTGCAATGGTTCAGATGTTTATATAAGCTGGTTAGATGATGTTCTTCAAATTCGGGAAACTGCGAATTCTAATTATATTGGAATGAACTACGATTTTCGTATATATAGAAATCCAAATGAATTGCGTAAACAGATAGAAGATCTGAATAGAGTTAATAATAAAGCTCGAATAGTTGCTGGTTACTGTTGGGATTGGGTGAAGGAAGGAAAAGCTAAAACAGAATTTCATGATATCGAGATTCCTGAATATCAATTCGGAATGAGTTGGAATTTAAATAACTCAGACACGTGGGCAATTGACGAAGATTCTATTAATGAAATAGGTTGTATACACACATGCCAAGGTTTGGAATTTGATTATGTAGGTGTAATTATAGGAAATGATCTAGTGTGCAGGGATGGAGTAGTATTGACTGATCATTCAAAGCGGGCGAAAACAGATACCTCCTTACGTGGTTTGAAGAAAATGCTAAAGCAAAATTCAGAAGAAGCTGAGAAGCTTGCAGACGAAATTATTCGCAACACATACAGAACTTTGATGACCCGGGGACAAAAAGGCTGTTTTATTTATTGTATAGACAAACAATTAGAAAATTACTTTTTTAAAAGGCTGAAACATATGCAAATGAATTACAAAGAGAATGAGTTCTTTAAGTCTTCATCAGTTGCTGAAGAAAAAGCCACATATAAGCACAAATGAAACCTTTTTTAATTATTTATTAAAACGGAATTGGGAAAAACATCACGCTATGATCTTGCACATTTAAAAAGCAGGGAGGCAAGATTTTGTGATAACTGTTAAAGGCTTTTTAACGAAATGCGACTAAATTTCTACCGTTTTTGCAGGAAAAGAAAAATCTATTTGTGTAGGAGATCCTTACAAAGCTCCTTAATAAAGTGGCGATTGTTAATGACTTGGGGAATGAAAGCATAATATTAACGTAAAACGATAAAAGGCTTCTTTTAAGAAGCCTTTTTATGTGCGTATATCTTCATAATAAAGATAATTATTTATAAAAAGATAATAAAGTTGGATAAAAATGAGGAAAATCCTGGCGGGAATGACGATATAAAGTTAGTGAACAACGGTATAGAATCTTACTTTTCGAGGTGAACAGAATGGGAGAAGAACAAGACATTATTACAGTAACGGATCTGCGCAAAAAATATGGATCATTTGAAGCAGTGAAAGGAGTATCCTTTTCTGTCAAACGCGGCGAGCTGTTTGCATTTCTGGGAACGAACGGTGCAGGGAAATCGACCACTATCGATATTCTCTGTACGCTGATTAAAAAGACATCCGGAAAAGTGGTAATAGACGGTTATACGCTTGGTGAGGGGAAAGAGAATAATCATATCCGCAAAAAGATCGGAGTTGTCTTCCAAGAGAGCATTTTGGATGAACGATTGACCGTTTATGAAAATATCATGAACCGCGGACAATATTATCATTTAAGCAAGGCACAAGTGCAAGAGAACTATCAGTTTGTAACAGACTATTTAAAATTGGATGATATTAAGGAGAAAAAATACAGCGATTTGTCAGGCGGACAAAGAAGAAGAGCTGATATTGCCCGTGCCATCATCCATAAACCGACTATATTATTTTTAGATGAGCCTACTACAGGTCTTGATCCGCAAACGAGAGTATTTGTTTGGAATGCGATTAAAAGGCTGCAAGAAGAAACAAACATGACGATCTTTTTAACGACCCATTACATGAAGGAGGCCGCTGTGGCTGATAACGTTGTGGTCATCAAAGAAGGACGTCTGATCGCAGAGGGTACACCGAGTCAGCTGAAAGATCAATATGCGTTTGACAGTCTGCATATGATGTTTAAGCAAGGCGTTGATCCGACTGCATGGTTTGAAAATAAACAACTGGATTTTACGGTTAAAAACTCTATTTATTCCCTTCGTGTAGAGTCCACTCTCCAAGCGTTTGACATTTTGAAAGGTCTTGAAGGAAAAATTGAATCTTTCGAGGTGATTAAAGGGAATATGGATGATGTGTTTATCCACATTATCGAAGAACAAGGAAGCAGTTTGCCAGTAAAGGGGAGCATTGCATAAATGAAGTCTTTATCCAGTTTAATCAGCAGAAATATAAAAATATACTTCCGTGATCGAACGCTTTTGCTACTTTCTTTGCTGTCAGTATTTATCGTCATTCTGTTATATGCCGTGTTCTTACAGCAGACACAGCTGGACGCCATTAAGGCCTTGGTCGGTTCGACAGATGATTCCAAAGCAATGGTGAACGAATGGATGGTGGCGGGATTGCTGTCCATTACAGCTGTGACAACGACTTTAGGCGCTTTCGGAATTATGGTGAAAGATAAAGAAAGCAAGAGAACGTATGACTTTTTAACAGCTCCTTTATCAAGGGCGACCATCCAATTGAGCTATGTCATTCATTCATTTGTCATCGGCTTGATCTTTTCTTTCATCGCCTTTTTAGGCTGTGAAATTTTTCTCGTTTCAACAGGCAGCAAGCTTTTAAGCGGAACAGATATACTTGAAGTATTGGGGATCATTATTCTTTCAGTTGCACTGTCAAGTTCCATAAATTTATTTTTAACGCTGTTTATTCACACACAAAATGCATTTTCGACGTTAAGTACGATTGTCGGAACAGCCATCGGTTTTTTATGCGGAGTATATGTGCCGATCGGCGGCGTACCGGTGTTTGTGCAGAAGATTATTATGTACTTCCCTATCAGCCACACCGCCGTTCTGTTCAGAAAAGCGTTTATGACAGACTCAGTTGATAAAGTATTTAAACATGCCTCTGCGGACCAAATACAGGAATATGAAAAGCATTACGGGATCGTCTACAAGTTAAACGGCCATTTTATCAGTACGGCAGCAAGCTTGTGGATCATTGTTATTACAGCCATCATATTTACCGTCATATCTATTTTCATATTTAAAAAACAAAATAAATGACCTCTTCAGACGATACATAACGATGTAACAGGCAGCATCCGTTTACTGGATGCTGCCTGTTTTGTTTATCATTATTCTTTTTGTGCTCAATTCTTAATTCCTCAAAGAGTTCTCGGATTTCTCTTAAAAAAGTGTTGAAGATATCTTTATTTACACTGTATCGGGCTGGTATATCTTGCGAATGAATCAGTTGACGTTTGGTGTCTTGAAGTGATAGAGAACCATGGTAGAGTCATCTAATATTTCTGCATAAAGATACATTTTTGCCCATTCACAAGGTATGATGTCATTTAATTTCTTACTAATAAGCTGATACAAATCTTGCATTTTTTTAGTTTCCAACCTTTTTGCCTTCAATTGTCGAGAAATCCTAGTTATAAAAAATAGCCCAGAAAAGAAGTGCTGAGCATTAATGATTTATAGACCGAAGTAGTTTATTACAAATTCTTTGTCGTCCTCATCTTCAGGCAAAATCCCCAAGTTTTGATATTCCCATACCACTTGCCGTTGTGTTCCGTTTAAGTCTGAGGCGATGACATCGGTGTAATCGTAGTCTATTGAGAATTTTCCAGTATTCTCTAGTTTAAGCGTTAAATTGGTCCAAATATCTTGGTTGTTTGCTTTAAATTCTTCTCTTAACTCCTCGAATAACTCTTGAAGTTCAATTAATAAACTCACGTATATTTTTTTACTAACATCGAATTGTTTCGGTATATCATGAGAATAGATATTCTCTTCACTTTGTGGTGTATTGAAGAAAAAGTAAACTTCTGATGAGTCATCTAATATTTCCGCATAAAGAATGATTTTTGTCCATTCAGATGGAATCATTTCATTAAGCTGTTCTGCTATTTGTTGATATAACTGTCCCATTTTCTCAGTTTCCATAGGTTTAACCTCCAGCTTGGTTTTTTATTGTCACGAATTTTGTTTTATTGCCAATCGTATATTCGATTATGAATTTTGTAGGTCTTAAAGAGTCACCTTTATATAGAGATTCTATGTTAACATTAACTCTTTTAGGAGGTTCTTCTTTAAGAGCCTTTGCCCATTCTTGCTCCATTTCATACCATCTGCCGCCGCTCCTATTAATCTGAGAATTCATCGGCACGATATTGTCGAATTGGCCTGAGCCTTTGAATTGGGTGGCGATTAGGTGGCCTCCGTCGTCATCTGTCAGGCGGTCTGGTTTACCTGCTTTTGACTGTGCATATTGGTTGCGTTTTGCTTCTCCCAGCTGCAAGTCTGCTTTGACACTTGTAATTCTACCATAGTTGTCAGTCGTGTACGTGTAGCCTTCTTTTGTTTTGTAGATGACATTCGGCTTCAATACTTTCTTTCTGGTCCATTTCGCAAAATGCTCGCCGTATTTAACCGTTACCGGCGGTACATGCGGTGCCGGTGTCCGTCTGCCGCTTGCGGAGGTTCCGTACGGTTTCGGCAGGATGACCTTGGCGAATTTCTGAAGTCCTTCTTTAAGTGTGACCCCGTTGACTGCGTTGTAAGGAACGCCCGCCGGCACTAAGTCATGACGCGGATGATACGGGAGAATATCAGCCAGGGTGAGATCTCCAATTTGATTTAGCTTGGTTTTGACACGTTTTTTTGATACTTCAATGCCTGTGTTTACTTTTTGTTTGATGTGATCAACGGTTTGTTTTGAGACCGTTATCGCTTTTTGTGCTGTGGCGGATTTGCTTGCTGCTGTTTTGACTTTGGTTGTCACTTTGGCGGCTGTGCCTGTTTTTGAGACGGCGCCGACGCCTTTTGTGCCGACAACTGATGTCACAACGGTGCCCACTGCATATGACACCCATCTTGCTCTGGAGTAGGTGTCGCCATTCACCATGTCTTTTTGGTACGATTCTTCGATTGCCGCTGAAATCGCTTCATACGTTTTGATCGGGTGAGCCACCGCTCCTGTAATGGCTTCAACCGTTCCGCCCGGATCTGTGAGCATATCCCACAGGCCTGTGACCGCGTCTTTTCCGGAATCATAAAGGCCGACGGCAACGCCTTTGAAACCGTCTGTAAGTTCACGCGTGTTTTCAATTTGAGTGAAGTAGCGCTGCTGTTCTTTTGTCAGGTTTTTATAGCCGATTGTTTTGGCCATTGAGTAGAATTCATCGGCATTCGCATAATCGTAGTTTTTCAGTCTTTCTTTCAGTTTTTCAATCTCCCGCTCTTTCGCTTCTTCCTTTTTAATCGTCAAATAAGCATCCGAATGTCTTGCAATCTCGCCTTTTTTCTTATGGATGTCGCTTTCTCGGTACGCCTTGGCATTGTAGTGAAGCGGCGTGGCGTTTTTTCCTTTACCTGTGGCGTTTTGGAGCTGTTGGAAGTCAGCTTGAATGAACTGTTCGTTCGCTTCGGTTTCTGCGTATTCCTTCGTTAGATCGTGATCAAGCTTGCCGAGTTTATGTATCGTTTCGCTTCTTTTTTTGTCAGCTGAAGAAAGCTTCTGTTCTGTGCTTTCGGTTGAAAACAATTCGAGCGAGATAATGTCATCGATCTCTCCGAGGATGGAGCGCATGTCCTTTTTTTGTCCTTCCATAATGGCCTTTGATTTACTGAGGGCGTGGGTGAGCTCATGCTCCAGAAATGATTCCTCCACATGCGAATTGGAAAGTCCGGCATCTTCGACCTTGCCGGGAAGGCTTGTGAGAAATGCGATTTTCATATCGATCAGATCAAGCCAGCTGTCTGTGACGCCGGCGTGGTCCTTGAAAAAAGCTTTGATGTTGTCTGCGCCCCGGCCGGAGAAATCATTGTCACCGAGATCAGCCATACCTTGAAACGCTTTTTTCAGATTGACCATCTGACCGCGCAGTTCTTTATATTCACTCGCGCGCTGTTTGGTGGCGGCCAGCAGGCTGTTTGCTTCAAAAACTTTCATGACCATATCCTTTCTTTTGTTCGATATCAAAATTTTACCACGTGAGTCAGGATATACAGTGTAGGAAATAGGTAATAAGAATAAAATGAATCTTTTGGCTTGCGACTTCCTTCCTGTATGAAGGGAGGCTTTTTATGTTTTGTACAATAACCCTCAAATTCGGCTTACTGCGCTCCGGTGATTTTAAGCGTGCCTGTTTTTTCTAATGTCTTACACTCGAAACAACCCAACCGCTGAGGTATAATAGAAGCAGAGTATTTATCATACAGATTCAATTCGTGAAAGAGAGTGGAACAAAATGGGCCGTAAGTGGAACAACATTAAAGAAAAGAAAGCATCAAAGGACGCAAATACGAGCCGGATTTACGCGAAGTTCGGCCGTGAGATTTATGTGGCGGCAAAACAAGGCGAGCCAGATCCGGAATCGAACCAGGCGTTAAAAGTGGTGCTTGAGCGCGCGAAGACGTACAGTGTGCCGAAAAATATTATTGAGCGTGCGATTGAAAAGGCGAAAGGCGGCGCGGAGGAGAACTTTGACGAGCTGCGTTACGAAGGTTTCGGGCCGAACGGTTCAATGATCATCGTTGATGCGTTAACGAATAATGTAAACCGCACGGCGCCTGAAGTGCGTGCCGCATTCGGGAAAAACGGCGGAAATATGGGGGTGAGCGGGTCTGTCGCTTACATGTTCGATGCGACTGCCGTTATCGGCGTTGAAGGCAAGACGGCGGATGAAGCATTGGAATTGCTGATGGAAGCTGATGTGGACGTGCGCGATATTTTAGAAGAGGATGACAGTGTTATCGTATATGCCGAGCCTGATCAATTCCATGCGGTGCAGGAGGCATTCAAAAATGCCGGCGTTGAAGAGTTCACGGTTGCGGAGCTGACGATGCTTGCGCAAAATGAAGTCGAGCTTCCGGAAGATGCGAAAGCTCAATTTGAAAAGCTGATCGATGTGCTGGAAGACCTCGAAGACGTACAGCAGGTTTATCACAATGTAGATTTAGGCGAATAAAGACAAAAAGGCCGGGGCGGCATAAGTTCCGGCCTTTTTATTTTGCTTATGCGGTCGGCCTGTATCGAATTTCTCCGTAAGCAATTATTGATTATTTCGCCAAAACTGGGCGGATGCCCATACGTTTCCTTCCGGATGTCATAAACTGGACTGTAACCTATGTGAAGGAGCGATAAATCATGAATGAAAGAAGACCGATTTACGGCGGAGGCTTTGGCGGCGGCTATGGAGGCTTCGGAGGCTACCCGGGGTACGGTTTTGGCGGCTACGGAGGCTACGGAGGATATCCGGGACATGGTTTCGGCGGAGGCTACGGATACCCGGGATACGGTTTTGGCGGTTACGGCGGTTACGGCGGTTTTGGCGGCTACGGCGGCTACGGAGGCTTCGGGGGATATCCGGGGTACGGTTTCGGCGGCTATGGCGGAGGCTACGGCGGCTACCCGTTCCATCATCATCATCGGGACAGCCAATATATCTGATCATTCGGGAAAAAGCACTCTTGGAACAGCAAGAGTGCTCTTCTCATGTTATTGCAGCTGTGTTACGATTGGAGCAAAATCATCAAGTACATAGGACTTTTAAAGCAGATCTGTAAAAATCTCTTTATCGGGGGGTTTTACATGTGAGAAGTGAAGACGAAATGATGAAATTGATTCTTGATATTGCGATGAAGGACGAGAGAATCCGTCTTGTCACTTTAGAGGGATCAAGAACCAATAAAAATGTACCGAGAGACAAATTTCAAGACTATGATATTTCTTATTTTGTGACCGATATGGACTCTTTCACATCTGACGAAAGCTGGCTGGATCAGTTTGGCGAAAGATTGATGATGCAAAAACCTGAAGATATGGAACTTTTCCCTCCGGAGCTCGGAGACTGGTTCTCCTATCTAATGCTATTTAAAGATCATCATAAAATCGACTTAACTTTGATCCCTCTGAGTCAAACAGAGGATTATTTTACACAGAGTGATGGTTTGGCGGAAATATTATTAGACAAGGATGACCGAATCAACAGTAAGATGATTGCGAGTGATGAACAATATCATATAAAGAAACCGACCCCCGGAGAGTTTGATGATTGCTGCAATGAATTTTGGATGGTTTCAACCTATGTGATTAAAGGATTAATGCGCAAAGAAATACTGTTTGCGCTGGATCATATGAATGACATTTTAAGGCCTAATGTTTTGCGTATGATTGCGTGGAATATCGGGATAGAGCATCAGTTTTCATTAAGTGTAGGGAAGAATTATAAGTATATTCAACATTACATGAATGCGAAAGATTGGGAAATCCTGCTGAATACTTATGTCGGCAATACTTATGAAAGCGTGTGGAAGGCATTGTTTGACTGCCAAGGTCTCTTTAGAGCATATTCAAAGTCAGTGGCTGATTTATTGAGATATGAATATCCTGAATATGATCAACAAATTACGGAATATACATTGAAACATTATCAGCGTTTTCAAGCAGATTTTTAAATTATGGTTTTTTACTTCAAATTCCAGATGAGTTGCATTGAGTCCGTTTTTAACGGGCTTTTTTATTTTCTTACAGGGCATAAATGCCGATACGGATTCATACCTATTAAGGTCATGTGTTTAGGAAAGGAGGATCGTAATGAAAGAAAATCAGCCGTTTACACCGGTCAAATCCTATAAACCCTTCCACAGCCGGTTTGATCCCTGCCCGCCGATCGGGAGAAAATACTACAGAACGCCGCCGCATCTTTATATGCGGTTTCAGCCGTATCACTTGGAGCAGTTTTCTCCGATGGAGGCATTGAGAAAAGGGACCCTTTGGAAGGATCTTTACGATTTCTATGATAATCCTTATCGGGGGGGAATCGAATATGGCGAAAAAGATTGATGATGAATACTATCGGCTGCTGGAACAAATTCAGGCGGCGGACTTTGTCTTGGTGGAGCTGACGCTTTATCTGGATACGCATCCCCATGACCGTCTCGCGCTTCAGCAGTTTCATGAATATTCCCGGTACTCAAGACAGCTGAGAAAGCGGTTTGAGCCTGAGTACGGACCGCTTCTGCAATTCGGCGTGAGTCAGGTCGGCGCTCAATGGGACTGGGGCCGCGGTCCTTGGCCATGGCAAGTATAAGGAGGGATCTGTAAATGTGGGTATATGAAAAAAAGCTGCAGTATCCGGTTAAAGTCAGTACATGCAACCCGATGCTGGCTAAGTTTCTCATTGAACAATACGGCGGGGCGGACGGCGAATTGGCCGCAGCGCTCCGGTACTTAAACCAGCGCTACACGATTCCTGACAAGGTGATCGGCCTGCTGACGGATATCGGCACGGAGGAGTTTGCGCATTTAGAAATGATTGCGACGATGATTTATAAGCTGACAAAAGATGCGACCCCGGAGCAGCTGCGTGATGCAGGGCTCAGTGATCATTACGTCAACCATGACAGCGCGCTGTTTTATCACAATGCGGCCGGAGTTCCGTTCACAGCGTCTTACATACAGGCGAAGGGAGATCCGATCGCTGATTTATATGAGGATATCGCGGCTGAAGAAAAGGCGAGAGCGACGTATCAATGGATTATTGATATTTCCGATGATCCTGACCTGAATGATTCACTCCGTTTTCTGCGTGAGCGTGAAATCGTCCACTCTATGCGTTTCAGGGAAGCGGTTGAGATTTTAAAAGAAGAACGTGATAAGAAGAAAATTTTTTAACGGCCCTCAAACACGACGGCTGTTTTTTTCCTTTCTGCGTTTGGTCTATAATAAAGGTGTCGAATATTCTGATTACAGGAGGATTTTATGACACCATTTACGATCACGGAGGAGAAGGCGGGGGCATTCCGTGTCACCTCCGCCCGGAAGGATGATGAAGAAGAGGTCATGGATCTGCTCGTGCAAGCGGCAGAATGGCTTCGCGATAAAGGGTCGAACCAGTGGAGCGGCCTTCTAGAAGGGGAAGATACCCACAATATGCGGGAGGCGATCGCCCAAGGGTATGTTTTTTTATTCAGGCAGAATGAAGAGCTGGCCGGCGTCGTCATGCTGCTTCCCGAAGCAAGCGGATGGGACAGACGTCTTTGGGGCGATGAAGGACATGAGGAGTCCGTATATCTCCACCGGCTGGCGATTAACAGGAGGTTTGCAGGGGCGGGGCTCGGCCGGACGATCATGACTTGGGCGGAGACGGGTGTGTCTTGTCCGGGAAAAACGAAAATCCGGCTCGATTGCGTGTCCGAAAACAAGGCGCTTCAGTCGTTTTACAGCGGAATGGGGTACGAATCAAAAGGACTCGCGCCGGGTTATCATTTGTTTGAAAAAAAGGTGAGTAAATAAAAAGCTTCTCATGACGGAGGTAAAAGACATGGGGTTTTTTTATCTGATCTGTCTGGCCGCATTTTGTCTTAACTTTGCCGTATCGGCTGTGCTCCGCAAGAAATGGCCGAAAAAGATGTGGCCTGAGTGCCTTTTGGCGGTGCTGGGCCTGACTGCTTTCGGTACGGTTGTTTACAGCATTTTCGGTGTCGGCGGCTGGGAAGGAATGGGCTTGGGGCTTGCCGCGATGTTTGCGGGTTCCGGAGCGGCCGCCGGTTATGCCGCTGAGGTGTGCTTACGGGTCGTCAGATCGAATCGAAAACAGTAAGCAGAAGTGAAAAAACGCGGCCTCGGCTGCGTTTTTTTGTGTGTTGCCGGCCGCTGTATAGAAAACAGGCGAATGTCCATAATGGTAATGACTTTTAAGAAGAAGGTGCGAATATGGGACATTTACTTACAGTGGCTTGGGAGTTAGTATGCGGTTTGGGTATTTTATTTGTGATTTTAAAATTGCTTGGAAAAACTCAATTCTCGCAAATTACGCCGTTTGATTTTATTTCCGCGCTCATCCTCGGCGAACTGGTCGGAAATGCGGTGTATGATAAAGGCGTCAGGATTTTTGAAATCATTTTTGCCTCTCTGTTATGGGGGATTTTAATTTATCTCATCGAACTGATTACGCAGAAAGTAAAAAGCTCCAGAAAGCTGTTGGAAGGCGAGCCGAGTATTATCATACATAAAGGAAAACTGAAATATGATGTGCTGAAAAAGAATAAGCTGGACATTAATCAATTGCAAAGCCTTCTCAGACAGGCGAATTGCTTTTCCATACAGGAAGCGGAGTACGCGATTTTAGAAACAAACGGGATGGTCAGCGTCCTGCCGAAATTTCAATATGACACGACGAAAAACGGCGACATGCAAATAAAGCCGAAGCAGGTCTCTTTGCCGGTCACGCTGATTATTGACGGCGAAGTGCTGTATGAAAATCTGAAAGAAGCCGGGCTGGAAGAAAAGCAGCTGAATCAGGAGCTGAAAAAGCTGAACATCAAAAAAACGGAGGACGTGCTGTATGCGGAATGGAAGCCCGATAAACCGCTGTTTGTCCTGCCGTATGAGGAGAAAAAATAAAAAGAGCATTGCCCTGGGGCAAATGCTCTTTATTATTTTTCGTGTACGACTGTTTTAACGGCTCTGACATGATACATACCGACATCCGTTCCAAGCATATAATCAGGTTTCGGCTTGCCTTGGTTTGCTTTGTGAGCCGCGATGTGGTCTTCGCTTTTTTCCCATTGTTTCCAATGGTCTTCTGACTCCCAGCGGATTAACACGACGACTTCTTCATCACCGCGGCGGACTTTTTTTTCCAGGACCGTTACGTCTATCAAACCTTCCTGCTTTTCAATCACGCCTTCTGAACTGAAGCGTTCGATTACTTTGTCGGCATGTCCTTCTTTTACGGTCATTTTTCTGATTTGCACAAACATCTGGCAACTCTCCAATCCTTTTCACACTTTATCCAACATTTTAAATGAAAATGATTCTCAAAGTCAATTGGGGTGCCTGACGGATTACGATTTCAGGAGAAAGACATGACCATCCTCATCTTTAAATTGCACAAAGCTGCCCCATTCCATTTGTTTCGGTTCATCTAAAAAGGTGATGCCGTTCTTTTTCATCTGTTCATATGCGGCGAAGACATCTTCACACTCAAATACGATAGAAGCCTTCATATGCTCGGCCCCTTTCATCATCGCTTTCGGATAAATAACCAAATGAGTGGCGGCTCCTTTGGGCGCTACCTCAAGCCAGAAGGCACCCGGTCCCATTGGATGCTCGGCGACGGTTTCAAACCCCGCTTTTTCCGTCCAGAATGTTTTCGCTTTTTGCTGATCATCAGTGTATACGGCGACTGTCGCGATTTTTTTGATCATCATACTGACCTCCTGTTTCATTTCTTTTATAGTGTATCCTCCTGCCGAAAAAAGCAATCAAAAGCTTTAATGTGCGGGTTTTTTTAATTTCTCTAGTGCGATCGGCGATTCCGATTTATAATTTAGACAAAAGTACATATTCTTGAAAGAGGAGACGGCAGTGAACAAAGACCAATTACTTCATGATTATATTATTACACATTCGGCAGAGCTGACGGAAAAATGGCTCAAGCTGAGACGGAAGCTGAGAGGGCGTTTTTATTCTGCGGATCAATTAAGTGAGGAAATGAAACGGCTGCTGATCGAGCAGCATACCTTTACAAACACGGTCATCGCAAGCGCTTTTTTGGAAGATCCGGCCGTTTTTCAGCATAACAAAGAAAAATGGGCCGCACAGGTAGCGAAAAGCAGAGTGGAACAAGACGCGGAGGTTCATGAGGTCATTGAGGCGATCGGTAATTCAAGAACCGTCTTTTGGGAGGCGGTCACCCGTTTTATGGATGAGCATCAGGACATCGTAACAAACGAGGATGCCCGCCGCTGGAATCACCTTGTCAACGGCTCGTTTGATCAGCTGATGACGGATTTTACTGAACAGTTTCAGAAATTAATGATCGCGAGGCTGTCATCTCAGCAGGAGCTTATTTCCGAATTGAGCTGTCCGGTTATTTTGATCGCGGATACGATCGGCACTCTGCCGCTCATCGGATCGATTGATACGAGACGGGCGCGCGTGATTTTGGAGTCGGTGCCGGAAAACTGTGTCGCCAAACGGATCACAAATCTTGTGATTGATCTGTCCGGTGTGCCCATTGTCGATACGATGGTGGCGCAGCAATTGTATATGCTGTCGAAAACGTTATTTCTCCTCGGCATCAGAACCGTGTTTTCCGGCATTCGGCCTGATGTGGCACAGACTTCTATCCAATTGGGGCTTGATTTTTCAGAGTATCAAACCTACGGCTCCCTGGAGCAGGCGCTCGCCAGCATGGGTGTCACATGTGTGATCGAGGAAGCAAAAGCATAGAAAAAAAGGTGCTCCGTCCAGAGGCGGGGCGCTTTTTTTGTCAGCGGAAAACAATTTAAATATGTCGGAACGGAAGATTGCGTTCTTAAAAAGAGCAATATGACGCCTTGGGGGCGGGGGTCGGCGGCACGGTTTATGTCAAAGCGAAGGAAGTGAAAGTTTTCGCAAAGAAAACATATCCAAAAATTGTGTAAATGTTATTGATTTCTGAATGAAAACATAATAGTATAATTATATATTTCTTATCAGAATAGTATGAATTAAAACACTCATTGTCAAAAGGCGAACGGCCAGACATAAAGGGGGAGCATGATGACGTCCAAAGGAAACGTAGATCCGCATGTGATCGAAAAGATTATCAGTGCGCTGGAAACGCTCGATTTCGGGACTGTTCAGATTACGGTTCATAATTCCCAAGTGACACAAATTGATAAGGTGGAGAAATATCGATTTTCCCTGAAGAGCAAAGAAGTAAAACAATCTTAAAAAACAGCCAATGACAGGAGGCGGTACATATGAAGCATTCAACTGTTCCTTTCCGGGAGAGCCGGTATCTGCACCTGCCCGAAGTGCGCTTTCTGCATTGGTGCACGAAGCAATACGGCATTAACAAAGGCGTGCTCAATACAATTGACGGCTGGTTTTATGATGCGGGCGTCATTCCGATTCCCGTCAGGCGTCTTTATGTGCTGGCATTTCTCGATTTCGCGAAAACGCCGGGGCAGAAGGGGAATATCCGATTCGGGCACGGCGGATTGACGAAAAAACTGCATGATTTCATGGATATGCAGGAGTGCGCAGCAAAACGTCAGGCCTGACACCCTTAAAATCTTCTTAAAATCATACAAATTTCTCCCATTTTATTTATAATAGACCTATCACGATCATTTTTTGGGAGGACTTTTGACATGCAAACTGCTGCTTATGAGAGCAAACAATCTATTATGCAGCGCATTATAACGGTATTTGTGTTTACACTGTTAGTTGCGACAATCGGCCTGTATACGGGCCAGTTCATTCCGCCGGCATTGATGCTGCCGCTGTCGGTCTTAGAGGTCGTCATGATCATCGCCGCATTTTGGCTGCGCCGAAAAAAAGCCGTCGGATATGTGTTTGTGTTTTCATTCGCTTTCATTTCCGGAATGACGCTGTTTCCGATTATCAGCCATTATGCGTCCGCAGCGGGGGCCTATGTCGTATTGGAGGCATTCGGTTCATCGTTTGTGATTTTTGCGGTGCTCGGCACGATCGGCGCTAAGACGAAAAAGGACTTGTCGTTTTTATGGTCCTTCTTGCTTGTCGCTGTTATCGCGCTTCTCGCAGTGGGGATCTTTAATATTTTCAGCCCGCTGAATTCCGCCGCCATGATGGCGTATTCCGTCATCGGAACGATTGTGTTTTCAATGTACATCTTATACGATCTGAACCAGATCAAGCACCGGGACATCACGGCTGACCTGATTCCTTTGATGGCATTGACGCTTTATATCGACTTTATTAACCTGTTTATCAACCTGCTCCGGTTTTTCGGAATTTTAAACAGTGATGATTAACCGCGCGAAAAAGGCGCCCTGCTGAGAGGGGCGCCTTTTTATGTTCTGCCGCCGGAAAACAGCAGAAGCTTATCAAATAAAACTTCAAGCATTTTTGTCAATTCCGCTTTTTGTTCAGCGGTGAAGCTTTCCATGACTCCTGAAATATTGGAGAAGTGGCCGGGAAGAAACAGCATCAGCTTTTCTTTTCCTTCCCTTGTGAGTTCGATGCTGATTTTTCGTCTGTCGCCGGTATGCCGGCTGCGGTTTACAAAGCCGTCCCGTGCGAGTCCGTCGATCAATCCGGTGATGGTCGCTTTGGTGACATTGGATTTTTTCGCCAGCTCCGTCGGACTCAGGCTGTGGCCGGGTGCGTCAAACAGAAACATTAAAATTTTGAATTTCCCTTCGGACAATCCGTGACTTGAGAAATAATGCTCCATGACCTGATTCATTTTTTTAGACGTATCAAATAACGTCAAAAATGTTTTCAATGATTCAGCATCCATATCGGCGTAAATCTCAGCGCGTCCGGCAATCTGCGAGTAATCCGGCAAATGTCTCAACTCCATTTTTTTGTAAGCCTCCGTACCATTTTAGTGATTCAAAGTATAAGCTTGCCGGATTCAAAAGGCAACCTATAAAGATTGACAGTTTTTCAGCCTATATAGTAAGGTGGCTAATATTTAATGAGTAATAAATAAATAGTGAAGGCGGTATCGTGATGAACCATGAAGTGAAAAAGATCATCATAGCGGGCGGAGGGATCGGCGGCCTGTCCGCAGCGATTTCTCTCGGCAGAGCGGGTTTTGAAGTGACCCTTTGCGAGGCGGCGTCCGGCATGCGAAAAAGCGGAGCGGGCATTCTCCAGCCTCAAAATGCGCTGCGGGTGCTGCGGGAAATCGGTGTGTATGATGAATGCTGTCAACACGGCTTTCAAACGGAATGGCTGAAGCAGCATGATGAAAACGGAACGCTGCAGTTTAAAGTGAGTGAGGCGTTTTTAGATGATTCATTGCCGGGGCGGAATAATATATTGCGGCAAACGTTAAACGATATCCTCAAAAAGCATGCTGAAGCGGCGGGGGTCACGATTCTGCTCGGTAAAAAAGTCGTGTCTTACGAAGAAACGGCAGATGACATAACGGTGCATTGTGCAGACGGAACCGCGATGACGGCTGACATTCTCGCCGGCTTTGACGGCATCCGCTCCGCTGTCCGCGATCAAATGCTGCAAAGAGAAGTGAAAACGGAGTATCTCGGCATGGGAGCGCACAGATTTTACATTTCTTTTCCCGAGCCGATATTTCATGATTCGACACTGATGTATAAAAAAGGGCAGACGCAGGTCGGAGTCGTGCCGCTCTCTGAAAAAACAGGATACGTATTTATCATCCGGCCGTATGACGCTGACTTCAGGGATGACGAGGACACGCGTTTTGAACGGGTGAAAGACTTGCTGCGCGGAATTCCGGGAGTGAAGTTTGTGACAGAGAATATGTCAAAGGAATATCCCGTTTTGTTTCATAAGATTGAGCAGATGGCGGTCAAAGAACCGTGGCACAGAGGCCGCGTCGTTCTGGGCGGGGATGCCGTCCATGCAGGAGCGCCGACATTGGCGCAGGGAGCGGCGATGGCGATTGAAGACGCGATTGTGCTTAGTGAAGAACTGCAAAAGCACGAAAACCATGAAACTGCATGTCAAACATACTTCGAAAGACGGGCGGAGCGGGCATTACAGGTGCAGAATCTCTCATCTGAAATCGTCCGCCGCGAGATAAAGGGAACGCCCGGCGTCCAAGACATCATAAGTGAATGCTATCGATTGCTCAAAGAGCCTTATTAAATAAAGAAAGTCCAGAACATAGCGTCTGGACTTTTGTCAGTCTTGTTCAGATTTATTCCGTATCCGCTCAATCACCTCATGCAGCCCCTCAGGCTTGTGAAACTCCACCGGCGAACTGCCTTTTTCAAACGAGATCGTCTCCGCCTCAATGAGCGCGACATAGCGCCCGTTCACTTTTGCGAGATGGATGGATTCGCCGAAATCAGCCAGTAATCCTTTAATCTCTGTTTCTCCGACTTTCATTTTCAGCTCGGCTTCCGGCGTGTGTTCAATGATCTGCGCGGATGCCTCGATGACTTGATGGGTGTCGAGGCGTTCCTGAATTTCCCGCTTTTCACTCGCTTCCCAAATTTCAATGTCGTGCTCAAACTGCTGAAGCTCTTCGCTGTTTTCTTCAAACGTTTCATACACGTGTTCCTGCACCATGTTCATGACTTGGCTTTTCATGATTTCCGGCATCGATTCGCCGTATTCGACAAATTTGAGAAAATCTTCGAAATAACGGGCGTGCGAGGCCTGGTGGATTTTCAGCTCATGCTCTTCCGTCATGCCTTCTTCCGGCATATACGGATATTGAATGCTTTTCATGTTTTTTGTCGTGATGGCCATTTCGACCTTTTTAATAAGAGACGAGGCGTCTGAGATGCGGGCGACCTTCGGCTCAAAATCGCATTTCATCATAAAGACGAATTTGTCTTCAAAATACTTGCGCGGAACGGCCGATGCCACGATAAAGACACCGCCGCGCACGGCGCTCGTGTCAAGGTAAGTGCGGACGAACTGCTCGCTTGCCTCGATAAATGCTTCCTTCGTATCCGCAAGTCTGGCGCGGTTGAAAAGGTTGTAATTCGGATTTGAATCAAGCTCATGGCCCGGCTCCGTGATAAAATGGCCGATTTTTGTGGGGACCTGCTCAGATTGCGGATGCCGTTCGGCTTTCCGTTTGACGATTTTCTTCAATTCCCCATCAAGAAAATCCTTCAGCTCGCTTTCTTCAAATTCTTCCGTGTCAAGCGTCTGGAAATGTTTGAACTGTTTGTTTGCCTGTTCGTCTTTTCCTTCCACTTGAATGACATAAAACGATAAAAACTTGATTTCAAAATCCATATGTGAACTCACCTTATTTCTGTATTTAACAAGCCTCTCCAGTATAGAAAAAACCGTTATCGATCGTCAATCCGATGATTGATCCGTGACGGCGGATAATCGGCCGGTGAAAAGGGCAATGTAGTTGGAAGGAACGCATCAACGTGTTAGAAAGGGTGTTATTCATGAAGGAAACAGGTCCGATTCCGCAGCCGAAGACATTCGGCCCGCTCGGCAATCTTCCTTTGCTTGATAAAGACAAGCCTACAATGTCGCTTATCAAACTGGCAAACGAGCAGGGGCCTATTTTTCAGCTGCATACGCCGGCGGGCGCCATTATCGTCGTGTCCGGCCATGAACTGGTGAAAGAGGTCTGTGATGAAGAGCGGTTCGATAAAAGCATTGAAGGGGCTTTGGAGAAAGTCCGGGCGTTTTCCGGCGACGGGCTGTTTACAAGCTGGACGCATGAGCCTAACTGGCGAAAGGCGCATAATATTCTGATGCCGACCTTCAGCCAGCGCGCGATGAAAGATTACCATTCGATGATGACTGATATCGCGGTGCAGCTGATTCAAAAATGGGCTAGGCTGAACCCGGATGATGCCGTTGATGTGCCTGCTGATATGACCCGGCTGACGCTTGATACGATTGGGCTGTGCGGCTTTAACTATCGGTTTAACAGCTATTACAGGGAAACGCCTCATCCGTTTATCAACAGCATGGTGCGCGCCCTTGATGAAGCGATGCACCAAATGCAGCGCCTTGATGTTCAGGATAAGCTTATGATCAGGACGAAACGCCAATTTCATCATGACATTCAGGCGATGTTTTCGTTAGTAGACAGTATTATCGCAGAGCGCCGGTCAGGCGGCCGGGATGAAAAGGATCTGCTGGCCAGAATGCTGAATGTGGAAGACCCGGAAACGGGCGAAAAACTTGATGATGAAAATATCCGGTTTCAAATCATCACGTTTTTAATTGCCGGCCACGAAACGACCAGCGGCCTGCTTTCCTTTGCCATCTACTTTCTGCTGAAACATCCCCGTGTTTTGGAAAAAGCCTATGAAGAAGCCGATCGGGTTTTGACCGATCCCGTTCCTTCTTATAAACAAGTACTGGAGCTTACTTATATCCGAATGATTTTGCAGGAGTCATTGCGCTTATGGCCGACCGCGCCTGCGTTCAGCCTTTATGCGAAAGAGGATACGGTGATCGGCGGGAAATATCCGATCACGCCGAAAGACAGAATTTCCGTTTTAATTCCCCAGCTTCACCGTGATAAAGACGCGTGGGGAGACAATGCGGAGGAATTTTATCCGGAGCGGTTTGAACATCCTGATCAAGTGCCTCACCATGCGTATAAGCCGTTTGGAAACGGTCAGAGGGCGTGTATCGGTATGCAGTTCGCCCTGCATGAAGCAACCCTTGTTCTGGGGATGATTCTGCAGCATTTTACCTTTATCGATCACACCGATTATAAGCTCGATATTAAACAGACACTAACGATCAAGCCCGGCGACTTTCATATCCGGGTGCGGCCGAGAAACAAAGAAGCCGTTGCGGCTGCTCTCCCGGCGGCTGAAAAAGCGGCGGAAGACGTCGAAAAAGAAAAACGGGAAACAAAAGGCGCATCCATTATCGGGCTTGATAACCGACCGCTTCTGATTCTGTACGGCTCAGATACGGGAACCGCAGAAGGCGTGGCGAGGGAGCTTGCCGATACTGCCGGGATGCACGGCGTCCGGACTGAAACGGCGCCTTTAAATGACCGGATCGGAAAACTGCCGAAAGAAGGAGCTCTCTTGATCATTACGTCCTCTTATAACGGAAAGCCTCCGAGCAACGCGGGACAATTCGTTCAATGGCTTGAAGAAGTCAAACCCGGGGAACTGGAAGGCGTCCGATATGCCGTCTTCGGCTGCGGTGATCATAACTGGGCGGCGACATATCAGGCCGTGCCGAGGCTTATTGATGAGAAGCTTGCCGAAAAAGGGGCGGAACGCTTTTCCTCCCGGGGCGAAGGGGACGTCAGCGGCGATTTTGAAGGAAAGCTTGATGAATGGAAAAAAAGCATGTGGACGGACGCCATGAAGGCATTCGGTCTCAAGCTGAATGAAAATGCCGAAAAAGAGCGAAGTGCGCTGGGCCTTCAATTTGTCAGCGGGCTTGGCGGGTCCCCTTTGGCAAAGACGTATGAAGCGGTTTACGCATCCGTTGCGGAAAACAGGGAACTTCAGGCGCCGGAAAGCGGCCGGAGCACAAGGCATATCGAAATCACTCTGCCGAAAGAGGCTGCCTATCATGAAGGGGATCATCTCGGCGTGCTGCCGGTAAACAGCAAAGAGCAGGTCAGCCGTGTTCTCCGCCGGTTCAATCTGAACGGGAATGATCAAGTGCTGCTGACGGCCAGCGGACAGAGCGCGGCTCATCTCCCGCTTGATCGGCCGGTCAGGCTGCATGATCTTCTGAGCAGCTGTGTCGAATTGCAGGAAGCGGCATCAAGAGCTCAAATCCGGGAAATGGCCGCTTATACGGTCTGTCCGCCGCACAAACGGGAATTGGAAGATTTTCTTGAGGAGGGCGTCTATCAGGAGCAAATCTTAACATCGCGCGTCTCGATGCTCGATCTCCTTGAAAAATATGAAGCGTGTGAACTTCCGTTTGAGCGATTTCTGGAGCTTTTGCGTCCGCTGAAGCCGCGGTATTATTCGATTTCAAGTTCACCTCGGAAACATCCCGGGCAGGCTTCAATTACCGTCGGCGTCGTTCGCGGCCCTGCCCGGAGCGGTTTGGGTGAGTATCGCGGAGTCGCTTCGAATTATTTAGCGGACCGCGGTCCTGAGGATGGTATCGTGATGTTTGTCCGCACTCCGGAAACACGATTCCGGCTGCCGGAAGATCCGGGAAAACCGATTATTATGGTCGGTCCCGGCACAGGAGTCGCCCCGTTCCGCGGATTTCTGCAAGCCCGCGCGGCGTTAAAAAAAGAAGGAAAAGTGCTGGGGGAGGCTCATCTGTATTTCGGATGCAGAAACGATCATGATTTTATTTACCGTGACGAGCTTGAAGCTTATGAAAAAGACGGAATCGTGACGCTTCATACGGCTTTCTCCCGCAAAGAAGGCGTACCGAAAACGTATGTGCAGCACTTAATGGCGAAAGACGCCGGCGCTTTAATTTCCATCCTCAGCCGGGGAGGGCACCTCTACGTATGCGGCGACGGCAGCAAAATGGCGCCCGATGTAGAGGCAACGCTGCAAAAAGCGTATCAGTCGGTCCGTGAAACAGACGAACGGCAAGCGCAAGAATGGCTTTTGGACCTCCAGACAAAAGGCATTTACGCAAAAGATGTTTGGGCGGGGATTTGACCGATTTGATGAAAAGGACTGGATGACTCCAGTCCTTTTTTTACATCAGCCAAAAAAACCTTCAAGTTTTTCAGCCCCTTTGCATACAATAACTTCAGCCCGCCTGTTGGGCGGCTGTCTTTGATATTCATTTTTCGTTTTTAGAAGTTTGTGTTATTCTTATATTTGGTATCTCCTATTTTCAGACCGGGTCTGAATACGGTACCTTTTAATGCCAGAAAAAAATGTGAAACGAAGAACGGATATCCTGCGTCTAATGGCTGGCGGGATAAGATGTTCAATGGGCATGACACGAATGATAAATATATCGTTTTTTAAAATGGTGTGTTTATGGGGCTGTGTGATGCTTTCGTTTTGCTCGGAAAGCAGGAATTGAAGTTAAAAAGTAAGAATACAGATTTAAAGTGTTTAGGAAAGTAGAGGTTGCCATGAAGAAATTATTTTCTTACAGACTTAGTTTTTTTGTACTGGCTATTATTTTGTTTTGGGCCAAAACGTATTTAGCCTATCATGCTGAATTCAACCTTGGGGTGAAGGGTCCGACGCAGCAGTTTCTGCTTGTGATCAATCCGTTCTCAAGCGCCATTTTCTTTTTAGGACTGGCATTGTTTGCGAAAGGCCGCAAATCAGCGATTATCATGGTGATTATTGATTTCATCATGACGTTTATTTTGTATGCAAATATCCTATTCTATCGATTCTTCGATGATTTCTTGACATTCCCTAACTTAAAGCAATCCGGTAATGTCGGAAATATGGGAGACGGCATCTTCAGCATTATGTCCGGCCATGATATTTTATACTTTGTTGATATTATTATCTTAATCGCGCTTCTGGTGTGGAGACGTGAGCTGAAGGAATTCAAGCTGAAAAAACGGTATACGTCATTAATTATCGTGACGGGTATTGTTTTGTTCTTCGTGAACCTGGCGATTGCCGAAGAGGACCGCCCGGAGCTGCTGACAAGAACGTTTGACCGCAATTACATTGTAAAATACTTAGGCCTTTATAATTACACGATTTATGACGGCGTACAGACGGCGCAGACGGAATCACAGCGGGCATATGCCAGCAGCGATGACCTGACGAGCGTTGAAAACTACACATCGTCGCATTATGCGAAGCCGAACGCCGAGTATTTCGGCAAGGCCAAAGGCAAAAACATCATTAAGATTCATCTGGAGAGCTTCCAATCGTTTTTGATCAATTACAAACTTGACGGAAAAGAAGTCACGCCGTTCCTGAATAAACTCGCACGCGGCGGAGAGGACATGACGTACTTTGATAACTTTTTCCACCAAACGGGCCAAGGTAAAACATCTGACGCCGAGCTGATGATGGATAACAGCCTGTTCGGACTGCCTGAAGGGTCAGCCTTCGTGACAAAAGGGGAAAACACGTATCAATCGCTTCCTGCCATCCTTGACCAAAGTGAGGGCTATACAAGCGCCGTTTTACACGGTGACTACAAATCATTCTGGAACCGTGACCAGATTTACAAACATATCGGCTACGATAAATTCTTTGACGCCAGCACATACGATATGTCTGATGACAACCTTGTCAATATGGGTCTGAAGGATAAACCATTCTTCAAAGAATCCGTACCGAAGCTTCAATCGCTGAAACAGCCGTTCTACGCGCATTTGCTTACGCTGACGAACCATTATCCGTTTACGCTTGATGAAAAAGACGCAACGATCGAAAAAGCGAAAACGGGCGACGCGACTGTGGATGACTATTTCCAGACGGCGCGTTATCTCGACGAGGCGCTTGAACAGTTCTTTAAAGATCTGAAGTCATCCGGTTTATATGACAACTCGGTGATTATGCTTTACGGAGACCATTACGGAATCTCTGAAAACCATAACCGCGCGATGAAAGAAATTCTCGGCAAAGAAATTACGCCTTATCAAAACGCACAGAATCAGCGTGTGCCGCTTATGCTTCGCATCCCCGGCAAAAAAGGCGGGGTGAACCATACGTACGGCGGTGAAATGGACGTTGTGCCGACGATCCTTCACTTGGAAGGCATCGATTCTAAGAAATATATTAATTTCGGCACCGATCTCTTCTCGAAAGACCATGATGATACGGTGACGTTCCGTAACGGAGATTACGTCACGCCGAAATATACTTCCATCTCCAATGTCGTATACGATACGAAGACAGGAAAAGAACTGAAAGGCAATCAGGAAACGAAAAACCTGAAAGCCAGAGTCACAGAGCAGCTGAAGCTGTCTGACAGCGTGATGTACAAAGACTTGCTCAGATTCCACAAATTGAGCGACTTTACGCCGGTTGATCCGTCTAAATATCATTACGGCAAAGAAAAGCTGAATCAGGATAATAAATAATAGAAAGAGCCTTACGGAATTTCCGTGAGGCTCTTTTTTTGTGTGTATCTTCACCAATCTGAAAAAAGAGAGAGCTTTTGGTAACAAAGGGCGCCAAACTCTCATATCTTACAGTAGATTTTGAAACCGGTGATAGAGAATCGGACAAATTATCGGGTTGGTTTCTCTTATACGGGCGGTTTCGAATCCAATATTCACAGAGAAGAGGGGTAGAGATGAAAGCAGTCATTCTCTGCGGCGGAAAAGGAACGAGAATGAGCGAAATCACCAATGAACGTCCCAAACCGCTCGCCATGATAGGCGGCAAACCGATTCTATGGCATATTATGAAACTCTATCAATACTATGGCGTGAACGAATTTATCCTGCTTCTTGGTTTCAAAGGAGAGATGATTAAGGAATATTTCTTAGATTATGACTGGAAGAATCACAGCATGACGCTGGACAGCTCTACCGGAGAAGTGCGGATATTGGGAAAATCCGAGCCGTGGAAAATCACTTTTTTAGACACGGGGGAACACACGCAGACAGCGGGGCGGCTTTTACAGGCGAAGGACATCATCGGTGATGAAACCTTTCTTATGACGTACGGGGACGGACTGGCCAACATCAACCTGTTTCATCTGATCAGCTATCATCAATCAAAAGGGGCTGCGGCGACCGTCACCGGGATAGAAAAGACCTCGCAATTCGGAACGCTGACGGTTGAAGACGGTATGGCGAAAAGCTTTTCTGAAAAAACCTCAAGTGACGGCATCATCAACGGCGGATTTTTCGTGCTCAGCCCGAAGGTATTCGATTATCTGCCGAAAGACAGGGACGTCATGTTTGAAGAAGAACCGCTGAAGGAGCTGGCGAAAGACGGCGAATTGGCGGTATACCGGCATTACGGTTTCTGGACGGCGATCGATACGTATAAAAATCTGCTGGAAATCAACAACATGTGGGACCGGGGACAACATGTATGGAAGGTATGGTGATCAAGTTTGAGTTTCTGGAAAAATAAAAATGTGTTTGTGACGGGATGTACAGGTCTTTTAGGAAGCTGCTTGGTGAAGGAACTGATCGATCAGGGGGCCAATGTGACTGGACTTGTCCGAGACACTGTGCCCAAGTCGAACCTGTATCAGGGAGAACAAGTGAAGCAAATGAATATCGTGCAGGGCGCGCTTGAAGATCTGGATGTGATTGAGCGGGCGCTGGGCGAATATGAAATTGACACGGTCTTTCATTTAGCCGCTCAGGCGATTGTCGGCGTCGCAAACCGCAATCCGATTTCCACATTTGAAGCCAATATTCTCGGCACATGGAACATCCTTGAAGCGTGCCGCAGGCATCCGCTCATCAAGCGGGTGATCGTCGCGTCCAGTGATAAAGCGTACGGCGACCAGCCGACACTGCCGTACGATGAAAACATGCCTCTTCAGGGCAAACATCCGTATGACGTATCAAAAAGCTGTGCCGATTTATTAAGCCACACATATTTTAATACGTACGGACTTCCGGTCTGTATTACGCGCTGCGGCAACTTGTACGGCGGCGGAGATTTGAACTTCAATCGGATTATTCCGCAGACGATTCAGCTCGTGCTGAACGGTGAAGCGCCGGAAATCCGCAGCGACGGCACATTTATCCGTGATTATTTTTACATCGAGGATGCGGTCGAGGCATACCTTTTGCTGGCGGAAAAGATGGAGGAGCTCAATCTTGCGGGGGAAGCGTTCAACTTCAGCAATGAGATTCAGCTGACGGTGCTGGAGCTTGTAGAAAAAATTCTTAAGGCCATGGACAGTGACCTCAAGCCGAAAGTGCTCAACCAGGGAAGCCATGAAATCAAGCACCAATATTTATCGGCGGAAAAGGCGAGGAAGCTTCTGAATTGGACGCCCGCGCATACCATTGATGAAGGATTGGAAAAAACGATCGAATGGTATAAAGCCTTTTTTCAAAAGTAACAGAAACAGAGGTGAGAGAAAGACGTGACAAGCGCATATTGCACAGTTTTATCAAAAGGAAGGCTGTATCAGGCTATCGCTTTGTTCGGCTCATTGAAAGCGGTTCAGGCGGACGCCCCCATTTTTACGTTGTGTATGGATCAAGACACCTATGACGTGCTTCAGGCAATGCGGCCGGATAATGTTACCTTGATTCAGGTGTCCGCACTGGAAAATGAGGAGCTCCTTGAACTGAAGCGGACGAGGGATCAGAGCGAATACTGCTGGACGGTGAAGCCGGTATTTCTCGAATTCGTGCTGGACGGACATCCGGAATTAGAGCGTGTCACGTACATTGATGCCGATTTGTTTTTCTTCGCTGATCCCCGCGCGATTTTTGACAATCAGCCGGATTGTTCGGTGCTTCTGTCACGGGGCGATATCGTCATTCCCTCATTTGAAAAACAGGAAATCGACATGCTGCAGCGTCTTTTAGGCCGGTATAATTCCGGTTTTCTCAGCTTCAAAACCGACAGTGCCGGCACAGATTGTCTCAGATGGTGGAAAGAACGCTGCCTTGAAGAATGCAAAAATGCGCCGGGCGAAGGAAAATTCGGAGATCAAGGCTACTTGGATTACATGTCCGGCCTGTTCCCGAATGTGTGTGACATCACCACGCCCGGCGTGAATATCGGACATTGGAATTACGGCCGCCACACATTTTCATGGAAGGACGGGCGTCTTGTGCTTGAAGACGGAAGTCCGCTGATTTTCTACCATTTCAGCGGATACCGGATCGTTACAGCCGGCGACATTCGGCAGATTCATGAGACGGACCGGACCGATCTGCCGTTTGTCCATCAGCTTTATCAGGACATTCTGAAGCGGGTGATCGGGACGGTCAGCGCCGTCTGCCCGGAGTTCAGCGGCTTTGCATCTGAAGGTGATAACAAATAAATGATCATATACAGGAAGTGAACGAAAAGTGAAGGCAAGCGTCATTGTTCCCGCATATAATTCCAAGGAGAGGCTTTATAACAGCCTGCTGTCCCTGAATGAACAGGAATGCACAGAGCCGTTCGAAGTGATTGTGGCTGACAACGGTTCGGAAGACGGAACCTTATCCATGCTTGAATCATTCAGCGCGAATTTTCCGCTGATTTTTGTGAGAATTAAAGAAAACAGAGGGATCGCTTACGGCCGGAATCAGGCGGTCCGCAATGCCAGAGGCGATATTTTGATCTTCCATGACAGCGATATGCTTGCTGAAAAAGATTTGGTGGCGAAGCATATCAAGGCTCATGAGAACCGAGACGATCTTGTCGTATGCGGTATGTTCTGGAAGCGGATTTACAGCTTTTATTATGACCGTTTTGAAAAAGAGCATAAGGAAAAACTCGCCGAACTGTATGAACAGCTGCCGGGCGATAAAGAGCCGCTCCTTGATGAAAGTGACATCAGAGACGGAAGTTTTCTTGACCAATGCTTTGATTTAGATACCGACTTTATCCGTGTGCTGAAAAGCATTTTGGAAAAATACGGAGATGATTTGAACGGCTACCGTCTGCCGTGGCGTTTTTTCATTACGAACAATTCGTCAGTCAAGAGACAGCACGTGGCAGATCTCGGCCTGTTTGATGAAGGCATTGTCAGATACGGCTTTGAAGATTATGATCTCGGCATCAGGCTTCATCAGTCGGGAATGAGATTTCAGCTGCGGCGCGATATCATGAGCGTCCATCAGGAGCATCCGAGCAACTGCGCTTCCGTTGATGACATCAGGGCGAATATCGCGTACATGTGCGACAAGTACAATGACATTCATTCGCTTGACGTGCACCTCGCGTTTAACGGCCCGTTTGACGCGGAGTTAACCAACAGCATGATGGCAGACATCGAAGTGCTGCTTGATTATGAGAAATATGAAAGCCTGCTGCACATTTTTCTCGAGCTGCTGCACGCGGTTAAAGACCGCAACCTCGACCCGGACTGGAAGACGAAAAGCCCGCGTATCACGGCGAACAGCTTCAATCTGCCGGAGGTCGGAAAGCTTTTGGCAAAAGCGGAAAAAAAGCTGGGCGTCACGCACTTTGCAAGGGCGTTCAAAGCGCTGGCTGCTGATTTACTGCATGTGGATCTTAAATAAATTGGATGTGATATGGTGAGTAAATATCATTTTTCAACCATTGTTTCCAGAACGCATATCTTTAAACTGATGCCGATGATTCATTCTCTCCATGAGCATTGCCGGGATTTTCATCTGTATGTGCTGTGTGTCGACCAGAAAGCGTACGAACTGCTTCAGCAGGTGCCGTGGGAACATGTCACGGCGGTTCAGCTCCATGAAATGGAGGACCCGGAGCTGCTTGAAGCAAAGGGCGGCCGGACGTTTCATGAATATTGCTGGACGCTGAAGCCGGCATTTCTGTTCCATGTGATGACAGAGTATGATGAAGCTGAATATTTTGCCCACTTGGACACCGATCTCTTTTTCTTCTCAGATGCGGGCGAGCTGTTTGCGGAAAAGCCGGATGCTTCCCTTTTTCTGACGGATCACCGCAATTCAGAACGGTTTGCGTCTTATTACAAGCTTACGGGGCAGTACAACACCGGGTTTGTCGGCGCGCGGAATACCGGGGAAGCGTATCGGGCGGTCTGGCAGTGGAGGCAGGATTGCATCTCCTATTGTACGGTGGAGATGAATGAAGAAAAAAAGACATACGGTGACCAAAGGTATGTTGAAAAGTGGCCCGCGCAGTTTGAAGACGTTCATGTCACGGAGTCGATCGGCGCGAATGCGGCGCTGTGGAATATTGAGCAATATGACGTCAGCCTGCGCGACGGGGCTGTATATGTCAATGACACCCCGCTGATTTTTTATCATTTTTCAGGCTTTACGCTCGTCACGGAGAACGAATTCAATCTGTGCTGGTACTATCATATTGATGACAAGGCGACAGTCAATATGATTTACGTGCCGTACATCAAAAACGTAAAAAAATGGATTGATGAAATTCAAAAAGCGTTTCCTGATTTCAGAGACGGGTTTATTCCGAAATATGCGGTTCCTGACACTCATTTTTATACGGTTGAAACATAAAATCCCTGCCTTTTCAGCAGGGATTTTTTTATGAATGCCATTCTTTTAATGTTTTGTCGCTCGGCAGGACAAAGGCGAGCAGACCTAAAACGGGCAGAAAGGCGACTGCTGTCATGGTCGGCGTCAATCCCGCTGAATCAATAAGAGCTCCGAGCGCAACGGCTCCGATCGCGCCCATTCCGAAGGCGAGCCCGACCGTAAGCCCTGACATCGTTCCGATTTTGCCTGGAACAAGCTCCTGCGCGTAGACAACCGTCACAGAGAAGCTGGACATCAGAACAACGCCGATCAGTGCCAGTACGCCATAGGCGATGACAGGTCCTGCAAACGGAAGGAAAATCGTCAATGGAGCCGATGCTATCATCGAAACGATGATGACGTTCCGCTTTCCGAAACGATCTGCAAGCGGTCCGCCGAGAAACGTTCCGACAGCTCCAAAAAATAAAAAGACGAAGATATAGCTCTGTGCCTGCTGAATGCTGACATGATAGGCATTCATCGCATAGAACGTATAAAAGTTGCCGATCGCGCTCACATACCAGGAGCGCGCGAAAATTAAGAAGATAATCATGATAAGGGCGAGAATAATCGGTTTTGTAATCACGGTCTGCACAGCGGAGGCCGGTGATTTTTTACTTACGGCGCGCAAATGAATCAGGCGGCCTTTATACCATTTGGCGATATAAATGAGAAACAGCACAGCGACTGCGGCGACAAGCGTAAACCAGACAGAGCCGAATTGACCGAGCGGAACGAGAATCAGCGCGGTAATCAAGGGCGCCATCGCCTGGCCGGTATTTCCTCCGACTTGGTAAATCGATTGCGCCAAGCCGCGCTTTTCGCCGGCGGCCATGTAGGCGACACGTGATCCTTCAGGATGAAAGACGGCGGAGCCAAGGCCGATAAAAAAGACACAGCATAAAATCGTCAGAAAAGACGGGGCGAAAGCGAGACCTAAAATGCCGAGCATGCTTGCGGTGAGTCCGAGCGGCAAAGCATACGGCATCGGGCGTTTATCTGTATACCAGCCGATGACGGGCTGCATCACGGAAGACACCATATTCAGCGTAAAGGCGATCATTCCGAGCTGCGTAAATGTAAGATTCATGGAACGTTCCAAAATCGGAAACATCGCCGGAATCACCGCTTGCAGTGAATCGTTCAGCAGATGACAGATCCCGATAATGAACAAAATAGAATACATGGTTGTCTCGGGACGATGGACAGGTTTTTCTTTAAGCGGGGCGGCAATTGCCAAAGTGATTCTCCTCCTTTTTATGTAAACGAAGCATACACCATATTATTCATAAGGTGAATGAATTATCAAGTGCAAAAAAGGCTCTTCTTTCTCAAACAGAAAAAAGAGCCTCCCTTTTTATTTATTTAACAAACTGTGTTTTCTCGAATACATCATATAAACGACGATCCCGGCGGCGATCCAGATGACAAAGGCGAGCCATGTCACGCCCGGCAGGCTGCTTGCGAGATACACGCATAAGCATGCGCTGATGATCGGCACAACAGGCACGAAAGGAACACGGAAGGAAGATTTGATCTCCGGATGTTTCTTTCTTAAAACGATGACGGCGATCGCAATGACCGTAAAGGCCGCCAAGGTACCCATGTTGACGAGATGCGCCAAGGTTCCCAGATCAATAAAACCGGCGATCCCGGCGGCAACGATCCCCGTCACCCAAGTGTTTTGAAACGGTGTTTTAAAACGCGGGTGAACCTTGGAAAACATGCGTGGCAAAAGGCCGTCTCTGCTCATCGCAAATGTAAGGCGCACCTGAGCGTAAAGCAGAGCGAGCATCACCGTTGTAATCCCGATAATCGCGCCGACGGAAATAATGCCTGCTATCTTGTTCTGGCCGACAAATTGGAGCGCGAAAGATACCGGATCCCCGACATTCAGCTTGGTGTACGAAAGCATTCCCGTCAGGACGAGCGATACCGTAATATAAAGGATGGTGCAGATGGCGAGCGCGCCGATGATTCCGACCGGCATTGATTTCTGCGGGTTTTTCACTTCTTCCGACGCGTTTGACACGGCATCAAATCCGAGATACGCGAAGAAAACGGTCGCGGCGCTCGTGATGACGCCTTTCATTCCGAACGGCATAAACGGCGACCAGTTTTCCGGTTTCACGTAGCCGAAACCGACGATGATAAACAGCAGAATGATCGCAATTTTCATCAATACAATGACATTGTTAAAGCGAGTGCTTTCTTTCACGCCCCTTGAAACAATCGCGGTAATGACCAAAATAATGATAACGGCCGGAAGGTTGAACACGGCACCCGTTTTGCTGCCGGGTGCGGCGGTCAGCGCCTCCGGAAGATGCAGCCCGAAGCCCGCAAGAAGCGACTGGAAATAGGATGACCAGCCGGTTGCGACGGCGGCGAGCGCGATGACATATTCAAGCATTAAGTCCCATCCGATTAAAAATGCGAGACACTCCCCGAGAGTGACATATGAATACGTATATACGCTGCCTGAAATCGGAATGGATGAAGAAAATTCCGCATAACAAAACGCGGCGAGCGCGCAGGCAAGGCCCGCGAGCACAAACGACAGAATCAAAGCCGGTCCTGCGCCTGTCGCGGCCACGGTCCCGGTAATCACAAAAATCCCCGTGCCGACAACACAGCCGATTCCGAGCAAAACCAAGTCAAAAGCGCTTAACGAGCGGGACAGGCTGGTCTGTTTGCTCTGGGCCTTTAAGTCGGCCAGCGGCTTTTTCCGAAATAGTAAAGACATATGGGTCCTCCTGAAAATTCATAATATTCTTATCATTATATACACTGACGTTTGTATTATATTGTCGAAATTTCTCGCAGTCAATTAAAGAATTTTCCACTTTAAAAGGACAAAGCTAAAAAGCGTCGATGCACGGAAGGAACGGGAATTTTATTGTGAAATAGTTCAATTTTCTCACCTTAAGACCGATACAAAAGATGACTCATCAACTAATTTCAAGTTTCGGTGAAAGGGAGATGTTTACATGTTTCAATATGAAGAACTAAATAAGCAGTTTATCGGCGGTCGATGGAGGGATGGAAGCAGCCGGAACGTATTGGAAAACAGAAATCCTTATACTCAAAAAGTCATCACCTCATTCCAAAAAGCGACGTCTGATGACGTGGATGCGGCATATCGCGCCGCGGCTCTTGCGAAACAAGAATGGGACAAAGTAAACCCTTTTAAAAAGCGGGCCATTTTGGAAAACGCCGTTTCTTTCATTGAAGAGCACGAAGAAGCGATTATTTACTTAATCATGGAGGAGCTTGGCGGAACACGGCTGAAGGCTGAGTTTGAAATCGGACTTGTCAAAAATATGATAAAAGAAGCCGCAACATTTCCGGTGCGGATGGAAGGAAAAATTCTCCCGTCCACGATTGACGGAAAAGAAAACAGACTGTACAGAATACCCGCCGGAGTCGTGGGGGTGATCAGCCCGTTTAATTTCCCGTTTTTCCTTTCGATGAAATCTGTTGCGCCGGCACTCGGCGCGGGGAACGGCGTCGTGCTGAAGCCTCATGAAGAAACACCGATCTGCGGCGGAACGCTTATCGCGAAAATTTTTGAAGCGGCCGGCGTACCGGACGGGCTGCTCAATGTTATCGTGACGGATATCGGGGAGATCGGCGACAGCTTTGTTGAGCATCCCGTGCCGCGGATTATCTCATTTACAGGCTCAACCGGAGTGGGCAGCTATATCGGACAGCTTGCGGTCAAACACTTTAAAAAACCGCTGTTGGAGCTTGGCGGAAACAGCGCGCTGATCGTGCTTGAGGATGCTGATCTTGAATACGCCGTCAATGCGGCCGTATTCAGCCGGTTTACGCATCAAGGCCAGATCTGTATGTCGGCGAACCGCGTGCTCGTTCACACATCTGTATATGACAAATTTACAGAGCTTTACGAAGCGAAAGTGTCATCGCTGAAAGTCGGCGATCCGATGGACCCTGATACGGTTATCGGCCCTTTAATCAATGAGAGACAGGCGGAAGGTCTGAGACGGTCTGTCGAAAAAGCGATAGAGGAGGGAGCGGTTCCGGTGCTGTCCGGCCGATTCAGCGGAACGGTCGCTGAGCCCGTCATTTTAAAAGATGTGAAACCTGAGATGAGCATCGCGAAGGAGGAGCTGTTCGGACCGGCCGTCTGCATCATGCCGTTTGAAACGGAGGATGAAGCGGTAAGCATCGCAAACGCGACACCGTTCGGTTTAAGCGGAGCCGTGCATACGGCAAACGTTGAGCGCGGCGTTGAGTTTGCTAAGCGGATCGAAACCGGCATGATTCACGTCAACGATACGACCATTAATGATGAACCGAACGTCGCGTTCGGCGGCGAGAAACAATCAGGTCTCGGCAGGCTGAACGGCGAATGGAGCCTTGAAGAATTCACCACGCTGAAATGGATTTCGGTTCAGCATGAAAAACGGCAATTCCCATATTAAGAAGGAGTGAAAGAAATGAGTATACAGACGGAGCAGCAAACGCACAGCCTGCTTGACGCTTTTGTCAAAGTTGCGCCTTTTTTAAACAGCCTGATCCAAGATGACATCACCATCGGAATTTATGATACAGAAAAATTAATCGTGAATATTCCGGCTAAAACGTTTTCTCTTAATGTAAAGCCGGGAGACCCGCTGCAAAAAGGGGACATCATTACAGACGCGATCCGCATGAATCAGAAGAAGACAAGCATGGTGCCGAAAGAGCTGTTCGGATTTCCGCTGATCGCCAGAGCGATTCCGCTTCACGATGAAAACGGAAAAGTCATCGGCGGCGTCGGTCTCGGCACAAGCCTTGAAAAATCAGCCAAGCTTCACGATGTCGCTGAGAGCCTGTCCGCCGTCGTGGAACAGACCGCTTCGGCCATCGCGGATATCTCAGAATCCATCAGCGGTTTCTCAGCACAGATGACCGGGATTTCCACTCAGGCGAAACAAGTCAGTGAAAGCGCGGGAGAAATCGCCGACATTTCCGTCACTGTCAAGGGCATCTCGGATCAAAGCAATCTGCTCGGTTTGAATGCGGCCATTGAAGCCGCGAGAGCAGGAGAATCGGGCAAGGGCTTTTCCGTGGTGGCGGATGAGATCCGCAAGCTTGCCACTCATTCAAAAGACAACGTCGGCCAAATTGACCAGATTACGAAAAAAATCCACAGCCTGCTGAAAGGGCTGGAGGACTCTATTGAATCCATCAACCAGAACACAAACGGCCAAGCGGCGGCGGTTGAACAAATTTCTGCCACGATGCAGGAAATTTCGGGAAGCGCCCAGCATTTAGCGAAAATGGCTGAAAACGTACTCGGAGAGTCATAAAAAAAGGGAGCTTACGGGCTCCTTTTTTGTTTTCCCTTTATCAATCGGAAACTGCACTTACACGTTTGATCCATCATGCTCAGGGGTACACATACGAATACATCACCAATGATAAAGGAGAGTCTTGTATGTCTGATGCAAATCTGCACAACCCGCTGACGAAATATGATCATGATGAATTTCCAAAACAATATCAAGAACCGCCCGGTTTGCAAAAAGAGATGAAGCCTGTGCCGGATTGCGGTGAAACAAGCTATAAAGGAGCCGGCAAGCTGAAGGGAAGAAAAGCCCTCGTCACCGGCGGCGATTCAGGTATCGGCCGGGCCGCCGCGATTGCTTATGCCCGGGAAGGGGCGGATGTGGCGATTAACTATCTGCCTGAGGAACAGCCGGATGCTGAAGAAGTGAAAGCGTTAATTGAAAAAGAGGGAAGAAAAGCCGTTCTGCTGCCGGGAGATTTAAGCGATGAAGCGTTTTGCGGAGAATTGGCGGAAAAAGCGTATCAAGAGCTTGGCGGTCTTGACACGCTCGCTCTTGTCGCCGGCAAACAGCAGGCAGTGGATGATATCAGCGATCTTGCCACAGAACAAATCTATCAAACATTTGAAGTCAACGTATTCTCGCTGTATTGGCTCGTCAAAGCCGCGCTTCCGTATCTGCCGGAAGGCGCGTCTATTATCACGACAACGTCCGTAGAAGGGTATAATCCAAGCCCGATGCTGTTGGATTATGCCGCGACGAAACATGCCATTATCGGTTTTACCGTCGGCTTAGGAAAGCAGCTGGCGAATAAAGGAATCAGAGTCAACTCGGTAGCGCCGGGGCCGATCTGGACGCCGCTGCAGATTTCGGGAGGACAGCCCGGTGAAAACATTCCGAAATTCGGCAAGGAAACACCGGCCGTTCCATTAAAGCGCGCCGGACAGCCGGCGGAGCTTGCAGGGATTTATGTCTTTTTGGCCTCAGAAGAATCGAGCTATGTGACATCCCAGATTTACAGTGTAAGCGGAGGAATTCCGACAGCGTAATCAATAAGGAGCTGCCCTTCATACGGGGGCAGCTCTTTTTTTTGATGTTATGTGCCGAGCACGTTTTGATTATACAGGACACTCGGATGTGACGGATGATAGGAGGCGGCTTTGTCGTTATGAATCTTCGCTTTTTCTCTGTCGCCGAGCTGCCAGTGGCAGACGCAGAGCTGCAGATGGGGATACCAGGTGGAATATTCGAGCTGGGTAAAGCCTGCATCACTGCTTTTGGCGGATAAGGCGAGCTCATACCAAAACACGCCCTGCCGGTATTGCCGTTTCTCCGCAAAATAGTCGCCGAGCCTGCAGCAGAACTCCGGCCGCGGACAATCGATCAGAAATGATTTTAAGAGAGACGTCATGGCGGCCTCTTCATGGCCGACCGCCCTGTAGCAATCGGATAGATATTGGCACGTTCTGATCTCGTCTTCGATCCAGCACTGTTTTGTGGAAAGAAAATGGTGATAATACGTGATGGCGCGCTGATACTGGCCGTGATCCTTTAATTCATTCGCGAAGTAAAACAAATCGCGCGGTGTCATCGTTTCACTGTTTTCCGCCATTTTCTCATAAATCTTCAAGTTGCGGTCTGAGGGAGGCGAGTGCTTTTTCTCGGATTTCCGGTGTGTGACGGCAATATCGGTTTCTATGATGTTTCCGTATACTTCAAGATACTCATGCACGGCTCCGATCCAGCGGAACCCTTTTTCACGCTTGACGAGTCGGTTGCGGCGGTATCTGAAGCTGACCTCTCCCCGAGCATCAAAGCCGACGTGATAATACATGGATACCGCGTCCACCTCTTTTGAAAGCGACGCCTTCAGTTCAATCAGCTTTTCACGGTCCTTTTCCGTCAGTATATCGTCGGCGTCCAGCCACAGAATATAATCCATTTCCGCTTTCGAAAACACAAAATTACGGGCGGCCGCAAAGTGATCGATCCATTCAAAATCATAAATCTTATCCGTATAACGGGCCGCGATTTCTTTCGTCCGGTCGGTCGAGCCCGTATCAGCAATCACAATCTCATCCGCAATGTCTTTGACGGAATCAAGACAGCCCGCAAGCACTTCCTCTTCATTTTTCACGATAACGCACAAACTGACGCTGATCATGTCATCACCTCTTCCCCTCCAGTGTATAAAAGGAGAGGCGGAAACATTCTTCGGACAAAATGATCTCTTCCAAGAAATTTGTCTGTCCTTTTACTAGTTTTATTCCAGCGCCTGATTTAAAATGAACACATGAACTTACGTGAGGATTGATAGGAACCATGAGCATCATAAAAGCGGAAAACCTTTATAAAACATACGGAGATAAGACATTATTCGACCATATCTCCTTTCATATTGAAGAGAATGAAAGAATCGGTTTAATCGGCCCGAACGGAACGGGGAAGTCTACGCTTCTGAAAACCATTGCCGGCCTTGAATCAACGGAGGAAGGCGAGATTACGGCTTCAGGAAGCGTGCATATTGAGTTTTTGCATCAGGACCCTGAGCTTCCGGCCGGACAAACCGTACTTGAGCATATTTATTCCGGCGGATCAGCCGTCATGAGAACGATGAGAGAATACGAAAAAGCGCTTCAGGCGCTGAATGAAGAACCGGAAAATGACCAGCGCCAGAAACAGCTGCTTGATGCGCAGGCCCGAATGGACGCGAATGATGCGTGGGAGGCGAATACGTTAGCCAAAACGGTTTTAACCAAACTTGGCGTCACCGATCTGATGAAGGATGTCAGTGAGCTGTCCGGCGGCCAGAGAAAGCGCGTCGCGATTGCGAAAAACGTCATCCAGCCGGCTGACCTGCTCATTTTGGATGAACCGACAAACCACTTGGACAATGAAACGATTGAATGGCTGGAAGGCTACTTATCGCAATACCCGGGCGCCGTTATGCTTGTCACGCACGACAGATATTTTCTGAACAGGGTGACGAACAGAATTTACGAGCTTGAGAGAGGCAGCCTTTATACGTATAAAGGAAACTATGAAGTATTCTTGGAAAAACGGGCCGAACGGGAAACGCTGGCGGAGCAGAAAGAAACAAAACGTCAAAACCTCCTGCGCCGCGAATTGGCGTGGCTCAGAAGAGGGGCGAAAGCGCGCTCGACGAAACAAAAAGCGAGAGTGGACAGAGCGGAGGCGCTCAAGGAGCAAAAAGGGCCGGCAGTCTCCGGATCACTCGATTTCGCGATCGGCTCACACCGTCTCGGAAAACAGGTGATCGAAGCCGATAACGTCACCATTACCTATAACGGCCAAGCGCTGATCAGCCAGTTTAATGAGCTTGTCATCCCGGGGGAACGAATCGGCATCATCGGGCCGAACGGAATCGGAAAAACGACACTTTTAAACAGCCTCGCCGGCAGAATTCAGCCTGACAGCGGCAATATCACCATCGGGCAGACGGTCCGGATCGGCTACTACACCCAGGACCACAGCGAAATGAACGGCGATATGAAAGTCATTGAATATATAAAAGAGACGGCTGAAATCGTCAAAACGGCGGAAGGCGATGTCATCACCGCGGAACAAATGCTTGAGCGTTTTCTGTTCCCGCGTCCGATGCAGCAGACGTATATCAGAAAGCTGTCGGGCGGGGAAAAGCGCCGTCTGTACTTGCTGAATGTACTGATGCAGGAACCGAATGTGCTGTTTTTAGATGAGCCGACCAATGATCTGGACACGGAAACATTAAGCGTGCTCGAAGATTATATCGAACAGTTCCCAGGTGTCGTCATCACCGTATCCCATGACCGCTATTTCCTTGACCGCGTCATTGACCGCCTGATCGTATTTGAAGGACAAGGTGTCATTTCCCGTTTCCAGGGTTCGTACAGTGAATACATGGAACATGCAAAAGCGAAGAAGACGGCGGTAAAACAGCCGGCCGAAGAGAAAAAGGCGGAAGAAGAGCCGAAGAAAAAGCGCAAAAAGCTTTCATATAAGGATCAGATCGAATGGGACGGCATCGAAGACAAAATCGCCGGCCTTGAAGAAAAGCATCAGCGTCTGGAAGCGGAAATCGCTGAAGCGGGAAGTGATTTCGGAAAGATTCAAGAACTGATGGCCGAACAGGCAAAAACGGCTGAAGAGCTTGAAGCGGCGATGGAGCGCTGGACCGAATTGTCACTGATGATTGAAGAACTTGAGAATTAAGAAAAGCCGGTACGGCCCCCGAGAAGATGGCGGGTCATACCGGCTTTTTTATCTTGCACAGATGTTTCCCGGCGCTTTAAAGACAAACGTTTTGTCCAAACCAAGTTTATCAGGCATAAAAAGTTTACGTTTACGTTAAGGTTCAAATGGTGTATAATAGAAACAGATACGACAAGAGGGGGATTCACCTTGGAATGGATGAAGATTGATCAAGTTGCCAAGCGAAGCGGATTGACAAAACGAACCATTCGTTTTTACGAGGAGATTGGTTTGATTCCTGCTCCTAAACGGACAGAAGGCGGCGTCCGGCTTTACTCTGAAGATGATATGGAGGAGCTCGAAAAAGTAACCAGCACAAAAGAAGTGCTCGGTTTTTCCCTTCAGGAGCTTCAGCAGTTTATGGAGATGAGCCGTCAGCTGGAATTAAACAAAGAGGGGTACTTGTTGTCACTGGATCCGAAGGAACGGAAAGAAAAGCTGGAAGAGATTCAGCACACTTTGAACCACCAGCTTGAGATGATTGATGAGAAGATCAGCACATTTCAGCATTTTAAAACGCGCCTTAACGGAATGAAAGAAAAAGCTGAACGCGCCATTCAATCAATCGAATGATTTTGCTGTAAACGCTATGAAGATAGCGTTTCTTTTAATGGATGAAACAGGAGGTCTGGTCAAATGGATACATCATCACAACAGAAAACAGGCTTATTCAGCCAGCCGAAAGCCGTTTGGGCGGTTGCGTTTGCCTGTGTTATTTCCTTTATGGGAATCGGTCTTGTCGATCCGATTCTTCCGGCGATCGCCGCACAATTACATGCTTCACCTAGTGAAGTATCTCTGTTATTTACAAGTTATTTGCTCGTTACCGGTTTTATGATGTTTTTCTCCGGCGCGATTTCAAGCCGGATCGGCGCAAAATGGACGCTGCTTCTCGGACTTATTTTTATCATCGTGTTTGCCGCCCTTGGCGGAAGCTCAAGTTCAATCGCTCAGCTTGTCGGCTATCGCGGCGGCTGGGGGCTTGGGAATGCTCTCTTTATTTCAACCGCGCTTGCCGTCATTGTCGGGGTATCTGTCGGCGGCAGCGCCAAAGCCATTATTCTGTATGAGGCCGCGCTCGGCTTGGGGATTTCCGTCGGGCCGCTTGCCGGCGGAGAGCTTGGCAGCATTTCATGGCGCGCTCCGTTCTTCGGTGTGTCTGTCCTCATGTTCATAGCGCTTTGCGCGATTTCACTCATGCTGCCGAAGCTGCCGAAACCGGCGAAACGCGTCGGTGTGTTTGATGCGATGAAGGCGCTCAAATATAAAGGTCTTTTGACAATGGCAGTATCTGCATTCTTATACAACTTTGGATTTTTTATTTTGCTTGCTTATTCTCCGTTCGTGCTGGATTTAGATGAACACGGCCTTGGATACGTCTTCTTCGGCTGGGGGTTATTGCTGGCAATTACGTCAGTCTTTACGGCGCCGCTCTTGCACAAAGCGCTGGGAACAGTGCGTTCGCTCGTCGTTCTCTTTATCGCCTTTGCGGTCATTCTCATCGTCATGGGGATCTGGACTGACCATCAGACGTTGATCATTACGTGTATCGTTGTCGCCGGTGCTGTTCTCGGTATGGTGAATACGATCATGACAACCGCTGTGATGGGTTCTGCGCCGGTTGAACGTTCAATCGCGTCTTCAGCCTACAGCTCAGTCCGTTTTATCGGGGGTGCGCTCGCTCCGTGGATTGCGGGAATGCTGTCAGAACACTTCACCGCAAGCACTCCATATACAGTAGGCGGGATCGTCGTTTTTGTCGGCATGCTTGTCCTTCTCATGGGACGCAAACATCTCGCCGGAATAAAAGCCGGACATTAAGAAAAAAAGGAACTTCCGCACAGGCGGGAGTTCCTTTTTGTGTTTACAGCACTTTCGTCGTCCAAGATTCACAATTCCATGTTTCCGTCGCGATATCCATGTAGAACTCGGGTTCGTGGGAAATCAGCAGAATGGAGCCTTTGTATTCTTTCAGCGCGCGTTTCAGCTCTTCTTTCGCATCGACATCCAGGTGGTTTGTCGGTTCGTCAAGCACGAGCAGGTTTGTTTCTGAATTGATCAGCTTGCACAATCTGACCTTCGCTTTTTCTCCTCCGCTGAGAACGGAGACGCGGCTTTCAATGTGTTTGGTCGTCAGGCCGCATTTGGCGAGGGCGGCGCGGATTTCGTACTGGGTAAAGGAAGGAAATTCGCTCCACACTTCTTCGATGCACGTATTGTTATTGGTTTCTTTCACTTCCTGCTCGAAATAGCCCGTGTATTGATGCTCGCCCCGTTCCACCGTGCCTTCCAGCGGCTGGATTTCACCGAGCAGGCTTTTTAACAGCGTCGTTTTCCCGATGCCGTTTGCGCCGTACAGGGCGACTTTCTGTCCGCGCTCCATTCTGAGATTGAGCGGGCGTGACAGCGGAGTATCGTAGCCGATGACTAAGTCCTTCGTTTCAAAAATGAGCTTGCCTGACGTTCTCGCAGGCTTGAAATGGAATTCCGGTTTCGGTTTTTCGGCCGCCAGTTCGATCATATCCATCTTATCAAGCTTTTTCTGGCGGGACATCGCCATATTTCTCGTGCTGACGCGCGCTTTGTTGCGGGCGACGAAATCTTTCAGCTCAGCCACTTCCTGCTGCTGTTTTTTATAGGCGGCTTCGAGCTGCTGTTTTTTCACTTCGTATACTTCCATAAACTGATGGTAGTCGCCGACATAACGCGTCAGCTCCTGATTTTCCACATGATAAATCAAATTGATCACGCTGTTTAAAAACGGAATGTCGTGAGAAATTAAGATGAACGCATTTTCATATTCCTGTAAATAGCGTTTCAGCCATTCAATATGCTGTTCATCAAGGTAGTTGGTCGGTTCGTCCAACAGAAGGATTTCCGGTTTTTCCAAAAGCAGTTTGGCGAGCAGCACTTTCGTCCGCTGTCCGCCGCTTAAATCTGTGACGTCGCGGTCAAGTCCGACATCCTGCAGGCCGAGGCCGCGGGCGATTTCTTCAACTTTGCTGTCAATCACGTAGAAATCATTGTTTGTCAGGGCGTCTTGAATGACACCGACATCTTCAAGCAGCTGCTCAAGCTCATCAGGGTCTGCTTCGCCCATTTTGTTGTAAATCTCATTCATTTCCTCTTCCATTGCAAATAAGTAATGGAACGCATCCTTCAGCACGTCGCGGATCGTTTTTCCTTTTTCAAGTACGGTATGCTGATCGAGGTAGCCGACACGCACGTTTTTCGCCCATTCAACCTTACCTTCATCAGGCTCAAGCTTTCCGGTAATAATATTCATAAACGTTGATTTACCTTCGCCGTTTGCTCCGATTAAGCCGACGTGTTCCCCTTTTAAAAGACGGAACGATACATTGTTAAAAAGCGCACGATCACCGAAGCCGTGGCTTAAATCTTTTACGGATAAAATACTCATCATTACACCTCTATCGTTATCAGACACGCTTTTTTTATCATGTGTCTTTCTCATTTATGATTATAAAGGAGGAGACCGTTTGTTAAAAGGCTTGGAAGGAAAAAGAAAATTGCGTTTGGCGCGTGCATTTGAGATACTATGGAGTAGATTTTAAGAATTGAGGAGAACGACATGACCCAAACATGGCCATTTTTACAGCATACACAACCATTTATCGCCGAAAACTGGGAGGCCTCAGGTTTTCAGGAGCCGACCGTCATTCAGGAAAAAGCCGCTCAGGTGATTATGGAAGGGAAAGACGTCATTGCCGAATCCCCGACGGGAACGGGAAAAACATTGGCGTACACGCTTCCGGTTCTGGAGCGGATCAACCCGGAACAGAAACATCCGCAAGTGATCATTTTAGCGCCGTCCCGCGAGCTTGTGATGCAGATTTTTCAAGTGATTCAGGATTGGAAAAAAGGCTCCGATCTTCGCGCTTTGTCTTTGATCGGCGGGGCAAACGTGAAAAAGCAGGTGGAGAAGCTCAAAAATAAACCGCATATCATTGCGGGCACACCGGGCAGGGTGCTCGAATTGATTCAGGCGAAAAAGCTGAAAATGCATGAAGTCAAGACGATCGTTCTTGATGAAGCGGATCAGCTCGTGACAAAGGAACACCGCGAAACGATGAAAAAAATCATTAAAACGACGCTGAAAGACCGACAGCTTTTAAGCTTTTCCGCTACGCTGCAGCCGGAAACAGAACAGGTGCTGAATACTATCGCGCACGAACCGGCCGTTTTGAAAGTGGAGCGGAATACGGCGGAAAAAGCGCGCGTCACACATCAATATCTCGTCTGCGATCAGCGGGATAAAGTAAAGCTATTGCAAAAGCTGTCACGGCTGAACGGCATGCAGGCGCTCGTGTTCGTCAGAGATATCGGAAATTTAAGCGTCTATGCGGAAAAACTTGCCTATCATCACGTGGACCTCGGCATCCTGCACGGAGAAGCGAAAAAAATGGAGCGGGCAAAGATATTATCAGCGTTTGAACGGGGAGAATTTCCGTTGCTTCTGGCGACTGACATTGCGGCGCGCGGACTCGATATCGATGATCTTCCGTACGTCATTCACGCGGACATACCGAATGAAGACGGTTATATCCACAGATCCGGCCGGACGGGGCGGGCCGGTAAAGAAGGAACCGTACTCAGCCTTGTCACGCCGATGGAAGAATCCAAACTGAAAAAAATGGCCAAATCACTCGGAATTGAGCTGAAAGAGGCCGTTTATTCAGGCGGAAAACTATCTGAGAAATAAGAAACGGAGGGCGGGTAGCCCTTCTTTTTTTATTGTAAAATAATAGAAAAGGTTCAGGCGGGGGCGGGAAGATGGTTTCAATAGACAGATTTCAAATATTGAAGGTGCGTGAGCTGAAAATCCTTGAACACTGGTTTAAGAACGATAACATCAGACGGAGAATGGATGCGATGCTGCCATTAGACGCGTGGTATGCACGATTGAGTAAAGATGAAGACGATACTGTCCTTATGGCATATGACGGGCAGCTTCCGGCAGGCATGGTCTCTATAGAGTTTGTGGAGGAGCGGGCGTATATCGGATTAATCGTCAATCCTTTGTACCAGCTTCAAGGGTACGGAAAACAGATCTTGCAAAAACTGCTGACTGATCCTGGGTTTACCAGCGTGCGGGAATGGGCGGCAAGCATCGAAAAAGACAATCAAATCAGTTTAGCCTGCTTTCAAGCAGCGGGATTCACTTTGGAAGATACGGAGCCTGATGAAGACGGCTTTCTTACTTTGATTCTTCGCGGCTGATGCGAAAAAGCAGAAAAGGAGGGGACAAAGCCCTCCTTTTTTTCATCATCATGTTAACTTAGATCACTGACTTTGATGATCTGTTTGCCTTTGTTTTCTCCTTTAAACAGGCCGAGGAACGCGTCAGGAATATTGTTGAATCCTTCCGTAATCGTTTCTTCATAATGAAGCTTTCCGTCCTTAAGCCATTCGGCCAATTGTTTCGCACCTTCGGAAAAGCGGTCAGCATAATCACTGACGATGAATCCCTGCATCAGCGCTTTTGTTTTGATCAGCTTCGGCTGGACGCGGGGACCCATGTCTTGTTCTTCACTTTCGGTATTGTACGATGAGATCGCTCCGCATACCGGAATGCGGGCAAATTCATTCAGCAGGTTTATCACCGCATCTGAAATCGGTCCGCCGACATTGTCAAAATAGACATCGATGCCGTCAGGACATGCCTGTTCCAACGCTTTTTGAATATCATCCGCCGTTTTGTAATTAATGGCTTCATCAAATTGAAGCTCCTCTTTCAAATACGCGATTTTTTCATCAGATCCGGCGATGCCGACAACCCGCGCGCCTTTGATTTTGGCAATCTGTCCGACTGTTGAGCCGACGGCGCCCGCCGCGCCTGAAACGACGACGGTTTCGCCTTTTTTCGGACGGCCGATATCGAGCAGCCCGAAGTAAGCGGTCAGTCCGGTCATCCCTAAAATGCCGAGATACGCCTGGGCGGGTGCGATATCCGTATCCAACTTGCGGAGGGCGGACTCATTGACGGCTGAATATTCCTGCCATGCGAGATTTCCGATCACAACATCTCCTTTTTTCAGCTTATCGCCGTCTGTCAGAACCTCGGCAATCACTCCGCCTGTTATGGCTTCATCTAAAGCGAACGGCTCTACATATGATTTTGTATCCTGCATCCGTCCGCGCATGTACGGATCAACGGACACATAACTCGTTTTCACAAGCACTTCGCCGTCTTTCGGTTCGGGAACGGCAATCGTTTCAAAGCGGAAATCGTCATGGGCGGGAACGCCTTTGGGGCGTCTTGCCAATTGAATTTGCTGCTGATTATTCGGCATACTGAATCCTCCTTCAAGATAAGTGGTTGTTCCAAATGTAACACGAACCATTTCCCGATTACAAAATCAAACCGTCAGCGGTCATAAAAAAAGAAGGGCTCAGGGCCCTTCTTTCCTTATATGCATATTTAATAGAATAACCGGTACACATCGGTGTTTTTCTCATGTTCCAAATATTCATAGGCATTCGTTTTTGAAGAATGAAGCATGTCAGCGGTAACAACGGGCTGAAGCGCGGTCAGATAAGAACCCAGCCTATTTTCAATTTCTTTCGGCAGAACGGATTCGATATCACCGATATTGATAATGATAGAGAAAACGAAATCGATATTAATATGAAAAGTATCTTCAGCAAAGGCCGTAAGCTCTTTTATTCCATCCGGGCAGCGGGTATGCCGGCGGAATACCTGCTTCACTAAATCACTGACAACCCAAGCGTTAAATCGCTGTTCCGGTGAAAAGTAATGAATAGGAACCACCTCCCTGCTTAATCGGCTCATGAAGATTTTTATTTTTCTGATAAATGTAGCTTCCTCTACTGTAACATGTCCCGCAAGAAAATATCCACCGACAACCTGCCCGTTTTTTCACGGAACTCTCTTTCTTTTGTTTGATCCTTGGTTGAGCGGGTAAACATCAAATATACAAAAACAAAAGGGAGGACTTATCAATGAAACCGGTAGTAAGAGAATATACAAATGATCAAAAACTGATGCAGGACGTAAAAGAGCTTCAGCAGCTGGGTGTTGCAAAAGAGGACGTATATGTGCTTTCACATGATGACGACAGAACGGATCGCCTGGCCGATAATACTGATGTCAATACCATCGGAGCGAAAGAAACGGGCATTAAACACGCGGTCGGCAATATGTTTAATAAAAAAGGCGACGAGCTCCGCAACAAAATTCACGAAATCGGCTTTTCAGAAGAGGAAGCGTCACAATTTGAAAAGCGCTTAGATGAAGGAAAAGTTCTTCTGTTTGTCACGGATAATGAAAAAGTAAAGTCATGGGCGTAAGCTGAACAGATCCCAAGGGGTTTTCGGTCCCTTGGGATTTTTTTGCGGTTTCCGCAATAAAACCGAAAGGCACATTCTGTACATTTTCGGTGCTGTTTCTCAACTGATTTGATACAATTCGATTGTAATAAATTGGAACAAAGAATCAGGAGGAGCACAATTCATGAAAAAAATGTTATTTATGCTGGCGGTTTGTTTATGTATGATCCCTGCGGACGTCTATGCCGCTGATCTGGGGCGGCAGACGTTAGGAACAAATGACGGCTGGGGAGCCGCTTCCGGCGGGACAACCGGCGGCGCGAAAGCCTCTTCATCGAATGTATACACCGTATCAAACAGACAGCAGCTCGTTTCCGCATTAGGGGGAAGCGCCAACAGCACGCCGAAGATTATTTACATACAAGGCACAATCAATATGAATACGGACGACCGCAATAAAACACTCGGCTTTAATGATTATAAAGATCCGGCATATGATCTCAATGCTTATCTGAAGGCGTACGACCCGGACAAATGGGGGAAAAAAGCGCCGTCAGGCACCCAGGAAGACGCCAGACAGCGATCGCAAAAAAACCAGAAGGCACGGGTCGTGATTGACATTCCTTCAAATACGACGATCATCGGCTCGGGTTCAAATGCCAAAGTGACAGGCGGAAGTTTTAATATAAAGAACGGCGTCGACAATGTCATCATCCGCAACATTGAATTTCAAGACGCTTACGACTATTTTCCGCAATGGGACCCGACGGACGGCAGCAGCGGCAACTGGAACTCGGAATATGACAATATCACCATTAACGGCGCGACGCACATCTGGATCGATCATTGCACCTTTAATGACGGATCGAATCCCGACAGCGGTTTTCCCTACTATTACGGGAGAAAATATCAGCACCATGACGGCCAGACGGATATAGCCAACGGGGCGAATTATATTACATTGTCCTATAATAAATATCATGACCATGACAAAGGCTCCGTCATCGGAAACAGCGACAGCAAGACGTCGGATGAGGGAAAACTGAAGGTGACCCTTCACCATAACTATTACCAGAACATCGTCCAGCGCGCGCCGCGGGTCCGGTACGGGCAGGTTCATATTTATAATAATTTTTACGCAGGCTCGAAAAGCGCCGCATACCCGTTCAGCTATGCGTGGGGCGCGGGTCACGCGTCGAAAATATATGCCCAGAATAATGTTTTTGAAGTGCCGGGACTGGCTGCTGATAAAGTCATCAGCGTCTTCAGCGGCGGAAAAGCGCTTCATGAAGACGGCACTCTTTTAAACGGCTCCTCCATTAACTCGTCAGCCGCCAACGGATTAAGTCAGTCCGTCGGCTGGACACCGTCATTGCACGGTTCCATCGGCTCATCATCAAATGTAAAATCAGATGTTATATCTAAAGCCGGGTCGGGCATATTAAAATAATAAACAAGAAGCACAAAGGAAAATATTCCTTTGTGTTTTTTAATTAACAAAAACGTTTATTAACTTAGTTAAGTAGTAAAATGGGATAGGGGATGGAAGACAACAAAATAGGAGGAGACCTGTAATGGCTTCAGAAAAAGACGCAAAAAAACAGCAGGCAGTAAAAATCATTCCTTTGCTTATTACTGTTGCTGTGGGATTAATCATTTGGTTTATTCCCGCGCCGTCCGGACTTGAACCTAAAGCATGGCATTTGTTCGCTATTTTTGTCGCAACAATTATCGGCTTTATCTCCAAGCCCTTGCCAATGGGCGCAATTGCAATTTTTGCATTGGCAGTCACCGCGTTAACGGGAACGCTATCTATTGAAAATACGTTAAGCGGATTTGGAAACAAGACAATCTGGCTGATTGTCATCGCCTTTTTTATTTCCCGGGGATTTATCAAAACTGGGCTCGGCGCCAGGATTTCTTACGTATTCGTACAACGGTTCGGGAAGAAAACACTCGGCCTTTCTTATTCACTGCTTTTCAGTGATTTAATTTTATCACCTGCCATTCCGAGCAACACGGCACGGGCGGGCGGCATTATTTTTCCTATTATCAGATCATTATCCGAAACTTTCGGATCAACGCCGGCAGACGGAACAGAGCGGAAAATCGGCGCTTTCTTATTAAAAACCGGTTTTCAAGGAAACTTGATTACGTCTGCGATGTTTTTGACGGCAATGGCGGCGAACCCGCTGATCGCCAAGCTGGCCCACGATGTCGCAGGGGTGGACATCACATGGACAAGCTGGGCAATCGCGGCCATTGTACCGGGATTGGCGAGCTTAATCATTACGCCGCTCGTCATTTATAAGCTGTATCCGCCGGAAATTAAAGAAACACCGGATGCGGCTAAAATCGCAACGGAAAAATTGAAAGAAATGGGTCCGTTTAAAAAATCCGAACTCTCCATGGTCATCGTCTTTTTATTGGTGCTTGCGCTGTGGATTTTCGGAGGAAGCTTAAATATTGACGCAACGACGACGGCCCTGATCGGATTATCCGTTTTGCTTTTGTCACAGGTATTAACATGGGAGGACATCAAAAAGGAACAAGGTGCATGGGATACGCTGACTTGGTTCGCGGCGCTTGTGATGCTGGCGAATTTCCTGAATGAGCTCGGTATGGTGTCTTGGTTCAGCAATATGATGAAATCTTCTGTTTCCGGTTTTTCGTGGATTGTGGCATTTATGATTCTGATTGTCGTGTATTATTACACGCATTACTTCTTTGCGAGCGCAACCGCGCATATCAGCGCCATGTATGCGGCATTTCTCGCCGTCATCGTGGCGGCAGGCGCTCCGCCTCTGTTGGCGGCGCTCAGCTTGGCGTTTTTCAGCAACCTTTTCGGTTCGACGACGCATTACGGCTCAGGAGCGGCTCCGGTCTTTTTCGGAGCGGGCTATATCTCGCAAAGCAAATGGTGGTCCATCGGCTTTATCCTGTCAATCGTCCATATTGTGACATGGCTTGTGATCGGCGGATTATGGTGGAAAGTATTAGGATTATGGTAGAAGAAAAAGGCAGACTCAGGTCTGCCTTTTTTTTATTTCTGTAAGGAAGGGGAAGGGCCTGCACATGATGACTCCAGTGCGAATAGAATATGGCCGGGGTGATAATATGAGCAGCGGCCGTAATCAATACATGATATTGAAACAGAAACCTTACAAATATATGAGCAGACATATGAAACGCCGGTATGAACAATTACCATGTGAACTTGAAAGACCGGAAACAGGGACGGAAAAACGGTTTCCGTCTTCAGATGAAAACCGATCTGCCTTGTGCGTACCCGGGCTGCGAGGTCCCGAAGGCAAAAGAGGACCCGCCGGCGCCCGCGGTCCGCAAGGGGAGGCGGGGCCGCCCGGTCCACCGGGTCCACCGGGGCCTGAGGGTCCGCCGGGAGCGGTTCCTGCGGTAGCTTTTCAAAATACAGCAGACCAGATGATGATTCCGTTAGAAGGAACACCGATAAACGTGTTAAGCGCAGTGATAGCCGCGCCGACAGATCAATTTGTGAAAACGGATGCCGTCATACAAGTAAATGTGGAATTAGATCCGCTCGCGTCTCATTTCTCATTGGTCTTAGCTGTCGATCTGCAAAGAAATGGCGTATCGATACAAACACAGAGACAAGAGCGGAACCTCTTTTCTTCAGGCGGACAAATCATAGGAATTCCTTTTACGTACATCGACGAAATGAAGGCTGATGAAACAGCCGCGTACCAGCTCTATTTATCCGTCCTTTCTTCGAATTACGTAACACAAGTCGCAGCGGCAAACCGCTCCCTCATTGCGACGGGATTCCCCATTCAAGGATCGGATTAAGGTGATGAAAAGAAATCACCTTTTTTATTTAGGTTGTCAAAACACAGCCCGTATTAATATGCTGTCTTAATAAGTAAGACGGTCAACAACGGGAAGGAGAGGGAAAAAGATTGAATGAATAATCCGATTATAAACGGAAGCTTTGAAACCGGCACATTAGCGGGGTGGAGTTCGGCAAATACCCAGATTAACAGTTTGTTTGCACATTCAGGGAGATATTCTGCGCAATTTATTGGAGCTCAGCCATATGCTTACCTCAGTCAAATTGTTCCAATTTCAGCCAAGTCAGTGACTCTATTCGTATCACTCGCAACGCTCGGAAATGAGCCAAGTCCCCAAGTAACTCTCCAGATCATCTATGTCAGCGCAGCAGGTGAACAAATCAGTTCCATTCAAGAAAATATTACACCCGGAAATTTGCCGAACGTGCTCTTCCACACATGGTCTGAAATCTATAAAACAAGCAGTGTGCCTTCTGGCGCGGCCTCTGCCGTCATTGTATTAAGTAAAGTTTCTACCGGTACGGTTTTAATAGACGATGTTTCATTGGCGCAAACCGGGGGTGAACCTGGCGTAACAGGAATTACAGGTCCCACAGGAGTGCCGGGCCCCACAGGAGTAACCGGACCAAGAGGAGTGACCGGAGTAACTGGTGTAATGGGATCAACTGGTTCAACCGGGGCAAGAGGAGCGACGGGGTCAACGGGTGCACCCGGGGTTACAGGCCCAACTGGCGCAACAGGTACAACCGGGGCAACAGGAACGACTGGGGTAACCGGAATAACGGGAGCCACCGGAGCAACAGGAGCAATCGGTTCAACTGGCGCCACAGGTCCAACGGGTGCAACCGGGCCAACAGGAGGAACTGGTTCAACTGGAGAAATCGGGCCAACAGGCTCGACCGGTCCAATAGGCCCAACTGGTTCAACAGGAGAAACCGGCTCAAAGGGTGCATCCGGGAATACTGGCTCAACAGGGGTAACCGGAGCAACTGGAGTGACTGGGTCAACAGGAGCAACAGGTCCAACCGGATTGACCGGAGAAATTGGTGTGACTGGCCCGATTGGGGTCACGGGAGCGACAGGAGCAACCGGGGCGACGGGGATAACCGGCTCAACCGGAGTAACAGGACCCACGGGATCAACTGGCCCAACCGGCACAACCGGAATAACAGGTCCAACCGGGTCGACAGGTTCAACTGGAGTTACTGGTGCAGCAGGCTCAACTGGACCCACGGGAGAGATCGGTCCAACTGGATCGCCAGGCTCAACTGGGATTACCGGAGCAACGGGAGCAACGGGAACGACCGGCTCAACAGGGCTAGCAGGAGCAACAGGTCCAACCGGCGCAACAGGCTCAACCGGCTCAACAGGCTCAACCGGAGAAACCGGTGCAACGGGATTGACTGGGTCAACAGGAGCAACAGGCCCAACTGGGGTCACGGGCTCAACTGGAGCAACAGGTGCAACCGGAGAAACCGGCCCAACGGGAGTAACAGGATCAACCGGAGCGGCCGGTTCAACTGGAGCAACCGGCCCAACCGGCTCGACCGGTCCAACGGGAGTAACAGGAGCGACTGGGGTAACTGGTGCAACCGGAGTAACCGGTTCATCGGGAGTGACTGGTTCAACTGGAATAACAGGAGCAACTGGTGTAACGGGGACAACTGGGGTAACAGGAGCGACAGGCCCAACGGGTGCAACAGGAGTAACAGGCACAATCGGTTTAACCGGAGTAACGGGTCCAACTGGTGTAACGGGTCCAATCGGAATAACAGGAGTTACTGGCCCGACTGGTGTAACGGGATCAACTGGAGTAACAGGATCAACCGGCCCAACTGGCTCGGCAGGAGTTACCGGGCCCACGGGAGAGATCGGCCCAACCGGAGTAACGGGTCCAACGGGTGTAACCGGTTCAACCGGAATAACAGGAGTTACCGGCCCGACTGGTGTAACCGGATCAACTGGAGTAACAGGCCCAACCGGATCGACAGGAGAAACGGGGTCAACCGGGTCAACCGGGTCAACTGGGGAGACTGGTCCAACAGGAGAAACAGGAGCAACTGGCTCAACGGGAGAAACGGGTCCAACGGGTGCATCCGGAGCAACGGGAATAACTGGTGTGACTGGCCCAACTGGGGCGAGTGGTGTAACTGGTCCAACTGGAGAAATCGGGTCAACAGGAATAACAGGCCCAACCGGTTTAACCGGAGTAACGGGGGTAACTGGAGAAATCGGCCCAGCGGGAGAAACCGGGGCGACCGGTGTAACTGGTCTAACAGGAGCCACCGGCTCAACGGGTGCAATGGGATCGACAGGAGCGACTGGGGTAACGGGTGTAACAGGAGAAACCGGCCCAACGGGAGAAACAGGAGCGACCGGTTCAACTGGCTCAACCGGCGCAACTGGCTCAGCCGGAGTGACTGGTCCAACTGGAGTAACAGGGGCAACGGGCTCAACTGGTGTAACTGGTTCAACAGGGATTACTGGCTCAACAGGTGAAACCGGTGCAACTGGAGTGACTGGTGCAACAGGTGTAACTGGCTCAACCGGTGCAACTGGAGTAACTGGCTCGACTGGGGATACCGGAGCTACTGGAGAAATCGGCCCAACGGGAGCGACCGGTCCAACCGGCTCAACAGGCTCAACCGGAATAACCGGTGCAACAGGAGCAACGGGATCGACAGGAGAAACTGGATCAACCGGAGTAACTGGCTCAACCGGCTCAACAGGCCCAACCGGAGCAACAGGAGAAACTGGCGCAACGGGAGTAACGGGTCCAACCGGAGAAACCGGGTCGACAGGAATAACCGGAGCAACGGGAGTGACTGGAGCAACAGGAGCAACAGGTGTAACTGGATCAACCGGTGCAACCGGAGCAACAGGAGAAACCGGAGCGACCGGTGTAACTGGGTCAATAGGAATAACCGGAGCAACGGGGATAACAGGAGCAACAGGAATAACCGGAACCACGGGCTCAACCGGCCCAACAGGAGCAACCGGGTCAACAGGAACAACCGGGTCAACAGGAACAACCGGCGCAACGGGCGCCACTGGAATAACTGGAGCAACTGGAACAACTGGAGAAACGGGGTCAACCGGTTCAACTGGGGAGACTGGTCCAACAGGTGTAACCGGATCAACCGGAGCAACAGGTGCAATCGGCCCAACAGGAGGAACTGGGTCAACCGGGGCAACAGGTGTAACTGGAGAAATCGGTCCAACTGGAATAACTGGATCGACAGGAGAAACCGGTTCAACTGGCTCAACCGGAGTAACGGGCTTAACAGGATCAACAGGGTCGACCGGAGCGACTGGAGTAACAGGCCCAACTGGTGTAACTGGTTCAACCGGAGAAACCGGGTCGACAGGAATAACCGGAGCGACTGGAGTGACTGGGGCAACGGGGATAACAGGAGCAACAGGAATAACAGGCTCAACGGGGCCGACCGGAATAACAGGCTCAACCGGGGATACAGGAGTGACTGGGGCAACAGGCTCGACAGGCCCAACCGGAGAAACCGGAACCACGGGCTCAACAGGAGTAACAGGTGCAACGGGAGAAACCGGTGCAACGGGAGTAACTGGAGCAACCGGAGAAACTGGCTCGACAGGCCCAACCGGCTCGACTGGTGTAACCGGGGCGACGGGAGTAACTGGAGCGACCGGAGTAACTGGGGTAACGGGAGAAACCGGCCCAACAGGAATAACAGGAACAACCGGCTCGACTGGTGCAACAGGCCCAACTGGCTCAACAGGAGCAACCGGCCCAACCGGTGTAACGGGAGTGACTGGGTCAACGGGGATAACAGGAGCGACTGGCGCAACAGGAGTAACAGGTTCAACCGGTTCGACTGGTGTAACCGGTGCAACTGGAGAAACGGGCCTAACCGGAGCAACAGGGCCAACAGGTGTAACAGGTTCGACCGGAGAAACCGGCTCAACTGGAGTAACAGGTTCAACGGGAGAAACTGGCCCAACCGGAATCACGGGTCCAACAGGCCCAACCGGCTCAACCGGAGTAACAGGATCAACCGGAATAACCGGTGCAACTGGAGCAACTGGATCAACCGGCGCAACCGGAGTAACGGGGGTAACAGGCGCGACTGGCTCAACAGGGCCAACAGGAGTTACTGGCGCAACCGGAGAAACTGGCCCAACAGGAGCAACAGGAGAAACCGGTGCAACGGGAGTAACAGGAGCAACAGGACCGACTGGAGCAACGGGGATAACAGGAGCAACGGGTTCAACCGGAGTAACTGGATCAACCGGCTCAACTGGTGCAACGGGATCAACAGGTGCAACTGGTGCAACAGGCCCAACTGGTTCAACCGGAGAAACCGGGGCGACGGGTGCATCCGGGGCGACTGGACAAACCGGCCCAACAGGGGCAACGGGTGTAACTGGAGAAATCGGCCCAACGGGAGAGACCGGTCCAACCGGATCAACAGGCTCAACCGGAATAACAGGGGCAACGGGTCCAACAGGATCAACAGGAGTGACAGGTTCAACTGGAGAAACTGGCTCGACCGGGGATACTGGAGCTACTGGAGAAACCGGCCCAACCGGCTCAACTGGCTCAACCGGAGAAACAGGAGAAACCGGCGCAACCGGTGTAACTGGAGAAATCGGACCAACGGGAGCGACCGGAATAACGGGCTCAACCGGATCAACAGGCGCAACTGGTGTAACCGGAATAACAGGCCCAACCGGTTCAACGGGTGTGACTGGAGCAACGGGTATAACTGGAGAAACTGGTCCAACTGGTGTAACGGGCTCAACCGGAGTAACAGGAGCAACCGGTGCAACTGGAGTTACTGGCGCAACGGGAGTAACTGGCTCGACTGGGGATACCGGAGCTACTGGAGAAATCGGCCCAACGGGAGAGACCGGTCCAACCGGATCAACAGGCTCGACAGGCCCAACCGGCGCAACAGGAGAAACCGGAACCACTGGCTCAACCGGCTCGACTGGTGTAACCGGTCCAACTGGTGTAACTGGTCCAACTGGAGCAACCGGCTCAACTGGTACGACGGGATTAACTGGAGAAACCGGTGCAACAGGAGCAACCGGAGAAACCGGAGTAACAGGGGCAACAGGAGTAACTGGCCCGACTGGGGTCACGGGTTCAACTGGTGTAACTGGTTCAACCGGCGCAACGGGAATAACTGGCTCAACGGGTGCAACGGGATCGACAGGCACAATCGGTTTAACCGGAGTAACCGGTCCAACTGGTGTAACCGGTCCAACCGGAATTACAGGAACAACCGGAGCAACAGGATCGACAGGAGAAACTGGGGCAACAGGATCAACCGGAGAAACGGGAGTAACGGGTCCAACAGGATCAACAGGGTCAACTGGTTCAACGGGATCGACAGGCTCAACAGGCCCAACCGGAGTAACGGGTCCAACTGGTATAACCGGAGCAACAGGAATAACAGGCTCAACTGGAATCACGGGTCCAACCGGAGTAACCGGTGCGACAGGAGAAACCGGAGCGACCGGTGTAACTGGGGCAACAGGAACAACGGGAGAAACCGGTGCAACAGGGGCGACTGGAGTAACAGGCCCAACTGGAGTAACAGGCCCAACTGGTGTAACTGGTTCAACCGGAGAAACCGGTGCAACGGGATCGACAGGCCCAACTGGTTCAACAGGATCAACGGGAGCCACCGGAGTAACAGGAGTTACTGGCCCGATCGGGGTCACAGGCTCAACTGGAGCAACTGGCACAACAGGAGAAAACGGTGCAACTGGAGTAACTGGGGCAACGGGGTCAACCGGGTCAACTGGGGAGACTGGTCCAACGGGATCGACAGGCCCAACCGGAGCAACAGGTGGAACCGGCGAAACAGGCGCGACAGGCCCAACAGGAGCAACAGGTGCAACAGGAGAAACCGGCGTAACTGGAACAACCGGCTTGACTGGTGCAACAGGGGCGACTGGAGTAACAGGCCCAACTGGTGTAACTGGAACAACCGGCGCAACCGGAGTAACGGGATCAACAGGAATAACTGGATCAACAGGAGTAACTGGATCAACAGGAATAACTGGATCAACAGGAATAACTGGATCAACAGGAGTAACTGGATCAACAGGAATAACTGGATCAACAGGAGTAACAGGTTCAACCGGAGCAACTGGTCCAACTGGTGTAACAGGAGCAACAGGATCAACAGGAGTAACTGGAGTAACCGGAGCAACGGGTGCAACCGGAGTAACAGGGCCAACAGGCTCAACCGGATCGACAGGCCCAACCGGCGCCACAGGCAGTACACCGGCTTTGCTCTTCACAAGAACCAACGGGCCGCTCACTGTTTATCCGCCGTTAAATACAGAAATTCCTGTTGCTACGTTGGCAATCCCAGTTAATGCTTTGCAGAATGTAAAGCTTGATTATGCCCTCAGTGTCGCGTTAACATCTGCAGCCAATTCAAACTTTGTTTTTGAGGTGAGATTATATAGGGGAGCAGTGCAAATTCATACAAGAACTCTGTCGCGAACTAATACTACCGCAGCTACGGATAGTTTCTCGATTGCTGATACAACAGTGGATACAGCGCCGACCGCAGGCACAAATACGTACCAGCTGAGAGTTATTTTTACAACTGCGAATAATATAACAACGGCGACAGCTCTCAATATCGATTTTAACAGCATTCGTTTCCCGACAACCTAATGATAACAGCAGACTGATATTTTAAAGATGAAAGACCTGACTTATCCACAGTTAGGTCTTTTTTCTGTAAAAGCTGTGCATGATGCAGCCTTAAAGACCATTCGAAAATTTGCCCAATAGAAGTGGAGTTTTGCCACACCTTTTTCCTTTGTGGAAATATTATGCAAATAGAGGTGGTGTAATGAGAAAAGGAGATACTTGGTATAACAGTTACGACTCTTGGGATTACGACTGCCGGAATTGCAATGATTGTTGCTGTCATTTTCAACATAAAAGAAGAAATCAAAGGCGCAGTTATCAAAATCGGGCACATTGCTGTGATGGATTCTGTTGCGAAAACTCTTGCTGTCATGAAAGATGGTGTCCATGCTGTCATCCAAATCATTTTCATGTAAGAGGCTTCACCGGAGCAACGGGGTGCACCGGAGCAACGGGGCTGACTGGAGCAACGGGATTCACTGGAGCAACGGGGTTTACCGGAGCAACGGGATTCACCGGAGCTACGGGCTCGACTGGGAATACCGGAGCGACTGGGGTAACCGGCGTCACTGGAGATCCCGGCGCTACTGGAGCAACCGGCGCCACGGGAGTAACGGGAGCAACGGGAGTAACAGGCTCGACCGGAGCAACCGGCGCCACGGGAGTAACGGGAGCAACGGGAGTAACAGGCTCGACCGGAGCAACCGGCGCGACTGGAATAACCGGTGCCACCGGGGTAACGGGAGTGACTGGAATAACGGGCACGACTGGAGCCACCGGAGATCCCGGCGCTACTGGAGTAACAGGTGCCACCGGAATAACGGGAGCTACTGGAGTAACCGGAGCGATCGGAGTAACAGGTGCAACTGGGGAAACGGGAACAACCGGAATCACCGGCGTTACTGGAGTAACCGGAGCAACCGGGGTAACGGGAGTAACCGGAGTGACTGGAATAACGGGCACGACTGGAGCCACCGGAGATCCCGGCGCTACTGGAGTAACAGGTGCCACCGGAAT
>NZ_JAWRWX010000003.1:0-406663 GCF_046535335.1 Bacillus sp. SIMBA_026 | reverse complement strand
GCACATCGCTGTGCGATTTATTTAAAACTTTGAATTAACAGGTACGTTTTGTCTTGTTTAGTTTTCAAAGATCATTATAATGGAGCGGGTGATGAGAATCGAACTCACGACATCAGCTTGGAAGGCTGAGGTTTTACCACTAAACTACACCCGCATTTGAATTGGCGCGCCCGAGAGGAGTCGAACCCCTAACCTTTTGATCCGTAGTCAAACGCTCTATCCAATTGAGCTACGGGCGCTTATCAGGCGACTTAACTATCATACTACCAATCAGTTATGATGTCAAGTGTTTTTTTATTTCTTTTCGAAGTCTTTTTCTCGACCTTATTTATTATACACGCTTTTGAGAATTTGTAAAGTCTTTTTTCAAAAGATCATTTTCTCATTTGTCGTTATCGCTTTGTTCATCAGCGACGTTTAATAATATACCATGCACTTCAAATTAGGTCAACACTTTTACGAAACTTTTTTCTCACTTATTATTCCCTTCTATATAATAAATAAAAAAGCAGGATTCCTAGGAACCCCGCGTCTATTCAGATTACCCGCTCACCTCAGCTTCTGCGCTATTACGATCTGTTTTTTCATAAGCACGGAAGTTTTGTTCAAGCTGTTCGAGCGACAGACCTTTCGTTTCCGGAAGAAACCTTTTCACAAATATAACGGACGCTACCCCTAACAGGACAAAAATGAAGAAGGTTGCAGACAATCCGATGTTTGCGAGCAGGATCGGAAAAGTTAAACCCACAAGGAAGTTCACGATCCAGAGGCAGAAGACAGTGACCCCCATACCAAGTCCCCGCAATCGAAGCGGGAATATCTCCGACAGCATCAGCCAGGTCACCGGAGAGACAGCCCCCTGCTGAAACGCAAGGAAAGTGACTGTTAATGAAAGAACCACATAAGGAAGAGCAGGCGATCCTTTCAGCACGACAGACAGAACTCCAATCAAAAGCAGCACCGCAGTCGTTCCGATCAGCCCCGTCATCAGCATCGGGCGGCGGCCGACTTTACCGAGAAGCCATATTCCCACAAAAGTTGCGAGCACTGAAATCACACCGTTAGCGATATTGCCGATCAATGCGGCTTTTGTCTCGAAACCGGCATCTTTTAAAATTTGAGTTCCATAATACATAATTGAATTCACGCCGGTGAGCTGCTGCACTACCGCAATTCCGATCCCAATAAACACAATGCGGCGCACCCATGGAACGGCAAGATCCTTAAAGGTCGCCTGCTCCATCTCAACTTCCTTATGAAAGGCAGATTCAATCTCAGCGATCTCAGACTTCGCTTTCTCTTCATTTCTTATTCGCCGGAGAACGTGCAGAGCATCTTCTTTTCTTCCTTTAGAAACCAGCCAGCGCGGACTTTCAGGAACTTTCAGCATACCGAAAAACAAGAATAACGCCGGAAGGGCCGCGATAACGAGCATATAACGCCAAGCGTGAGAGGTATCACCAAGCACATTGCCGATGATAGCATTACACGTGAAGGCAAGCAGCTGGCCCGTTACAATCATCAATTCATTTTGGGTAACCATTCTCCCTCGGCTTTCCGCCGGCGACATTTCAGCCAAATATGCCGGAACGGTTACGGATGCTCCCCCGACGGCAAGCCCCAGCAGAAAACGGGAGATGATCATAACCGATACGTTAGGCGCCAGTGTACATCCAAGCGTCGCTGCAAAGAACAAAACGGCAAGAATAAGGATATTTTTACGTCTGCCGTTATAGTCCGACAATCTCCCACCGAAAACCGCGCCGATCGCAGCCCCCAAGAGCAGGGAGCTCGCCACCATCCCTTCAGTCAAAGCGGTAAGATTAAGCTGGTCAGCTTCCGCCATAAACGGCAGCGCCCCATTAATTACACCGGTATCGTAGCCGAAAAGAAGTCCCCCGAATGTTGATACTAAAATGATGGTTCTCAAAAATGAATGCTGGCTGCTATTTTTATTCATCTTCAAATCCTCCTAGTTTTTACACAGAGATAATATCGAAATATTCAGTTATCAATATTTACACCTATAATGTCTGCATACAAGTTCTGACCGTCCAAAACAGTTATATAAGAAGAAAATGATCCGAAAGCGTTATCATTTATAGTGATTATTCGCTCTCCCCTCTCGCCAAATTGTTACTTTATAGTTACTTTGTAGTGAAGTTATAATGATATTATTGGTAATTATGTTATTATCATAATTTTAAAAGCGCTTTCAGTCAATAAATATTTCAGAAAATTTTATAACTTATCTATATTATACCCACACGTAATCAATTTACATTTTTCATTAATGCATTTTTGTAACATGCTCAATGAATTACCCCGATTGTAATCAATAATTGATTATATATTGAAAACCCCCAATCAGCAGTTGGGGGTTTTTGATTTATTCTTCGTTTATTGTAACGATCGTTCTTCCTCTCGCTTCTCCTTTTAAAAGGGCAGGAAGCGTATCCGGCAGCTCTTCAAGTGTAATTTCCTTTTGAATAAAGGCCTCCAGATCTGCAGGCTTGAAGTCATCAGCTAAACGCTGCCATGTTTTCTTTCTAGTCTCCATCGGACAGAATACGGAATCGATTCCCAAGAGACTGACGCCGCGCAATATAAACGGAAAGACTGTAGCCGGGAGTTTCGTTCCCGCTGTCAGTCCGCTCACAGCAACTGATCCGCCGTACTGAATCTGGCTGAGAACTGAAGCAAGCGGCTCACCTCCGACCGGATCGACGGCCGCTGCCCATTTTTGTTTTTGCATCGGTTTTAACGTGCCGTTATACACTTCATCACGGCGAATGACCGTCTTCGCTCCGAGGCTCTTCAAATAGCCGCTTTCATCTTCTTTTCCCGTACTGGCCTCGACCTCGTAACCTAAGGTTGAAAGAATGGAGACGGCAAAGCTTCCGACGCCGCCTGTCGCTCCCGTGACCAGCACCTTCCCTTTTTCAGGAGCGGCATGGTTTTCTTCAAGACGCTGGACGGACAATGCGGCAGTGAAGCCGGCGGTTCCGATCGTCATGGCTTCTTTAAGTGTCAGACCTTCAGGCAGCGGCACGATCCAATCAGCCGGAATGCGGGCCATCCCGCTATAACCGCCAAAGCGGGAAACACCTATGCCGTAGCTTGTCGCAATGACTTTGTCCCCCTCTTTGAAACGGGCGTCATCTGAGGAAACGACGATTCCCGCTAAATCAATTCCCGGCACGAAAGGATACGACGTTACAATCTTGCCGTCAGGAATGGCAGCCAAGCTGTCTTTATAATTCACCCCCGAGTAGCAAACCTTAATCAGCACTTCACCCTCGGGAAGGTCCTGAACCGCCAGCTCCCGTACGCTGACTGAAAACCGGTCTTCACGTTGATCGACTACTAACGCTTTAAATTGATCTGTCATCACTACATCTCCTTAAAATGAATTGAATGGCTTTGGAAAAGCATAGAATAAGTTTGATTTGATTTCAAATGTCCTGCCCCGTGTAGTATGATCAAAAGTAAAAACAGCGAAAGAGTGGTTACGCAGTATGTCTGATAAACAAAACAAAGATAACAAAAACAACAACAGCGGCAATCAGCCATTACCGGACATTATTCATACCGCCGTTTTCAAGGCGCCGATACAAGTTGTCTGGGATACGGTCTCCACTGCGGACGGCCTGTCTCTCTGGTTTATGCCGAATGATTTCACACCTCAAGAAGACAGTGAGTTTCAGCTGGAATCTCCGTTCGGTCCGTCTCCGTGCAAGCTGCTGGATATTGAAGCGCCGTACCGCCTTTCTTTTTCGTGGGATACGGAAGGCTGGATCGTTTCTTTTGTCTTAAAGGAAACGGAAAGCGGAGATACGGAATTCACTCTCATTCACGGCGGATGGAAAGAGCCGGAAGCCGTCATCAATAAAGTCAATCGGAAAAGCTCCGAGATTCACAGTACGATGGATCAAGGATGGAACGGGCTTGTCAACACGAAACTTCGCGGGGCGGTTGAGGCTTAACACAAAAGGACGGACACGCTTTCCGTCCTTTTTTTGATGCCGATACATAAAAACTGACTTTGCAAAGACACTAACAGAAGAACCGAAAACTTCTTTCAGGGGGCGCTGTTTATGTATTATTACAAAGAAGAGCTGATCAATATCATTAAACCGGACAAGCCGGACCCGGCCGCAGCCAAGGTGCTTCAGGAAATTTTAGGCGGGCACTACGGAGAAATGCGGACGATGATGCAATACTTTTTCCAAAGCTCTAATTTCAGAGGAAAAGAAAAACAGTTCCGTGACCTGCTTCGCGGTGTATTTTTAGAAGAGATCGCACACGTTGAGCTTGTCCAGCATACGATTAATGCGCTGCTCGACGAAAGCGGCGCTGAGGGTCCCGGAAATCAGGCAGCAGATCAGGCGCCGCTTGACGAAGCAGTTAAACACGCCAATCCGCACCATTTTATCATCGGGGCGCAAAGTTCTCTTCCTGTAGACGCTGGCGGCAATCCATGGAACGGGTCTTGGGTATACAACCACGGGAACCTGATTTCCGATTTATTGGACAATGTCGTGCTGGAATCAACCGGCGTGCTGCAAAAGACGCGCATTTATGAAATGAGTTCAAATCAGACGTTCAGAGAAACACTCGGTTTTCTGATCGTCCGTGACAACGCTCATCAAAATGCATTTACAAAAGCGTTGGAAACACTGGGTGTCGAATGGGGCAAATTATTTCCCGTGCCGAATTATGATATTGAAAAATACCCGGAATGCCGGAAATTCGTTGAGATGGGTTATCATAATACCCAATTTAATTTCAGACTGGATCCGACACGGATCGGAGAAATTCTGCAGGGAACGACGCCGAGCCGAAACGGCGGCGAATTAAGTGTGTCCGAGCCTCCTAAAGGTTTCCCCGTGCCGGAACTTCCCGAGCTTCCGAATGAGCACAGCCCCGGACTGAAGGATATGAACCTGTAACAAAAAACGCCTGTTTCGGGCGTTTTTTGTTTTTCTGAATATGAGGTTTGAATGTGTTTAAAACGGGGAATATAAGCCGGGAGATCTTGCCATACGGCCGTTATTATAATGTGAGCACATTGCTGTACATACTTCGTTTCGAAAGTTGTCCTAATTTTCCAGCCGGCCGGCTGGGTATGTTTGAATGATAATGGGAATTATGTAAAGAGAACAATGTCTTTTCTAAGGAGGCAGCGAATGTCTAAGCAAGGAAACTTCCAGAAAACTATGTCACTTTTTGATCTTATTTTAATCGGCATGGGAGCCATATTCGGTTCGGCATGGCTGTTTGCCGTCAGTAACGTCGCCTCTAAAGCGGGCCCATCAGGCGTTTTTTCCTGGCTGATCGGCGGGGGAATCATCTTATTGATCGGCTTGGTTTATGCGGAACTGGGCGCCGCGCTGCCGCGGACCGGGGGAATTATCCGGTATCCCGTATATTCACACGGACACCTGGTCGGATATTTAATTTCCTTTGTCACCATTGTGGCATACACGAGTCTTATTTCTATAGAAGTCACGGCAGTCCGCCAATACGTGGCGTATTGGTTTCCCGGTTTGACCGTAAAAGGCTCCGATTCGCCGACAATTGCCGGGTGGATATTGCAATTTGCGCTGCTCTGCCTGTTCTTCCTCCTCAATTACTGGAGTGTCAAAACCTTTGCGAAAGCAAACTTCATTATCTCGATTTTTAAATATGTCGTACCGATTACGGTAATTGTGGTACTGATTTTTCATTTTCACCCGGGCAATATGACCGTTCACGGATTCGCGCCTTTTGGTTTCACCGGAATTCAGGCCGCGATTTCCACAGGCGGCGTCATGTTTGCATATCTTGGGCTGCATCCGATTGTGGCTGTCGCGAGTGAAGTGCAGAATCCGAAGCGGAACATTCCGATCGCATTGATTGTCTGTATTATCGTTTCTACTGTTATTTACACCGTGCTGCAGCTCACTTTTATCGGGGCGATCCCGGCGGATACCTTGAAGCACGGATGGCCGGCTATCGGGACTGAATTCTCCCTTCCGTTCAAAGATATCGCCGTTTTGCTCGGTTTGGGGTGGCTGGCGACATTGGTCATTTTAGATGCGATTTTATCACCGGGCGGTAACGGAAATATCTTTATGAATACGACATCACGTCTCGTCTATGCCTGGGCCAGAAACGGAACATTATTCAGCATTTTTTCTAAAGTCAATAAAGAAACCGGGACACCGCGTGCCTCCCTTTGGCTTTCGTTCGGTCTGGCTGTTTTTTGGACGCTTCCGTTCCCTTCTTGGAACGCTCTTGTCAACGTATGCTCCGTCGCATTGATTCTGTCTTATGCGATTGCGCCGATTTCTTCTGCGGCGCTGAGAGTCAACGCGAAGAATATTAACAGACCGTTTTATTTAAAAGGGATGAGCATCATCGGACCGCTGTCGTTTATTTTTACCTCTTATATTGTATATTGGTCCGGATGGCGCACCGTATCCTGGCTTCTCGGTTCTCAAATTGTCATGTTTCTGATCTATCTCTGTTTCAGTAAATATGCTCCCAAAGATGATGTCAGCATACGCCAGCAGCTGAAATCAGCATGGTGGATCGTCGGCTTTTATGTCATGATGCTGATTTTCTCCTATCTCGGCTCGTTCGGCCACGGATTGGGCATTATCAGCAATCCGCTTGACCTGATTCTGATCGCCATCGGTTCGCTCGGTATTTATTACTGGGCAAAATATACAGGACTGCCGAAGGCTATGATCGACAGTGATAAATGACGAATGCCGGAAAGAAGTATGGTCTTCTTTCCGGTATTTTTATTTTAAAGGATGACAAAAAAGCGAACACGCGATAAAATGAATGACAGTCATTCACAAAAGGAGGAACCCCTCTATTGGCAAAACAAAGCTCGGGAAAATACGAAAAGATCCTGCAAGCCGCGATTGAAGTCATTTCTGAAAAAGGATTAGACAAAGCATCCATTTCAGAAATCGTCAAAAAAGCCGGAACGGCCCAAGGGACGTTTTACTTATATTTTTCTTCTAAAAACGCACTGATATCCGCGATTGCAGAAAACCTGCTCGACAATACGCTGGACAGGATAAAAGGGAAAACGGACGGTTCTGAAGATTTTTGGACGTTGCTGGACATTTTAGTAGATGAGACATTTCACATCACCCGGCTTCATAAAGATATTATCGTTCTCTGTTATTCCGGTCTTGCCATCGATCATTCGATGGAGAAATGGGAAGCCATTTATCAGCCTTATTATTCCTGGCTGGAAGGCGTGATCAATACGGCCATTGAACAGGGTGAGGTCCACAGCGGCATTCATGTCAGATGGACGGCCAGAACGATTATCAACGTTGTCGAGAACGCGGCTGAACGGTTTTATATCGGCTGTGAACAGGATGTCGATCTTGAAGTATATAAAAAAGAAATATTCAGCTTTCTCAAAAGAAGCTTGCAGAAATGATTGGCGGAGACCGATCATTTTTGACTGCTGCAAAAATGACTGACATTCATTCATAACTAACTGAGGTGACTGTATCATGTATTGGCTGCTTGTATTGATAGCCGGACTGTTAGAAGTAGTTTGGGCGTCCGCCCTGAAGCATGCGGATTCGCTTTTTGATTGGATTGGTATTTTCCTTCTGATTGCCGTCAGCTTTCTGATGCTGATCCGCTCTTATAAAAAAATTCCGATGGCTGCCGCATATACCGTTTTTGTCGGAATAGGCACTGTCGGCACATTTGTAACGGGCGTCATTTTAGGCGAATCGTTTTCAATCGGGCAAATATTCTTTTTGGCTTTGCTGTTGTCCGGCATTTTAGGAATGAAGGTATTTACGAAAGAAACTGAAACAAGGGGTGAACATTAATGGCATGGCTGCTGTTATTTATTGCCGGAGCGGAGGAAGTTGTAGCGGCCGTTGCCATGAAACATATTGACGGTTTTAAAAAAAAGTGGCCGCTGATTGTCATGGTAACAGGCTTTATGCTTTCATTCTTTTGCCTTTCCGGAGCGATGCAGGTTCTTCCCACAGGTGTCGCGTATGCGGCTTGGACCGGCATGGGAAGCATCGGCGTTTCGGCCGTGGGCATACTTTGGTTTAAAGAAAAATTCAATCTGTCACAATTGGTGTCTCTGGGGCTTATCCTCATCGGTGTCATCGGCTTAAAACTGACAGCGTGACGGCCTGAGACAGCTTTTCAAATAAAAAACAAAGGACCCTAAGCGGGCCCTTTGTTTTTTTATGCTGTTTTGATCTGTTCTGCTTTCCCCGCTCCGACTCCGAAAATAAAAATCAGAACGGAGACTGCGATCAGCATGAATAACGGAACCGTCCAGCCGTGCGTGATGTCATGCAGCAAACCGAATACGAGCGGCCCGAACGCGGCAAGCAGGTATCCGAATGACTGGGCCATGCCGGAAAGCGCCGCGGCTTCATGAACATGCCGGGTCCGCAGGCTGAAGAACATCATCGCCAAGCTGAACGCACATCCTCCCGCGATTCCGATCAAAATGACCCATAGCGGAGTGAGAGCCGGGCTTCCGAAAAGAACGCCGGCAATGCCGATAAGGAAAAATAAAGCTGTCAGTCCGGCGAGTGCGCGCTGATTTTTCATTTTAGCGGCAGCGATCGGCACGATAAAAGTAATCGGCAGAACTGAGAATTGCATTAATGAAAGCATCCATCCCGCCTTACTTGAGCTGAGACCATTCTGCTGAAGAATTTCCGGCAGCCAAGCGATGACGGTGTAAAAAATAAGGGATTGCAGCCCCATGAACATCGTCACCTTCCAAGCAAGCGGAGACCGCAGCAGACTGCTTTTCTTCTCTCCGTTTGTCCCAGTCGTGCGGACGGGCAGTTCGCGTCCTCGCATTTGCGGAATCCACATGACGAACGCAATGAAAGAAAGGATAGCCCAGCAGCCGAGCGCGCCTTTCCAGCCTAACCCCGCTGAAGAGGCGATCGGCACGCTGATGCCGGATGCAATCGCGCCGCACAGATTCATAGAAACCGAGTAGACGCCGGTCATGATGCCTAAATTTCCGGGAAACTTATGTTTAATGAGACTCGGCAGCAGGACGTTGCATACGGCGATCGACAATCCCAACAGGATCGTTCCGAAAAAGAGAGTGCTGATTCCGGCGATGGAGCGCAGCAGAGTTCCGGCTGTCAGGACAATTAATGATGACAGTAACACAATCTCGGTCCCGAAGCGCCGGGACAATAAAGGAACAAACGGTGACAGACATGCAAAGGCCAAAAGCGGCACTGTCGTAATGGTGCCGGCAGCCGCATTGGTCATGCCGAGGCTGTCCCGAATTGAGGAAACGAGCGGCCCGACCGATGTCAGAGGCGCTCTAAGGTTGGCCCCTATCAATATGACTCCGATGACCAGCAATATCAGTTTTTTACGCTGACTTGCTTGCAGAATTTGATGTTCGTCTTTAATTTTCATGTTCATCCTCCATGTGTATTGTATCTTTAAATACTGTGATGTATTGGTTGACGGCCTCCATGGCCTGATCCGGTTTCTGTCCGATAATCGCGGCGGCAAGCTGGGTGTGGATCCGGATAGCAGGGGTGATTTCCAACAGGTTATGGACTGACGCACAAAGCGCCTCCGTCATATGCTCGTAAAGATCAGAAAGCATGTTGTTATGGGCCGCCTGTACAATGGTTTTGTGCAGCTTAATGTCGGCTTCGGCATACCGTTTTCGATCTTCATTTTGCAAGGCCGCTTCACATTCATCCAAGCATGCCTTCAGTGCTTTCAGGTCTTCGTCATTACGCCTTTCCGCCGCCAATCGTGCAGCTTCTCTTTCGAGTGCGTATCTGACTTCTAATGTTTCAAGCAAATTTGATTTTTTAATATGGCGGTAAAATGCCGCGCCGAGAACACTGGATGAGCTGACATACGTACCGCTCCCCTGCCTTGTCTGAAGCAGGCCGGCATGTACGAGCGCCCGAATGGCCTCACGCAATGTGTTTCGGCTCACATCAAATTGCTTCATTAAATCCAGCTCAGGGGGAATTCTCGTCCCGACCGGCCATTTATCCGATTGAATTAACGATTCAATTTGCGTCACCACTTGTTCTACGAGCGACAGTCTGCTTGTTTTGGATATCTCCATCAAAACACCTCTGAAATTTGTAGGATGATTCTATCATTGGGTAATATAACATAAAAGAAGCAAAGATGTAAATCAGCGGCAACAAAAAAAGAGTGAGTTTTTCTCTCACTCTTCGGCGCTTTTATGAACGTTTTATATTGACTGAGGTCACGACAAACTTGTCATGACGGTGGCGGGAAAATGAATATTCAAAGGGAGTGCCGTTGTCCAAAAAGCCTACATGCTCGACTTCAAGTATCGGGTCATCCGGCCGGCAGCCGAGATATTGCTGATCCATATCATCCGACTTGCACGCTCTGATTTTTCTGTGTGAGCCTGCGATTTTGAGCTGCAGTTCCCGCGTAATATGATCATAGATGGAATGGTTGAGCACCTCGTCATTAATGCCGGGTATAAGGCTCGCCGGCATGTACGTTTTTTCAAGAACGTACGGTTCGCCCTCAACAATTCTGAGCCTTACTACATAATAGACGGGAGTCTTTTCATCGATGGCCAAATGTGCGGCGACATCTTGAGACGGAAACTGCACTTCAAACCGGATGACCTTGCTCTTGATATTCTTTCCTTTTAACAAATTGCTCAAGCCGAGAATTTCGTTGCTGACTACGTGAACGTGCTCATCCTGCATGGCTGATTGAATGATAAACGTGCCGTGCCCTCTTTTTCTGAAAAGCATCCCTTCAGCCGCAAGTGTATCAAGCGCCCGCTTCATCGTCATCCGGCTGCACCCGAACTCCGCAGCGAGCGTCTTTTCATCCGGGATCGGCTGATCTATGTCATATACACTGCTTTTAATCCTCTTTCTCATTTCGTTGGCGATTTTTTCGTACTTATTCATCGGTTTCCTCCGGCTGTATAATGTTTGATCTGTATAGACTCCTTACGGTTATCATAAATTTTTTTCCCTGCTTCATCAATGACGTTACAGCCGCCGATATTGAAATTGAAAGGATTTCCTCGAATTTTCTATGGAATCTCCCTCACTATTATGGTAGAATTTTTGCAGAAACGGACACAACCGAATATTGCATACATTGTATAACCTCAATGATATGGTTTGAGGGTGTCTACCAGGAACCGTAAAATCCTGATTACAAAAATTGTCCCGTACACTTTTTGTAATCAGGATTTTTTATTTTCTAAAAAATAAAAAAAGGAGTATCTGTACATGAATTTTAAAGTATTTCTGCTTGCAGCATCTACCATCGCAGTCGGATTGGTTGAATTAATTGTGGGCGGTATTCTTCCGCAAATCGCTTCCGACTTAGATATATCCATCGTCAGCGCAGGGCAGCTGATCAGCGTGTTTGCGCTCGGTTATGCGGTATCCGGCCCGCTGCTTTTGGCAGTGACGGCAAAGGCTGAACGAAAGCGGCTTTATTTAATCGCACTGTTTATTTTCTTCCTAAGTAATCTGGTCGCTTATTTCAGTCCCAATTTCGCCGTACTTATGGTGTCACGGGTGCTCGCTTCCATGAGCACAGGGCTGATTGTCGTCCTTTCTTTAACGATTGCTCCTAAAATCGTGGCGCCTGAATACAGAGCGCGGGCGATCGGCATCATTTTCATGGGGTTCAGTTCCGCAATCGCTTTAGGCGTGCCTGTCGGTATTATCATCAGCAATGCCTTCGGATGGCGCGTTCTGTTCTTGGGAATCGGCGTATTATCTCTCGTTTCCATGCTGATTATCAGCGTCTTTTTCGAAAAAATACCTGCTGAAAAAATGATTCCGTTCCGTGAACAGATTAAGACGATCGGGACCGCCAAAATTGCCAGCGCACATCTTGTCACCTTGTTTACATTGGCGGGGCATTACACACTCTATGCCTACTTTGCGCCTTTTTTGGAAAGAACGCTTCATTTGAGTTCCGTTTGGATCAGTGTATGCTACTTTTTGTTCGGTCTGTCAGCGGTATGCGGCGGCCCGTTCGGAGGCTGGCTGTATGACCGTTTAGGGGCATTTAAAAGCATCATGCTTGTGACCGTTTCTTTCGCTCTGATCCTGTTTATTCTTCCGCTGACAACGGTTTCTTTAATCATTTTCCTGCCTGCGATGGTGATCTGGGGATTGCTCAGCTGGAGCCTTGCGCCGGCGCAGCAAAGCTATTTAATCAAAATTGCGCCTGAGTCTTCCGATATTCAGCAAAGCTTCAACACGTCCGCTTTGCAGATCGGCATCGCGCTCGGGTCAGCCATCGGCGGCGGCGTGATCGGACAAACCGGTTCTGTCACAGCAACAGCCTGGTGCGGCGGTTTGATTGTCATTATCGCTGTCGCGTTAGCTGTATTCTCTTTAACGAGACCCGCTTTGAAAAGAAAATCCGCATAAATGTGAGACCGCAAAAAAGCCAAAGGAGTTCCTTCGGCTTTTGCGGTCTTTTTATTTTGCGGCAGCAAGCTCGTCTTCTGTCACCCATTTATGATTGGTTACTTTTTGGCCGCCGTCAGTCGGTGTATAGTCGACCATATACACGGTTGTCTTTTTGGCTGAATCAATAACGGCTTCGGCGCCTTTCATGCCTTTCATATGGGATGCCTCGATCACGGCCTTGTCACCCGGTTTTAATGTTTTATCACCGGCGCCCTTCAGCTCTTCCTGAATGACCCATTTATGATCTTCGACGCGCTTTCCTCCCGTTTCCGGAGTGTAAGATACACTGTAAACCGTTGTATCATAAGCACCTTTTACGGTTCCTTGTGCATTTTTCATGCCTTTCATATGAGAAGCTAAAATCATGACGTCACTGCCGACTTTATAAGTCGGATTTTCGGCCTTCTTTAAACCTTTCGGCACCTTGGATGAACCTGAGTGATTCATGTCTTCGTGAGAGTGCGTTTCTTTGTCTTTCGCTTTTTCGCTTCCTCCTGAAGATTGGCTGTTGCATCCGGCAAGCGCCAGAACGGGGATCAGGAGAAACATGCTGAATAAAAATAGTCTCGCTTTCATTTCAAGAACTCCTTTGCCTTTTTGATTTTTCACTTTCCCTTTCGTTTTTTCAGTAAAACAAAAAGATGGCCTGTCATTTCTCCTAATTCTTCAAATCTCTCTTTATTGCCTTTCATCAGGTGAAATTGTTCACAAAATGTACACATTAATGGAGATGCAGTATAATTCAATTATCAGATAATAGGGGGAACTCATCATGAAAACGAAGGTTTTTGCGGTGGTATTGGGCGCTGTTTTAATGATTGCGGGGTTGGTTTTGGCTGAAGTTTCGCTTTATATGGAATACATCACAATGCTCGGAGCTATGATTTTTTCTTCTATATTTATGTCAGAGCCGAAAAGAAAATTTCGCGTCATCAAAGGGGTTTGACCTTTCTATTACCGCCGTCTTCTCAGGACGGCGGTTTTGTTTTGCATGTCACTCAATCTATCCGCACAGCCGTTTCTTCTGTGCCGTCCTGATATAAAACAAAATGCGGGGCTCTGTGTGCTTTATCACCTGCAAATTCAATTTCAAGCGGCAGCGCCCTGACAAAATAACGGGTTTCCGTCATTGGGAATAATTCGAATGGTGTCTGCCCGTCTATTGTAAGATACAATCGGTTTTCTTTTACCGCCACCGATGCATGTGTGTCATCCTGAAATGAGTAATTGCCGGTAAATCTGCTGTAAACCTCAGGATCGATATCTGCTTTTTTCTGATCTGCCGGACGTTTCGGAATCACGTATGGCTGATCAAATAAGATGTTTACAGCCGCAGCAATTACAGCTTGTTCAAATTGATACGATTGTTCCATATTGCTTAGATAAATCAATGTTTTATTCTGGTCAATATACCGGATCATCAGAGTTGAATAGCCCGGCCAGCCTCCGTCGTGACTGATAACCTTCCCTTTTTGCCGGCTGTTTTGAATCATCCAGCCAAATCCGTATCCGAATTGCTCTTCTTCATTCCAATAGCCCGGTGTAAACGCTTGATCTTTAGACTCTTTGCTGATGATTTCTTCCGTATAAAGAGCCTGATCAAACAGATATAAATCTCTTATAGCGGAGTTAACGGTTCCGTCACCTTGAATCCCATCAAGAAAGACGACATAATCGGTTTCCTCAAGTTCATCCGGCAGCACATATTCTCCGGAATGAACATCATACACATAGCCATATGCATAGTTCGGAATGTTTTCTTTACTCAGCCTTCTGTTATAAATCCGCGTATCGTGCATACGAAGCGGATGAAATACGGCTTGTTTCATAAATTCAGCAAAACTCATGCCTGATACAATTTCTATAATAACCGCTAACACCACATACCCCGTATTACTGTAAAGCCACTCCTTGCCCGGCGGGAAATAAGCATCCGGTTTATGCTGCTTAAGCATATTGATCACATCTTGATTAACGGCAATTCTGTCCCGGTCCCAATGTGTTAAGAACAACTCCATATAGTCCGGCAATCCTGACGTATGATGGAGTAAATGCCGAATGGTAATGCCCGGATAAGGAAAATCAGGAAGCCATCGCTCTATCATATCGTCATAACGCAGCTTCCCTTGCTGCTCTAAAATGATAACGCCCAAAGCTGTAAACGGCTTCGATACTGAGGCCAATTCAAAGACCGATTGGTCATTCAGCATCCTCTTTGTTTTCAGTTCTGCAGCGCCGAATGAACCCTGGTATAAGATGCGGCTGTTTTCCGCTACCAATACAGCGCCGTTTATTTCATGTCTTTCGTCTAAAGTGCTGAAAAGCTGTTCAAACGCTTGTTTTTTCTTATCGTTCATTTCACGAACCTCCATATACAAGCTGATTTACTCTTTTATACGAACAGCCGCTTTAGAAGTTTCAATATTTTTCCTTCTCGAAACACCAGTCAGTATACTGCCGTTCAGGCAGCCGCGGAGGTTTGATGAATGTCTTTTATTCACACAATACTGTGCAGGCTTCAAATTCAACATGCTTCTCGTCTTTATTTGCACCGGCAATTTCCATGGTCGAAAACATCGCGCAGACGACGGCTTTGTATTCGTTCATGACGGTTTGAATTTCAATCAGGAACCGTTCGGATGAAGCCGCATATTCCGTTACGTACTCTTTCATTTTGCCGATAATATCATCTGCCTGACGGCTGAAGCCGGCCGCCTCCAAGTCACTCTCAAACTGGTTTTTGTTGATCATATGAATATGCATTTTTTAAAGGCTCCTTTCAGCAGCATTTTGTGGTTATATCTACTGTAAAGGACAGGCTTGGATAAACTTTTAATAAAATATGAACAAAATATGAATTGGCTCATCGGCCTGACTGGCGGGCTTTCGGCTGTACTCCGTTTCATTTGGACTACATGAAAAAATGACTTCTTTACTCTGTTAAAAACAGCTCATATATGATCTAATACCAGTAAAATGTTTAGGAGGCGGCCTATGTCAGCAGCAGGAAATCGGCAAAAATTTTGGGTCATGGCGATGCTTATAGCGGTCTTTGCCGTGTTCGTTTTCTCTTTTTCTGAGAATCATTCACAAAAGGACTGGCACACGGCGGTTGACCAGGCGTCAGTGAATGTCTTCGGCCAGCAGATCTTTGAAAAAAACCGTCTGGCAAAAACACTCGACGCACGTGAGGCAGAATCTCTTCTGACTCTTGTGAAACTTGCAAATGAAGAACATCACATCATCTAAAAGCCATTATAAAAAGCCTGTTTCCCTTTGGCAGAGGAAACAGGCTTTTTCCATGTATTATTGAGCATGTTTTTGTTCAATAAACCGGTCGATCCGGGCAAGGACATCCTTCATGTCCGTACATTCTTTAAAGCTTTCATTAATGGCTTGAATGCCTTGTTTGTATTTTCCGTTATGCAGCACTTCTTCCGCGGCAAGCCTTACCTTTTCAGCGCTTACTTCATCTTTTTGCACTGTATAGCCTGCATCCAATTCAGTCAGGCGGCGCGCAACCATCGGCTGGTCTTTATCGTGCGGGATGACCACCAGCGGCACTTGATAATGAATGCCTTCATTTACACTGTTCATTCCGCCATGCGTGACAAACACGTCGGCCTGCTCCAGCACTTCAAGCTGCGGCACGTACGGAGCGATGATAAAGTTTTCCGGCGCCTGTTTGATTTTCGACAGATCGGCTTTTTCCCCGGCGGCAATGACTACTTTTCCTTCAAAATCTGAGAACGCGTCTATGCACAGATTGAAAAACGCTTCTGTGTCCCCGAGCACCGTTCCCATTGAAATATAAATGACTTTTTCATTCTTTAATGAGTCAATCGGGAAGTCGACGCGCCCTTTTCTCTTCGGAAAACTCGGACCGATAAATAAATACTCATCTCCGAATGTCTCACTTTCGGGCTGAAAATATCTGCTTGTATAGACGACGTTCAATTCACCTGTGTTGTTCATAAATTGAACCATGCTGTCAGGGGCGACACCGTATTTGTCTTTCATCTCGGCCAACAGCTCTTCACATTCCCTGTCCGGCTGAAACGGCACGCCCGATTCCGGATGGAGCGGCAGTATTTTCAGACGGTCTTCATTGAACAGGAAGGATGCTGAAGAAGAGATGCCGGGAATGTTGAGATAATCCCGCACCAGCTCTCCCGCACCGAATTTATCATAATAGACGGCGTCGAATTGAATGTCCTCTGCCAGCCGCTGCACAATATGTAAAATCTCCAGTGACGTTTTGATATGAACCTTTAAAAATGCAAGTATGCCGGACGGACTGCCGGGATCAATAGGTGTCATTCTGAGCAGATCGCTGTGAAGATGAACTTTCGCCCCTACTCCTTCCAGTCTGCTTTTGTATTTTTCCGTTGAGATATAATGAACGTGATCGCCCCGTTCGCTGAAAGCCTTTGTCATACCCAAAGTCGGGTTTACGTGTCCTTCTGCGGGAAAATTGATCATCAGAATATGTTTCGCCATTTTTCAAACTCCTTTGCCTTTTTTGCGTCTCTTCCATATCCATCATAAATGACGCGGAAAAAATCATGCAAGGAACATCCGTCAGGTCTTTATGACGGTTCGATGACATCGGCAAAAAAAAGACAAGGCTTTTCACCTTGTCTATCGTGATGATTCGTCTGTTTCTCCCGCTTTGAGCACGCCTTTCAGATGTTCTTCATCATGCTTGAGATGCTCCGTCATATATTGCACGGCTTTTGTTTTATCGCCCTTTTTTATTTCTTCAAAGACTTTCCGGTGCTCATGCAGGATAACCTCCGCACGGTCATCGCCTTTAAAATTAAGAACTCTGCAAAAATGAATCAGCACATTGACATGCTCAAGCAGCATGGCCAGCCGGCTGTTGCGGCTGAAATCCACAAGGAGCCGATGAAACGACTCGTTTAAGGAAATAATCTCAGTCTCTTTGACGCCTTTATTGATGGCTTCTTCCGTTTCCCGCAGCTGTTTTTCAATGAGGTCAATTTCACTCTCAGCCGCTTCATCAATAACCAGTTCGACCGCCAGTGATTCAAGTGACATTCTGATTTTATAAATCTCTTCAACATCCTTAACGGACAAAGAATAAATGACAAAGCCGTTTCGATCGTCTGCCGTCAAAAGCCCGTCCTTTTCAAGGAGCCGCATGGCTTCTCTGACCGGCGACCGGCTGACTCCGAAATCCTTGGCCAGCTGAGTCTCATTCAGCCGTTCACCCGGTTTAAAAATCCCGTCAAATATCATTTTTTTCAATTGGGAATAAAATTGCAGATAATACGGGATTGGCTTATCTAATTTAAAATTATCCATCTTTCCTACCTCTTCATACAATTTAGGCCTTATTGTTACCAAGATCATATAACAGTTTATCTATGGAAGCAACATTCCCGAGCTTGTCAGCATATCGGATGTGGCGTAATATGGAATTATGATGAACGACGGTCGACGGTCTGCCGTAAACCGAAAACAATTCATTCAGAGGTGACGGAAACATGAAAACATACAAGATTGCCAGCATACCGGGGGACGGTGTAGGGAAAGAAACAGTTCCGCAAGCGGAACGGGTGTTGAACGCAATCGCCGAATTACATGGAGGCATTGCCTTTGATTTCACTTCTTTTCCGTGGAGCTGCGAGTATTATTTGGAGCACGGGACTATGATGCCGGATGATGGATTAGAAACGTTACAGCACTTTGATGCTTTGTTTTTGGGAGCGGTGGGGAATCAAAAACTCGTCCCCGATCATGTTTCGCTGTGGGGGCTGCTCATCAAGATACGCCGGGAATTTGAACAGGTGATTAATGTGCGGCCGGCAAAGCTCCTGCCGGGAATCACTTCCCCCCTCGTTAACCCGAAGGATTTTGATCTGATAGTCGTCCGCGAAAACAGTGAGGGCGAGTACAGCTCTGTCGGCGGCAGAATCTATCAGGGTGAGGACGAAATCGCCATACAAAACGCGGTCTTTTCCCGCCGGGGTACGGAAAGAGTGATGCGGTATGCTTTCGAACTGGCGGCAAGTCGGCGGAAACACGTCACAAGCGCGACGAAATCAAACGGTATTATTCACTCGATGCCGTTCTGGGATGACATCTTTAAAGAGGTCAGCCGGGAGTACGCCGGGATTGAGACGGATTCCCAGCATATCGATGCACTGGCGGCCTTCTTTGTCACGCAGCCGGAACGCTTTGATGTCATTGTCGCTTCGAATCTGTTCGGAGATGTGCTGACAGATATCGGCGCGGCGATTATGGGAAGCATCGGAATCGCTCCCGCAGCCAACATCAATGTAAACGGCAAATATCCTTCCATGTTTGAGCCTGTTCACGGCTCCGCCCCGGATATTGTCGGAAAAGGAATTGCCAATCCTATAGGCCAAATATGGACGGCGAAATTAATGCTCGATTCATTCGGAGAAGAGGAACTGGGCCATCTCCTCTTACAATCTATTGAAACGGTCACAAACAGCGGCATTCTGACTCCTGATGTCGGCGGAAAACATTCAACGGAAGACGTCACTTCCGCTGTTATTTCTCAAATCAAGAACAGATAATACGAAAAAACCGCGGGCAGGAAAACTGCACAGCGGTTTTTTTCGTCTCAGACGGGACGGGCCGCGCAGAAACAGGCCGATTCACCTGTGAAGTCCGCAATACGGCCTGATTGATCCTTTTCTACAGAAAAAAACCGCTGTATATCACGAGGAGCATCCAGCATCTGTTTTTCCAGTAATACGGCTTTCTCTTCAGTCAGACCTGCCCGTTCACACCAGACGGTAAATTGAAATGGTTTCAAAAAGCAGACAGCGGATTCAATCCGGAAGCCGGCTGTCTCCAGAAAACGGAGCCATTCTGTTTTTTTCCACGCCCGAAAGTGGCTCTGATCCCGTTTCTTTTCAATGTCATTATAAAAATGGTCATATTCATCCTTTTCAGGTGCGGTATTGTCAATGAGAAGCAGTCTGCCGCCCGGTTTGACAACCCGAAACGCTTCATGAACAAAGGCTCTGACATCGGGAAAATGATGCGCCGCGATTCTGCATGTGACGATATCGAAAGCAGCATCGGAAAACGGCATCTTTTCAGCATCGCCTTTTTCGAATGACACGTTCGTCCATCCGTTTCCGGTTATAAATGCTTCAGCGGCGGCTAACATTTCTTCCGTGAGGTCATATGCGATAACAGAGCGTACGAGAGGAGCGAGAGCGTTAGCCGTATGTCCGCCTCCCGTCGCGATATCCAGCACGTCCATATGCTTTTCGGCACCGGAAGCTGAAACGAGATACGCCAAATCCTCTCCTGCAGTGTGTCCTGGACTAGTCACATATTTCGCGGCGTTTTTGGCAAATTGCCGCTGCGCCTGCTGTTTAATTGAATCCTCCATGATACTCGGGGCCCCTTTTCTTTCTGATTGCTGCCTTAATCAAAATAAACGGGTTCGTCCGGATGTTTGAGATATGCAAACATCCTTTCAATCTGACTTTCCGTATTGCGGGCTTCAGATAGCGGCGGCAGTTCCGTCTCCGCAAAAAAGCCTGCCGCGCTTGTTTCCGTTCCCTCCCTGAGCCGGCCGCCGATGATCTCGCATTTGATAAACACTTTGTAAACGTGGACGGCGGACGGCGGATGCGAATGGCATTTCTTATCCATTACAGCTAACAGTTTAACGGGCTTTACGTCGATTCCCGACTCCTCTTTTACTTCTTTGACAGCGGTCTCGCCCGGAGAAATCCCGATATCAGCCCATCCGCCCGGCAGCGCCCATCTGCCGTCGCTTTTCTCTCTTACCATTAATATGCTCTGATCTTTAAAAACTGCCGCTCTGATATCAACTTTCGGAGTGGGGTAGCCCATGTCACCGGCGAATACGTCTTTAATGATTCTTTTGTCGATGCCGGTATAATGCGCCATGATATCCACGCTTATTTTTCTTATTTCTTCAAATCTCTCAATATCATATATGTCTTTGGAATAAGCCAGCCCCGCTTGCGCCGTGGATTGAAGCTGTTTTGCCCAATCTAGCCATTTTGGCTCCATTTTTTCACCGCCCGTTATGTTAATTGACGAAACCCTGAGGGTCCGGGTATTGCACCTTGAGAGTACCGGTGCCCATGATCCGTTTCTGCTCCTTGTTTTCTGTTTATGGAGGGGCGAATCCTGCCGGGAAAACAGAAAAAAGCCATTCATTTGCTGAATGGCTTTTTTTATTTTCTATTTTTCTTTCATGACAAGAACGACGCCTGAAACAATAAGAGCCGCTCCGATCCAGAAGGTTCCTCCGATCGTCTCTCCCAGCAGCAGCCAGCCGAGCAATGTTCCGGAAAGCGGCTGAAAGAAGAAAAACAGACCGCCGCTTGCCACATTCAGCAATTGCAATCCGCGATTCCAAAGCATGAACGCGCAGGCGGTTGAGATCACACCCAAATATAAAAGTCCGCCCCATATCTCAGGCCGGGCAAGCTGAGACAAAGGAATCTCCTGAAGCGGGCCCGCTGTAAACGGGGTCAGGATGACAAATGCGACGCAAATGGAATACGTTGTGACCACAAGCGGTGAGTAATGGCCGGGAACCCGTTTCATCAGCACGGACATCAAAGCCCATGTCAGCGCCGCAGCCAGAAGCGAGAGACCGCCGAGCTGGCTCGACATATCGAGATCTCCGTTCCCCACAATGAGCAATACTCCGATCGTCGCCAGCCCTGTCGATATTCCTTTTTTCAGCGTTAACCGCTCTTTCAACATCAGCCGGGCAAATACAACCATAAATGCGGGAGTGGATGCCGTAATAATCGCACCCATCTGCGCGGTTGATAATTTCGTGCCGATTTCCTGCGTGACGATCGAAATCGTGTTGCCGATCAATCCGATCGCAGCGATCAGTAATAAATCACGTTTATGAACTTTCCAGGATTGGCGTGTAAACAAACTGAGAATCAAAAGCGAAAGAAGCGCCACCGCATATCTCAGCCATACCAGTTCAAGCGGCGGAATGACCGCTACCACAACTTTTACAACGACATACATACCGCCCCAGATACTGGCGGCCAATGCCAAATAAATCGAACCGAACAATGTATTTTTCAATTTGATGCACCCTCCGTTATCATATTAGGTCACGTTATATGCCCTAACGGAGAGAAGCGCAGTCACTTTCCTCCATTAAGGGCGGAGAAGTGCTGCCGGTACATCATGTTCAAATAAGGGCGCTAGAAACATATCGTGTTTCACCTCAATTGCAATCTGATTTTTCTCATTATACAAGGTTTGTTAAAAGACGTAAATGAACGGCGGCATCGGCTTTATGGATTGCGGACTTGCAGCTGGATTCTTGTGATCTGATTGTCAAACCCGTCCGCCACAACCTCATCAAGCATATATTCTTCATATGCATAATCGCCCATTTCCAGCCCATACTCTTCAATAAACTGCATGATGCTGCGGTAAGCCGCTTCCGCTTCATCCCCTATTTGGTACCCGACGGCATAAAGCCCTTTCGGCTTGATATGGAGGTCTCTATTCTCGATGCTTTCATCTGTCTTCATATAAAAATGGGTGTAGTTGTAGAATTCTTTTTTCAGAATCTGCTCCCGCGCAAACAGTCCGCCGACCGGATGCCCCTGATCGAGCTCATGTACCCGCATATAGCGGATCAATTCGGAAATGGCGGCAGTATATTGCCGTTCTGGCAAATGGAGTACGGGTCGTCCTATCATAAGTGTCTCTTCATCTAATCGCTGCAATGAGACGGAGGAAAAGTCTGTCTCCAAGGCTTGTTCGGTCAGCTTCACCTTTGTCTGAATCATCCCTTGCAGGTGCTCCAGCTTTTGGATTTTGCTTTCGATTTCTGAAGATCTCTCTTTTAAAAGCGTGATGATACCCTCAGGGGTTTTGTCTGTTAAGAGCGGTTTGATCTGCTTCAAGGGCACGCCGGCCTCCTTAAACAGACCGATGACCTGGAACAGTTCGAATTGATGATAGGAATAGTATCTGTATCCATTCGCTTTTTTGATTTCCGGAGAAAGCAGGCCGATCTCGTCATAATGGAACAGGGTTTGTTTTTTTACGTGGCACAGTTTTGCAAATTCACCCGTTGTGAAGTATTTTCTGACGTCTTCGCTCATAATGCCTCCTTGACTATACGGTAACCATATCCTTTATGATGATCATTGTATCCGAGAGAAGGCTGATTCACAAATGGCTTACGCAATGAAAGCTTTACCGTCTCAAAAAAAGCGGAAGAGGAGTATCAAGTATGACGATTGAAATCAGAGCAGTCACAGAAAAAAACCGTGCCGATATACTGGCGCTTCATGTAAGGGAAAGCCAGACTTCATTTATTGAAACCGCGGAAGAGTGCTTACAAGATGCTGAGGATTGCCGGCATTATCAGCCGGCCGGTCTTTATGTTAACGGGGAATTGGTCGGCTTTGCCATGTACGGATGGTTTCCGGAATATGATGAGGAAAATGAAAACGGCAGAGTGTGGCTTGACCGTTTTTTTATTGATGAACGCTATCAGGGACGGGGATTGGGCAAGCTGTTGCTTGATGCCCTTATCCGCCATCTCGTTCGAATATATGATTGCAGACGGATTTATTTAAGCCTGTTTGAAGATAACGTGCACGCATTGCGGCTTTATCAAAAATTCGGCTTCTTATTCAATGGAGAGCTGGACTCAAACGGGGAAAAAGTGATGGTGAAAGAGCTGTAAACCCTCTGTATAAAAGCGATTCGGCTTCTTGCCAATACCTTAAATTTGAGGTAACATAAAGATATTAGACGACGGTCGACGGACTACGGTCGATTATTAGAACCTGATACAGCGGAGCGGAACATGGTGATCAGGCATCTAAATGGAGGAGAAGATTGTGCTTATTATACTCGTTATGTTTCTTCTCGGGATTATTCTCGGGTTTATCGGCGCCGGGGGAGCCGGTTTTGTCATTGCACTTTTAACTATACTGTTTCACGTACCGATTCATACGGCTTTAGGCACCTCCCTCGCCGGAATGGCTTTCACAAGTTTATCGGGGGCTTTCAGCCACTACCGTGAAGGCAATATTCAGATGAAAATCGGTCTCATCGTCGGCGTTTTTGCGGCATTCGGTTCGTTTTTCGGGGCAAGGCTTACTTCCCTTATCCCCGCAGATTTGCTGCATTACTTGACGGCGGGCATGCTGTTTTTATCTGCTCTGCTTATTTTAGTCCGGTTATTTATTGTAAAAGAAACACAAGAAGATTCCGGACAGCAAAGCAATCTGAATATATGGGTGAAAGCCGTTGTACTCGGTGTCATCGCAGGAATCTTGTCCGGAACGTTCGGCATCGGCTCTGCCCCTTTTATCCAGATCGGCTTAATGATTCTTTTGCGCTTATCCATCCGCCAGTCGGTCGGCACCACCATGCTTGTCATTATTCCGCTTGCGGTCGGCGGAGGACTCGGTTATGTGACGGAAGGATTTGTCGATTATATGCTGTTGGTCAAAGTGCTGATCGGAACGATGTGCGGCGCATATGTCGGAGCGAAATTCACCAACCTCGTGCCGAAAGTCATTCTGAAATCAGCCATCTTTTTAACACCGGCCATCGCCGGTTTGATGCTTTTATTTTAAACTGAAACGGGAGGCGGCCGCCTCCCGTTTTTTTCTGTTCTTCACCTGTTTTCGAAGAGCTTTTTCAGCTTTGCTTCCGTTTCGGTATGATCTACCGGCGTATACACACTGCAGCGCAGATCACTGTTGCCCTGAACCTGAAATGAAGTCAGGTTAAAGACCATTTTTCCCGCCTTCGCATGGCGGAACTCAATTAATACTTCGGGTGCCGAGCTGACTTCGCTCTCATTCCACAGCGTATGAAATTCCGAATACGTTTTCTCCATTTCTTCTATAAACTGAGAATACCACGTATCCGCTACATACTGGCCGTAATACGTTCTGAAAATGGCGATGAATCCTTTCACAAAGTGCTCCCAGTTCACGGCTAAACTTCTTAATTCTTTTCTGGAAAACAATAGCTCTATGAGATTCCGCTTTTCAGGAGGAATTTGTTCAAAATCTAAAAATACGTGAGCCGCGGCCTGGTTCCATCCCACGATATGACACCGCCTGTCCGAGATAATGGTGGGGCAATAACGGAGCTCTTGCAGGATTTTTGAAAGCGACGGGCTGATAACCGCTTCTTCCTCCGCGGTAAACGGCTGCTTCACGCCCTCCTCAATGGCAAGCGCGTATAAATAATTTCTCTCATCTTTGTTCAGCTGCAGCGCATCGGAAACCGCGTCCAATACGGCTGCGGACACTTTAATGTCTCTGCCCTGCTCCAGCCACGTATACCACGTGGTGCTTACGCCGGCTAATTGCGCGACCTCTTCTCTTCGGAGTCCGGGCGTTCTTCTCCGTGTGCCCATCGGCAGCCCGGCCATCTGCGGAGAAATTTTAGCCCGCTGCGTTTTTAAAAACTCTGAGAGCGCCTGCAATCTTCCTTCTGGTATCATACCGAATCTCTCCTCTCTTACCCTGGTATTCATTATACTAGGATAATCTACAACTTGTAATAGGATAATTGCGAGTTACAATAAATACATACCGAAGGAGGAATGACCATGAAAAGAGTTGTGATCACCGGAATGGGAGTGATTTCACCTCTCGGCAATGATGTGCATACATTTTGGAAACACCTGACGGAAGGAAAATCGGGAATCTCTTTCATCGATTCGTTTGATGTCTCCGGCTCAAAGACAAAAATAGCCGGTACCGTCCGTGATTTTGACGCAGAAGAAAGATGGGGCAGAAAAGAAGCGAGACGGCTTGACCGTTTCAGCCAGTTTGCTCTAGCGGTAGCGGAACAGGCGCTTGAAAGCTCCGAGATTCAGCTCGATCAGATTGACCGTGAACGCCTCGGCGTGTACGTCGGCTCGGGAATCGGCGGCATCACGACTTTGATTGATAACGTTCATACTTTAAATGAACGGGGAGCGCGAAAAGTGAGCCCGAGCCTTGTCCCCATGATGATCTCAAACGCGGCCGCCGCTCAAATCAGCATCAGATTAGGCGCGCTCGGCCCCTCACTTTCTCCCGTCACCGCGTGTTCCATCGGCAATACGTCGATCGGGGAAGCATTCAACGCCATTCGGAATGATGACGCAGATATCATGTTTGCCGGGGGAGCGGAAGCGGCGATTACGAATTTGTCATTAGCCAGCTTCGGCAATGCCCACGCGCTGTCAGCGAGAAACGAAGACCCCGCCGCGGCAAGCCGGCCGTTTGACGCGGATCGCGATGGATTTGTCATGAGTGAAGGCGCGGGCATCTTAGTATTGGAATCATTGGATAGCGCAATCAGCCGAAACGCCCCGATCCTTTGTGAGGTGCTCGGCTACGGCGCGAGCTCTGACGCCTATCATATGGTGGCCTCCCATCCGGAAGGGACGGGTGCATACCTGGCGATGAAAAATGCTTTGAAAAAGGCGAACGTTTCAGCGGAAGACATTGATGTCGTAAGCGCCCACGCGACAAGCACAAAAGCCGGAGATCTTTCTGAAACATTGGCAATCAAAACATTATTCGGGGAGCTTGCGTATGACATTCCGGTTACGGCCAACAAATCAATGCTCGGCCACATGCTTGGCGCGGCAGGCGGAGTTGAAGCCATCGCTCTGACAGAAAGCCTGCGACACGGCATCATTCCGCCGACGATCAATCTGCAGCACCCTGACTCGGCATGTGATTTGGACTATGTGTCAGACGGGCCCCGAAATCAATCGTTAACGATCGGCCTTTCCAACTCATTCGGCTTTGGCGGGCATAATTCAGCGATCGTGCTGAAGAAATATGAATAGCGGGCATCAAAAAAAGGAGTGAATCATTTCACTCCTTTTTTGCTTTCTCCGGTTTTGTTGTTAAGGCGAAAAAAGCGATGGAACCGATAACGGATGTCGTGAACATAATTGCCCCCATCGGGACGGCCGTCGCTTCATTCATCCCCACAAGCGGCGACACGATGGAACCGAGAAGAAGCGGAAGCATGCCGAGCAGTGCGCTTGCGCTTCCCGCGCGGTGTCCCTGCTTTTCCATCGCCAATGTAAAGGTGCTTGTCAGCGTCATGCCGATCGTAATCATATAAATAAAAATGGAAATCACCAGTGCCGCCAGCGGCCCGTGAATGATCGTCATGACGAGCAGAACGGCAGTCGCCGTCATCGCTGTAATCACGCCGATTCTCAGCAGGCTTTTTTCGTGAATGATCCCGCCGAAACGCCCGATGATAAAGCTTCCGGTAATGATCGCCAGACCGTTTATGCCGAATAAAACACTGAATACCTGAGGCGATACTCCGTAAATATCCTGATACACGAAAGGCGTTCCGGAGACATACGCAAAGCTCCCGCCGTGAATAAAACCGACCGTCAGCGCATAGCCGATAAATGACCGATCCTTCAGCAGGCTTCCCATTGTCCGCACGGAATTTCCGATGGAGCTCGGAATCCGCTTTTCCGGCGGCAGGGTTTCTGTCAGCTTGAGCGCAATGATGAGAACAAGCAAAAACCCGATAAAGGTTAAAAAGAGAAAAATCGTATGCCATGATGCAAACGGAAGCAGTAAAATCGCGCCTCCCGTCATCGGCGCCACCATCGGCGCTACGGCGGTAATGACCATCAGCAGCGAGAAAAATTTAGAAAGCTCTCTTCCCGTAAACACATCTCTGACGATTGCACGGGATAAAACGAGTCCTGCCGAAGCGGTGAATCCTTGAAGAAAACGGGCAATCACTAGTGTTGCAATGTTCGGTGCAAGTGCGCAAAACAGAGAAAACAACGCAAATAAAAAAATACATAGTAATAACGGTTTTCTTCTTCCCTTCGCGTCACTTAACGGGCCGACAACAACCTGTCCGATTGTCAGTCCGATCAGACAAGCGGTTAAACTGAGCTGGACAAGCGATGCGCGGGCGCTTAAATCTTCAGCGATTTCAGGGAAACTCGGCAGATACATATCTATATTGAGCGGCCCCAGTATCGCAAGCATTCCGAGAAGAAAAGCCAGCGCAAGCCGCTCCTTACCAGTCGGATTATGCAGCATATCGTTCCCACCTTTCCTTTGTCAATCTCTCAAAACATTTGTATATTGTATCATAATTTTTTCTTTATTTTTAAAAGTTTTCAAAGGGCATAAAAAAACCAAGGGCTGCAACAGCCCTTGGGTCCGGGTCACGCGGTAAAAGGTTTTACGCGTGTTTTTCTTTAAATGCTTTTGCGTATTGATCAGCCGCTATAATGGCATCCGCCACGTCGTCAGCCGTCACGTCAAAAGCGGCATGAATTGTTTCTTCTTCAATCGTCGCGGCTTCTGCCACTTTCATAATGTCCTCTTTAGATGCGTCTTTCAATTTGATGTCTTCAAGTGTGACAGGCAGCCCCAAGCTGATATAAAACGCGATATACCGCTCAATTTCCTCAAGCGAACGTTTTTCCAGCGCCAATTGAACGAGCGTGCCGAATGCCACTTTTTCACCGTGGGTCAAGTGATGGATTTCACCTTCAAGCGCGGTAAATCCGTTATGAATGGCATGCGCCGCAGCTAAGCCGCCGCTTTCAAATCCCAGTCCGCTCAGAAGTGTATTGGCTTCAACCACCGCTTCCAATGCGGGCGTAACGGCTTTCGCTTTCACAGACTCATAAGCGAGACGGCCGTATTTGAATAATACCGCTTCACATTTTTCCGCGATAGCTTCTCCGGCGATTGTAGGAATTCCGCCTGCCATCGTTTTACCGCCATTGGCGATGACACTGCGCGCCTCTATCCACGTCGCCATCGCATCGGCAATCCCTGATGCTAAAAAGCGCGGCGGAGCTTCCGCGACGATTTTCGTATCGACCAGAACCAAGTCAGGATTCTTATGATAGAAACGATAGTTTTCGAACGCGCCTTGTTCAGAATACACGACAGACAGCCCGCTTGTCGGAGCATCCGTTGAAGCGGCCGTCGGCACGATAACGGTATAGCCGTTTATTTCATCTGATACGGCTTTGGCCGTATCAAGCGTTTTACCGCCGCCGACTCCGATGACAATAGTCGCGCCTGCTTTTTCTGCGATGCCGGCAATTCTTTTCATTTCTTCCTGGGAGGCTTCGCCGTTGAAAACCGCCTCTTCAGAAGAAATATTGCTTTTCTTTAATTCAGCCGTCACCTTGTGGCCCGCGATATCCCATACGGTTTTGTCCGCGATGACGACGGCTTTTTCACCAACGCCCTCCAGATGTCCGCCGATCGTTTCAATGGCGTTTTTTCCCTGCACGTATTTGGCCGGACTGATAAAAATTCGTTCCAATGTCATCATCCCTTCTTCGTTGTCTCTCATTACATTTCTCTTATTGATAGAGCAGAAATGAAAACTCTTCTGATATAATTCCTCGTTTTAACTTGATTTAAACCTCATATACACTGCAGAAAAATCAATTTTCACGGCATTGACAAGATGTGAAGGTGTCTATATAATCTTCGATATTGAAGCTGATCATTCTTTACTGAATGAACAAACGAGATTGTGAATGATTCGTCTTAAAAATTATTTAGTTCTTCTGGATAATTTTTGAGGCGTTTTTGTTTTATATATATTTTTGACTGCGGAGGAGGTTTGCACATGAAGAACATTTGCAAGGATATACTGATGATTATGGCCGGAGCCTTTCTTATCGCGGCGTCCGTGGAATTTTTCGTCATCCCGAATCATTTAGGGGACGGCAGCACCGTGGGAATCGCTCTCGTGTTATATTATCTTTTCCATATACCTGCAAGTATTACGACTCTGGTTGTAAATTTGATTTTTATCGGGCTTGCTTATAAATTTTTAACGAAAAAAACGATTTTATACACGATACTCGGGACGGGAATGACTTCTGTTTTTCTCAGCATCGTCAGCTTTATTCCGTTCGGCGTGCACGACATGGTGCTCGGGATTGTATTCGGCGCTCTGCTGATGGGAGCGGGGCTGGCATTGATCTTTATCGCTGACGGATCTACCGGCGGAACCACGCTTTTGGCGTATTTATTAAATTACACAAAGGGCTTTAACATCTCGAAAAGCATGTTTTATATGGATTGTGTCATCATTTTCGCATCCGTTTTAGCGATCGGCCTCAACCATATGCTGTATACGTTTATATTCGTTTATCTGTGCGCCAAAATCGTCGATATTGTCATTGAGGGTTTCCATAATAAAAAAGCCCTCACCATTATGTCTGACCAATACGAAGAAATCGCCAAAGCCATCACCTCCGAGTACGGAAACGCGGCGACGATTTTTTACGGATACGGCTATTACGGCAGCAAAGACAAGCGCATTATCTATGTCGTCATTAAAAAGAACGAATTGCTGAAAATCAAAAAACATGTTCAAAAAATTGACCCGAAATCATTTATCGTTATTCATGAAGTAAAAGAAGCTGTCGGAGGGCAATTCGGGTTTACAAACCTGCCCGCCGCCGCAAATGAAAAATAACCGCCTGCAGTGTATAGCTGCAGGCTTTTTTTATTCGGCTCTTCCCCGCTCAAAGGTTTTTACACCTTTCAATCGAAGTAGTAAATGAAACCTTTTTTGATGGAGGAACATAAAAAATGAATATCAAAACTGACAGGCTCGTCATTCGCACATTTGAACCGGAAGATTGGCAGGATGTCTATGCGTACACATCAAATCCGAATGTCATGAAATACATACCAGAAGGTGTCTTTACCGAAGATGATGCCAGGAAATTCGTTACTGAAAACAGCGGTGAACATGCCGGGAAGTTTCCCGTTTTATTGAAGGATGAGAAAACGGTCATTGGCCACATTGCTTTTTTTCAGTATTTTGGCGATCATACGTATGAAATCGGCTGGGTGTTTCACCCGGAATATCAGGGCAAAGGATATGCTTCAGAGGCGGCGCGAGCCGTGCTGGCATTCGGGTTTAACAAGATGAAATTACATCGGATCATTGCGACATGTCAGCCGGAAAACACGGCTTCGCACCGGGTGATGGAAAAGATCGGGATGAGACGGGAAGGCTTTTTTAAAAAATGCATCCCCCATGATAATGAATGGTGGGATGAATATTATTATGCCGTTTTAGAAGAAGAGTGGGAAGTCTCCAATCTGGAATAAAAAGGCTTATACCCTTTGCTTTTACAGATAAGTGTGTGCTACACTGTTCGTAACAAATACGAAGGGATGATGGGTGGACAATGATTAACTAATCTTATTTTGACCGTTTGAAATCAAATATTTCAAATCAGAAAAAATAGGATTAGTCTGCCCATTTTCTATACGATACGAAAGCTATGTAAAAATAGCTTATTTGATCATGCACAGGTACGGCTAATCCTTCCAAATCAATTGGGAGGATTTTTTTTGTCCTCCCTTAAAAGCGAGGGATTGACATATGAAAGAAATGTTAAAGTTAAGCGGCATCAGTTATGAAATCAACAGCGTTCCCCTTTTTGAACAGATCAGCGCGAGCGTTCAGCAAGGTGACATCATCGGCGTTATCGGTAAAAACGGCGCCGGCAAATCTTTATTGCTGCAATTGATATGCAATCAAAAAGCGCCGTCACAAGGACAGATCCAGATGATGCAAGATGTGAACGTATATATGGTGGAACAAGAAACGGAAGCTTATGATTCCGGCCATTCGGAGCCTGCGGAGGCAGCCTTGTTAGAAAAATGGAACGTGCCCGCACGCGCCTTTTCGCAATTGAGCGGCGGAGAAAAACTGAAAGCCCGTCTTGCCAAAGGTTTCTCCTCCTCAAGCAGCCTTTTGTTATTAGATGAGCCGACGAACCACCTCGATCAGCACAGTTTAGAAATACTGCTAAATCAGATCAAGAATTACAAAGGCACCATTATTTTTGTTTCGCATGATCGTGCTTTTATAGATGCAGCGGCGACAAAAATCTGGGCCATCGAAGGAAAGAAACTCATTGAGCATAAAGGGAATTATTCAAGCTATATGGAGGTCCGCAAACAGAGAAGGCTGACACAGCAGCGGGAATATGAGAATCAGCAGCATATGATCAGACGGATTGAAGCTCAAATGAACGAGCTGAGCGCCTGGTCAAAAAAAGCCCATGCCCAATCAACGAAAATAGAAGGATTTAAAGAATACCATCGCGTAAAAGCAAAACGCACGGACGCCCAGATTAAATCAAAGCAGAAGCGTCTTGAAAAAGAGCTTGAAAAAGCGAAAGCAGAACCGGTTGAAGCGGAGTATGAAGTCCGTTTTTCCATTGAGCACCGCAAAAAAGCGGGAAAGCGTTTTTTAGAAGTAAGGGATGTCTCAAAGTCATATGACGGCCGAACGCTTTTTAAAAACGTGAATTTCACTATGATGCACGGTGAAAAGATTGCGATTACAGGTCCGAACGGCAGCGGGAAAACAACATTATTGAAGGTCATCCTCGGTCAGGAAAAAGCGCAGGGCGGCATATGGATTTCTCCGTCTGCAAATGTCGGATATCTAACCCAGGAAGTATTCGACCTTCCGCTTGATAAAACCCCCGAACAGCTTTTTTACAAAGAAACGTTCGAAGCAAGGGGCAATGTTCAATCCCTCATGAAGCATTTAGGATTTACCGCAGCGCAATGGACGGAACCCATCGGCAAGATGAGCATGGGAGAGCGGGTCAAATGCAAACTGATGGCGTTTATTCTGGAGGAGAAAGATGTGCTGATTCTGGATGAGCCGACAAACCACCTTGATCTGCCGTCACGCGAGCAGCTTGAAGACACTTTGGCCCGATACGACGGAACGCTCATCATCGTATCTCATGATCGTTACTTTGTCGAAAAGACGACGGACATCCGGCTTGATATCTCAAACAGCAGCGTCCGAAAACAATGGAAAGAATCTCCCTCCGTCAGGGACGATGCTGAAGAACTGCGATTAAAGCTTGAAACCGAACGGCAGGAAGTCCTCGGAAAACTCAGCTTCATGACTCCGGCTGATAAACAATATCGTGAGCTTGATCAAAAATTCAAAGAGCTGACGGAAGAAATCAAGAAATTGAAATGAATGTAAAAACCCGTGATTGTCACGGGTTTTGTTTTGGAAAGCTCCCGTATCATGAAGAATAATTTCAAACTGATTTGTACAACCTACGTTCAGATTAATTATGAGCATGGTTCAGGGGGGCGAAGAATGGCCAAACGCATTGGAATTACGGGAAACATTATGGCTGATCAATCCGGCGCTTTCCCGGGTTATAATCGGGCATATGTCAATAATGATTATATTCAGTCTGTTTCTGAGGCCGGCGGTGTGCCGTTTATATTGCCGGTGATTCAAGAGACGGCGCTTTTAAAGGAACAGGTCTCTCATGTTGACGGGATCATTCTGTCCGGCGGCCAGGATATAGACCCGCTGTTTTACGGCGAAGAACCTTTACAGGCTTTAAGAAAGACCTTTCCTGATCGGGACGCCTACGAGAAGGAGCTGATTCTCACGGCGGTTGCTTTAGAAAAGCCGATTCTGGCCATCTGCCGGGGGATGCATATGTTAAACGTCACTTACGGGGGAACTTTATATCAAGACCTGACACACGCTTCGTTTGCTGACATTAAGCATGACCAAGAAAAAGATCCGCCATTAAAAACCCATCATGTTTCTTTTGAAAAAGGGACACGTCTCCATTCCTTGTTTGGCGATTCAGCGCGGGTGAATTCATTCCATCACCAGATCATAAAAGAGACGGCGCCTTCGTTTAAAGCCGCGGCTTATGCGAAAGACGGGGCCATTGAAGCGATTGAACGGACGGGTGAATTATTTGTCGTCGGCGTGCAATGGCATCCTGAAATGCTGACAAAAAAACATGAAGACATGAAAAAGCTTTTTTCTCTTTTCATGAATGCGGTCAGCACATAAAAAAAAGCAGATCATAACGATCTGCTTTTTCATTTTATTCTTCCGGTTTCTCCGGTGTTTTGCCTTGTGTCAGCTTATGGCCTTCGATATCCACATTCGGAATGATCTTATCCAGCCACTTCGGCAAGTACCAGGCCGCATGTCCCATCAGCTTCATGACACTCGGAATGATGGTCATTCTTACAATGAACGCATCGAAAAGAACACCGAAGGTCATTGCCAATCCCATGGATTTGATCATAGAGTCCCCAGCGAAGACAAATCCCGCGAAGACGAAAATCATGATCAGCCCCGCCGCTGTTACGACAGGCCCGCTATGCTTCAATCCGGCATGGATGGCTTGTACCGGATTTTTTGTTTTGACATATTCTTCTCTCATTCTGCTGACAAGGAATACTTGATAATCCATCGCCAGTCCGAAAAGAATACCGATTGCTAAAATAGGCAGGAAGGCGAGAATCGGGCCTTTTTCCGGAATGCTCAGCAAGCCGGTGAAATGTCCATCCTGCAGGACGAATACCGATAACCCGAGTGTTGCGGTCATTGTCAGCAAAAAGCCAAGAACGGCCGCAAGCGGCACGAGAAGAGAACGGAAAACGACGGTCAGCAATACAAATGCAAACCCGACAATAAGAATGGCGAATTCCGGAATGGCATCGTTTAACCGATCTGAAATATCAATGTTCACCGCGGTTGACCCGGTGACGAGCAGGCGGATGCCGTTTTTGTCTGACAGTTTCCGTATATCCTGCACTAACTCTTTCGTTGCCGTATCGTTCGGCCCGGTTTCAGGCACTGCCGTAATGATGGCATAGTGCCCTTTTTCGTTCGGCATGGCAGGGGTGACGCTCGCCACATTATGCAAGTTCTTCATTTCTTTCACGGCGTCTTGGAATGCTTCATTTTTATTGCCCTTAACATCTTTTGCATCGGCAACAATTGTCAGCTTGCCGTTAAAACCTTCGCCGAATCCTTTAGACAAAAGATCATAGGCGCGGCGATCCGGGGTGTCTTTCGCTTTCATTCCCGCATCAGGCAGCCCCAGCTCTAAATGCATGGCCGGCAGACTGATGACGGCTAAAAGAATAATGCTGAAAATGCTTAACAGAATTGGCCTCTTTGTAACAAAGCGCCCCCAGGCATTCGTGTCGGCGCTTTTCTTTTCTTTCTTCTTATTTGATGTCGGAATCATCCGTTTTCCTGCGACCGATAACACTGCGGGCACCAGCGTTACTGATGCCAATACAGCCATCAGCACACTGAGTGCCGCTGTCAACCCCATGGCAGACATGAACGGAATGCCGACAACGGTCAATCCGCAAAGCGCGACGATCACGGTCAGTCCTGCAAAAACGACGGCGCTGCCTGCCGTTCCCGCGGCTTTAGCGATCGATTCATTTTTTTGTACACCTTCGCCCAAAAACTGACGATGCTTCGTAAAGATAAACAGCGCATAATCAATCCCGACGGCCAGGCCGATCATTCCGGATAATGAGAGACTGACCGAGGCTATCGTAAAGAAATGTGTCCCGATTAACGTCAGCGCGACGCTTACGCCTAATCCGATCAGGGCCGTGACAATCGGCAGCCCCGCTATGACTAATGAACCAAACGTAATAGCCAGTACGACGAATGCCAGCACAACGCCGATAATTTCTGATACACCGCCGACTTCAACACCGGCCCCCGGCACATCACCGCTGAGCTCCGTCTGCAGGCCCTTGTCTCCTGCGGCAGACAGACTGTGTTTCATATGTGAAACAGACGCGGCCGAAATGTCATCCGCCGCTTTTTTATACGTAATATCGGCATATGCCACTGATCCGTCTTTAGAAATGGTTCCTGTCTCAAAAGGACTTGCAATCGAAGCGACTGAATGATCTGTTTTGATCTTCTTTAATGTCTCTTCGATCGCTTGTTTTTCTGATTTTGACGTCAGTTTTTTCCCATCTTCAGCACCGAAAATAACCCGTATGCTTCCTTTATCGGGACCCTTTGAAAATTCTTTTTGAATGATATCCATTGCCTTTTCAGAAGGTGTGTCAGGTATTGACATATCATCAGAAAAAGCAGGTTTTAACGAGATGGCGATCACAACCGAAGCGATCAGTATCACGAGCCACGCACTGATCATTTTTAATCGGTTGCGGGCAGACCATCCCCCTAATTTATATAAAAATCCAGACATCGAATACTCCTCTCCAATCATTACTTTCTGCCTAATTGTAGTTCACATTCACATAAAAAAAACGTACATAGGGGCATGTACGTTTGGGCAGTTTTTCATTATATATTCAGTTTCAGAATGCCTTTTTGCATGGCAATGGTGACGGCTTCCGTCCGCGAATCAGCGCCTAATTTGTTATAAATCGATGTTAATCTCGCTTTTACCGTCCGCTCTGAGATTCCTAAATCGAAGGCGATCGCTTTGCTTTTATGTCCTTTCGCAACGGCTTCTAGAACTATGATTTCCTTTTCCGTCAGCTGTGTTTCATTGGCATTTGCCCGTTCCATTTTCATTTCCCGGAAACGGCGCAAGATGTCCGGCTGCAGAAGCACTTCTCCCCTGACCGCCGCATCCATCGTATGAAATAAGGTTTCTGAGCTTGTGTCTTTCAGCAGATAACCGTTTGCGCCTGATTCGATGCCTTCTATCATCAGATGATCTTCATTATAGGTGGTCAGAATAATGATCGGCACATCAGAATGCTCTTTTATCTGTTTAATGGCTTCCAGCCCGCTCATTTCCGGCATGTACAGATCCATGAGAATGACATCGGGCTTTAGTTCCTCTGCGAGGCGGACGGCGGTTTTCCCGTTTTCCGCCTCTCCCGTTATGGTGTAATGTTCATTTGTTTCTATCAAAAGCTTCAGACCTTCTCTGACGACAAGATGGTCATCTGCTATTAACACTTTATACATGTTCTGCCTCTCCTTGAATTGGTATGATGATCTCAATTTGAGTCCCCGCTGATCTGGCGCTTGTTATACGGAAAATGCCGTTCATCATATTGACGCGTTCTTGTATCCCAAGCAGCCCGTAATGTCCGCTTTTTCTCATTTCTGTTCCGGCATCAAAGCCTTTCCCGTCATCTTTAACTGTTATGCGGACCTGTCCCTCTTCTTCCTGAACGGATACCCAGACATTCTTTGCTTCTGCATGCTTGGCGGCGTTTGTCAGGCCTTCTCCGATCATGTAATGGCAATTCTCCGCCGTATGAACGTCAAGCACATGATGCACGCTGTACTCTAAAAAACAAGACAGCCCGGAGGCTTCTGTAAAATGGTTGATTTGTTCAGTGATGCTTTCTTTTAAGAAGCCGATCTCTTCTGATTTGCTGCGAAGGTTGTCAATGGCCGAGCGCGCATCAGCCAATGTGCCCTTCACTCTGTCCATTGACTGGCTGATGATGTCTTTCGCTCTGTCAGTGTTATCTTTCGAAAGATGAACTTGCACCGCTTCAAGCTGCATATGCAAGCTGACCAGCCCTTGTGCAAGCGTATCGTGCAAATCCCTCGCCATCCGCTGTCTTTCATTTTGAAGCGTCAGCTGTTTCACTTGCCGGTGAGCGAGCTCTAATTTTTCAAGCGTCAGCTGTGTTTTTATTTTTTCATCAACTTGCGCGAAAAATGTTGCCGCATACGTGATAATCACGATCATGATGGGAGCGGCGATAACGATGAAACGTAGCAGATGATGCGGATGCTCCTGGTGCAGGGCTGCTATGGACATTAAAATGAAAAGATAGAGTATGAGCAGCGTTTTTCCCTTATCCGCCATTCCGATAATCTGCCCGATTAAAAAGGCATAGAGACCGACGACTACCGCGATATAACCGCCGGCCATCAAGTTAGCCGATGTATATATGATAAATCCCTGTATGATGAAATAAAGAAACGTTTTTTTCTTGACCCAGCGATGGGAATGCCAGTGCAGCACGGTAAAAATGACGATCAATATCGTGAATAACAGCAGCAAAAAAACCGTCCAGCTTTCATAAATGTACTGCAAAGAGACTGATGCGGCATATACCATAAAAATAAACGCCAGACCGGGCACCCGAAGCGCAAGCATATGCAATGAGCGTCTGTCACGGGAGACGTAGTCTTCTTGATGTTTTGTACCAAACAATCTCTGTCCACTTCCTTTTAGCCGACCGGCCTCACGAGGTTTTATTCTATTTGTCATCATACCATAAGTGCCTTATTCTCACCTTCCCCTTCTGTTCCTGCATGACGGGTGAAAGAAAAAACAGCCTGCGGGATTGTGCGCAAGCTGCTTTTGTTCATATCTTTTTTATGACCTTTCCCGGGTTTCAGCGGTCTCGTCTCCCGCGCGGCAAAACCGCCCGCGCATCAGAAAAACGTTCATGACACCAACAGCCGTTCCATGTGAACAAGAGGAAGCGATTGTGCTTCCTCCTTTTTTTGATGCACCTTCAGGCTTTTTATCCGCTTTTCTGATAAACAAATTTTGTAAGACTAGACCTCTTTTCTCAGGGGAAATTAACTACGTATTTCTACAAAGGGAGGTTTCAGACGATTATGGATAAGCGTGAATTAGCGGCTCACGAGTCGTTGGACTTACATGAAATCATTAACTTCAAGACGCTTTGTGTCGCGAAATCCAAGCTCATGCAAGGGCTTGTGTTTGATCAGGATCTGAAAACGTTAATGGAGAAAGATGTTCAGCAAGCCTCGCAAGACCTGGCTGATCTGCAGGCGGTTTATGAACGGGCATCTTTTCAGGCTCCTGTTCCTCAAAACCGGCCGACTTCGATCATCAATTGAAAGGAAGGTAAGCATCGTTGAATCATGACCATTTAGATCCAATCAATTCATTACACGTCCCTGAACTCGCAGATACGACATTCGCAATGGATTTTCTCATAAGGGCAAAAGAAGGCGTCAGAAATACCGCCGTCGCTTTGACAGAAACCGCTTCACCTGATGTAAGAGCTTTGCTGCGCAAACAGCTCATGCAGGGAATCACGATGCATCAGGAGATAACAGACTTGATGGTCAGCAAAAAGTGGTTTCACCCGCATGATCTGAGCGAACAGTATAAATTGGATCAGCTCTCTGCGAAAAATACCCTCATGGTCGGAAGCATGAACCTGTTTCCCGTTGAAACAAACAGAAAAGGGATGTTTGACCGCACACCTGATGAACACTAACACTGGAGGTATTACAGCATGAAGGCCGTAACGTATCAAGGAGTGAAAAACGTCGTTGTCAAAGACGTGCCTGATCCGAAGATTGAAAAACACGATGACATGATTATAAAAGTCACAAGTACGGCAATTTGCGGATCAGATTTACATTTAATCCACGGACTCATCCCGAATTTGCAGGAAGACTATATTATCGGGCATGAACCGATGGGCATTGTGGAAGAAACCGGTCCCGGCGTGACGAAAGTCAAAAAAGGCGACCGCGTCATTATTCCTTTTAATATCGCCTGCGGAGAATGCGTTTATTGTAAAAATCACCTGGAAAGCCAATGTGATCAATCAAATGAGAACGGCGATATAGGCGCTTATTTCGGCTATTCAGGAAATGCCGGCGGCTATCCGGGAGGCCAGGCGGAGTATTTGCGCGTTCCATTTGCGAACTTTACTCATTTTAAAGTTCCCGAAACATGCGAAGAACCGGATGAGAAACTGAGTGTTATTTCCGATGCGATGACAACCGGCTTTTGGAGCGTTGACAATGCCGGCGTAAAAGAAGGCGATACAGTTATCGTTCTCGGCTGCGGGCCCGTGGGCCTTTTCGCTCAAAAATTCTGCTGGTTAAAGGGAGCGAAACGCGTAATAGCCGTAGACTATGTCAACTACCGTCTCCAGCATGCGAAACGGACGAATAAAGTGGAAATCGTGAACTTCGAAGACCACGAAAATACGGGCAGCTACCTGAAGGAAATCACCAAAGGCGGCGCTGATGTGGTCATTGACGCCGTCGGCATGGACGGAAAAATGACGGATCTTGAGTTCCTCGCCAGCGGATTAAAACTTCAGGGCGGGGCGATGAGCGCATTGGTCATCGCGTCCCAAGCGGTGCGAAAAGGCGGAACGATCCAGATTACGGGTGTGTACGGCGGCAGATACAACGGGTTTCCCCTTGGCGATATCATGCAGCGAAACGTCAATATCCGATCAGGACAAGCTCCGGTCATCCACTATATGCCGTATATGTTTGAACTGGTGTCAACCGGCAAAATTGATCCGGGCGATGTTGTAAGCCATGTCATTCCGCTTAGTGAAGCGAAGCACGGCTATGAGATGTTTGACACGAAAACAGATGATTGTATTAAAGTTGTACTCAAACCTTAGAGAACGGAGGCTACAGAAATGACCAGCGCCTTACATGAATTACTCGAAATTCAGGAGATGGCTTCTTTTAAGTCACTTTGTCTGACGAAATCTAAAACCATGAAAGCGCTCGTATCCGATCCGCAGCTGAAAGAAATCATGCAGCAGGATGTGGATACATCAACAAGGCAATTGCAGGAATTTGCCTCAATTTTATCTGATGCACAGCATGAATGAGGAGATGAATGACGAATGAATCCGATTATTGAATACTTGACGGGAATGAATGCGCTGACAGACCAAATTGTCGCAATGGATTTATTGAATTCGGCAAAAAGCGGTGTGAGAAACTATGCGATGGCGGCGACGGAAGCCGGAACGCCTGAAGTGAAAGCGATCCTCACCCGGCACTTAGAAGAAGCCCTCGACATGCACGAGCAAATCTCACGCTATATGATGGAAAAAGGCTGGTATCACCCGTGGAACACAAATGAACAAGTCCGGCTCAATTTGCAAAATATTGATACGGCGCTCCACCTGCCCGTCCTATAAATCGTTTTGCTGCTGAGACAGCACCCCTGACTCAAGCTTCAGTATTTCAAACTGAGAGCTGCCTTTTACAGCGCCCAGGCAACGAAACTCCCGCGAATCAGCTCTGCAGCTTCTCCAGCCTTTCTTCGGGCTGTTATTAGGGCTTGCGGCGGTGAATACGTGCGTGGCGGCCGCCGGGTGGTTCGCAAATAGAGCGAAGAAGGCAGAACAATTTGTTCTGCCTTTTCATTATTTTCTGCCCCATAGGCACAAATACTTTGCACCCGATTCGAGCGATTATTCACGTAGCTTGAACTCCCTTAAACGCACTCATCACCAGATCATGCACATAAGAATCATTCACCTCATCACCTGTGATCAACAGGCGATAGAAAATCGGTCCGTAAATGAGATCGATGCTAACGTCAATATCAAGATTCTCTCTTAATTCACCTTTTTGAATTCCCTTTTCCAGAAGGCCTTTCGCTTGGAGGCGGCGGGGCTGGAAAAATCGCGTGCGATATTCTTCCGCCAATTTTACATCCAGCTGCCCCGCACCGATTAATTCCTTAATAACGGTTCCTTCCCGGCTCGTCAAAAACCTTGCTAAATTCGTGGCGTGGGTCAATATATCTTGCACTGTTGATCCTGTATCGGGCACAGGCAGTCTGTCCGTAGCGGTCGAAAGAAAGCTGTCCATGATAACGGCAGCCTTGTTTGACCACCATTTATAAATCGTTGCCTTACTCACTTTGGCACGCTCAGCAATTTTATCGACTGTCACCGCGTCAAAGCCATTTTCCAACAATAGGTCATACGCTGCAGAAAGAATTGCCTTATGTGTTCCTTCATCGCGCGGCCGTCCTCGTTTACTCTGCACATGAATCATTCCTTCCCGAATTATAAACGATACGTTCAGTATACTTAACCTGTATAAAAAAAGAAAACAGAAACCCATTTACAAAACTGAACGTTTAGTATATTATTTGTTTATAACAAAAAAACTAAACGTTTAGTTTACAAAATAATTTGAGGGAAGTCTTGATGAAACACAGACTCCAAAAGCCTCTGCGTAAAGGAGATGAATCAGCAAATCATTTATCAAGCATCATAAAAACCACTTAAAAAGGAGTTCATTCATATGGCTAAAGAAAACAAACAAACAGCAGATCAGGGAATTTCACCTGGTTTAACCCTTCTTCTCGCAACGGCATGCGGTATCATTGTCGCTAATCTTTACTATGCACAGCCCTTGGCAGGATTCATTAGTGCGGCAATCGGGCTTTCTCCAAGCAGCGCCGGACTGATTGTCACGCTGACCCAAATCGGATACGTTGCCGGCTTACTGTTTCTCGTCCCTTTGGGAGACATTATCGAAAACAAAAAACTTGTCGTTGTATCGCTCCTTCTAAGCGCAGCCGCTTTGACACTGACAGCATTTGCAAAGCATGGAACACTGTTTTTAGCCGCTGCGTTTTTCATCGGACCGGGATCAATTGCAGCCCAAGTGCTAGTTCCATTCGCATCATACCTTGCGCCAGACGCCGCACGCGGCCGGGTTGTCGGCAATGTGATGAGCGGCCTGCTGCTCGGTATTATGCTTTCCCGTCCGATATCCAGTCTGGTCGCTGATATATGGGGGTGGAATGCCATATTTGCTTTATCCGCCGCGTTAAGTGTTGTCCTGGCAATCGTCTTATCAAAAGTGCTTCCTGCCAGAAAACCAACAGCAAACACAAGCTACACCGTCTTACTCGGTTCAATGTGGAAGCTGCTGCGCACGACTCCGGTCCTACGCCGCCGTGCCATTTATCATGCGTTTGTATTTGGAGCTTTCAGCTTGTTCTGGACGACTGTACCTTTATTATTGTCCGGTCCTGCTTTTCATTTTTCTCAAAAGGCAATCGCGCTGTATGCATTAGCGGGCATTGCAGGTGCAGCGGCTGCACCGATAGGCGGCCGTCTGGCTGATCGCGGCCTGACCCGGCTTGCCACCGGAATTGCTCTCGGTGTTGTCATCGTTTCTTTATTACTCCCGCTCATGATTCAGAGCAGCTCCCCCGTCGGCATAGCAGTTCTGGTGGCCGCAGCTATCCTGTTGGATATGGGTGTATCTGCCAATCTCGTACTCAGTCAGCGTGCCATTTTTTCGTTGGCACCTGAATTTCGCAGCCGATTAAACGGATTATTTATGGCCATCTTCTTTCTGGGCGGTGCTATAGGATCATCAATCGGAGGATGGGCATACGCCTCAGGCGGGTGGAATATCACATTATGGATTGGAATCGCTTTTCCGGTCATCGCATTGCTTTATTTCACCACGGAGAAATAAGCCTTTCCCCAAAAATAAGCCGTCAGGACCAAGCTGACAGCTTTTTTTGGTGTATTCTTCTTTACATCCATCCGAACAAAAAATCCGGATTCATGAAAAGATGATATTGATTCTTTACGCCCCGCTCACATAGCCGGACTTCCAATTCTTTCAGCAGCGGTAAAACCATGTCATAATATGTTAAGAAATAATTGCGCCATAGGCAGGTGAACACATGAAGAAGTATTTATATAAACACCTTTTGTTAGCTCTCGTTTCGTCCGTTTGCTTTTTATTAGTCTTTTACGTGAGTTTAAAAATGACACAAGAGGACACACCGCCGTTGTCTTCTTACCCGTTTTACCTTTTTATTTATCTGTACATAGCAGCCGGATATTTGACGGTCGGCCTTGTTTTAGCTTGTATGACTGATATCTTGAAGAACCGCTGGACATTCAATAAACCGTCTACCATTCTATTGAAACTTATCGTTTACTTACTCATACCGTATGCTATTTTTCATTCTTTCTTCATTTTAATGGCGCCGTTGATTTATGTGCTGTTTGAGTCGTTATTCATCCTGAGAAAAGCTTCATAACCTGAAAAAACATACCGCATGCTGCCGGTATGTTTTTAATATGCTTGTCAGTTGTTCGCAGTGATCCGTTTGATGTTTTCTTCCATCAAGCCGGAAATGAGCTGTTCGTTTGTATGAGGAATCTGTTTGAGCTGTTGTACGACCAGCCCTTGTCTTGCGGCTGAATGATTTTGACTCAGCTTTGCTTTCCCCTCTATTTTGCTGATTTTGATTTTAAACCCTTTTACCCCTTTGTTCATGCCTGCCAGCAATTTCGCATCGACATCCTCTAATTTGTACGGGCTGTCGGGGCTTTCGTATTTCAATACGAGATCACTCATCGACTGCACGGTTTCTTCCTCATCCAAAAGCTCCGCCTCTCCGTAAACATGAACCGCCACATAATTCCAAGTGGGTACAGCCTGATTCGTCTCATACCATTTAGGCGAGATATAACAATGAGGCCCTTGAAAAACGGCTAACACGTTTTGGCCATCAATCTCTTTCCATTGGGGGTTCGGCAATGCAAAATGACCGTATAAGCATTCGTTATCCTTACTCATCATCAATGGCAGGTGGGTTGCATACGGCATGCCTTCCGCCGTTGAAAACAATGCTGCGAAACCATACTCTTTGATTACATCGCACGCTTCAGCTTCACTCAGCTGAAATGGAGCGGGAATATACATACAAAACTCTCCTCTCTGAACATGGATTGATAAAGCGCTTTCCGCTATAATAAGATATCAACTGACATTTAAAAAGATACAGTTTTGAATAAATACACATGTCAGAGGAGAACATCTGATGAAAAATATGATTTTCGCTTTCGGAAGCGACACCCCGAAATACAAACAAATTTACGAGCAATTTAAAACATTGATTGAGCAGGGAAATATTCAGGCAGATGAGCGGCTGCCTTCGATTCGGGAGCTGGCAGATTCCCTGCGGGTAAGCCGTAATACAACGCTGATGGCTTATGATCTTCTTTTAGCGGAGGGATACATTCGCGGAGAAACACGCAAAGGTTATTTTGCAAATGAAGTAGAACCTTCTATATTTCAAAAAGAAAACGATGTTGTTTACGCTGAAAAAACCGAATCAACTCAGCCGGTCCTGATTGATTTTCGCGCCGGGGCCGTCGATCAAAAGCATTTTCCTCTCAAAACATGGAGAAAATTATACAATCAAGTTTTGACATCAGAGAAAAGCTTTCTGTACGGTGAACCGTTCGGCGAGAGAGACCTGCGTGAACAAATTGCCGCTTATCTCTTGGAATCCCGCGGAGTGAAAACAGATGCGGATTCCATTATCATCGGCAGCAGCACCCAGCAGATGCTGATATATCTCAGCCGGATTCTGAAAGAGGATTTTTCGGGAATGATCGTTGAAGACCCCGGATTTGACGGTGCCAGAGCGGCATTTCAATTTCACGGGCTTTCTCTGGAAACGATGCCTGTCTATGAAAACGGAGCTGATTTTTCTCAATTACATGCAATGAAGGAAAAATTAATCTATGTGACCCCATCCCATCACAGCCCTTACGGCGTAAGCATGTCCATTCAGCAGCGCCAAACTCTGATCAATTGGGTGAATCATAGAGAGGGTTATATTCTTGAGGATGATTATGACAGTGAATTCCGTTATACACAGCAGCCGTTTCCCGCTCTTGCTTCCATTCAATCAGACCGGGTGATTTATTTAGGGAATTTCTCAAAATCCTTTCTTCCGGGCATCCGCATAAGCTATATGGTTTTGCCGCATCGCCTTTTGCACCGGTATAAAAAACGGTTTATTCATTTCGAAAGCACCGCTTCTTCGCTTAACCAGCTGACCATGGCTGAATTGATGAAGGCCGGTGAATGGACCCGCCATATTAAGCGCATGCGCATTGTTTACAGGCGAAAAATGCAGCACTTGATTTCACATGTAAAGCAGCAGTTCGGCGATCATGTGACGATCATCGGCGAGCAGTCGGGATTGTATATATTGGTGAGAGTTCACCTGAATTATACAGAAGAAACATTAATCGAACGCGCTTTTCAGTACGGAGTGAAGGTATATCCTACCGCCGTTTATTTCGTTGCCGAAAAACCCGAACCGCCGATCATAAAGCTAGGTTTCGCCCATCTCGATACGGATCAGATCACACAGGGCGTACAGCTTTTGAGAAATGCTTGGTTGTCATGAAAGAAAAAAGGCGCCGAACGGCGCCTTTTTTTATTTCGTATTTCTTGTGAATTTCGGCAGTCCAAATATGATGGCGGCGATGCCGCAGATTCCGATTAAAACGGGATAGAAAGAGTATGGCAGGATGCTGACTGGTGAAATATTCCCGAATTTCCCGGCTGATAACAGCTGCGCGCCGTAAGGAATCAATCCTTGAATCATGCACGAAAAGATATCCAGAATACTTGCCGATTTTCTGTTGTCGATGTTGAATTTATCAGCGATATTCTTTGCAATCGGCCCGGCTGCGATAATCGAGATCGTATTATTGGCCGCAGCCAGATTCGTCACGCTGACCAGTCCGGCAATGCCGGCTTCGGCTCCTTTTTTCGAACGGATTCGTTTCGTGATGAACTCCAGTAAAAAGTCGATCCCGCCGTTTTGTTTCATCACGCCGACCACCCCGCCGATCAGCATGGACAGGATGATCAGATCGCTCATTCCGGCAATTCCATCCGTAATCGCCTTAAAATAAGAATCAAACGTCAGGCTGCCGCACGCTAACCCTATGATTCCCGTCAAAATCAATCCGCCGAATATGACAGCCATCACATTAATACCGATTAACGCAAAAACCAACACGGCGATATAAGGAAGCACCTTAATCCAGCTGTAAGATGCAGTTCCCGTATGGACGGCGTGGCCTGCCGGAATAAAAAATAAGATAATAACAGTCACAATGGCAGCGGGCAAAACAATCAGAAAGTTCGTTTTGAATTTATCCCTCATTTGTGTTTTTTGCGTCCGGACTGCCGCAATGGTCGTATCGGAAATAAAAGAAAGATTATCTCCGAACATAGCTCCGCCGACCACAGCCGCAATCGGAATCGCGGCGGAGATGCCAAGCTCGCCGCTCAAACCCGCGCTGATCGGCGCAACCGCCGCAATCGTGCCCATTGATGTTCCCATCGATATAGAAATAAAACAAGCAATGATAAACAGCCCCGGCAGCAAAAACTGCTGCGGGATAAAGCTCAAAGCAAGATTGACAGTTGAATGCACCGCCCCCATCGCTTCAGCCGCTGAAGCAAAGGCACCTGCCAATATAAAAATCATAACCATAATGATAATATCAGGATGTCCCGCACCGGAAGCGAACCATTCTATTTTTTGATTGAGCGATTTCTTCCGGTTAAATAACAGCGCAAAAGCTGACGCAATGATCGCGGCAATCAAGATCGGCAATTTATAAAAATCTCCGGTCACCAGACCAGAGCCGACAAAAAGCCCTACGAATAAGACTAAAGGCAATAACGCCCAAGGGTTCTTTTTATTGTTCATCTGGGTAAACCACCTCTTTTCAGCATTAAAGTCGCTAATCACAGTCTAAGCAACATTTCACACTTTAAAAGTCTGCAGTAAAAAAGTCAAGCTGAAAAAAGGATAAGTAATGATTGATAAGATAGAAAAAGCTGTTTTGTTTCCTCTCTTTAGAAAATAAAAAAAACCAAGGCTCGTTTCCCTTGGTACATTTCATGCGGCCCGGCGTCCGGGACACCTTCTCTTCATTCAGAAATACATTCAGCTTTCAATCTGTTTTTAAGTTTCGCTTCATTTTCAAGGATATCTTCGTAATCCTCAATCTTCCTGTTTAATCGTTTTATGGTTTCATCAATTTCCCTCTGTTTCTCCGTCAGCCTTTTCCTTTCATTTATAAGGATGTTTTTTCGGGGTTCGATCGTATGATCGGCTCCTTCAATAAATAAAGCGGTATATTCAATCAGCGCCTCAATCGACAGCCCGGCATTTCTCATGCATTTTATAAATTGAATCCAATTCACATCATCTTCGTCATAATCGCGGATGCCGCTTTCATCGCGTTTTACCGGAGGAATCAGACCTATACTTTCATAATACCTAAGCGTCGCGGCTGATAACTCAACCTGCTTTGCAGCCTGCGCAATCTTCATATTCTTATCACCCGTCCTTCAAACCTTCATAAGCGTGCCATTATAGAATATCATTTCATAAAAAAATAAACCAAACTCCTTGACTTAAAGTCCGCTTTAACATTTAAAGTAAAATCGAACAGAGGATTCATCACTTTATCTTGGAAAGGAAGATAACCATGTGTAATAATCATCCGACTCGTGTATTAAGCGCTCCGCATGCAAAAGCTAAATTTGAACGGACGACGATTGAGAGAAGAGCATTACGGCCGCACGATATCCTGATTGATATTAAGTACAGCGGGATTTGTCACTCAGACATCCACAGTGCATTCGATGAATGGGGCGGCGGAATCTTTCCGATGGTTCCCGGGCACGAAATTGCCGGAGTTGTGGAAGCCGTGGGTGAAGAAGTCACCACATTTGCCGTCGGCGACCGTGTGGGTGTCGGCTGTTTTGTAGACTCCTGCGGGGAATGTGAATACTGCCTTAACGGAGACGAACAATATTGCACAAAAGGCGTTGTTCAAACTTATAATAACCTGGACTACGACGGAAACCCTACGTACGGCGGCTACAGCCAGAAAATAGTTGTCACTGACAGATTCGTTGTCCGGATTCCGGATCAGCTGGATTTGGATGCTGCCAGCCCGCTATTGTGCGCGGGCATTACCACCTATTCTCCGCTGAAACACTGGAATGCCGGCCCCGGCAAAAAAGTGGCGATTGTCGGAATGGGCGGGCTCGGACACTTAGCTGTTCAATTCGCGCACGCTTTAGGCGCAGAGGTCACCGTCCTCAGCCGCTCAATGAACAAAAAAGACGAAGCGCTTGAATTTGGAGCCGATCACTACTTTGCAACAAGCGATCCGGATACATTTACTGAGCTGGCCGGACGATTTGATCTTATTTTAAATACAGTATCCGCGAACCTTGACGTAGATGCCTACTTATCTCTGCTTCGAATTGACGGTACATTGGTAAATGTGGGAGCGCCAGCTAAGCCGGACTCATACAGTGTGTTCTCCTTAATCACGGGCCGCCGCAGCATTGCGGGTTCACTCGTCGGCGGTATTCCGCAGACTCAGGAGATGCTTGATTTCGCCGCCGAGTACGGCATTGCTCCTAAAATTGAAGTGATACCCGCCAATCAAGTCGACGAAGCGTACGAACGGGTTCTCCAAAGCGATGTCCGCTACCGTTTCGTCATTGATATTTCAACTTTATAATTCACATAAAAAACATACCAATATCTATTGGTATGTTTTTTTCAGTTCAAATTATTTTTTATTTCAGCAGCCAGCCGGGCACCGCTTTTATATAAACCAACTCGCCTATCAATTCAACGATCGTCTGTGTGACGATAACAGCGGCGGCTAATGAGGCCCAAGCATCCGGCAAGGCCAGTGCTAACGGAAGGACTGCGAGAGAATTTCTTGTGCCCGTGCTGAAGATCAATGCTCTTCCTTCGCCTGTATCCAGACGGAACGCATATGCGATAAACCGGGAAACAAACGGCATAATGAGCAGGAATAACAAATAGATTGGGATCACACGTATAATGATGTGAGCATCACTGATGACCTTGCCGATTTGTGTGGCGACGACCGCCAGTAAAACCAGAGCCATAAAAGGAACAGGCAGCCACGCCGTCCATTCCAACACCTTTTCTCCCGCCGGCTTCTTATCAGCCCATAATTGAGTCATCACCGCCGCCAGCAGCGGCACCGCTATTAAACATAAGAATGCTTCCAGAAACGGCCCCGCATGAACAGCTCCTATCACTTCTTTCCCGATAAACAGCCACAGGTATAACGGAAGCAATACCATCTGAACGGCGAACAAAACCGGCGTGGAAGCCAGTATTAATCTCTCATTTCCTTTGCCGAGCTGAGTAAAGACGATGACGTAATCAATACAAGGTGTAAGCAATACCAAACAAACCCCTAATAATATAGGAGGAGATTGAGGAAAAATGGCGGTTAACATCCATACAACGACAGGTACAGCTAAGAAATTACCGATCAGTAAAGCCGCCATAAACTTGAGGTTTGACATGGCTTCCCTCAGCTTCAAGAATGGGATTTGGGCAAACATGGCATACATGAGAACAGCGATAAGCGGTGATATCGTCCATCCCCAGCGAAGTCCTGAATCTTTCCCGGCGATCCCCGCTATTCCTCCGATCACAAGAGTCACACCATATATCCAAATTTGCTGTTTTTCTAATGTCTCTCTGGTTATTTTCATTGGCTGACACCTCTTCCCCGCCCATTATACCTTTTTTTCTGCCGCTCTTGCATTATGGTTCTGCCGGAATTAAAAAACACCAAGGGTCTGTGACACTTGGTGTTTTTGGAACGCGGCCGAGAAAAACAGGTTGAAAACCGTTAATCCTTGTAAATAACCCCCAAAAAGTATTTTTGACATACTGTTCCTTATCGAATAAAAGCATTCTCTTTCATTTCCAAAGCATCATCCAGCCATCTCGGGTGCATCGGCAAGAGATGTTCAGGTAATTCATGGATATCAAAATATCTGATTTCCATAGCTTCCTCTGTGGACTTTTTCAAAGTGCCGCCGATGACGTCACATTGAAAACAATTGGTAATAAAATGGCTGACTCTGCCGTCAGGGTATATAAAGGTTTGTGAACTCGGATCAGAATAAACGCCTATCATTTTAGAGACTTTCACCACTAATCCAGTTTCCTCTTCTATTTCTCTTATAATTGCTTGTTCAACTGTTTCACCAGGTTCCACATGTCCTGAAGGAATGCCCCATAAACCATTATCAGCACGCTTCATTAATAAAACGGAACTTGATTCTTTAATTATAATTCCAGCGACTCCGGCTTTCACTTGTTCTGTCCATTGGAAATCCGGTTTTTTCCGTACTTCTGCCTTTATTTCATTATCGAACAAGTCTTTCAGATCGCGGATCACAACATCCGGATTTCTAAAATCATGTTTTGCAGGAAATAAAGTATTTTGTTCAGAAACTAATACGGAAGTTATGCCTATTTGGTTTGCTCCGACAATATCTGTTTCAGGCGTATCCCCAATCATAACGCATCTCTCTTTATCTTCAAAAGACTCGAGTACTTTTTCAAATATTGAAGACGCCGGTTTTCCAATTATAATCGGCTCTTTAGCAGCTGCTGTTTTAACAGCCGCGACTATAGCGCCTGTCGCGGGAGCTGGTCCGTTAGCGGCAGGAAATGTTTTATCCCCGTTTGCAGCGATAAATGAAGCCCCGCAGCGGATGAGGTTTACTGCCTTATGCACATCCTGAAATGTAATATTTTGATCCCATCCAATGACAACAGCCTCCGCCTGATCTTCCGTAAGATCAATACCGGCCTTTTGAATTTCACTTTTAAGTTGGTCATTTCCCAATATATATGCCTTCTTTATTCCTTCACTGACAAGGTAATCAGCTGTTGCCCACCCCGCAGTAAACACTTCATCAATACTTGCTGAAATCCCCAGTTTATGAAGGCGTTTCACAATCGTTTCTCTTGTAACACAAGGATCATTCGTTAAAAAGCGAATGGCTTTCTTTTCTTCACGGAGTCGTTTTAAAGAGGCCACAGCTCCTGGTAAAGCTTTATCTCCTATATATATCACTCCGTCTAAATCAAATAAAAATACATCATAATTCTTGGAGATCATCGTAACACTCCTTAAGCGGTTGTCTCTTGGTTAATAGTTGAGCGATACGCAAAATGATTTGTAGGGCCTTGTCCTTTCCCGATTCCTAAGGGATGTTTAATGGCTGCTGAAATGAATTCCTTTCCAGTTGCCACTGATTCCGGTATGCTGTGCTGCTTTGCCAGCTCTGCAGTTATCACAGCTGAAAACGTACAGCCTGTTCCATGAGTATGCTTTGTATCAAAGCGGGGAGAAACAAATTCCTCGAAGTCCTCGTCAAAGTACAAAATATCACGGGCTTCTCCGTTCAGGTGCCCCCCTTTTACGACAGCACTTTTTGCCCCGTATACCTCCACTATTTCTTTCGCCGCATCACGCATCTGCTGTACAGTCTCGATTGATTTGCCGATGATTACTTCCGCTTCCGGAATGTTCGGTGTAATAACAGTTGTTTGGGGTATTAATAATTTCTTCAAATAATCAATGGCGTCCTTATGGAGCAGATGATGTCCGCTTTTAGCAATCATAACCGGATCCATCACATACGATTGAATATTTGCGTCTTTTAACTTTTCTGCCAGCAATTCAATAATTCCTATACTTGCAAGCATACCGGTTTTGACAGCATCCGGTTTTATATCATCCATGACACAGTCTATTTGCTGAGATATATTCTGAAGAGACATCTCCTCAAAACTTTTCACACCAAGTGTATTTTGTGCAACAACTGAAGTAATAACTGCCATTCCATATACCTTTTGTTCCTGAAATGTTTTTAAATCCGCGTGAATTCCCGCCCCTCCGGAAGGATCAGTCCCAGCAATCGAAAGCGCTTTATAAATATCCGTCAACTTACACTCCTCCTTCAGGCAGGTTTCACTGCTTTAAAAATGACAAAAGGCGGATATTCCTTTTCACATTTCCAATTATTAAATTGAAACTCTTTCTCTATGGCTTTTACATGCTCTTGGTCAATATCGTTTAACGTTGGTTCTGATAAAGTTACATTTTCAAAACCTGCATGAGTTAATAGTTTATAATACATTGACTTCGGCCAATGAAAATCATTTAAAATTAAATCTGCTTGTCCGGGAACATGGAGCCATTCATTTCTTTCTTCTCCGTAAGAATATTCTTTCCCCGGTATTCCATTGCGGAAGGTTGAAAATTCAATTCCGGTTGAATCAGGATTCGTATCGAGTATGACAAATGAAGCTCCTGGTTTTAACACACGAAAAATTTCATCTATGATACCTTTGATACGCTGGTCACTATCCGTATTAATAAAAACATAACAGGCCATTGCAGCATCAACTGAGTGATCTGGTAAGAAGGAAAGATTATCGTGTTCAATTAAATGATAGTCCACATGAGGATGTTGTCTTTTTGCCTTTGCTATATCTAACATCTTCCTTGATTCATCGACTGCGATCACATTGCAGCCTATTCTGTCAGCCAGCCTATAAGCTACCTTTCCTGGACCGCATCCGAAATCGAGCACCTTTTTAATCTCCGCTTTATCAAAAGTACGAAAAACAAACTCAAAACCTAACGTTTGTTCTAAAACGTCATTATAAGCATCGAATTTACCAGCAACACTGTCTTCTTTCCATGAAGTTTTCATTGAATTTCCTCCTTTTGCTCAGTTGAGAAATAATGAAACCACTTATTCCTGACGAAAAATTGATATACAGGAAGTAAACTTTGAAATAGAGAATGATCCATATCCCGTTTATATGCAATATACTGGTATATACTGAAAAGGAAAAGAATCTGTTTCCAGTAATCAGGTAAATCGAGCATTTCAATATCGTTTTTTGTCATAGAAATTTGATCTTTCCTAAGTAATTCTTCGTACTTTAAGACTGTTTCAATGGACGGCCAGTTATTTCCCTCAGGCATTTTCGGAAATTCAAATTCCGGAATATCATGGTGATTTTCAGCTTCTTCAAGCACCGTTTTCGCCCATTCATGATCTGAATCATAAATATGGATTGATCCCGCATTATGAAAATATTCTCCGACTTCTACACGCAGTTCTCTGGCCATTAATTCCTGCATGAAGGTAAATGAGAAAAGATCACTGATCATCCCGCGAAAAGCATCATTTGCACGCATGACAGAAGACATGTATAATTCGCCTTCCCTCACAAAAAACTGCAAACCGATTGTGCAGGAAACATCTATATTTTCTGAAACGAAGAGTTCCGAAGCATCGAATATTTGAATAAATGCCCTTTTTGAATCAATATCTTCTTGTGTCAAAAGATTTTTTATTCTATTCCATTGATTTAGTTTTGCATTTCCGAATTCAAATATTTTAGGCCCATACGCAGTGCCTGTTAATGTTTTTTTATTCATTGAGTATGAAGGCATTTTTTTATTGTAATAACTGATAAAATCTAAGTCGTTACTCCCCGATAAATACCATAGCACTTCAGCAAAATTAAACACGATATTGGTTTTTCTTGAGGATAAATAAGTGACACGTTCTATTGGATTTTCCAGAGTCAGATGGTAGTTCAATTGTTCTCTGCTTTTTTGTCCGCGCGGTGAATTGAAAAATTCAGGGTTGTGATAGATGTCATACAGCGTTTCCGTATATGCTTCATGAAAAGTTCTCTTTCTCATTGAGATTCCGCCTTATATGCTGCAAAGGTATTTTTAATGTTCTCTAATAAATCATCTGTATCTTTATAGCTGATGTACTCAACATCCGCCACTGCATTTAACCCTTGAATTAAGAAAGCATAATCCTTGTCCTTTTCTAGAAATAGCACGATCTTTTTTTTCAAGGCGGAAGCCCATCCAATTTCTATATGTGTTCCAGGAGAAGCGGGTGATCCGGGAAATGCTGCAAAAAGGTCGCAAGTACTTATTTCATCAAAATCAATTTTAGTGCATTGAAGGGGTGTCATGAAATCTTTCCCCCACCCTTCCCGCTTGTGAGCATTATGAACCAGCCATCCTTCATTCTCAAAAAAGGAAATTAATGATTCCAGCTTTCCCCTCTCATACGTACTCATCAATCCAGTTTTCTCATCTACTAAACTTTTAAAAGGCCCTGCCAGAAAAACTTTTTTAGTCGCCACTTCATATCACCCTTTCAAAATAAATAAAGCCACTTTCCCCTATGGAAAGTGGCTTAAATATAGATAAGATAAAGAATCTCTCTAATTTTTCACTTCCCTACGCTGGTATTAACCAAATCAGGTTCAAAGGGTCAGGACGTATTGTCTCTTCTCAGCTATTAAAGCTCCCCTAGTGACTTTTTATAAATATTTACTTTAATTCTATGCTATTCCATATAAATAGTCAAACAATGACTTTCCCTTCAATATTGCAGCTTACCCACTAGTTTTAAAACCTTCCGGCCTCTTTTTTCCTGCCAACGAATAAGGTGACCACAACACTGGCTAAACTGACCAAAGTCCCCAGTACGGCAGCAAGAATTGTCAAAAAGCCATTGGGGATCAGAAATCCAATCGGAATGAGCCCCGCAAACGTGAGGACGATAAAACATTGATAGACTCCGGATATGATTCTCACAACCAAACTGCCAAAAAAGGACATGACGAATGGAGGAATGAACAAACATAAGATGATTCCGAGTGAGATCAATAAAATCATAGGCTCGTCAAAAGAAATGACACGATCGCCGGGAGACTCTTCAGCAGCCGCGAATACAGCAAATATAGACATTATCAGCGTAAGAAAAACAAGAAAAAACCTTTTCAGCAACGTTATGACTCCTTTTTTTATAAAAACGGGTATCTTTTTTTCAATCACGATAACCATTTTATGTTATCAAATGAAATAATATGAAGTCAAACCGAGTTCTGCACCTGATTTATTGGTTCTTATTTTTTTGATAATTTCCATATAATTGTCCGCAAGCAGCATCTATATCAATGCCAAATTGACTTCTGACGGTCACGTTAATTCCTGCTGACTTTAATTTTTTATAGAAGTTTACAACTTGTTTCTCATTTACTTCTTCAAATCTCATAGGTGAACTAACAGTCGGGTTATATCTAATGATGTTTACATGGAACAAGTTCCCTCTCTTATATCTGCTTCTTAAAAGATTTACTACTTCATTCGCATGATCAATAGAATCATTAACTCCCGGCAGCATAATATAAGCAATATAAACTTTTCTTGAGGTCACACGTATATGCTCATCTAATGTGTCCATTACCTCCAATAACGGGTAGCGTTCATTAATCGGCATTAACTTGCTTCGCTGTTCATTAAAAGGAGAATGTAATGAAAACGTCAGGTTGACCTGCGGATAATCCTGAGTGATTTTTTTAATGCCCGGAATAATACCTATGGTCGAAATAGATAACCTGCGAGGGCTTAAAGCAAACAACTCCGGATTTGTAAGCACATGTAAAGCATCAAAAACTTGTACATTCGCTAATGCTTCTCCCATTCCCATAAAAGAAATACTGTCAATTGAATGTCCTTTTAAGTGAAAGTACAAAATTTGGTCAGTCATTTCATCTGACGTTAAATTGCGTTTTAAACCAATATCTCCTGTTGCACAAAATTTACAGCCAAAATGACAGCCGCACTGCGAGGATATACAAAATGACTCCCAACCGGCTTTATATTTCATATTAACCGTTTCTATTTTTTCGTCTCCTGAAATTTCAAATAAGACTTTTGTAACTTGCTCAGAATGCTGCACTTTTAAAGGAGCAATATTTAAAATTGACTCTCCGAACTCCTCTATTAACAATTTTCTCAAGGATTTAGGAAGAACCGTTATTTCATTGAAATGATTTATTCTCCCTTGGAATACAGCATTTTTGATTTGATTCATTCTAAAATCAGGAAATTTATTTTGCTTCAGGAACTCTTGAATTCTTATATACTTGTTTTTTTGTTGCATGTTTTCTCATCCTTCCATAATACTCTTGTTTGTTTGAGTAAATAGAAGGGAGTGATCATCTAACCTTTTTTTAAAATCAGGCACAAAAAAACACCGACACAATTATCGGTGTTACGCTTAAATAACATCATGCACAAATAAACAAGGACATTATGTCATTGGATTATCGTTTATTTGACATAGAGAAAAAGCACCGATAACTGTTTTTGTATGGTGATTTGGCTTAAAAAAGGACAGACTGCTCCCTTTGTCCGCCAAGATGTTTCCAATTTTTGCATTTTTACCATACAAAATTCCATAAATCGTTATCATCGCTTTCACCTCTTTCTTGTCAATATTAGCAATAATCACCATATCATAAGGTTTCCCTTATGTAAAGCTAAACAAATGCTTACGCCCCCGCTAATGACAGTATTATATAACTTGCTTATTAAGCCTAATCCAAGTACAGAAAGCGCGCTGATCACATTTTTCACTTATCCGCGACGGAACATTTCTTATATAATGGGTGACCGGCAGCTGCCTGCTTGAATCCCAATCTTCCTATAGTGATTTTTTATATTCATGACAGTATGATGATTTGTCACTTCAGCAATCAGATCGTTTATTCGATCCAGATTAATCGGTTTATTTTCTGATAAGCTGCTGAAGCTTTCTCTGATTTCTTCAGGATAGACATTTCCGGCCATGCTTGACAGGCCGTTACACCCGTTACTCAGCATCTTCGGAAATTCAACGTCTCCTGCCGCAAACAAAATAAAGTGATCAGGGAACTCTGTTTGTTTATGACGCAGAACGTCTCCTCCTTCTTTCAGCCCCCTTATCCGGGGATGCCGGCTTATTAAGTCTTTAAGCGCTTTCTCACTCAGATTAAAACCGGTCCGGCCGGGGTTATTATAAAGCACAGCCTCTTTAGAGGTATGACTGAGAAGTTCGTCAACGTAATAAACGGCTTGCTGCTGTGTCGGTCTTATATAAGGAGGAAAACCAATCAGTACAGAATCAATATTGGTTTTCTCGATGTGTTTCATCAGTTTGACAGCATCACTGGTTCTTACGGCTGAAACACCGAACATCAGTTCAACATCTTCAAATTTTCGCTGATTAACATACTCAATGATCTGAAGACGCTCATCTATGCTGAGTGAATGCTGTTCACCAGTCGTGCCGCATATGAGTAACGAATGGATACCGCTGTTTTTCAAATGTTCGACAATAGCATCAAATCCTTCTAAATATAAACTTTCATCTTCATGAAAAGGCGTAGGGATAGCAACATTAAAATTTCGCATGAGAATGTCCTCCAAGTACATATTCTTGAATATCTGCAGAGTATCATATAACACTGTCTGACATTTAAAAAGGTACAGTTTCAGATAACTGAACATGTCAGATGTAAAGGCCGACACACAAAAAAAGCAGGCAAAGAGAGCCTGCTTCATTGCTTCGGCCATAATTGTTTTATCCAATTGGTTTTGGAGGGCTAAAATATTCAGACTCATCAACATTTGATGGATTAATTTAGGCACATGCCCTTATCAAAAACAATCTGGGTGCATATCCTGCTCCTAAAAGTCATTCATAAAGGGAGTTTAGATATGTATTATTATTATCCGTATTATGTATATGATTACAGACAGCAGCCTGATTTAAGCCAGGCAAATCATAAAATGCGAAGCCATTTATCTGCGATTCAACAAATTCCAATACACTCATCCTCCTTTCAACAATCAATGGCTGCAGTAGTGAAACACTTGCAGGCTGTCAGCAGAGCACTCGCTCTGGGATGCGGTATGAGTTCAGAATTCAGATTTCTTCCAGACACTTGGGGATTACGAGAACTTCATATTGTACACGCGAAATATCTTACTCCGTTGAGCTATCACGTTTATTCCGCTTTAGGAGCAGCAGAGCTTCTCGCCTCCGGACAAGGCCGGGCTCCTCATTTTCCTCTTATGGTTGGCTGCATGAATTCAATACTTCGTCTATGGTCAAACTTCCCCGCAGCGATAGCAGACCTGCGAAGAGCAGCCGGTCACCAATACGCGTCATCTGTAGACGAGGCGGAAAATCTCCTAAGACCAATGGTTCCAGCCACACAACAGGCATTATCCATCAGTCAATCTGCAGTGAGTCCGGCTATTTGGCAGGCTTCCTTACGTGCCGCGCAGTTAGCTCGGGAAGTACGTCAGAATGTTGCACAATCAATGAGTCAGGGATCTTCTTATTAATTAAGCCAAAAGATTTTTTCGGCTTTACACAGTCACATAACCGGACTTAATCAACACAAAAAAGAGCAGTAAACACATAAGTTACTGCTCTCCTCAGTCTATCCACCGTTCATTTGTTTTACAATGTATTCAGCATCATTTCCTACACCTTGAAGCAGCGCTGAACCTCGCCTATGCTGCCAAGGCAAACCAATAAAATACAATCCTTCCACAGATGAAACACCCCGGTGATGTATAATTCGGCCTTCCTTATCCAAAACACCTTCTATTTTCATCCAACAAAGCGGATTCTTAAAACCAGTTGCCCAAATGATATTGTTTACTTCTAATGAAGATGAGTCTTTAAAAAAGATTTCATTTTGCTTTCCGGCCATGACTCTTTGTTTTAAGATGATCTTCTTCTGTCTTATTGCATGTTTTAATTCATACCCAAAGATGGGGTCGCCTTTCTTTTGAATGAACTTGCCTAATATTGATGTATGACTTGCACGTAAAACTCCTAATTTATCAAACCACCAAAAGATGCTTCTTTTTCCAATCCATAAAGGGAAATAAGCCGGTTTATTACTGCAAGCCAAATATGTAACTCTTTCTTTGGATAATTCAACAGCTATCTGAGCCCCGCTATTCCCGCCGCCGACTACCAGTACATTCCCAGGCGCCAGTTGTTTTGAATGTTTATATTGTGAAGAATGTAATTGATGAATATGATCGGCTACATCCCTTGATATTGATGGAATGTTAGGGGTATGAAAAGGACCTGCGGCCATCACAAGATTCTTCGTTTGATATTCTTCCCGGTTTGTTTTTATTAAGAAATAGTTCTTTAATTTTTGGACACTTATTACTTCTGTCCGTAATTGGATTGGGATTTCAAATCTTTCAACATATTTTTTCAGATAAGCAGCAATTTCATTTTTTGAAGGGAGTCCATGCTTGTCTCCTTCAAGCTGCATTCCAGGCAAAGAGCTGTACATTCGAGAAGTAAATAAAACCAATGAGTCATACCGGTTTTTCCAGCTTTCTCCCACTTCATGACTTTTATCCAAAATGATAAACTTTTGTTTCGACTTCTTTAGATAATATCCTACTGAGATTCCTGCCTGACCAGCTCCGATCACTATCGTGTCGTACATATGAATCCCCCCTCCGGTTTTATCTTAATTGTCAGCAGACAAAGTGAACCCCTATCTCCTCCTTTAATGATGATGATGGTCACGCGGATTCTCAGTTTGGGCCTGACAAAGAATCGTATTGTCGTGATTATGCGTTGCTGTTTCCATTTGAATGGTTACATGTGTAATGCCTTTATCTCCAAGTTCATGTTCAATTTTGCGTAAAATACTTTCACTTTCAGAAATGGTCAGTTGATCGTTAACAACTGCGTGGCAGGAAAGAGCATTCAATCCGCTTGTGATAGACCATATGTGCAAATCATGAATGCTTTGAATTCCTTCTGTCTCTTCAATTGTATGAATGATGTCAGTGACATCGATATTTCCCGGAGTTCCTTCCATTAATACGTGAATGGAGTCTTTCGTCACATGGTAACCGCTTCTCAGAACAAGAATAGCCACAATGACACTGGCCACTGGATCTGCCCAGCTCCACCCGAAGAAGATGATAAGGATCGCAGCCAGTATGGCACCTACAGATCCGAGCATGTCACTTATCACATGTAAGTAAGCCCCTCTTATGTTCAGGTTATTCTTTGTATCTCCGCCGTTCAGCATAATCCAAGCGACCAATATATTTACAGCTAACCCGATGATACTAATCGTCAGCATGCCGGTTGTTGCTACCTCCGGCGGATGAGAGAAACGTTTGATTGCTTCATAAATGATGTAAAGGGAAATCAATATTAATGCAACACCGTTTATCACAGCTGCGAGAATCTCAAATCGTTTGTAGCCGAATGTCTTATGATGACTTGCCTTTTTTTCGGCCAATTTAAAAGCAATCAGAGCAACCATTAATGAGATTGAGTCACTCAGCATATGACCTGCATCTGATAAAAGCGCTAAACTATTGGTTAAAAATCCGCCTATCGCTTCTATTATCATATAACCTGTAATCACGATAAAAGAGATCAATAAAACCTTCTTATTGGATCCGCCAGCGTGATTGTGATTGTGACCCATAAAAATCTCCTCCTTATCTCATACACTGCATTTATTATTTCTTTTCTGTTATGAAGCATTCTAACATGGACACAAAAATAACTGTATATGATTATGTGCTCATATATGAATATATAGGTTCTTTACTGAAATGTCAAAATATTTTCGGTGAAAATGTCCAATACTTTATATTGCTCTTAATCAATGATTGCTATGAAGCCGCGGATTACAGTAATTACTTTAGGCGCAGACACTTTAGAAAAATCGCTGCACTTCTATCGGGATGGCTTGGGTCTGCCTACAGAAGGAATAGCCGGTACAGAATTTGAAGATGGCCCAGCTGCTTTTTTTGACTTGCAAACGGAACTGAAACTTGCCCTTTGGGACTGCAAAAACATCGCACATGAATCAAACGTTACGTTAACTGCTCCAGGCCCTGCGGAATTTACATGAGGACATAACGTCAGCAGTAAAGCTGAAGTCGATAAAGTCATAACAGGCAGGAGCAACGATAACTGATCCCGCTCATGATACTTTTTGGGGCGGATATGCCGGTCACTTCCAAGACACCCCCCGATGGACACTTATGGGAAATCGTTTGGAATCCACACTGGGATGCAATTGAATAACCAAATTTAGCAACAATAAAAACACACCTGAATGTTCTGGTGTGTTTTTTATTTGTTTCCCAAAACGATCAAACTATTTATACGATGGCGGGATGCTTTGCGGAAAACGGAATACATTTTCGGGATCGTATTTCGCCTTTATTCTTTGAAGCCTTGCAAAGTTTGAGCCATAATATGCTTTCCCGAAGTTCTCGATATTTTGATCCGGAACATTCACATATGAACCTGTTACATATGGTTTCATCAGCTGACGCACTCTTTCAACTGATGCAAGATTCGAAGCTTCTTGTGATTTATTTTTCCAACTAGCCGTCCATTCCGTATAAAACAATGGCCGGCGCCAATAGAAGGCTGTTTCACTGCTTGGAACTCTGCTTATCGCGCCGCCCCAATTGATAAAAAAGAAATTGGTTTCTGTCCCGGTCGCTTTTTCTAAAAATTTTCTCATTACTGCAATAGGTTCTTCCGGCCAAAGATTGAGCGCCCACGCCGAGGAGAATTTAACACTCTGATCAGATCTGCCGGGAATCGGTTCGTCAGGATCTAAGAAATCTATACAATCCGGGTAGTATAGTGTTTTGATTACTGTTTGTGCCGGCGTTCCGGCATTTAATAAAGGTTTTAATAATTGAACCAGCTCTGGTTTTGAACCGAGGAACAATCCTTCCACATGGCACAAGCCATTTACTTTGCTGTAAATCTCAAGGTAGCATCCTAATCGTTCGTCTGTAAACGGCGCCCATTTTTGCCACGCTTTAAATACCGTTTCTAACTGTTCCCACGGCCAAATAATATTAAAGACGGTTGCGGTTTTAGGGGCACGGTGAACTTTGAACGTATATTGGGTGTTATATCCGAAATTGCCTCCCCCGCCGCCTCTGGAAGCCCATAGTAAATCTTCATTGCGGGATTGATTTGCTTGAATAATCCTGCCTTTGGCATCTACCATTTTCAGTGCGAGAAGGTTATCGCTTATCAGGCCGATCGATCGGGAAAGCACTCCAAATCCGCCTCCCATTGTGATTCCTCCGATTCCGACGGTTGGACTGTCTCCGAACGGGGCCATAAAACCTTCCCGAGCTAAACCTTTTACAAGCGGGCCGACGTGAATGCCGGTTTGAACGGTTGCTACCGCGTTTTTTTCATCTAAGAAAACTTTATTCATGTCACTCACATCAATAACAATCCCATCACTTACCGTGGAAAGATTTTTATCCAGAGCATGGCGGCCGCTTCTGACACGCATAGGCACATTCTTCTCACGAGCCCATTTAATAGCATTACTTACATCGTATGAATTTTGTGCAAAAACAAAGACAAGCGGACAGACATCAACATAAGGGTTCCAATTCTTAACCGCCTCTGTATAGCCGGGGTCCCCTTTGAAGATGACGCGTCCCGTTAACTGTGCTGATCCCATCTATTTCACTCCCAATAAGCATTTGATTCCGATACCAGTATATGTAGGAATTGGACAAATTCTTAGACAGATGTTCTGCAAACTTAAAAATAGACACATATACGCGAAGATGATATAAAAACAAAAAAAGACAAGAGCGGCAAGCTGCCGAAACTCTTGTCTCTCCTGCCTTTTTTATCATGATAGGCACTTACATTTATTGGCGTGATATCCCGACTTAACTATGGAAGTCCATAGAAATTATGTTTGCCCTGCCATGCGCGGTTCTGATGAGACACCCGCTGAGCAATCTTTCTGCTTGACCCCCGACAAGAATCTTATTCTTTATCGTTTTTGCACCCCTGTACGGATAACATCAATACACATTGAATCTTATCTTTTACATGATGAAAAGCTCTTATTTTTTCTTCTTGTGCTTACGTTTGCAATCCTGTTTTTTCTCTTTCTTATGATGTTTTTTACATTTCGCTTTTGCTGCTAATTTTGCCGCTTTTACCTTTGCTTCTGCTGTTGCTCTTGCCGCTTCTGCTGCTCTGGCTCTTGCTTCTTCCGCTCTTGCTATTGCCTCTTCCGCTCTGGCTCTCGCTTCTGCTTCTCTTGCTGCTTCCGCTCTTGCTGCGTCGTCCGCCATATCAAAATCATGGCCAAGGTCACAGGCTTCGTTGTATGGCTTTTTCTTCTGAACGTACTGTTGATCTTCACCTTCGTTATAATACATTACGCCACTCCTTCTCTCATTTTTTAATCTATACATACTATGTAAAGAAATAACTGCAGCTTGGACTGGTATTATGATGAACCGGCACATTTTAGGGCAATTTTGATTTATCGATACAAACAGATTCTGGATGCTTGAATGATTTTGACGATTATAATAAGCAGCGTAAAAAGGGAGACTGCGAAAAAGGATGCTGCGCGCTGCAGCATCCTTCTGTACCAACTTTTTGTGTTTTTGACTTTTAGTTTGCTTGCTGTGTTTGTTTTACTGGTTCTTTGCTAAAAAGTCCGACAATGTTCCACAAGATAATTGCAGCAGCTATGATCAAACGAGCCGTACTGACTTCTTGGTTAGTAAACAATTTATAGCCATATATTGATCCCAATGCTGCTATGCAAAAAATATTGAACCATTTACTCCAACGCAATTAGAAAACTCCTTATAAAATGATTACATTTCCAAACAATGTATTATAATATTAACAAAATTTTTCAATATTTAACCTTAAATCATTCTTAATTGGTTTTCCTGATCATTTTCTCTAATCGTCATTCGATCTTTTGGAGTTTTGATCGTTTTTTTGTTACAGGCTAGACCCAGACATCATTTTCAGCTGTTTGATCAGTTATTTCCTGCCCGGTATTCACAACACCTTTAGGTTCTGCAAGCAAAATGTGACACTCTGATTCTGCATAAGGTTTATGTTCAACATTTTTCGGAATGACAAACATTTCACCTTCATTTAATTTTACTTCTCCATCACGAAATTCAATGATTAAATTACCCTTAATGACAATGAAGACTTCATCTGTTTCGTCATGCTTATGCCAAACAAAATCCCCTTGTACCTTAACAAGTTTAAATTGATAATCATTCATTTCAGCGATTACTTTTGGAGACCATTGATCTTGGAACGCAGCTAATTTCTCTTGAAAATTAATCGGTCTATATTCCATTCTTTCCCCTTCCCGTGTAAAACTCAATCATTTAACTAGTCCCAAATTAAAGGCCTGTCCACTTCAGCAGTTCTGAGATAGTCTAAAAGCTGACCGGTATGTACGGACTCATGGTAAGCGATTCTTAATAACATGTCTCCTAGTTCGCGAATATATCCAACATCAGACCTGTCAATCTTTATATTTGTTAAATCTGTTTCGTTTAACGATTTGATGAATGTCAAAAACTCGGCCCGATACGGTTTTGCAAATTCTAATTCTTCGGTTACTGTGGTAAACGTTTTTGATTCATATGGGTTTTTAGATTCCTCTGAAGACTCATTCATTTGTTTTAGTAAAATGTGATGATAAAGAAATTCCGCTTCTAATACATGTCTTATCATTTCCTTACACGACATTGCTTCAGAATCCGGGCGCCAGTCCATTTTTTCCTCAGGTATAGCTGTCCATAACTTGATGCTTCGCCGTCTTACTTCTTCAAAATTTAAAATAATAAGGTCAATCGTATTCAAGTGTTTTCCCCCTTTTATTTTTAAATAATTCTCCTTCTTCCCGGAAAAAACCTCTTTAAATAAAAAACGTATTCTTTCCCGACTCGCTGGATTGGTAATTTAAGATAAGAAGATATTCATTCATCCATACAATAGACTCTGGCTGAACATATACTGAATGATAGTTTTCATCAGAAAGGAGAAATCAGCTTTGGCAAAATATCGGATCATGACCTTTGACGGGGGCGGTACCTTAGGTGCTCTAAGTTTACAACTATTGAACAGACTGGCTGAAGAAAATCCAGCATTAATAAGCCGAACCCATGTATTTGCGGGAAATTCAATCGGTTCATTTACTGCCCTTGCATTAGCAAGCGGAAGATCTCCGAAGGAAACACTTCAGTATTTTGAGGATGAAATCCTGCCCGCATTCAGCACTTCCCGGCCGGGCGGACCTGTTTTCAATCAACAATTACCATATTCCGGTTTTATTAAAGCGGTACGAAACTTTTTCCCGCCAGGCCTTCGTCTTAAAGATGTAAGAAAACGAATTGTTGTCCCTTCATTCAAATTATACTCCCCCGCACTGGATCGTTGGACGCCCGTATTATTTCACAACTTTCCCGGCTCTCCCTATTTAAATGAGAAAGTGAGTGATGTCATACTGCGGAGCAGCGGTGCCCCCGCGACGCAGCGAGCCTATCAAAACTACGTGGACGGATATGTAGTGGCAACGAACCCAAGTACGGCCAGTATCGCGTTTGCGGTTGGTAAAGCCAACGTGCCATTGGATCAAATTGCGGCGCTATCCATCGGTACAGGTGAAGCCCCGACTCGGTTAAGAAGAGATACGAGGGGGTGGGGAATGGTAAGTGCGGATAACATACGTCCCGAAAATCTGAAGAACCTTCCTCCAAATTGGGGAGTCCTTTTGGACAGGTCGCCTAATGAACCTTTACTGCCATTTCTTCAGATGATCGCCGGCGGAAATGGCTACTATGAATCCATGGTCAGCGCGAACCTTCTGGGAGACCGCTTTTTCCGGTTAGATCCGCGGATTCCTAACTTCTCCAAAACAGACCCTTCCGTGGTTCCCGCTGTCATTGAAATTGCAAACAAAACCAACTTACAGCCTGCGAATACATTTATAGAGAAAAACTGGAACGACAGCCACTAAGGAAATTCACATCTTAAAACAATGAACAAAAAATACCAAGGGACTCAAAACCCTTGGTATTTTTAATGCGGCTGAGAGGATTTGGACATTCACGGGTTATTCACACGCTGGGATACTGTTTCATTTGAAGCTGAATCGGTCTTCGGTTTTTGCTCTTTTTTTATTTTCACCGTTTCAGGCAGTAAGAAAGTAAATATTGCCGCTCCCAACAAAATAATAATTGAGAAATAAAAAGAAAGATCATAGTTACCCATTTTACTATAGAGAAAACCTGGTACATAAGCTCCCAGCGCTGATCCTATCTGATGGCTCAGGAATAACCAGCCTAAAATAAAACCAACTGAATATTGTTTAAAATATTGCGTGGCTAACATTTGAGTAGGAGCTACAGTTGCAAAATCAACTAGTCCAAACAGGGTGGCAAAAATAAGTAATATGACCGGATGATGACTATATAACAGGATACAAATTGATAATGCGCGTATGACATATAAAAGAATAAGCATCTTTTTACTGCTCCAACGGTCTGCCGCAATTCCTGAGATAATGATCCCCAATATATTAAAACCCGCCAATACACTAACTGCAGCACTGGTTACACTTGTTGAAAATCCATGGTCATGAGAAAAAGGGATAAGGTGAGTATCCATCAGCCCTGTAGTTGTAAAACCGCATATAGCAAAAGGTAATATTAAAAACCAGAATTGTTTCTTGCAAAACACTGCCCAAACAGAAAAGCGGGCCGTATGCTGTTCACTTTCAGCTTCTGCTTTCATAAAACCGCCCATAGGAGATAGCCCCATCTCGCCGGGATGATTCCGTAAAAATAACAGTATGACAGGAAACACAATAACCATTAAAAGCAGACCCAAAATCACTACAGTTAACTTCCAGTTAAACCATTGAATCAAAATGAGAGAGCCGGGAACAAGAAGCATCTGACCCGCGCCAAACCCTGCCTCCATAATTCCAAAAGCAAGTCCGCGTTTTTCATTAAACCAATTTGTAACAACAACTGTTGCGGCTACATTGGATGCCCCTCCAACACCGACTGAGATAACAATTCCGTAAAGGATAAATAATTGCCATGGATGATTTACAAAAGAAGTCAATACAAAGCTAATCCCGACTACGAAAGTGCTGACTGACAAAATCATTCGGGGGCCTAATTTATCAACCAGCCTCCCTATTATGGGCTGAGATATGCCATATATGATAAAACTCAGAGTGGAAATAAGCGAGATTGTTCCTCTATTCATAGAAAAATCTTTTTCCCATGGTTCAACAAAAGCTCCGAATGCAAGACGCGCGCCTTGAACTGCTAAAAAGGTGAAAAAAGTGACAAACACAATAATCCATGCATAGTGATATTTTACTCTCATCTACCTCCCCCCACTTTTATTTATAATTCCAAATCCCAGCGCTCTTCTATTAAATTTGATCCCCATAAACGTTTTTCTTCATGAATTTCTGTAATTTCGAATCCATTCTTTTTATACAATGGCCGGGCTGTTGACATGTCTCTTACCGTCCAAAGAAATATACGCTCGTATCCATTTTCTTTACAATATTGAACAAGTGCCTTAATCAGACGGCTGCCGACACCTTTTCTTTGAAAAGACGGATCGACTAAGAACCACCTTAACTGTCCTGTTTTTTCATCGTCATTCACTAAGCCGATACAACCCGCAAATTGATTCCCGCTTTCTGCCACCCATATTTTTTCAATATCAGCTTTAAACGTATCGTGAAGATAGGATAAAAATGTTTCATCCCAGCCATGGGATTCGGCATAAAATAATCGCTGTTTCTCAATTATGTTTTTGACATCCTCTGAAGTATAATAGTCTCTTATTGAAATCGGAGATTCTTTATCATAAAAAGAATGCTGCAAAATGTTTTGAATGGTTTCCATTGAATGTACAAGTTTTTCTTGTTCCTCTTTGTCTATGCATTCAAGGATATATTCAACTTGCTGATTCGCTTTTTTCTCCAGACTTTTATAAATACTTTCCCCTGATGCGGTTACGTAAAGGAAATGATTGCGTCCGTCTTCTCTGCATTTTTGCTTGTATATGAAGCCTTCTTCTTCGAATTTTCTGACGATTCTGCTCACATATCCTCTGTCCAAGTCTAACCTTTCTTGAATGATTTTTGCTGTACAATCGGCCGTATTATAAATTTCGTATAAAATCCTTGTTTCTGTTAAAGAGAATGGACTGTCATAAATATGTTCATTTAGAAAGCCTAAAATATCTGTATAAAATCTATTAAATTGTCTGAATGCCAAAACACGTTTTGTTTCCAAATTGATGAACCTCCTCCAAAAGATTGACTTAAGCAACTTTTTTCCATCGTAACCGAAACAGTTGCTTAAGTCAACTATTAATTTTCATCCCCTTTCAATTTGATGATTTTCTTACCGTAAAAAACACATTGAAAATAAACGACACTGCTACATCGGAAAACAGCTGCGTACCGCGATAAATTCTTTTTGCCGTCAATATGGACATACAAAAAGTCGCTTCCCATTACGTAAGAAAAGCGACTTTTTAGATTTGATTTTCAAGTTCCTTTTACAAATTTTGAAAAGACCATTGACTATTCAGTTGAACTGTATTAAGTTTAACTATATAGTCAGACTGAATAGAGGATGAGGATATGAAACATAAATTATTACCGCTGTCTGAAACCATGCATTATATTTTATTAGCTCTGCGTGAGCCGCTTCATGGCTATGCCGCCATGCAGAAGATCGAAAAGATGAGTAACGGAACTGTTATTTTAGCGGCCGGCACATTATACGGCGCGATTGAAAACTTGAATAAGCATGGCTGGATTGAACCTGTCGGAGAGTCGGGCCGGAGAAAAGTTTATATGATAACTACGGAAGGAAGCGCCATTTTGAAAATGGAACAAAACAGGTTACTGCATATTTTATCCCTGCACGAAGGAAGTGAATCGAATGAAGAAATTTAAGATGTTTTTTGATATTGAAAAAGAGGAGCAATGGCTGAACGAGCAATTACAAAAAGGCTATCGCTGTACAAATATCAGCGGATTAGGAATATACACTTTCGAAAAAACCGACAAGAAATATGTGATGCGACTGGATTATCAAGATTATTTATCAAAGAAAAAGTTCAAAGACTACAAAGAGATCTATGATGACTTCGGCTGGAGTTATATAAACAGCCCATGGCTTAGCGGAACTCGGTATTGGCAAAAAGAAGATGATGATCAAAATGAAATCTTCTCGGATCGCCAATCAAAGAGTAGTTATTATAAAAGATTAATGAGTTATTCATCTTGTTTTGGTTTACTTTGCTTATTTTATTCTTATTTGATTTACAAGGATTCAGGTTTGTATTTAGCTGAAGGTCTGTGGAGTATGGAAGGCGCAATGTTTTGGAAAGCATTTTTATTTGAAACTCCATTTGCCCTTTTAAGGTCGCTTCCCGCTCTTATGGCTGTTATCTTCGGCATCAGTTACTATAAAGCGTATCGAAAATATTCAATGTTAAAGGAACAATAACACGGGGAAGTTACATTCAAGAAGTAATCGAGGATCATGTATTTGCCGAATCCGGGCGCTTTAACGGAAAAAAAAGCGCCCTGAATTTGCTGATAAATCAGATGACTCACCTTGTTAATGATACATACTTATTTACAATGGCTTGAGCGAGACAAGCTGATGAATCAACAAAGGTAAGTTCGCTTCTTTTTTGATCCGTGACCATATTTAAATCCGTACATGCAATGATAACCGTATCAACCTTTTCTGCTAAGTCACGGTGTAATTCATCATATAATGTACCAGCCTCATCGATTTGACCTTGTTTAATCTTTTCTATTATGTGATCGACATAGATTTGCCAACTATCTTGATGTAAAAAATCATAACCTTCTCTGTTTAACGCTTCTTGAAATATTCCAGATTGAACCGTAGGAACGGTGGCTAAAAGAGCTGCTTTTTTTGAACCTTTAGATATTTTTTTTATGGTTTCATCAACCATGTTTAGTAAAGGGACTGAAAGCGATTTTTTTATTTGATTAAAATAGATATGTGCGGTATTACATGGGATTGCAATAAAATCAACACCCGTTTTTTCAAGCTTTACAGCCCCCTCAATAATTGCCTTTTCCATGTCCGTATGATTGAGAGGTTTATTCATATAGAAAGGAGTCGGACAAGAATAAATCATCATATGAGGGAAATCCATATCATGTACTGCTCCATATATTTTTTGGCACTCGTCTACTACCTTATCTACAAATGGCCCAGTAGATTTTGGCCCCATTCCTGCCAGTATTCCAATCATAATTGTCCTCCTCTGTGAAAATTGTACGAATACGATCACGATGAGTTATTCTTGTGTTACTCACCTGAATCTGCTCTCATTTCTTTTTGGCTGTCTTCTCCTATTTTATCATTTCATTAATTGAATTATGGTTAAAAATCGGTGATTAAATTGTGCCCATATAGATTAGTAAACGTGTCGTTGAAGTCAAGGCATGAACTCCTAAAGGAGATTTAATAACTCATTTTCAACGAAAAACTGATCTCTGTTAATTAGTCGAGATTCCAAGATATACACGGACAAATTGATCTTTCCTTTTTTGGGAATCCCACAGGTTCCCTCTTATTTTGATGTTGTTTTTTAAAAAAGTTATTGACACCAATAAATGACCATGTTATCATTAAAAATTTGATATCTCACTCCATATATGGTAACCTTAAGTTAAGTTCCCATATATGGAGGTGGATTATATGTTTCAAATTGGCGATAACATTGTTTATCCAATGCACGGAGCAGGTACAATTGAAGCCATAGAAGAAAAACAATTCTTGGAGGAAAAACAACAGTATTATGTCATAAGAATGTCAATCAGTAATATGACAGTTATGATTCCAACGCGTAAAATATTGAGTTCAAGTATACGGCCAGTTACTGATATACGTGCATTAAAACACATTATACACATTTTTCAGCATGGTGAATCAGATAGGTTACTGCCATGGAAGCAAAGGTATGTAGTAAACACGAACAAAATAAAAACGGGTGAAATACAAGAAGGCGCTGAAGTTGTACGTGATTTAATGCGAATGAAGAAAGAAAAAGCACTTAATTCAAGCGAAAAAAAAATGTTGGATCATGCATATGAATTTTTGATTAGTGAACTGGAAGTCATTAAAGGAATCACTGAAAAACAAATAAAAAGTTTCTGCTAAGGTTAATTTTAAATAATGGTTTGCATTCCAAAAAGCACCCACGAGTTTTCGGAATATTACGATTAAAATATTTCGAAGACGCTTAACTTCATCAACTTACTTTTAGAACATTAACCTCTTTTATTATTCCTACAATCTAATCTGTTTTATTTTTTTCTTCAACGAACACTTGAATTCTCGATGAAATAGTCACTTGATTTTTGTAATCCTGATTCACACTGGCACGGACAAGGAGCCGTAAGGATGGAAGAGAGGCAGGGCTTTCATTGTTTTAGGTCTAAGTGATTATTTCCGGAAGAAAAAACAACCACTTCCCTCTTTATCTTTAAGAATTTCTTACATCTGCTTCCACAGTGAATAGCAGTTGTTTATCTTCTTTTCATAAAAGAGATATGCGAATTGTAACAAAGAATAACATACAGTTATATTGAGAACATAAAAACAAATCATTTATATATATTCCACATATCGTCAATCCGGTATGTTATACTGTAAACAATCCTTTGAGGTTTTAAACCTTTTTCTTACCTTGTAGCAACTGTCCCTACTCGAACGTTGAGTAGGGTTTTTTTATTCAGTATGATACAGAGAACATAAAAAAACAGGCCCTATATAAAGAGCCTGTTTGTATAAACGATTGAAGATTAAGCAGTTTTTTGAACGTTAGCAGCTTGAGCTCCACGAGCACCTTGCTCAACGTCAAACGTTACTTTTTGACCTTCGTCTAAAGATTTGAATCCGTCACTTTGGATTGCAGAAAAGTGTACGAATACATCGTCTCCATTTTCACGTTCGATAAATCCAAAACCTTTTTCTGCATTAAACCATTTAACTGTACCTTGTTCCATTTTTGTTGCCTCCTAGTGTGTTACACATTGTATTACTATCCTTGCCCAAAGTATCATCAAGACGAAAAGTCGATATTCATACTATCCTTTACACGAACAAAAATAATTCTCCTTTATCATATCACGAAACGGAAATAACTGCAAATTAATAATGTGTTCATTCATGTTTTATTTGTTAAACCTGTCGATACCAGTGCAAAATAAGATGCCTATTAATAGCTATGGTTTGAAAACACCGTGAAAATGAATCACGAGTGCCTTCAAACCCAGTACTTCATATTGATTGTTAAAGGTTTCTTTAAAAAGCTCAGCTGTTTCTTGTTCAAGTACAAGATATTCTTGGCTGTTCACTGGTATATCTTTGTTTCTGCACATGTTTCCAAACGATCACTCAGGTATACCCCTATTTTAACGGCATTAACTTGTCATGTTTGTTCCTCAAACAATCAAAGTTTACGGTCTAAATAAACTGATTCACATAGGGGAGCATGGAGAGAGTTTGGCCAGATAAAGAGCTGGGTATAATCTTCATACGCTTTTTGTATCCCGGCTGTCCATTGCTAATAAAGATTTAATCGAGATGGAGATCAGTTTCTGACCTTCAATAATTTTACACAGGATTAGGAAAGATACTTATTATACATGGAGTATGACAGCTGGGACTTCAAAGGCAATAAAACGTTTTCTATACGCAGATTAAGAACATCAGGGAAGGGGAAGCTTTTAAAAATGAATGAACAAAACCTAAGGACTTTGAGAAAACTGGTTACCCCTTATGAAAAGTCCGATTTACAAAAAAGTATTTATCAAATCATTAACACATTGGTACCATTTTTCCTGTTATGGTGTTTGGCCTATAAGAGCTTGTCGATTTCTTATATCCTTACATTAGCGATTTCTGTCGTTGCAGCAGGTTTTTTAGTGAGAACCTTCATTATCTTTCATGATTGCTGCCACTATTCCTTTTTTAAGAACCGAAAGGCGAATCGAATCCTTGGAACAATTACAGGAATTCTGACTCTGCATCCGTTTGATCATTGGGCACACGATCATTCTGTTCATCATGCGACAAGCAGCAACCTGGACAAACGCGGTACGGGCGATATTTGGGTACTGACTGTTGAGGAATATAAAGAAGCCTCAACTAAGAAAAAAATAATGTACCGTTTGTACAGAAATCCGTTTGTTATGTTTATTATCGGACCGATTTACGTCTTCGGGATTACCAATCGTTTTAATCGTAAAGGGGCAAAACGCAAAGAACGGATGAATACATATGTAACCAACCTGGGGATCGTCGCTTTGGCAGCACTTTTATGTTGGGCTATCGGCTGGCAAAACTTTCTGCTGGTCCAGACGCCAATTTTTATGATATCGGGATCCCTCGGAATTTGGATGTTTTATATTCAGCATACGTTTGAGGATTCATATTTCGAAGAAGATGAGCATTGGGAATATGTAAAAGCAGCCGTTGAAGGAAGCTCTTTTTATAAGCTTCCAAAAGTCATGCAATGGTTAACAGGCAATATCGGTTTCCATCATGTTCATCATTTAAGCCCAAGAGTCCCAAACTATAAGCTTGAAATCGTGCATAATAACACTGAACCATTGCAAAACGTTCCGACCATCACACTGGCAACAAGTATTAAGTCGTTAAAGTTCCGCCTATGGGATGAAGAAGGCAAAAAATTTGTTGGTTTTACCCACTTAAAAAAAACTTCTAAAAGCCAGGTATCAGCTCGGGTAAGAACGGATTAAATAAACGCCTATAATCGATGATAATGGGCAGTGTATCTTGCATAATAAAAGTGCAGACTCGCGCAAAGATTTTGTGCAGAGGTCAGCACTTTTTTAATGCCACATGCACTTACAACAAAAAAATACCAAGGGTGTCAAAACCCTTGGTATCATTAGGATGCGGCCGAGAGGACTTGAATCTCCACACGGTTATTCACCCGCTGGGCTCTCAATAAAGTGATTCTTTATTATGAATTACAAAAGCCTATAATATCAGCATTTGTTTATTTTGGTTATGAGTGTTTACTTCGATTTATTTTTTTGGGGTAAAAATGGAGTAGGTTTTCATTTCAAGACAGTTAATGTCTTGTTACTGGTGACATGTCTATTAGAGTAACCGCCTAACTTAATTACATTTCAACATTTTTTATAAGAACAATTGAAATGGCTAGTTCTCCATGTTTTATAATGAACTCCGGCTTGATGATGTTTTTCTATGATTTGATCTAGCTTTTTATCTTTCCATTTTTTAATCAGCAGAACTCGCGGTTTGTAACACCTCATTATTGCCTTTCAAAATCCTTTGCATAAACGATCTCAACTTTTTGACTGCTTTCTTCGTATTCCCCTTAAAATTTAATAATCACTTTCCCTTTTGGCCGTCCATTTGCGACTAGTTCTAGCGCTTCATTTACGTTGTCTATGGTAAATTGTGTTGGATGAATTGCTGGAACAATGTTGTTTTCTTCAATGATTTTGGTAATCTCTTTAAGTTGTGCGCCGTCAGAACGAACGAAGATAAAATGGTATTCCACGTTTTGTTTCTTGGCTTTGCGATCATACTTTGCACCAGCAAGGGAAAATAGCATTTGTTTCCACGATGGGAAATTTCGGTCTTTTCCGAAACGTTTATTTGGTCCTGTACGGAGAGAGAGCAATCTTCCGCCCGGTTTGATGATACTCAATTCACTGTCAAATTCTTTAGGTCCCAGTGTATCAATCACGTAATCCACATCAGACAACAAGTCAACATAGTTTTCTGTTGAATAATCCAAATATTGGTCGACACCCATTTCTAAAGTGCGTTCGCGCGCTTCTGAGCTGCCGCTGACAATGACATTTAAGCCCATTGCCTTTGCGATTGGTACAGCCATTTGCCCAAAGCTGCCTGATCCACCTGGAATGAAAACAGATTTACCTGACTGTGCCTCAAGTTCTTCATGCAGGCCTTGATACGCTGTGAGTCCAGCCAGTGGTGCAGCAGCGGCTTCCACATAAGACAAATTTTTTGGCATGGGTGCAATTGCGGCAGCGTCAATTGCGGCATATTCCGCAAAAGCACCAATTTTTTCGAGGGGGAGACGTGTATAGATGGCGTCTCCTACGTGAAATTCCGCCACATTTTTTCCGACTTTTTCGATAACTCCTGTCAATTCATTACCAAGCGTTAATGGGAATTCATAATCTTGAATCAGTTTCACGCTGCCTGTAATAATTAACATTTCGAGCGGATTGACTGCCGCAGCTTTGACCTTGACCAAGACTTCGTTATCATCGATTTCTGGAATTGGAATGTCATTGATTTGGGCATAGAGATCTTTTGAGTACTTGGTGATCTGAGCTGCTTTCATGAGTGTTTTCATTTTTTTATCAGCACCTCTGTCATATTATATTTATTGGGTTTTTACCTTTTTATATAATCGTTTAGGTGGAGGGGAATCTTACTTTTAGCGAAGTCTGACTTCCAATTTTATGATTAACCCTGCACCTAAACAGTAGTTATTTTTAGAACGATCATTCTCAAATAATTAAATTTTATACAACCGATACTGTGAATAAATGTTTCTCATCTTCCTAGTGTTATTAATATAGAGCATCGTTATATAGGTTTAATAACTTGAAATATTACATCTCTAGAATCGGATAGATTTGATCTCTTAATTGAAATTCATAGTTTCCGTCTACAACTCCTACTACTTGATTACTGTCATAAAGCTCCATCATAAAACTCGCCACTTGCTCAACTGTGTGGTACATCGGGATATTTGCTTTGTAATCATATTCTTTCGTATCAGATGCAGTTTTCATGAATTCTGTTTCCGTGATTGCTGGTGCTAAAACTTTCACCTTCATTTTCGCACCTTTGCGTTCCAGTTCTTTTGCAAGCCCTTCTGTAAATGCACTAACAAAGTATTTAGATGCAGAATAAGTAATACTGCCAACAGCAATTGCATATCCGAGTGCTGATGATACGTTAATTAACTGAGTTCCCTCTACATCCGTATAATCACGTACAAATAGTGTAGAAAGAATCGTTAAGGATTCTACGTTTACACGTAGCATGGTTTCCACTTTATCTAAATTCTGATCCGTGACAGAAGAAGATTCACCAAGCCCGGCATTATTAATCCAAGTCTCAATTTGATATTCCTTTAAATTGTCATACAGTGTGTATGCCTGAGCTGTGACAGATAAGTCACTTGTACGAATAATAACATCCAAATCAGGATTAATATTCTGAATAGCTGATTTAAGCTCTTCTAATTTATCCAATCTTCTAGCTACAATAATTAAGTTTTTGCCGCGAGCAGCAAACGCTAGGGCAGTTTTATATCCTATACCTGAGCTTGCTCCTGTAATAACTGTGTACTTCATATTATTCTCTCCTCGAAAACAAATTTTCTAATTAGTTAATCCATATAACAAAATAGATTCAGTCTAGTGTCGACAAAGTCAAATTAATAATGTTTTCTAATTTTTCCTTATCATTTGTCGTTTTTGCTAACACTCGCACCCCTACGAGTGAATTATGAATGAATTGAGAAAGCCCTTTAATGTCATAGTGTTTAGGAATTTCCCCTTTTTCTTGACCATGTTTGAGCAGATCAAATAATAAGGATTCCGCATTTATAAAAATCTCTGTAATTTTCTTAGCAACTTCTTCATCTATTAGGGATAATTCAACAGCTGCATTAACAGCTAAACACCCTTTTGGCTGATTTTGTTTTGGATATATAACCATTTCAAATAATTTTCGTATAGCCTGCTTAACCGTTAATTCTGTTTTCACTTCATTCTTCATTCGGCCTTCTATTATTTCTACATACTGACTTAAGGCTCGCATAAATAAAGTATGTTTGTCGCCAAATGTATCATAAATACTTCTGCGGTGAATGCCCATATGGTCCACCAAGTCTTGCATGGATGTTTTTTCATAACCCTGTTCCCAGAAAAGATCCATTGCTTTTCTTAATGCTTTTTTTTCATCAAATTCTTTATTTCTAGCCATGTAATCCCACCTTAGAATGTATTACCTCTTTATTCTGAGAAAGGCCTGAGAATCATTGATGCATTCATCCCTCCCTCATTCTTAAATAATTAAAGAACGATTATTCTCATTTGAGTAGCAAAACAGTTAGATTTAACGTGTTTCGAGTATATCAGATTTTAGAACGATCGGTAAAGAATTTAGAATTAAATCATGTGTTTTATATGTCTATGTATGGCTACTACCTGAATTTTAACGAATATCGCTCCTTTTTATTTTTCATCAAATCATTTCTTTAATGTCATTGACGGCAGGTCATAGAGCATACTGGTGTGTTTTCGAAAATACCCCTCATTTCAGTTAAGTCCCCCGCTGGAACATTCACACTTTGGACACGAAATAGGAACTGTAGAAGCGTTTCCCGGATTTTCAAACTAAAGTGTATTAAACAATACGGAGGATTACACTGGGTAACACAGTCAAATAAAAAAGCTCTAACTAATCCAAAAGGTTGCTAGTCAGAGCTTTTTATACATATTTTTTTGGTCCAACTCACTAAGCACCTACTCTATCATCAGCAACGTGAAAAGGAGCTTTGATAACAGGGGCATCATTTGTTAAAACCACTCCTGCGATGCTGTCCAATAAAATGACTGTAAACAAAGTCCGGCTGATTTTCATTAATAATCTCCCTTTTTTTATTTTTTCGTCTCGCTTTAATCTCAGTCGATAATATTCATTGGAACGTGATAAATCCCCTTTTTCATAAAAATAATCAGCTACTCTGATTGCAAAGTTTTCAATGTCTCCGTAGATTCTTAGAAACAAAGGGTACCATTAGCGATGACACTAATGGTACCCCTTTGTTTCTACTCAATCACTTATTCAGCTTCTCCAACAACTGTAAAGCGTTCATTTATATGTTTTGGATTTTCGATTTCATCCAATACTGCAATTGCATAGTCTGCATAGCTGATATAACTTTCGCCTTTCGAATTCACAAGAAGATGATCTTTTCCTGACTGATAAAATCCAGTTCTTTTCCCGTCTGGGTCAAATACCGCTGAAGGACTGATAAATGTCCAGTTAATATCAGAAGTTTCCTTTAGTTCTTGCAAGTTACGACCTTGCCCTTTAGCTGTTGGAATAAAAATCTCCGGGAAATCAGGTGTATCCATTACACTGACAGTTTTATTTTCGTCAACATAAAGACTCCCTGCTCCGCCTACAATTACAGCTCTTGTACCCGTTCCTTTTAATGCCCTAATTAATGCCCGGCCAGCATCTACATGTGCCTGTTCTTCTCCTAATGGAGCACCGAAGGCATTAACTATTACATCTAACTTTTTTAGATCATCCGATGTAAGATCAATTATATTTTTTTCAATGATTGAAATCTTTTCCTCTTTAAGTTTTGCAGCATCTCTTACAATTGCAGTTACTTCATGTCCCCTGCTTACCGCTTCTTTCAAGATAAGACTTCCAGCTTTTCCGGTTGCACCAATGATTCCAATTTTCAATTTAAATTCCTCCTAATCATTCAAAATTTTAAATGTAACCATATTGATTACATGTAATAATTTTAGTTACACCTTATTTATTTGTCAATACTTTTATCATCTTGTTAATTGAGCATATTAGAGTAAAAGAACTTGTAATACATTCAGTTACAAGTGTACTATAAAGAGTGTAAAGTAATTAGGATGGTGAAGAAATCATGTCTATTAGCAGCCGTTTTGCTGTAGGAATTCATATATTGGCTCTTATTGAAATAAATGAAGACGGAATTAGCACTTCTGAATTTTTAGCTGGAAGTGTAAATACAAATCCCGCCTTCATAAGAAAAATTATGGGGATGCTGAAAAAAGCAGGTTTAGTAAATGTTCGGCCAGGTATTGCAGGGGCTGAATTAGCGAAGGATCTAACTGAAATCACCTTACTTGATGTTTATAGAGCAGTTAATGTTGTTCAAGATAAAGAATTGTTTAGTATACATGAAAATCCCAATCCTCAATGTCCTGTAGGCCGGAACATTCAAAGTACAATTGGTCCAATATTTGAAATCGCCCAATCTGCCTTGGAAAAAGCTCTTGGGCATATCACAATTGAGGATGTGGTAAAGGATATTATTGAAAAAGAAAAATTGATCAATAATTGTTAAATGATTCACAGAAAATCTTTTATCAGACTGGGGATAAAAAAATGGCTTTTCATGAACAAAAAAAGAGCAGACATAAAGTCTGCTCCTTTTGATGAAAGATTTAGATTACGGTAAGGGATATAAATATGCTCATGATACAGAGGAAAAATTAACGACAATGCAGACGATGCCAGATTCTTTAATAGGGCGTTGAGTATTACTATCCAACAACTCAAGGTTCAGAAGCTAAGTTCAAACAAAGACTCGAGGAAATCTCGGATTGGTATAAAAGAAACCGCAAATCTTAGTTTGAATGAATATGTTCTGTATATAAAAATAATGAGGTATGGAGTGAATTGATAATGAATTATGATGAAATTAAAGATTACTGCCTAACCTTTCCAAACTCTTATGAAGACCATCCTTTCGGAGATGGTTGGACTGCAATTCGTCACAAAGGGAATAAGAAAATATTTGCACTTATCTTCACTCGCGACGAACACTTATGTGTCAACCTTAAATGCGAACCTGAAAGGGCTGATTTTCTACGTGGTCTTTTTGAAGAAATCAAGCCCGGATACCATATGAACAAGGAGCATTGGAATACTCTTACCTTAGATGAGGGACTCCCAGAGCACCAAATCCATGACATGGTAAAGTACAGCTTTGAACTGACAAAACCAAAAAGTAAAAAGGAAACATAACATCGAAGGATAGAACGCTCATTATAGATATTCATCCGGTGCAATGGTACAGAGGAATATGCAAAAACTTCAAGGCAGCAATGTTTAAATTCGTATTTACGAGATGATTTTTTCGTTATTGTTAGTCCTTTGTTTCTTGACATGGGTTGAACAAATAAAAAAGAGCAGACTCAAAGTCCACTCAATTAATTAAGATGATTGCTCATTTCATCCAGACATCTATAAAAAATGAAAGGTGACGATGATATGCCACAAAGGTCATTTAGCGTTTAATTAATACTGATAACTCACCTTCAAACACTTTTTCCTCTTTCTGATTATAGGTAGATAACAATACAGTAAGTATCCCCGTCTGGCTTTTATTTGGTTTTTTATCAATAACCTTAACAATAGTGTGCAGTTTATCATTAGGGTAAACGGGTGCTAGGAATTTTATATTATTCATTCCTGTCCCAGCAATAATATCGTCTTCATGACGCCCTTCTTCAATCCAAAGCTTAAAAGTAATAGATAACGTTTGTATTCCAGAAGCAATAATTCCATTAAATCTGCCCATTTTTGCTTTTTCTTCATTTAAATGCATGTATTGTGGGTCATACACTTCTGCAAAATTCATTATATTCTCTTTTGTTAATTCAAAAGATTTAGTTTGAAAAACCTGCCCGATGGTGAATTCATCCAATTTCATAAATAAATCTCCTTGAATCTAAACTTTATTATTAAATCTACGTAGCATTTTAACATACTGGCTCTCACACAACAACTTAACGGTAAAACAATTGTTCCCCTATCAGGAATGAACAAGCACATTGTTTTTGTTTCCTTGCCTTTAACCTCTTTATAATCAGGTGTTTTCTTATAAAGACCAAGGCGGTCGCCATCACCATCACCCGGCATATGTGCCATTTCCTCATAAGAATCTCCAAGCTTCTCATAATAAGAATAAGCAGTAAGCTTGCGAGAACTTTCTTCTGGCTGATAAAACGCAAGTTGAATATACTTCCCGTCATCATATACACAAATTATGGCGTTATCTCTTTTGTACTCATCTGAATCTGCTCGCATTTCTTTTCTGACTTTCTTCTCCTGCTTCATCACTTCATTAATCATTATCATATTTACTACCGCCGCACGCAGTCAGCAGAAGGATGAAGGTGACTGACAAATCATACGACCTACTATAAGTAAGTGGACAGTAACAGATAAATTTCTATAAACAAAAAAACACCAAGGGTGTCAAAACCCTTGGTATCATTGATGCGGCCGAGAGGACTTGAACCTCCACGGGTTATTCACCCGCTGGGCCCGCCATCTATATTCATAAAACTATTGCTCAGTTGTCAGCATTTGAAGTAAATTACGAATTTCCTTGTTATAACTTTTAATTTCTTCTTCATTACAACCGGTTTTATCAAATACTGCATTAGGTATCATTGTGACTTTTTCTTTAAACTCATTCCCTTCAGTTGTTAACGTAATAATTACACTTCGTTCATCCTCTTTTGAACGCTCTCTTATAATAAGACCTCGCTCCTCAAGTCGTTTTAAAACTGGAGTTAATGTTCCGGAGTCTAGATATAATTCTTCGCCTAAACCTTTAACAGATATTTTTTCCTTCTCCCATAAAACAAGAAGAACCAAATACTGTGATTAGCGTACAAGTTCTCGTTTTCTGCTTTGGACCCCATATAGAAAATAAAAAGCCAGCTCTCCTTCGGGAGAAGAACTGGCATAACAAAGCTTCTTGCTTCTTATTTTGCTGTATTGCTCGGACCTTTTAATTTCTCTTCGTTCTTGCGTCAATGTTTTATTATTAGGACACAACCAATAAAATAATGACGATCGAAATAGCAACACTGCTTTTGCAAAGCAGTAAGCCCTCCAGAATATAAAAGAGCTGCAGTCATTGCTGCTCGGATAATCCCAGCTTATTCTGAGTCTGTATTTCGAGTAGCCGGTCAATTAAATGGATGTTTTTTTCATTCCTTTTCTGTTTGTTCCATTTTCCACCACAGTGCATCTTTTGGATTTTCAACAGCTTCTTGAAACTCAGCTTTAGAAGCAACTGTTGGGTAAGAACCTTTTAAAGATTTACCTGAAGTATCTTTAAATAAGGTTAACACAACTATTAAGCCAATTAAACTAACTGCTAATAAATAGAAACCCGGCGCCAAATTGTTTCTTGTCACATGGGTTAACCAAGAAGCAACTAAAGGTGTTGTTCCACCAAAAATAGAAACTGATAAGTTGAATGTCCAGGATAATGTACGATATCTAATGTCAGTATGGAACAACGTAGGTAAAGATCCTGGCATAGTGCCTTCGTATACAGATAATACAATACCTAACATTAAAAGTCCTATAAATAAGAATGTTATATTCCCCATATTAAGAAATTGAAAAGAGATAATCGAAAATACAATTCCTAATACTAATCCAATTGATATAACTTTTTTATTTCCTAATTTATCTCCTAGTTTACCGAAAGTTAAAGCGAACGGTACCATAATAATCAATACAATTGCTGTAACCGGTGTACTTATATTATCACTTATACCAAGGTTCTCATCTAAATAAGAAGGCATATAACCTAACAATAGGTAATTGGTTATATTGAAAAACGCCACAAATACGATACATAAAAAGATATCTTTTTTATATGTTTTAATGACTTCTAATAAACCGGGTTGTTGTTCTTGGTTTTCAGAGATGTCATTTTCAAAGATTGGTGATTCATCTAAATGACTTCTCAAATATAAACCAAATAATCCTATTGGAATACTTAAGAAGAAAGGAATTCTCCATCCCCAACTATTCATTTGAACATCAGATAAAGTCCAGAAAAGTACTGTAACTAAAACAGAAGCTACTATATAACCAGATAATGTGCCGATTTCTAAACCGCTGCCTAACCTGATACGCTTATTATCTGGAGAAGATTCTGCGATATATACCATTGCACCAGCGTACTCTCCACCCACAGAAAAACCTTGCAGAATACGAGCTAAGAGTAATAATATAGGGGCCCATACACCAATCTGATCATAGGTAGGAAGCACACCAATTATTAAAGTAGATAAAGCCATCATTAAAATAGTAATTGTTAATACTATTTTCCGACCAAATTTGTCACCAACTTTACCAAAAATAATTCCGCCTACCGGTCTAAGCAAAAAGGCAATTGCAAATGTAGCAAAAGTAAATATTAACTTTAATTCATCGTTTTGAACTGGACTGAAAAAGTTTTTACTAATAATAACTGCCAAATAAGAATATAAAGCAAAATCAAACCATTCCATCGCGTTTCCTATCCCTGTAGCAAACACGCTTTTCTTCGCTTTTTGAATGTCTACAACGTTAATTTTTTTCTTGTTAAACTTCATTTAATAATATCGACTCCTTAATTATCAAATCCACATTATACAAGCGCATAAACGGTCCAAGCATACAGTCCCAGAATGTATAGCGTAATGCTTCTCTAAAAGTCTGGGGGTTTCTGTTTCACCTGATGGAGAGCTAACGGCATAGTGGATGATTGGTTCAACTGTACCTTAAAAGACTAGACTAATATCCATATCAGCGCCAAATAACATTGTAAAACCAGGAAAGAAGGATGAAATTCAGTTTTTTCGCTGGTTTCCTTAATTTATTTTTGCCGATTGGACTAAAAATAATACAAAAAGCAACAAAAAGAGAAACATCCAACAGATAATACCAGCCAAAGCGGTTAGTGATATATCCGTGGGCTGTGGTTGGTATTTTCTGCAGAATATTTGGAGAAATGATTCCCCTTAATACAGCTCTATTGTGAATATTATCACAATCGAAAAAAAACTTTTATTTCTTCAAAGTGTCCTAAACCTTTATTTTAGTTCTTCCATTACGTCTTCCAATATGTTTATTATAAGATTGAGGTCGTTCCTAAGAATTATTTACTGATTCTATCTTTATTACCCCACAATCAGGTGAAACAAAACACTATAAACGTAGCATACCTTTTTAAAATCTGACAAGCCCAACAGGGTGATAGAAACCTGGCTAAAGCCAAGCTAGTCAATGGATAGAAGAAATTTTTTGTTTTTCCCAAGGAATAACCGTCTGTGTTTAATCCAGCCCAATTAGAAAGAAAAAGAGCAGGAGTAATCCTGCTCTTTCATTCAAAACTTTAAATTGCATGAAGAATGTCGTATACCTTTCGACTTTCTTTACCTATTAATCAGTATACAGACTACAACAGAAATAAGTAGTACCGGGTATGAAATAATGGATGCATTTAAACAGGCCAATCACCGACAATTGAATTTATTACATGACACCTAACAAAATTATTTTTTAAATCCAGCTGGAAATAAAGAAACATTTCTTAGGTAATGATTTTATTTTTGATCAATGATTAAATTACCCCCAATGACAATAAAGACTAATAATTACTAAAAATTATAATAAATCCCAATATTCCTTATCTTAATTATTGTTTAACTAATTGGTGATTGTAACAGTAAACTCATATTTATGAAAAGTTATACCATCCGAAAATTTTCCGACTCAAGTCTGTTTAACCAGTTGTGAACCAATGAATTAAATACATCGGTTTGTTCTATTTGCAGGTTGTGACCAGCCATATCAAGCACTGCAAAAGTTGCCCTTGGGTAATCTTCTAGTAGTCGCCACGCATCGTGGTATCCGACTCCATTGTCCTGACGCCCTGTGATAATTAGCGTGGGATACTCAAGTTTAGATGAAATATCGAAGGTAAACCCGTATCCATTTTGACGGATGTTGTTTACGAATTCATAATTTGTTTGTTTAGAAGGAAGTAAAATTTCATCTCGAAACCTCTCCCATTCAGTTTTTCCTTGCACAATCCCCATAGAGCAAAATTCATCCGCCTCCTCTGAAGACAATTGTGACACTACCTAAAATCACTGCAGCCAATAGACACCGGCTGATTTTCATCAATCATCTCCCCTTTTTTAATTTTCGTAGAGAGCATTAAGCTTCCTCGTTCATGAAAATAATCAGCGACTTCAATCGAAAAATTTTCAACATCATCAAACATTTTCCTCGAATTCTTGGTTTTCTTCCTTGCTTAGCAGCACTTTCTCTGCTTTTGCAAATTGGAGTTTGAGGCATTAGTAGCTACCTATAAATGATGAAAATATTTATGCGATGTCTACTGCAGATGACTTACTTTAGGTAAGTGGGCAGTTTGTGGGCAGTAGATCATTTAAAAATAAGCACAAAAAAATACCAAGGATCTCTCTATTACCCTTGGTATCATTGATGCTGTCGAGAGGACTTGAACCTCCACGGATTATTCACCCGCTGGGCCCTCATTAAAGTGGAAGTATATTGTCAGTTACAAAAGCCCGTCATTTCAAGCATTTGAAGTCATTCATCACACTCATTTACACCATTTTATATTCATTTTGGGCACAAAATGGACACTGTTTTTACACGAAAGAAACCACCGAATAATTTTATTAGCTATCCATACGTTACTGTATCATATCTCAATACGCTTTACTTCTGCATAAGACTGCCCCACATTTTGATGGATACACTAAAAATCAAAGCAAATGATATTCCCAACTATAAAGAAACCCGTTTAAACTCAAAAAGATATGTTTAAACGGGTTTATAGAGCTTACCACTGTTGAGCAGTAGGTGTAACAAATACATCATTTATCAATACATCAGAAGGCTGATCGACAACAAAAGCAATTGTCTTCGCGACATGGTCTACATCAATAGCTACTTCATCCAGGTTATTCAATACACCTTTCACGTCGCTGTCTGTGACAGTATCCTGCCAATTAGTAGCTATAACACCAGGGGAAACCATGGATGCCTGTATGTTATACTTAACAGATACCTCTTTGCGCAAGCTTTCAGTTATTGCCTTCACAGCAAACTTTGTTGCGCTATAGACACCATGCCCCTTTCCTACTGCATGTCCTGCAATAGATCCAACATTTATGATTTGTCCTTTTCCTTGCTGTTTCATATGCGGCAGTACTGCTGCAATACCGTACAGAGTACCTTTCAGGTTTAAGTCAATCATTTTTTCCCACTCATCTACATGCGCATTGTCCCACATGGAAAACAACATGAGACCAGCGCAGTTGATTAGCGTGTCAACTCTATCGAATTTTTCAATAGCATAGTCGATTAAGGCTTGGACGTCTTCTTTATTGGTAGCGTCCGTTGCTTTGTATACAGCAATCCCGTTATTACTTGAAATACGATTTACAATCTGCTGAAGCTTATTTTCACTTCTTGCAGCCAATACAACCTTTGCACCATGTTCAGCAAGATAGCTTGCTGTTGCCTCACCTATTCCGCTTGATGCACCTGTAATGACAACAACCTTATCTTCAATATATGACATGACAAAAAAACTCCTTTTTGTACGTGATTCCTTATTTTCACAAACCCGTTTATCCGTGTAAATGAAATACCTTACCAATCACTTTCCATTCTCCATTAACTTTAAGCAACTGATGATAGTCTGTGTAGGACTCTCCGTAAGCATCGTTTTCTAGGCTAATACGAGCTGTGGCAATTGTGCCTTCTACATCTAAAATGTCGATTCTTGACTTGAGATCTGGCGCGGCGCCTGCTTCATCAACAAAATCCCATAAATTCTTAATGGTGCCTCCGAGAAAACCATTAGAATTATATCCATACATTGTCGCATCTTCGTGGAAAGCTGGCTGCATAACTTCTTTCTTTCCAGTCACAAGTCCTTCTACATACTTGCCGATCACCTCAACTATTTGGTTATAATCCTTGATTGGTGTTTTACTCATTTTCTATTCCTCCTTATGTTATAGATTGGAATGAATTAAAAACGGAAACCGTCAGTATACTGTTTTGGTACAGATGTCTCTTTTCTCAATTGTTTAGCAGCTTCAAGAGTCCAGTAAGGATTTCTTAGCATACCTCTGCCAACAGCGATAAGATCTGCTTCTTCATTACCGATGATCGCATTAGCTAATTTTGGATCATCGAGTCTTCCTACAGCGATTACTGGAACTTGTAACGCTTCTTTGATTCTTCTTGCAAGTGGAGCTTGGTAAGCTGCGTGTGTTCCTGGTCGTCCCCAAGCAGCAATCTGTCCTTCACCACCAGAAGAGATATCAAACATATCCACTCCTGCTTCTTGATAGGCTTTAGCGAATTCGATGCTTTCTTCTATGCCATATCCGCCCTCAACATATTCTTTTGCAGAGATACGCATTAGTAATGGCATTTCGGCAGGCATTTCTTCTTTAGCAGTCTGGATGATTTCTCGACCAAATTTAGTCAAGTCTTTACCATATTCATCATCTCTTTTGTTTGTAAGTGGAGAATGGAACTGATGAATCAAATAGCCATGCGCCCCATGGATTTCGATCGTATCAAAACCAGCTTTGATTGCACGTCTTACCGCTAAACGGAATTTTTCTACCATTCCTTTCACTTCTTCGGTTGAAAGCGCTCTTGGTGTTTTAGATTTCTCATCAAAAGGGATTGCGGAAGGTGCAACCGGTACATCTGCATCTTCAGCTTTACGACCAGCATGCGCAATCTGGATCCCCACTTTAGCTCCATGCTTATGAATAGCTTCGACAATTCTTGCAAGTGCCGGGATTTGTTCATCGGACCACAAACCTAAGTCATAGTCGGAAATTCTTCCATCAGGTTCTACATCGGTCATTTCAATCATGATAAACCCAGTTCCACCAACTGCACGGCTTACGTAGTGCAAATAATGCCAATCAGTTGCAACACCGTCTTTCTTGTCGACAGAGTACATACACATCGGAGACATGACAACGCGGTTCTTCAGCTCCAAATTCTTAATTTTAAAAGTACTAAATAGATCTTGCATGTTTAAACATCCTTTCTCCCTAAAATAAATGTATGTGTCATACATATAAAATAACATATGCATGCATCATGCATACAATTTATCTCTAAATCGTTAAAAAGTCAAATCAAAGAGCTTTTAAAATTTCAAGCCCTTTGACAGATAAAGCTGTTTATAGTTCATTTATTAGCTCTTTCACTATTGTATCCAAGTTATGCGTTTTTAAATGCTTTTGTAAGATCTCATGGAAAACCTGAAGACTTTTCTGAAGTTTATTTTCCCCCAGTTCCGTCAATCTGGTATAGGTGCCCCTACGATCATCTGAACAAATATGTTTCTCTAAGGCACCACAACTGTTGGCCTCCATGTTCCCCACCAGTCTGGAAAGAGCACTTTGGCTTAAACCTATCTTTTCCTGCAACTGTTGCAGCCTAAGGCTTTTGTCCGGTGACTTAGAAAGATAATAAAGAACATAGAACTCTTTAATCGAAAGGCTGAATTCAGCCTGTAATATGCTTTCCAATTCCTTTTTTATTGTATTTTGTATAGTATCCAGCGATAACCACTGATCCATGAACTCATTTGTATTCATAACTTAACTTCCCACCAGTCGCTCAAGTATATTCTTTTTTAAGTATATGACAAGCAGACTTTTTACTCAAATCATTAATTATATGTATGCAGCAAGCATATATTTTGATACATTTGTATTTACATGGGATATTGGAAACAAATGAAGGAAAATCTAACTTTAAGTTCTTCTTGGGAAGGTATGCTAAATTCATTTGAAATGAGGGATTAATTTGAGCAAGGTATTCATTATTGGAGCGAACGGGAAAGTTGGTAAAAATCTAGTCAATGTCTTGAACGAAAAAAAGGAACATGATGTAGCCGTCGGATTAAGGAAAGAAGAGCAATTTTCTTACTTTGAGGATAAAAGTGTCCAACCAATTCACCTAAATTTAGAAGACGATATAGAAACAATAACCGAAGCCATCAAAGGGTTTGATGTTGTTGTCTTCACAGCAGGATCTGGCGGACATACAGGTCCAGATAAAACACTTATGATCGATTTAGATGGAGCAGCAAAGGCTGTTGAGGCAGCTGAAAAAAATGCCGTAAAGCAATTCATTATGGTCAGCAGCATTGATTCAGACCGGCGGGATTATTGGAAACCAGAGAGTATGAAACCTTACTTTATTGCGAAACATTATGCTGATAGAATTGTTAAAGAAAGTAATCTGAACTACACCATCTTACGACCAGGTGTTCTTTCTGACGAAAGAGGAACTGGAAAGATAACCACTGACCCTGCTGGTTCAGAGACCTCTCGTATATCCCGAGAAGATGTGGCACGCGTTATAGAAGCATCAATTGGAAACGAGAGAGCATACAGAAAAATCGTAACGCTTTTAGAAGGAGACACACCCATAGAATCATTGTACAAATGATTTAAAATACTTGGGAAAAAGGGCCTTATGCTGGGCTCTCTTTTTCTGATGATATAAATAAATGATTATCTCAAATTCTTTTAATACTATACACTAATTTCAACCTTGGTTGGCTTAATATAAACTTTCAAGGGGATTTTGTTATGAAAACTACCTGTTCTTTAGAAACGCTATATTATCTTACAACTGAACAGAAATCACTTCTCTCGAGATGCTATCCATTGTGGGTGAATTGTCTAATAACAAGCAGGGATTTTGCTAACAAGCTAAAGGTAACAAAAGCTTGTTTTGAAGAAATCATCACGGTTTACGATTCTCTTGTATAGTTTACCAATTCTGATAATACGTAAGATAGGCTAAATTCTGAAAGTCCGTAAGACAGAAAAAGCAGAAATAAGGATATGCTTAAAACCATTTCAAACTTTCTAAGGAGGAAAAGTTATGGAGGACATTAACATTTACACAGTGCTGCTTGTCATTTGTTTTGGTTTTTTAGCTGCGTTTATTGATTCTGTTGTAGGAGGAGGCGGATTAATCGCATTACCTACATTGTTATTCTTAGGATTGACCCCAGCTCAGGCTGTTGCTACAAACAAATTAGCTGGAACAATAGGATCATTAACAAGTACATTTATGTTTTACCGTTCTGGAAAGATTGACTTCAAATCCATTTCCAAGTTATTCCCACTCGTTTTCATCGGTTCTATGGCCGGGGCATGGACAGTCCATTTAATGGACCCCGAATTGCTTAAACCTTTAATGCTGGTTATGCTGGCAGCTGTCGCAGTTTATACCATCCTTAAAAAGGATTGGGGAAGTATCTCAACCTATAAAAAACTATCTGTCCGCCATTTTATTATTTTTATCCTTTTAATTTTTGCAATCGGTTTTTACGATGGATTTCTCGGACCAGGAACAGGTTCATTTTTAATGTTTGCTTTCTTAATGATCGGATTTGATTTTTTAAAAGCAGCAGGCAATGCAAAGTTTTTGAATTTCGGCAGTAATATTGCTGGCTTGCTGATGTTTATGTACCTAGGGCAAGTCAACTATACATATGGTTTGCTAATGGGACTTGCACAAATTGCTGGCGCAGTTTGTGGCTCAAAGTTTGCAATTAGAAGAGGTAGTAGTTATGTGCGTACTTTATTCATTGTGGTAACCTGCTTGCTGTTAGTTAAAAATGTGTATGATTATATTCATTGAAAGTCTCTCGTTACTCAATAAAAGAGGCTTTCTCTTTCAAAAAGGCAACGCCCCTTTTTTTAATACAAGGTCTTCTAATTGCACTTATTTTGAAAAATACGCCATAGACCTTTCATTTGCGTACTGAATAATTTACGACAAAGCAAGCAACCTCTAAATCCTTCAATATGGTTGAAGAAGGACACTATTTCAGTATTTCGTTCAAATAAAAGAGGAAGGGTTCTAATCCCCCTACCTCTTTATGCACCAACTCGGTCTGCTGCAATATTGAAACCACCATTTGAAGCATTGTCTGTATCTGAAAAGTGAGTAAATGCTAAGATGCTACTTAACACCATTACTGTCAATAGAATTCGGCTGATCTTCATTTATAATCTCTCCTTTCTTTATTTTTCATCTCGCCTCAATACTAATACGATAATACTCATTTGATAGCTCTAAATTCCCCCGATGATGAAAATAATGCCCAATTTCGGTTGCAAAATTTTCAACGTCAGCAAACATTTTTCTGTCTGTAAGATAAGAAAATGCTTCATTAATTAAATGATATTCACCATTAGAAAAATAAAGTCCTTCCAAAATTTTAAACTTTGCTATGTATTCCTTATCCTTATTCTTTTCAGCTACCTCTTTACCCTGCAAGTAATACTCCTGAGCAACATTAAAATTATTTCTTTTCGCCTCAACATGAGCCATAGCAAATAAAGCTTTCGTTAAAAAGTGGCAAAGTTAAGAGATTACCTCTAAACCATAAAAAAATGAAGTTTTGGAGACCTGAAGAATTCAAAAAATTTATTAGTTTCATTCCTGACGATCAACTATTGTTTAAAACATTTTATACAACAGCTTACCTGACAGGATTAAGATGCGGCGAAATGTTAGCTTTGCAATGGAACGATATAGACCCCTACATAATGGAACTGGATATTCGAAAGTCAGCCACTCTTATAAAAGGTGAATTTATTGTTACTAAACCAAAAACAAGGAATGGCTTCCGGCGTATAAGTATAAACCAAAAATTATTACATCTATTAGAACATTGGAAACGACACCAAAAAGAATTATTCAAATCATTGATGATTCCTCATTCAGAAAACACTTATGTATTTCAATATAAGGATACACCATCATCAAAGGATATTTTCAGCCGAAAGATAAAATATTTTTGCAGAGACACCGACCTAGAGCCAATCAGATTACATGATTTTCGACACTCACATGTTGCTCTTTTAATAAATCAAGGTGAAGACTACATCACAATAAAAGAACGTCTAGGTCACGCTTCAGTGAAAACAACGATTGACGTATATGGCCATTTATATCCTAACAAACAGAAAGAAATGGCTAACAAATTAGACGACTTACTATAAGTTAGTGGACACTTTTGGTCACAAAACACATTTTTTTAAAAGAAATAAAAAATACCAAGGGAGTCAAAACCCTTGGTATCATTGATGCGGCCGAGAGGACTTGAACCTCCACGGGTTATTCACCCACTAGGCCCTCAACCTAGCGCGTCTGCCATTCCGCCACGACCGCGTGCTATGAAGCTGTCTTTCCACTAAGCATATAAGCTAGTGATGATGATCAGCACTTTGAAAAGAAAGTGCGGGTGAAGGGACTCGAACCCCCACGTCGTAAGACACTAGATCCTAAGTCTAGCGCGTCTGCCAATTCCGCCACACCCGCGTGACAAGTGGTGAGCCATGAAGGACTCGAACCTTCGACCCTCTGATTAAAAGTCAGATGCTCTACCAACTGAGCTAATGGCTCGCTCTAAAAGTGATTCAAAATTTTTAAATAAAATGGCTGGGCTAGCTGGATTCGAACCAACGCATGACGGAGTCAAAGTCCGTTGCCTTACCGCTTGGCTATAGCCCAACGAAGGTAAATGGTGACCCGTACGGGATTCGAACCCGTGTTACCGCCGTGAAAGGGCGGTGTCTTAACCGCTTGACCAACGGGCCGTCTGGTTGAGAACTTATCTGGCGGAGAAGGAGGGATTTGAACCCTCGCGCCGCTTACGCGACCTACACCCTTAGCAGGGGCGCCTCTTCAGCCACTTGAGTACTTCTCCATATGGCTCCACAGGCAGGATTCGAACCTGCGACCGATCGGTTAACAGCCGATAGCTCTACCACTGAGCTACTGTGGAATAATCAGACTTTCTTCATTATAAATGATGCGACATATTGTGTCAAGAAGCAACATTTATTTTTTTTGAGAAAGTATCGTTGTCTCTCAACGACTTTTATAATTTAACATAGAACATTAAAGTGAGTCAAGCCTTTTTAAAAAATTCTTTTGATTTTCCCTCTGCATTTTCCGCAGGCATATCTTTCCGGGTTCATTGCCCGCTTCTTTATATACTGTTGGCCGCAGGCCGCGCATCTATACATATATGTTTTCTTTTGTGTCTTTTTGGTTTGCAGCGGCGTGCAGAATCTCGGCGCTCCGACTTTCTGAAGCAGTTCTCTGAAGTCCTTGTCTCTGTGCTTGTACCCTTTTCCTTCAAGGTGAAGGTGGTAATGGCACAGCTCGTGTTTAATGATTCCTTCCAGCTCGCTCTGACCGTGTTCGAGAAGATATTTTCGGTTTAATTCGATGTTATGGGAAGACAGCATGTACCGCCCGCCTGTCGTTTTCAGCCGGTCATTGAAAAAGGCCCGGTGACGGAACGGCTTTCCGAAATCTTGTGCAGAGATGTCTTCCGTCAGCTTTTGAAGTTGTTCGTTATCCATATGTGCACCCCGCTTTAAAAACATTGAACGGGACAATTCACCGTTCGCATACAATGAGTTAAAACCGACCTCTAACTAAAAGCTGAGGAGGAATGAGCCATGCCGAATTGGCTGATGAAACAAATGCAAAAAGCGTTTTTAGAAAAGGACAATTACCAAATCAAACTGCTGAACCAGTGCTGGTATTTCTACAGAAAAAAACACTGCTCGTAAGCAGTGCTTTTATTTTACCATAGACAGCGACACTCTGCCTTTTTGCACGTCCACGCCTTCGACCCATACGGTGACGATGTCCCCGACCGATACGATGTCGAGAGGATGTTTGACGTATTGATTGCTCAGTTTTGAAATGTGCACAAGCCCGTCCTGCTTGACGCCGATATCGACGAAAGCGCCGAAGTCTACAACGTTGCGGACGGTGCCCTGCAATTCCATTCCTTCCTTTAAATCCTCAAGCTGCAGAACGTCTTTTTTCAGCAAAGGCTTCGGCACTTCGTCACGAGGATCTCGCTCCGGCCTTGTCAGCTGCCCGCAAATATCCGCAAGCGTAATTTCCCCTATACCAAGCTCTTCAGCCGTTTCAGACAGTTGCAGTGCGCTTATTTTCTCTTTTGCGTCCGCGCTTCCGATCTGATCCGCAGTGAGCTGCAGTTTTTTGAGCAGCGCCTTTGTCTCTTTATAGCTTTCCGGGTGTATCCCGGTGCGGTCGAGCGGCTCCGGTCCCCCAGGCACTCTCAAAAAGCCGATGCACTGTTCATATGTTTTTGCGCCGAGACGCGGGATTTCTTTCAGCTCTTTGCGATTTGTAAATTTTCCGAGCTCTTCCCTTTTTTTAACGATATTACCGGCAACGGTTTTGGATAACCCGGCTACATATTGAAGCAGCGCGGCTGATGCTGTATTGACATTCACCCCGACTTGGTTGACGACGGTCTCTACGACAAAACGGAGTGATTCATTTAAATGCTTTTGGCTGACATCATGCTGGTATTGCCCGACGCCGACGGATTTAGGATCAATTTTTACAAGCTCGGCCAGCGGGTCCTGCAACCTCCGCGCGATGGAGACGGCGCTGCGCTCTTCGACCTGAAAATCCGGAAATTCTTCACGGGCGATTTCTGACGCGGAATACACGCTTGCTCCGGCCTCATTGACGATGACATAATAAATGTCCCGCTCTGTTTCTTTCAGCACATCAACGACGAATTGCTCTGTCTCCCGTGATGCCGTGCCGTTTCCGATCGCCACAACCTCGACTTCGTACCGGTCCAGCAATTCTTTGATTTTTTTCCGGGCTTCCGCTGTCTTTTTTACGGGAGCGTGCGGGTAAATGACGTCGATTTTCAGCACCTTTCCCGTCTCATCAACAACTGCCAGTTTGCACCCCGTACGGAAGGCCGGATCGACGCCGAGCACAACTTTCCCCTTCATCGGCGGCTGCAGCAGGAGCTTACGCAGGTTTTCAGCGAAAATATGAATCGCCTGCGCGTCTGCTTTTTCTGACAGCTCTTTGCGGATATCGCGCTCAATAGCCGGCTGGATCAGACGTTTGTAACTGTCCTCAATGGCTTCTTTCAGCGTTTCTTTCACAGGCGTTTCACGGTGTTTGATGATTTGCTTTTCTAAATAAGCTTTTATCTGATCGGCGGGCGGTTCGATCGCAATCTTTAAAATGCCTTCTTTTTCACCGCGGTTCATCGCAAGTACTCTGTGAGGAACGACCTTTTGGATCGGCTCTTCGTACTCGTAGTACATTTCATAGACGTTTTTCTCGTCATCTGCGGCTGACTTGCCTGTTGCGGAAGTGAGAATTCCTTTTTTATACGTTTCCTGGCGAATCCACTTTCTGAAATGAGGATCATCCGAGATTTGTTCGGCTATGATGTGCTTCGCGCCTTCGATGGCTTCCTCTCTTGAAGCGACTTCTTTTTCTGCACTGATATATTGATCAGCGATGTCGTGAAGGCGGTTTTCTTTCGGGAGAGAAAGTATATAGTCCGCAAGCGGTTCAAGGCCTTTGCTTTTGGCGACGGTGGCTTTTGTTTTCCGTTTTTGTTTGAAGGGACGGTATAAATCCTCGACTTCCTGAAGCTTGACCGCTTGTTCGATTTTTTGCTTCAGCCCTTCCGTCAGCTTGTCCTGCTCAGAGATCAATCTGATGACTTCTTCTTTCCGCTGCGTCAGGTTTTGTATGTATTGCCACCGCTCGGAGATTGCCTGAATCTGCACCTCGTCCATTGAGCCGGTCTGCTCTTTTCGGTACCGCGCAATAAACGGGACGGTATTGCCGTCTTCCAGCAGGCGGATGACACTTTCGACATGTTTTTGGGATAACGCTGTTTCTTCAGCAATTTGTTTTTTCAAAAGGGCTAACGTTTCCATATCACAAAAGCCTCCATCTCTTCATTCTTTCTCTAGTGTATCAAAAAACGGCGGAACATAAAAAAAGCAGCCTTACGATAAAAGCTGCCCTAGAATATAGGTCAAATCATCACGTCTGGATGTTGTGTACGGATGAAGTGATTTTGATATATCTTCTATTGAGTGTCCCTGCTTTAAGCAGGTGCGGATATGCGGAACCTCAAGCCCATCCGTGTAGATGATGAACCTCGCCCCTTTTTCGTATGATGACGTATACGTTTTGTATCTTTGCGGTTTGCCTGAGAGGTAACCCGAAATCGGCAGCGGATGAAAGACTTCGCCTGATGGGGAGTGCAGGAAGAAACGGACATTGCCGATCGAGCAGTATGTCAATTCCCTTTTGATGAAATTGATTTTTAAGATGGAGGCAGTCGCCCCTCTTTTGTTTTTCATCGCTTGATTGCAGCGCTCAATGATGCTCTCCACATCCTCATCCGCATACGTTTCCACGATGTCTTTAATGGCTGACGAGGATTCGTTGGCAAGAGATCCGCTGCCGAGACCGTCCGCTACCGCGCAAACTAATTCTTCTTCATTCGCCTTCATAAAAAAGCTGTCGCCGCATATGGACTTGCCTTCTTTATTTAATTGGTATACAAGAGTTTGAACATGTTCATTTTCTTCAACCTGAATCATTACATTAGCTCCATGGAGGGATCTCCAATCAAGGCCTCTCTCAGTTTTTTCACCGCTTTCCGCTGCAGGCGCGAGACGTGCATTTGAGATATTCCGAGAATGTCCCCTGTTTCTTTTTGGCTTTTATTTTGCACAAATGTTAGATCGATAATCTGTTTTTCGCGGTCGGACAGCACATGAAGCACGCTTTTGAGCATCATCTGCTGGTTGACGCGTTCGTATCCTTCCTCCTGCGACCCGACGATATCTAAAATTGTGACGGTGCTTCCGTCCGCATCCGCTTCGATGCTGTGATCGACAGACAGCGCCTGATAGCTTTTTCCCATCTCCATCGTTTCAAGCACTTCCTCTTCTGACACATCGAGAAAGGCTGCGATTTCTTCGACTTTCGGCGACCGCTGCGTCTCTGTCGTCAGCTGATCCACCGCCATTTTAATGCGCGGCCCGAGTTCTTTAATCCGTCTCGGGACGTGTACGCTCCATGTTTTATCTCTGAGGAAGCGTTTGATCTCGCCGATGATGGTCGGAATCGCAAATGCTTCAAAGGATTTGCCGACCTCGGGATCATACCGTTTAATGGCTCCGAGAAGTCCGATCATCCCGACCTGGCGGAGATCTTCATGAAAGCTTTTTCCTTTTGAATATTTCTTTGCCAGCATTTCGACGAGATTGGTATACACCTCGACGAGTGTTTCCTGGGCTTCTTTATTATCATGTGTTTGAAAGTCGCGTATGAGCCGATCAACTTCATCTTTAGTTAGTTTCGTAGTTTTTGATGGTTGTGCCATGATCAACTCGCTCCCCATTTAAATACTTTGTCATCGCCACGGTTACGCCAGAGTTGCTTTGAACTTTGACTTCATCCATGAGCGTTTCCATTAAATACAGACCGAGCCCTCCTTCTGACAATTGATCGACTGTGTGCGAAGGTGTGTACGGCCCGAGATCCTGCTGCTTCTGATCAAAATCAAAGCTGTCTCCCTGATCGGCGACAATGACCTCCAGCCGATCCTCAAACACACCGAACCGCACGGATACTTCTCCCTTATTTTCATCATTGTATGCATGCTGGACAGCGTTTGTACAAGCTTCGCTGACAGCGATTTTTAAATCTTCAATGTCATCATAGGTATAGCCCATTCTGCTTGCGACACCTGATAACGTAAGCCTGACGATTCCTACATATTCCGGTTCAGCCGGAATTTTCATCTCTATATAATCAACTGATGTACTCATTGCACGCCACCTTCTGACTTTGCCGAAATGTCGATGATGTCCTTAAGCCCCGTAATTTCAAACAGACGGACGAGCCGGTCGGAAAGATTCTCAAGCTTGAGAGAGCCGCCTTCCTTGCTCACCGTTTTAAACACGCCTACAAAAACGCCTAAACCCGTACTGTCCATATAATTTACATCTTTTAAGCAGATTCTCATGTCCTTCCCCTCGTTTGCCAGGGGCATCAGCTTTTCACGAACCACCGGAGCTGAGTATACATCGATTTCTCCAGCGATATTGATTTGTATATCTGAAAGATTCTCCTTCATATCTACCGTTAAATTCATCGTATCACCTCTGAAAGTTATCCTTACTCGTGCTAATGGCTTTTTACCCGTGCTGCTGTTTTTTTAAACCTTTCTTTTCAAAACAATTAACGTAAAATCGTCATGAAGCTGAAAGTCCTGGAGTCTCAGCAGGCTGTCGTAAATATTTTTGACCATATCCTGCGCGGAGCAGTCCATATGTTCTTCCAGCATGCGCTGAATGTCGCTGCGTTCTAAGAAACCGTTTTCGGTACGGCATTCGGTGACGCCGTCAGAAAAAAGAACGATCATGTCTCCTTCGTCCATGTGCTGTTCATATTGGCTGTAATCAAAATCCTGAGAAATTCCCAGCACCAATCCTTTTGCCTCCAGATCATAAAACTTTTTTTCTTTTTCAGAGTAGTAGAAGCCCGGTTCATGCCCCGCAGAGGCATATGTAAATTGGTGATTTTTCGTATTGTAGTTTGCGTAAAACATGGTGATAAACATGCTTGAGTCCACGTTCTGTTCTACAACGCGGTTAAGATTTTTCAGCACTTGGGAGGGGTGAATGCCGGTCTCCGGAAGAGAGTCCATGGCATACTTGATCATCGACATGCACAATGCGGCGGGTATTCCTTTTCCGATGACATCGGCTATCGCGATGTTAATCGATTCCTTGTCTTTGACAAAGTGATAATAGTCCCCGCTCATCTGTTTGGCGGGGACGCTGATTGCCCCGATATCCAGGTCTTCTTCTTCAGGAATTTTTGTGCCAAGCAGCGTCTGCTGAACATTTGCGGCAATTTCAATTTCTGAACGAAGCTCCTGCTGGATATCTCTCAGACTTTGATGTTCCTGATAAGCCATCCCGTAGCCAATCATGACTTCTATTAAAAAATCCAGCGAATGAAAAACATCTTCCGGCAGATCCGGATACAGTTCCTTTACTACTTTTCGGTGGATGCTGATGATCTCCTCCGGAGGAACCTGATGTTCAATCGTTTTTCGGCTGAATTTTTGGGCTTGATATAAAGATGTTTCTGTTAATTCGGCTATATATCGGCTAAGCAGCTGATGATACCGCTGCTCTATAACCTCCCTGAAATCCACGTTCTAACCTCCTACCGAAGCCATTTCACGGCTTGAATCTCTGTTCCTTCCCCTGCAACAGATTGCAGGCTGAATTCGTCCATCAGCCTTTTGACGCCCGGAAGTCCCGCTCCCAGTCCGCCTGACGTTGAAAAGCCGTCTTCCATCACTTTACGGATGTCGGGGATTCCGGGTCCTTTGTCTTCTGCTATAATTTTAAGGCCTTTTTTCCCTCTGTCGTTTACTTGTTCTATGCTGACCTGGCCCTTGCCTGCATATAAGTAAATGTTTCTGGCCAATTCTGAGATAGCCGTCGTGATTCTGGCCTGGTCCACCGTGCCGAAGCCTAATTCCTTCGCAACGTTGCGGCCAAGCTGTCTGGCGGCTACGATATCCCATTCTGTCATGATTTTCACACAGGATTGGTCGTTCATCGCTATTCCCCCAATTCCCGCTTCAATGTCTCAAGCCCTTGCTCTAAATCGAGCGCCGTTTCAATTTCCTCAAGTGAGATTCCGAGTTCAATCAATGTGACCGCCACAGCCGGCTGAATTCCCGTCAATACGACATTTGCGCCCATCAATTTAGACATGGTGATGACATCGCCGAGCACTTTCGCGATAAATGAATCGATCATGTCAACGGATGTCAGGTCAATGACGACCCCGTTTGCGCCGGTTTCATAGATTTTGTTCAGCAGATCTTCTTGAAAATGCAAAGCTGTCTGGTCGTCAAGTTCCCATTGGATGGATACCAATAAGCAGTTATACAGTTTCAGGATCGGGATTTTTGGATGTCTCACAATGTTATTCCCCCAATGAAACGATTTTTCGATTTGTCATTTCAAGCGCTGTTTGAATTCCTTTTTGAAGGGTATTCTTCGTAATAACCTGCGACAAATCAATTCCCAGATTAACGATCGTCTGCGCGATTTCCGGACGGATTCCGACGAGCAGGCATTTCGCGCCGACAAGCCGCACCGCTTCCGATGCCTGGATAATATGGTGCGCCACCATCGTATCAACGACCGGCACGCCCGTGATATCAATTAATACAACCTGTGAACGGTGCTTTACGACGCCGTTTAACAGATTTTCCATAATGTGCTTTGCACGCTCCGTATCAATCGTCCCGACAAGCGGCATGACCGTTACATGCTCAAATACCGGGATCAGCGGAGCCGACAATTCCTGAAGCGCGATTTTTTGCAAAGTAACCGTTTTTTCCCAGGAGATAGAATACTGATTTAAGATCTCCGTGTTGATCGGATTGAAAAAGCTGTCTATTTCCAAAATCAAATCTGCTCTGTCCTGATCGGCCATATTAAGGTCGACCATCGTTTCGTAAAGCAGTTTCCAAAACTCTGACAGGGTGGCTGAAAGAAGTTTCAGTGACAGGCCGAGCTGAACGGCGCGCAGTGCGAGTTCACTGATCTGCTCTTCCGTAGCCTCGTCATTTTTAGTCGATAATAAAAGAATGTCTATATAGTCTTTACAAATATTTTCACATATGTGATTCGTAAGCTGATAGTCTTCCTGATTGCCTACTTCTTTTAGTTTGGCTGTCCAAGTATCAAGCAGTTCATCATGCTGATCAATGATGAACTGATACACTTTCTGATTCGACATGGGTTTCACTGACCTCCCGACACAAAACAACAAATTTTGTTTGATTATCTCTTTATTATAGCGCTTATGTTTTTCGAAAACAAAAAAAGTTGCTCCATATGAGCAACCAAAATATGACTAAAAATCAATGAGTGCCAAACTGATTTGCAAGGCTTCATCAACCTTATCCATCATTTCATCATCCAGATGAGTTATTTTATCCGTTAATCTTTGCTTGTCAATCGTCCGAATTTGCTCCAGCAAAATAACGGAATCTCTTTCAAAACCGTAGCGTTTTGCATCAATTTCGACGTGGGTTGGTAATTTCGCTTTCTGTATTTGGGCTGTTATGGCTGCAACAATAGCAGTCGGGCTAAAGCGATTTCCGATATCATTTTGGATCACTAAAACCGGGCGTACGCCGCCTTGCTCTGAGCCAACAACAGGAGATAAATCAGCAAAATAAACATCGCCGCGCTTTACAATCAAAATGATTATCCTCCGCTGACTAAGCGCTCAACGGTCGTTTCTGCTTCGCACTCAGCATAGTGAGCCTCAGAAGAGATATTCAAGTTGATTTTCGCCATTTCCATATACCCGCGTCTCATCAAATCACGGTTATGGCGAGTTGTCCGTTCGCTGACATACGCTCTCACTGCTTGTGATATCAGTTCGTTTCTGCTTCGTTTCTCCCGCATCGCTACACCATCCAATTCAGCTACTAAGTTTTCAGGCAAGCTGATTTTCATTTCGGTTCTTGCGCTGGATTCAGACAAAAAACATACACCTCCACCAAACTTACGGATACGACCAATACATCCATCCAGACATAATGATACCATTATTCAAACGTCAAGCAAAGCTGTTTTATAAATTCTCTTTTTCCGGATGACGGCTACTTGTTTGTATTATCTTGCAGTAAAGGATTTCTTACTTCCATTATACTCTCATTTTCCAAAAACATACGGGGAACGCGGGAACTAATGGTACAAGGGACCTCGTAATTAATCGTCCCAAGCCGCCCTGCGATTTCATCCATCGTGATCGTTTCTTCCTTCTGGCTGCCGATCAGGGTGACTTTGGTGCCCGGCGGATAAGATTGATCTAATTCGACCATCAATTGATCCATGCAGATTCTTCCCGCGATGTTCATCCGTTTGCCTCCGATCAGCACAGACGTGCCGCTCAGCTTGCGGAGCCACCCGTCCGCATAGCCGATGGGAACCGTTCCGATCCATTGATCCTTCTCTGCCGTATATGTTGCGCCGTAGCTGACGCTTTCCCCTTTGCGGATCTTTTTCACATGGGATAAAACAGAGTGCAGCGCAAAAGCCGGTTTTAATTGAAACGGAATTTCGCTTTGGATGTCAGCAGAAGGACGAAGCCCGTACATACTGATGCCGAAACGAACCGCGTTAAAGAAGCCTTTTTTAAGACGAAGTCCGGCAGCGCTGTTCGCGCAGTGCACCATCAATTCTTTTAAAGGAAGCGGAGCGATCAATTTTTTAAAGCGGTCAAACTGGAAGAGGAAATAATCTCTGTTTTTCTCATCCGCGGTAGCAAAGTGGGTGAATACGCCTTTACAGACTAAACCGGGATTTTGGCTGAGGATTTTTAACACGCTTTGGACTTCTTCCTCCGTTTTGACTCCGAGTCTGTTCATGCCGGTGTCGACTTTCAGATGAAACGGCACTGTTTCACTTCCGAGGTGGCGCGCAGCTTCCTGAAGCCATTCAACAGAATACCCCGTGAGTGTTACGTCATACTCAGCAGCTGCTTGTACATATTCGGGCGGCACGGCGCCAAGCACGAGAATCGGCGCTGTAATGCCCCGTTTTCTCAATGAAATTGCTTCATCCAGTATGGCTACGGCAAGACAAGAGGCACCCGCTTCAAGCGCGGCTTTCCCAACTTCCAAATCTCCGTGGCCGTAAGCGTTCGCCTTTACAACCGCCATGAGATGGACGTTTTGCCCGATGTGTTTTTTCATATGCGTGACATTTTCTTTAATCGCGGACAGGTTGATTTCCGCCCACGTTTCTCTGTAAAAGGATGCTGTGTTCATTCGATACACTTCCTAGCATTATTTTCAATTCATATTGTTATTATCATACTAAAATTATTCTGCAAAGTGAAATGGAATCAAAAAAGAGACCGACAGCGGCGGCCTCTTTTTTGACGTTATTTTGACGACTGTCCCTGCATGCTTTTGGCGGCGGCCACCATTTCATCTTTTGTCAGATCCTGTGATGACAGAAGATAATCCACTCCGTCATATGTCCACGTTAAAGACGTATCAGATAATGCGGCCACCGTGAAGCCGAGATTAACCGGTTCGCCTTTCAGCGTGACGGCAGAGGCGGCTTTTGCGATATGGGCTTTTTCTTGAATAAGGGTGAATGATTTTTCTCCGCCGTAAGTCATGACGATCCGTTTGCCGTCCGCCGTTGAAATATCTTTCTCTTCAAGCTTTTTGACGCCGGCCGGCACTTGAAGCGGTGTTTTGACCGCAAATGAATCAGACGGCTTAGCGCTTGTGGCGACGTCCATCTGGGAAAGCGTCATATTTTTCTTCTCGTCAAAAGAGTCTTTATCAAACGGCTTGTTGAATTCAAAGCTTTTGAATTCGACTTTTACCATCACTTTCCGGTCTGTATCCATGACTTTGACGAGCGACGGGCTCATGTCCTTTTTGTTGAAAGTGATTTCCTGAGTCGGCAGCATTTTGTTGTGCTGATAGTTTGTTTTTGTTTCAAACGTGTACTTTTTATCTTTGGCGGAATAGACGGCGTCTTTGTCATGCTGCACGTCCTTTACAAGTGACTCAAACAAATATACTTGGCTGCTGTTATTCGGCCAGTCGCTTTGGAAGCGGAAGCTCTTATTTAGAGACGGCGTGAGGACAAAGACTCCGTTGGCGTTCCGTAAGATGACTTGATTTTGGTCTTTTTTCGGATTTTCCAAATAGACCCGGTACAGGGAAGGTTTTTTATGCCAGATTTCCACATTGTATACTTGCGGATCACTCCCCGTTTCGATGGTCATTTTGGCTTTCGCTTTGTACGAGGTGTATTCTTTCGCCTTCTTATCTAAACCGTTCACGATATCTTCCTGTGATTTTTGGCCGCAGGCCGAAAGAATAAGGACGGCAAGCAGTCCCGTTAAAAGCAAAACAAAGCTTTTTCTCACCTTTTTTCAACCCCTTCTTCTCAATTGATGTAAAAGGAAGAAATCGCTTGTTTGACTTTAACGGTACGCCCTGAACGGACGGACGCGTACCATAAAAGCCTCAAACAACTTGTCTCCCTTAATGCACTATCAAATATATGAAGGGGTTCCGGCTAATATGCAGACTAGCGTGACAACCTTTCAATCACGACCTGTGCCGCGGCGTATTCTTTTGTATGGGTAATGGAGACGTGAACCGCCGCGCCGTCAAGCTTGGCGCAGGCCAGCACAGGCTTTCCCGCCGTGTCGTTTCCGGTTTCAATATCCTGAAAGCTGAGCTCTTTGCCGATACCTGTGCCGTATGCTTTCGAAAAAGCTTCTTTTGCCGCAAATCTTCCCGCGATAAATTCAATTTTCCTTTTGTCCGACAGCAATGTAAAACGGGCGTATTCAGCCTCCGTCAATATTCTTTGCGGAAACCTCGTCTGCCGGCTGAGCATGTTTTCAATTCTGTGCAGTTCAACGATGTCGATTCCGATTCCGAAAATCATGTGAATTCCTCCTAAAAGTCCGTACTAAAAAACGGTTTATGTCATAAACGTGTTACTATATATGTAACAAATCAGATGCAAAGGGGCTTGCGATGTTTATACGAACGGAAAATTTCCAGACTTTTATCAGACGTTATCCGGCCGTCAGCTGTATCTTGGCGCTGCAGGCGTTCTTGTGGCTGTTTTTCAGTATGCCGCTTCATTCCGTCATGATGTGGTCAGATGCTGTGACCGGCTATAATTACGGCGTTTCCTCGGGAGAATGGTGGCGGCTGGTGACACCGATGTTTTTACACGCGAATTTCACTCACCTTTTGTTTAACTCCATGTCTCTCTTTTTATTCGCGCCCCCGCTTGAGCAGATGCTCGGAAAAGTCCGTTTTCTGATTGTGTACATCGCATCGGGCATCATCGGCAATATCGGCACGTATCTTGCCGAACCGCTTGATTATGTGCATGTCGGCGCATCCGGCGCGATCTTCGGACTTTTCGGCGTGTATGTGTTTTTGACTGTTTTCCGCAAGGAGCTGATCGGCCGGGATCAGTCGAAAATGATTATGACCCTGCTTATCATCGCGGTGCTGTCGACGTTTATCAACTCTAATATTAACATTATGGCGCATTTGTTCGGACTGGCAGGCGGATTTTTGCTTTCCTTTTTATGCGTGCAGCAAAAAAAGCGGCGGTATTAACCGTCCGCTTTTTCATATGAATACCAGCGCCCGATGCGTTCGGCATCTTCCTCGCTGACATCCTTCAGCATGACATGCTCCATGTGGTGAGCTGATTTCACTGCGGTAGCCACAGATGCGAGCCGCCTTCTTTTTTGCAGAAAGGAGCGGCTGACTTCAAACATCTGCATTCTTCTTCTCAGCATAATCGTGGTCGTCTTCCCGATAAGCCTCGTGGTGATCTGAAGCCTGCCGCCGTTTATGCACCATGACGCTGTCCTAAACGAGGCATATCCAAGCACTATTTCGACGGGAAGCACAAGGAGCGATGCATATCCCCACGGTTTAAACAGAATACAAAGCGGGATGATCACGAAAACCGAGAAGATTATGGATCGGAATAAATACCGGCGCAGCGCCCTTTTCGGCAAATGATTCCGATTTTCTTCCAGCACGTAATCCGGTGTGAAACCGTTCAGCATCACTCCGAGCTTTGATTTGCGGATGATCGGAAACAGAATCGTCTGTGCTCCTTCTTTCTCATTCCCCGCACTGCCGGCGCTGACAATCGCAACCGTCGCGTATCCGAATAATTGCCTGATCACATTTTCTTTCATTTTAATGGCTTGGATTTTACGGAGCGGGATCGTCACTTGATGTTTTTCAATAATTCCTCTGGTAATGACCAATTCGTGTTCTTTTTTTTCTATCTTAAAGTTGGCATGCTTGATCATCATACCGGCGATGCTTAACAGCCAGGCGATGAACAATCCTATGAAAATCATCACGGCGTATATGCCGATGCTCGCATGCTTGAGAAAAGAAAACCTGTCATAGAGCCAGTCCATCGGAAGTACTTCATCAATCTGAGAAAAGAGGGCGAATACCGCTGAGATGATGACACCGATTCCCCCGGATGTTGAGGCGGCCATAAGCAGCTCACCTACAGACAGGCGGTAAACGGATTGCACATCTTCCCCGCGCATCGGCTCCTGCTCTGCTTCGGTCTCCCCTCGTTCTTCTTGCTCCGCTTTTTGCTGAAAAACAGCCGCTCTGATCCGTTCCGCCTCTTCCACAGTAATGGCGGATAAGACGGCTTCGGCGTTTTTCCCGTCGCCGGCCGTTTCGATTTGAAGCTTAACAAGCTTAAAAAGCTGCTGAATGATGCCGGCACTCGTATTCATTGATTGAATCCGGTCAATGGAGATGTATCTCTTTTTCGTAAAAAACAAGCCTTCTTCAATTCTGAATTCTCCGTCCTCAATCCGGTATGTAAATTTTCTCCACTCGATCACACTAGCCGTAATCAGCCAGATAAGCAGGACGGCGAGCGCAATGCCTCCGTAAAAGCGGATGAAGTGGTTGGAGTTTACAATATAGACGAGAAAAAATGGCAGAATAATGTTTTTAATGGTTTCGATAATAATATGGAATAAGTTCAAAATCACGGCCGCCGGGTGCAGACGTTTCGGCTCAGACATCATCTTCCGTCACCCTTGCCAGACGGGAAATGGAATCCCTCAGCCGGTCAGCTTCCTCCATATCAAGCGCCGGAATGGAATGAACAGTTGCCGCCGTGGAGATTTTGACTGAGGCCAGACGATACCTTCTGAGGAGCGGGCCTTGTGAAGTATCTACGTGCTGCACCCTCACCATCGGCACAATGACCCGTTTGACAATAAAAATGCCGGATTGAATATCAATTTCATTTTCATGGACTTCATAGCGCCAGATCCTGTGCCTGATTTTCGGTATGGCATAGACGGATATCACTGAACCGAATATCCAAATGATGCCGAGGACTCCGGTGATCCAATACGGCCAATGGAAGAAATGGCTTAAAACAGCTGCTGCTATAACGGCCAGAAGACAGAAAGCGGACAGGATGATTTCCTGAAGACGCCAGACTTTTAAGCCGCTTGGACTGATTCGATTTTTTGGCTGTGCTCTCAACATAGCTACCTCCCATTTTTTATCATACATACAAATACGGCTGATTTGCAAAAAAGATTCACTTTCCGGCATATCAAAAAAAAGCGGACCCCGTAAAAGGGTCCGCTTCCTGTGTTTTAGTATGATTTTTTCTGGCGTCTGTCACCTGAAGAACGGCGGTCGCTTGAGCGTTTTTTATCGTAGGAAGAACGGTTGTTGGTTTTCCCTTTGCCGCCGCGGTAGCCGCCGCCTTGGCCTTCTCTGCGCTTAGAAGTACGCTGGTTTTTATAGCGTTTGCTGACCATCGGCGCTTCATCAGTGAGGCGTACAGGCGTGCTGTCCGGCTCTTTTGTCGCCATTTTAATGGCTGCAGCCACAACTGTCACTGCATCATGATCTTCTAACAATTCCGCAGCTGCCGTCATGTAGAAGTTCAGGTTGTTTTCGCTGATCGCCGTGCGCAGACGGTCAACCGTCATCTGCTGCTGACCTTCTAATGCTTCGTCAAGCGTCGGCTCTTTCATGCGGTCCATTTTGCGTTTTGTCGTTTGTTCGATCGCGCGAAGCATGTTTTTCTCACGCGGTGTGATAAACGTCATCGCCATACCCGTTTTTCCTGCGCGTCCCGTTCTTCCGATACGGTGAACGTAGCTTTCAGGATCTTGAGGCACGTCAAAGTTGTAAACGTGGGTAACGCCTGAGATATCAAGTCCGCGGGCGGCAACGTCAGTCGCTACAAGCACTTCGATCGCACCTTCTTTAAATTTACGAAGCGCAACCATACGTTTCGCCTGCGTTAAGTCGCCGTGAATTCCTTCGGCCGCATATCCGCGAAGGTTCAGGGCTTCAGCAAGCTCATCGACACGGCGTTTCGTACGTCCGAATACGATCGCAAGTTCCGGAGACTGAATGTCAAGAAGACGAGTCAGGGTATCGAATTTTTTGCGCTCCTGCACTTCCAAGTAGAACTGCTGAATGTTGGACACAGTCATTTCTTTCGCTTTTACTTTTACGTGTTCCGGCTCAGTCATGAAACGCTCTGCGATCCGTTTGATCGGCGCAGGCATTGTTGCTGAGAATAAGAGCGTTTGGTGCTCGCTCGGTACATTTGAGAGAATGGATTCAATATCATCAATGAATCCCATGTTCAGCATTTCATCAGCCTCATCCATGACAACCGTATTCACGTTGTTTAAACGGATCGTACGGCGGTTGATATGGTCAAGAAGACGCCCCGGCGTACCTACGATGATATGCGGGTTTTTCTTCAATGCGCGGATCTGACGTCCGATATCCTGTCCGCCATAAATAGGCAGCACTTTCGCACGCTTATCTTGTCCGATTTTATATAACTCTTCAGATACTTGAATGGCTAATTCACGGGTTGGCGCGATTACGATTGCTTGAATATTAGGAGACTCGGGGTTCATTTTTTCAACAAGGGGTATACCAAACGCAGCTGTTTTACCTGTACCTGTTTGCGCTTGTCCAATGACGTCTTTATTTGAAAGTCCGAGCGGAATCGTTTGTGCCTGAATCGGCGTTGCTTCTTCAAACCCCATACGATTAATTGCCTTCATGAGATCAGAACTTAATTGAAAATCTTGAAACGTTATAGTCAAATTATTCAAACTCCTTCTAATTGCTGTTTCAGTAATGTCGTGATTTACCACTAAAAACCGCCCTTTCATCCAAAGGACAGGATCATACGTATACAAAGCCCGAATTACTTTACGTTTAATCTTACCATTACACTATGTGTTTTTCAATAAGGCGAGATGGTCAGGCGGCCGGAAGCGGCCTGACCGGATTCTTCCCGCGAACGAGGCCGGCCCCCGCGCCGGACGGGATTTCCCAGCCGGCGGTCTTTCTTTTTCATACGGACAGAATTATTTCACCCTGAATTAGTTTCTTCATTTTTGTATATTTTTATAATGCTGATCAGTATTTTTTCAGTTCTTCTCTAATAAATCTTTAACGATTTCTTCGAGCTTCATACCTCTCGATGCTTTAAACAGAAGGAGATCGCCGGAAGCGGCCATTTCCTGTATGGCGTGAAGCAGTTCTTTTTTGTCAAGATAATGGCTGACGCGCCCTTCTTCAAAATGCCGGCGCGCTCCGTCAGCGATGAATGCGCCGAGTGTGCCGTAAGTAAATACATGGTCGATTTCCGCCGGATTGACCGCAGCTCCGCATTCTTCGTGGAATGCTTTTTCTTCATCACCAAGTTCAAGCATATCACCGAGCACGAGCATTTTCTTCCGATAGCCTTTCATCGTTTCGATTAATTCTACCGCCGCTTTCATTGACGTCGGGCTCGCATTATACGCGTCGTTTACGATCGAGATGCCGTTGTCCGTTTTGACCAGTTCCAATCTCATCCCCGTCACCTTCAGGCGGCTCAGTCCCAGAGCGGCATTTTCCGGCGTAATGCCGAAATAGATGCCGGCGGCGTATGCGGCCATGGCATTCATGACATTATGTCTGCCGAGAACGGGAATAAAGAAAGAACGGTCGATCCCGTCGATATTAAAGTACGTGCCTTCTTCCGCCTGTTTTATTTCTTTCAGGCGGAGATCGTTGTCCGCGCCTGCGCCGTATGTCGTTGTCCGGCAAGTGTACGCCTTTTGGCGGAGCAGCGGCTCATCCCCGAAATAAAACAGAACGCCGTCTTCCCGAAGTCCGTTTATAATTTCAAGTTTCGCCTCCGCAATTCCTTCTCTTGAGCCTAAATCCTGCATGTGGGATTCGCCGATATTGGTAATGACGGCAGCTTCCGGTTCAGCAAGACGGCTCAGAAAATCAATTTCGCCCCTCGCGCTCATTCCCATTTCTAAAACGGCGATTTCTGTATCTTCAGGCATGGCAAGCACAGTCAGCGGCAGACCGATATGATTGTTGAAATTGCCGGCGGTTTTGTGAACGCGGTACTGAGTGCCGAGAACGGCGTGAAGCATGTCTTTCGTTGTCGTTTTTCCGTTGCTTCCGGTCACCCCGATAACCCGTGTGCCGAGCTCTTTTAAATAAGCTTTTGCCAATGTTTGCAGCGCCTCCAGCGTGTCATCGACCAGGATGACAGCACGCTCTTCCGGCGGATTCGGTTCAGAGCGGTCCCACAATACCGCGGAAACGCCTTTTTCGAATGCTTGCGGCACAAAGGTGTGGCCGTTAAAATGCTCGCCTTTTAAAGGAATGAACAGCTGATTTTTTTCCAAAGTCCGCGTATCGGTTGCGGCGCCCTCAATCATTGTTTGTTCAAATACGGGATTTGTCAGTGTGCCTTTGACCATGTCTGCGATTCGCTTTACAGTTCGCTTTATCAAAGGTGGCACCTCGCTTTCTGAAAATGTTGTCTGTTACGGGAAAAGACACTGCCCCTTCAGGCAGTGTCCGTCTTCATTAAAATGTATGTTTAATCAGCTGTTTTTCGGCATGGCGTTCTTTTGCCAGCTCAACCAGCTGTTCGATCAGATCACTGTAATCTACGCCTGCTTCTTTCCAAAGCAGCGGGAACATGCTGAATGGCGTAAAGCCCGGCATTGTGTTCACTTCGTTAATGAGCACTTGACCGTCATTGGTCAGGAAGAAATCGGCGCGGACAAGGCCTGATCCGTCAATCGCTTTGAAGGCTTTAATCGCCATTTCGCTGATTTCCGCATATTGTTCATCCGTCACTTGCGCGGGAATCATTAAATCCGTGTCGCCGTCTTCATATTTCGCCTTGTAATCGTAAAAGTCGGTTTTCGGCGCGATTTCACCGACGGCGGAGCATTTCGGTTCGTCATTTCCGAGTACGCCGATTTCGATTTCTCTTCCGGCGATTCCTTCTTCCACCACAATTTTCCGGTCATACTCAAAAGCCAGTTCGAAGGCTTTTTCAAGCTCTTCACGGTTTCGGCATTTGCTGATTCCGACGCTTGACCCGAGGTTCGCCGGTTTGACGAAGCACGGATATCCCAGCTCCTCTTCAACCTGCTGTAAGCAGCTGTCCGGCGTCTGTTTCCAGTCCTTTTTTAAGAAAGCGGCGTACTTCGCCTGCGGAAGCCCCGCTTGAGCGAACAAATGCTTCATGATGACTTTATCCATGCCGGCTGATGATGCAAGCACTCCGTTGCCGACATAAGGAACGTTCAGCAATTCCAGCAGACCCTGAATGGTGCCGTCTTCACCGTTCGGTCCGTGCAGAAGCGGAAATACGACATCGATCGGCGCCTTTTCGTCAGGCGACGCTTCAGGAAACATTTCCCGGTTCAATGCTGATAGAGCAAAACTTTCACCGTTTTGTTCCAGCTGAAGCATTTTCACGTTGGAAACCGGCTCAGTCAGCAGCGGGCCTCTTTGCCATTCTCCTTTTTCAGTGATGTAAATCGGATGTATATCAAACTTCTCAGTATTAAGCGCTTTTGTTACAGCTAATGCTGTCTGCAGCGATACATTGTGTTCGGCTGACTTTCCGCCGTACACCAATCCTAGACTTGTTTTCAATGGATATTCCCCCCACAACAATTCATCTTTACTATCTTATCACTTTCCTCAGAAAATGATCTAATTATTTTTGGGCATTCTGAATATGAAAGCATTTGTATGTAATTCCTTTTTATTTTATATTAAAATGGCATGGAAAAGGAGATGTGTCATATGAAAAAAATCAGTACAACAGAACAATTTAATGAACTTATTCAATCCGACAAGGAAATCATCGTGAAATTTTTCGCTGACTGGTGCCCTGACTGCACGCGCATGAATATGTTCATCGGCGATATTTTGGAAGAATATAATCAAAATGATTGGTATGAGCTGAACAGAGACGAGCTCCCTGAGCTTGCCGACAAATATCAGGTAATGGGCATCCCGAGCCTTCTGATCTTTAAAAACGGCGAAAAGAAAGCGCATCTTCACAGTGCAAACGCGAAAACGCCCGAAGAAGTCACAGAGTTTTTATCACAGCATATTTAATTCGTTTCACGATCTTTGTTTATGACTTCAGGCTCTACATGAACATGGACATGAGTCACATCATGTTCATGTTTTATTGCATATTCGACTGCATCGGCTACTTCATGGCCTTCTTTCACAGACAGTCCAGGATCTACCGTGATGACCATTTCCACATGTACCGTGCTCCCCAAATACCTTGCTTTCACATCCTTCAGCCTGCTGACCTCTTTTATTTCTTTCACCGTGTGTTTATACGGCTCCAAATCTTTCAGATCAAACCCGTCCGTCAATGAGTGGGAAGCATCTTTGAAGATGTCCCATGCCGTCTTACAGATGATGATCCCGATCAGAAAAGCAATGACCGGATCAATCCACGGCAGATGAAGCCGGGCCGTTAAGACGCCTATAAACGCCCCAATACTGACATAGGCGTCAGAACGGCTGTCTTTCGCCGCCGCATGAAGCGCAGAACTTTTAACCCGATCCGCAAGACGGCTGTTATACACATACATGCCGTACATTACAATCGCGCTTCCGAGCGCCGTCCATGCCGCAATGAAGCTCGGCTCGGCCTTCGTTCCGCTGACAATCGCCTTTGCTCCTCCGATCAGCACTTCAATACCGACCGCCATCATAATAAAAGACGCAATTAATGAAGAAATTGTTTCAGCCCGATAATGTCCGTAGGCATGATCAGTGTCAGCGGGGCGCTGGGAAATCCGGAGCCCGACCAGCACAGCCAGTGATGCGACAATATCCGTGGCATTATTTAACCCGTCCGCTCTGAGCGCTTCAGAATGATAAATAAGACCGATCACCAGTTTGACGGCGGCAAGGATGAGGTACGCGGCGATATTAAGAATCGCGCCTTTCTCACCCCGTTTTAAGTTTGCCGTTTGATCATTCATGTAAGGACTCCTCCATTCTCATTCATAGTATGGATGGAAAAGCGGAAAAATAGCAGCTTTGATCTGTCAGAATCAAATCAATTCGACAGCATTATTCCCCGGGAAACTTTTTGTCGAAAAATTGGCGGTATTTTTCCTTTACATATGAATATGCCCATTGTATACTTTCATTAATTGATAATGATTCTCAATATCATTTGATTAGGAGGGTAATCATGAGGTCTTCTCCTCAGCTCAGATCATCAGTTGAAGGACGAAAAAAACATCTGATCCATTTGTTGATCAATAACGGAATATACAAAAAGTCGGAACGGCATTTATATGAATTATCGCTCGGAGAATTAGAAAGCGAATACAAATATGTAAGGAAGGTGCGGACTTATGGCGAAACGTAAAATAAAAACATACGAACAGCTGATAAAAGAAAACAAGGCGGCCATTATGAATAATCAAAAGCTGATGAATGTGATCTATGACAGAATTGACCGCAAGCATCAAAAACTGCTTCGGCACAACAGCCATACATAAAAAGAGCCTTTTTCAGGCTCTTTTTTTTATTGCTCAAAGGCTTCCGCCGCTAATTTGCCGATGACCGCATCGTCCATCGGCGGATTGTGAAGGCCGGCCCGGGCATCCCGATAATACCGCTGAAGCGGATTGTTTCGCTCAAGGCTTTTTGCGCCGGTGATTCTCATTGCTTTATCAACAACAGAAAGGACGGCATTTGTCACAATATGTTTTGCGGCGCCGAGCTCGCTTTTGATGAAAGGGCGGCGTTTTGGGTCATCATACATTTGCGCCGCCGTGAAGAGAAACTGTCTCGCTTTTAACAATTCAAGCTCCATTTCCCCGACACGCTGCTGAACGGCCGGCACGTCTTTAATCGGTCCGTTCAGGCTGTTCGGCGAATATTCGGATGCAAACCGGACGGTATAGTCCCTTGCCGCTTGAGCGATACCCAGATAAGCAGCGGGAATGTGAAGCAGCCAGCCATTCACTTTCGCCGCTCTCGGCCCGCTGATAAGCTCCACAAGCCGCTCGTCACTGACCGTGACATGATCTAAAAGGAGATCATGGCTTCCGGTCGCCTTCATGGCAATCATATCCCATGTTTCTTCGACCGAGACGCCTGCCTGATCTTTATGAATGAGAAAAACACCGGTCGTTTGTTTTTCTTCAATCCATGCCGTCACAAGCATATAATCTAAAGTCAGCGAAAGGGTTGTAAAGGTTTTTCGGCCGTTCAGCACCCATTTTCCGTCTTTTTTGACAGCGGAAGTGCCCGGTCTTCCTCCCCTCGTCGGACTGCCGGTCTGCCGTTCCGTCGCTGCCCTGTTCAAGACAGCTCCCTTTTTCACCTCTTCTGTGATAAATGAAAAGACATCTTCATCCCAGCTGTTTCCTTCTCCGAGCTCACCCATGACGGATAAATGCCAGCCGATTCCGAGAGCAACGGCCGCGTCTCCCCGCGCCAGCCGTTCCTGAAACAGCACCATATCATAAACGGAAATGCCTGCGCCGCCGAATGCCTCAGGTACCGTTAATGCCGTATATCCTGCGTCGCGCAGTCTTTGAATTTTCTCCGCGGGAAAACGGCCCGCCTCATCATCAAGCGCGGCTGTTTTTTGAAATTCGTCTGCAAGCAGGCCGATTTTTTCCATCCATTCCCTCTGCCGTTCATTCTGTATCCATAAAGACACTGGAATCCCCCCATTATAATTCCGATAAAGTTAATAAGTATTATAGAGATTCAAGTCTCGTTTCGCAACTGTGAGGCTGTACAAAAAAAACGCGCTATTCCATGGAATAGCGCGTTCAGACTGCTTCCGGGCCGCGGTCCTGCTTGAGCCCGAGATAAATCAGCATATATGTGAGATAACCCATCGTCATCACAAGCCCGCCAAAGAAAAAGCTTGAAAAAATCGGCTCTTCAAACGCGGTAACCGCCGCAAGCACGATCCAGCTTGCATACAGGTAGATGATGAAATAACGGAATCCCGTCTTCAATTTATATAAGAGAAACAGCCCCACTGTAGAAAACAATCCCAGCGCAAGTCTGAAATAAACAAGATGTTCGAATTGGAACATGAATGACACAAAGGAAAAACCAAGCAATAACACAATCGGTAATGCGGTAATAAAATTTCTCAAGTGAGCACCTCCGTCATTACCTTTATTATAAATCAAAATAGCATAAATTATTGATTTATCGTGATCTTTTTCACAAAAATGTCATTCCTTTACTTTATACCCGAACATCGCGTTTGCAAAAGCTCCACCAAGCGACGGCTAAGAAGAATACGATATGGATAATGATAATGCCTGCGGAAAATAACGGCGTCATTCCCGCAAACAGCGGTTTCGCCCCGCTCATATATTGCGTCAGGTCAGTATTTGCGAACAGCAGAAAACTTCCCCATTTGTTTCGGAAGAGCGACATAATCGTCACGAGTGATTTTGCGCCGTACAGCACGATAAATGACAAAATGACGGCCGTTGCGCTGTTTCGGAATACAGAAGAACACAACAAGCCAAAACATGCCATCGCAAACGCCTCGACCCAGTTCGTGCCGATTACTTTCAGGGTGTTCATAAGAAGCGTCCCTGATTCAGATGTCACCGACACACCGAAGAAAGCCATGCCGAACAGCAGAGACAGAATATAGTACGCCGCATACAGGTACAAGCTGACCAAAAATACGGTAATGAGTTTAGATACAAAAATCCGCTCCCGCTTTACCGGGCGGATTAACAGAAATTTGATCGTTTTCTTATCAAATTCAGCGGAAATGATCGTTGCCGCGATCACGATTGTTAACGCCTCAAGCAGAATATTCAGCCCGGGCGCGTACGCCATATAGCCGATGAAATTCTCATCCGTTCCGGAACTGATGACAAGCCGTTTAATGACAAGCGCCATAATAAATTGGAGAACGGCCATCAGAATCAGCGCCACTAATGAGACTTTTCGGTTAAAGAGCTTCATATGCTCATTCGCTGTCAATTTAAACATTCGTCTCCCCCTCCTCTTGAAGCGCCGTCGTCACTTTCATGAATTCATCCTCCAGCGATTCCGCATACGGCATGATGGAATACACGAGAAAGTCTTGTCCGACGAGCGCACGGTTTAATGCCGGGATGTCCTTCTTCGCTACGGTGACGGTAATGCTCCCGCCGTTTTTCTCCGGAACAAACTGCTGTTGGGACAGCCATTCGAATGCTTCATCAGCCGGCTGAATGTCGAGGATGGCTTTTTCTTCTTTTTCCTCAGCGCCGCGCAGAACAACCTCTGTTTTGATCTCACCTTTTTGAATGATGATGACACGGTCGCAAAGGTCCTCCACTTCACGCAATAAATGCGTCGCAAAAAGGATGCTCGTCCCTTCAAGCTCCGCGAGTTCCTTTAAGTGATCGCGGAAATCCTTCATTCCGCCGGGATCAAGCCCGTTTGTCGGTTCATCTAAAATGAGCAGATTCGGACGGTGAAGAATGGCCTGCGCAATCCCGAGACGCTGACGCATACCAAGGGAATACGTTTTAACTTTGTCATGAACGGCATTGGTGAGCCCGACCCGCTCGATGACTTCCTGAAGCCTGTCCTCTTTGATGTTTTTGTGCATGTTGGCAAAGTGCTTCAGGTTTTCCCACCCCGTCAGGTACGGGTAGAATTCAGGATTTTCCACGATCGCTCCGACGGATTCAAGCGCTTTTTCGAAATCAGCATCGTGCTGAAAGCCGTTAATTGTAATCGTGCCGCTGTTTTTCTTTAAAAGGCCGACGATGATTCGGATAAGTGTGGTTTTTCCCGACCCGTTCGGACCGAGCAAACCGATGATCTCGCCCTGCCTGACATCCATGCTGATGTTTTTTAAAATGTGCTTTTTGCCTATTGTTTTGTCAAGGCCTTCAATATGTAAAATCGGCTCAGTCATACAGCCTTCCTCCTTTTTCACAAAAAATAAACAGTGCCCGTACATAGGCACTGTCTGCATTATAACATTAGTCATATATTCGTGAAGAGCCGGAGCCGACGTTATGTCTTATCCGGGACCGGTCCGTTTTTTTCCTTCTCTTCATTATTGACGACATCCAGAATATCAAGCAGGAACACAAAAATCGGAATTCCGATAATCAAGCCCCAGATACCGAAGAAATGTTCCGAGAAAATCAGAACCGTAAAGGTAAAAAAGATCGGCAGTTCCGTTTTCGCTGACATCAGTTTCGGATTAAGGAAGTACGTCTCAATCGCATGGATGACGAAAATGACCAGCACGATGTAGATGACATACGCTGCGCCGCCCGTCGTATACGCGATGATGCTGAGCGGAATGAGCGAAATCACCACACCCGCCACGGGAATGAGCCCGAGGAAAAAGACCATGATTGAAAGGCCGAACAGCTGCGGAAAATGCAGAATCGCCAATGCGATCAAGGTGAGGATACAGTTCACCAGCGCGATAATAAATTGGGCTTCAAGCACTTTGCCGAATGTTCTCGCAAATTTGCTGCCGAAATAAGCAAGTTCGTAGTAAAAAACAGACAGCTTGCTATGCTGAAATTTTTTCATAAACTCCGTGAGCCGCTTTTTCTCGAACAGGAAAAACATGCTGAGAATCAGTGACATCACGACCTGCAAACCGAAAGTGCTGATATCGGCCAAGTATGTATACAGTACATTAAAACCTTCTTTTACATAGGAACCGATATTGATATCGCCGAACACGCTCGATATCTCATCATAAAACGGAATGACATCGGGATGATACGCGATGTGCTTGATCTGCTTAATCAGCTGTTCAATCTGCTTGGCAACAATCGGGTAAAAGACAAAGCCTCCGACAGTCGCTCCGACAGCCAGCGCAATATATAAAACGGTGATGACCACCCTCTGGCTGATCCGGAAAAAATGGTTCAACACGTGCCGGATGACAGTCTCCAGCCGATCCATCAGAAAAGTAAAAATAAACGTAAGCAAAATCAAATTAATCATACTTCGGAATACAACTAACACCCCAGTCAAAACAAGAAAAACGGAAAAACGTCTGACACCCGGATGCTGAAAAAATTTAAAAATAGCCGCCATTTATACACTCCTGCTAGGACAAAAAGCCCTTAGATTTCATCTTTCACTCTCTAATTGTAAATTATATAACAAAATGACGCTAAGGTCTTTGTCCACCTCCTAATAAATTTAAACAAATTTATCTTTTTTACTCATGAAGGCCGAAAAAAAGAACGGCATGCCCGATGCATGCCGTTCCTTTCCTTTTATACCGCCGCTTTCATTTCTTTTACGGCCTGTGTGCTTTTCGTTTCGTCAAACTCATTTTCGCTCTTGGCTACGATGATGGTGGCGATTCCGTTTCCGATCAGGTTGACGATCGCCCTTCCTTCACTCATAAAGCGGTCGACGCCGAGGAGGAGCGCCAGTCCCTCCAGCGGGATAACCTGAAGCGCCGATAAAGTGGAGGCGAGTACGATAAATCCGCTTCCGGTTACGCCCGCCGCGCCTTTTGATGTCAGCATCAGCACGAGAATGATTGTAACCTGCTGGCCGATGGTAAGGTCAACGCCGAACACCTGCGCCAGAAAAACCGTCGCCATGGAAAGATAAATCGAGGTGCCGTCCAGGTTAAAAGAATATCCCGTCGGAATGACAAGGCCGACAACCGATTTGGAACAGCCGTAGCGCTCCATTTTATCCATCATCCGCGGAAGGACGGACTCAGAAGAGCTTGTGCCGAGAACGATGAGCAGCTCATCTTTAATAAAACGGAGATAGTTCCACAAGCTGAAACCGAATAGTTTGCAAATGATATTCAAAGCGACAAATACAAACAGGAACATCGTAACGTATACAGACAGCATCAGACTCGCCAGCGGCTTGATGGAATCAAGGCCGAAGTGCCCGATCGTATAGGCCATGGCCCCGAATGCGCCGATCGGCGCCGCGCGCATGATGTAGCCGATGATTTTGAAAAAAACGTGCGACAGTTTATCAAAGAAATCAATAATGCTTTTGCCTCGTTCACCGAGCGCCGCCAGGCCGACACCGAATAAAACAGAAAAGAATAAGACCTGAAGAATGTCGCCTTTTGCGAAAGCGTCAACCATATTTGACGGAACGATGTGAGTGATAAACTCAATCCAGTCAATCCCCTGTCCCCCGTTTTGAGTGTACTGAGAGACATCCCCTTTTTCAAGCTTGCTGTAATCAAGGCCCTCACCGGGTTTCATGATATTGACGACCAGAAGTCCGATAATAAGGGCGATGGTGGTCACGACTTCAAAATAAATAAATGCTTTTCCCCCGACTTTGCCGACTTTTTTCATGTCTCCCATCTTGGCGATGCCAAGCACGATCGTCAGGAATATGATCGGTGCGATAATCATTTTTACCGCATTGATAAATGTATCGCCGAGCGGCTTCATCTGCTTCCCGGCCTCTGGCCATACGAGTCCGACAATGACGCCGATGATCACCGCCGTGATGACCTGCACCGTAAGATTTTTGAAAATTTTCATCCCTACTCCCCCTTGCCTCTCGCTGCGTCTATACGAAAATGATAGCGTTTTCATACAAAGAGGGGAAGCTTATGATCATAACGGACATTTTGGTCTTTTTGGTCTCGGCTAGCGGACGAATTTGTAGCGGTTAACCGGCCGGCCCACCCCCCCGTATTGAATGTCGAGCTTAATCTGGCCGTCTTTCTCAAGAAAATCAAGATAACGCCGCGCCGTCACCCTTGCGATCCCGAGCGCTTTGGCAGCTTCTTCAGCTGAAAGCGGCTCCATCTGCTGTTTCATATAGGTCAAAATTTCATTCATCGTAAAATGATTTAACCCCTTCGGCAGATCCCGGGACGGACTTTGCGGAATTTTAAGCAGCATGTCAAGCTGCTCTTGCGACATGGTGTCATGCTCTTCAATTTTCCGTTTATATTGTTTATAGTTTTCGAGCGCCTGTCTCATCCGCTCCAGCTTAAACGGCTTCAAAATATAGTCGGCCGCACCGTTTTGCAGCATAAGCTGGATTGTTTCTTTGTCTTTTGCGGCCGAGACGATGATGACGTCCACTTCGAGCTTTTGTTTTCTGATTTCCTGGAGCGTTTTAATTCCGTCTTTTTTCGGCATGTATACGTCTAATACCACGAGCCCGGGGTGCAGATCTTTTATAAGCCTGATTCCCTCGTCTCCGTCAGCGGCCGTGGCGATGACGCTGAACCCCGAAACACCGGTGATAAATTCTTTATTCACCTCCTGTACCATCGGATCATCTTCAATAAGCAGCACCTTGATGTCCATCGAATGATTCCTCCCCCTTCATCGGAAATAAAATAGAAAATGCCGTTCCCTGTCCCTGCCGTGTGTCGACTTCAATGACGCCCATCCCTTTGTCGACGATTTGTTTGACGAGGTACAAGCCGTATCCCGTTCCTCCCGTTTTATTGACGGTAAACCCTTTGTCATAAAGGCGCGGGATGTGCTGATCGGAAATCCCGCTTCCGTTGTCTTCTATTAATATAGCAAGCACCTCATCATTTTGCTCGATACTGATGTCAATATGTTTGTCCTCCGTGTCCGCTGTTTCGAATGCGCCGAACGCATTTTCAATTAAATTGCCGAGCAGGACGACGATGTCATGCTGGTCGACATGCTCCGGAAATGCCGAGAAACTGCTGTTTTCATCAATTTTCACAGAAATGCCGAGCTCTTTTCCTCTTTTGATTTTGCTTAACAACAGCCCCGCCGCAGCGTCATTCTGAATGGCCTGATGAAGAAAATCGGTGACGCTTTCTTGTTCTGACGATTCCTTAAAAGCAAGCTGGAGCGCTTTTTCTGATTTTCCGAGCTGAATCAGTCCCGCGATGGTGTGAAGCTTGTTCATATGTTCATGATTTTGAACTCTGAGCGCATCGACAAAATTTTTCACACCGGTCAGTTCTTCCGCCATTTTCGCCGCTTCCGTCCTGTCCTGAAAAATGGCGACGGCTCCGATGACCTTCTTTTTCATGACGATCGGAATTCTGCTGCTCATGATCACCTTTCCGCTGACTTGGATTTCTTCATTATATACCGCTCGGTTCCGCTCGACGATCTCAGGGAGGCGGGAATCTTTTAACACGTCCCAGATCAGCCTGCCATCGGTCTCTTGTCTGACATTGAATATCTGCTTTGCTTTTTCATTAAAAATGGTGATGTGATGCTGGTTATCGATCGCGATGACGCCCTCATTCATTGAATGAAACGTAGCGGTCCGTTCCTCATACATTCTCACGATCTCATGGGGCTCCAGCCAAAACATTTGTTTTTTGATGTGGCGGGCCAGTAAAAAGGAGCCGGCCAGTCCGAACCCGAGCGCCAGCAGAACGATAAACAGTATTTCATGTTTCAGCTGAAGAAGAATTTCACCGAATCCGGGCAGCGTTTTACCGGCCAGAACGACGCCAATCTGATTCAAATCCCGGTCTTTGATGGGATAAAAAGCGCGGACGGCGGTGCCGATCTCTCCCTTTGCTTCGGAAAAATAAATGTGCTCGGCGAACGCCGCGGCTTCGTCCTCACCCCTTGAACGCTTTCCGATCATTGTGCTGACGGGATGTGAATAGCGGATATGATCCATATCCATGACGACGATGTAGTCCGCTTCATTGATGATCCTTATTTCTTCGACCGCATGGCGCACGTCTTCCCTTTGTTTTTTCTGCTCGAGGGCGCGTTTGACATCGGTCATCTCAGATACCGTCCGCGCGGTATTCATCAGCCGTTTTTTCAGCTCGCGCTCCTCTGTATGCTGAATATTGCCGATCAGCACGATGCCGACGATCAAAAAGGTAAAAAGCACGACGATATACGAAAGTATGGTGATTTTCCAGCGGATGGTGAGCTTTTTTTTCGTCATTGGCCTCTTCCTTTCCGTCTCTTTACGAAAACGGCCCGCCCGATTATGCTTGTTATAGAAAATGGCGGAGGGGGTTTTCGATGAAAAGCTTGCTGACTTGTCTCAGCCTGATGGTACTCGGTATCGGAACCGCTTTATTCATCGGCTTTCATGATCATTTCTCAACGGAAGAACCGTATTATGATGACGAACAGGAAGGCCTGAAAGATCAAATCGTTTTCAAATTCAGCCATGTCGTTGCTGAAAACACGCCTAAAGGGCGGGCGGCGAATAAGTTTGCCGACCTTGTCTATCAAAAGTCCGGCGGCACCATTAAAGTAGAGGTGTTTCCAAACGGGAGCCTCTATTCAGATAATGAAGAAATAAACGCCCTCCAAAACGGGGATGTGCAATTCATCGCTCCCTCCACCTCAAAGCTCGGATCACTGTCTCCCGAATGGGGTGTTTTGGATCTGCCGTACGCGTTTACAAACTATAAAGCCGTGCAAGAAGGCCTCAACGGCAAAATCGGCACACGCCTGTTCGCTTCATTAGAAAAGCATCATTTGAAAGGACTGGCGTACTGGACGAACGGATTTAAGCAGCTTACGTCAAATAAAGGACCGATCTTCACTCCGGACGATTTGAAAGGACAGGCGCTCAGGATCATGCCGAGCAGCGTGATCGAAGACCAATACCGTCTGCTCGGCGCGCACCCGCGGCAGGATTCCTTTAATTCCACGTTTCAGCTCTTGGAAAGCAATCTTGTAGACGGAGAAGAAAATACGATTTCAAATATCTATTCTAAAAAATTTTATAATGTTCAAGATTATTTGACAATCAGCAATCACGGGTACCTCGGTTATGCCGTGATGACCGACGAGCATTTCTGGAATTCACAGACAGAAAAAACGAGAACCATCTTAACGGAGGCGATGAGAGAAACGACGGAATGGAACGAAGCCTCCGCTGAGAAAATGAATAAAGACCAGCTTGAAGAGATAAAGAAGAATTCATCCATTCATATTCATGTGCTGAGCAAAGCGGAAAAGAACACATGGATGAAACGCCTCGACCCGATTTACGGACAATATGAACAGGTAATCGGCCGCGGGCTTGTGCAGGATTTGTTATCCTTGCGCCGCGAGCCTTAGCAGGACCAATACGCCCATCTCCGTTTCATCCCTTTTCCCGCCGGGGAAGTAAATAGGGACAGAGCAAAAAAAGGAGATGGAGACATGTTTACACATACGAAAAAACTGCAGCATCCGGCTAAACCGGATCGTCCTGACCCGCTGTTCGCAAAAAAGATGCAGGAAATTTTAGGGGGACAATACGGGGAAATATCCGTCGCCATGCAATATTTGTTCCAAGGATGGAATACACGGGGCAATGAAAAATATAAGGATCTTCTGATGGATACCGCGACGGAAGAAATCGGCCATGTCGAAATGATCGCGACGATGATTGCGAGACTGTTAGAAGACGCCCCGCTGGCAGAGCAGGAAAAAGCGGCTGATGATCCGGTCATCGGGTCCATTTTAGGCGGGATGAATCCGCATCATGCAATTGTCTCAGGACTCGGCGCAATGCCGGAGAGCAGCACGGGCGTTCCGTGGAGCGCAGGCTATATCGTCGCAAGCGGAAACCTTCTGGCAGACTTCCGCGCCAATCTGAACGCCGAATCACAAGGAAGGCTTCAAGTCGCACGCCTGTATGAAATGACCGATGATAAAGGCGTGAAAGATATGCTCAGCTTTTTATTGGCCCGTGATACCATGCATCAAAACCAATGGCTTGCGGCCATTAAAGAATTAGAAGAACAAGAAGGTCCGATCGTTCCTTCCACATTCCCGAAGGCGCTGGAAAAACAGTCATTCTCCCATAAGCTTATTCATTTCTCAGATGGCGGAGAAAGCGCTGAACAAAATTGGCTGAAGGAAACAGCGCCGGACGGAGAACCATTTGAATACGAAAAGGAACCGAAAGCGCACGGCGAAATAGCTAAGCTGGATCCCGTCCCGCCGTATGTCCACAACACGCTTCCCGGCCGCGAGTAAAGACACAAGCCCAAAACAAACTGTTTTGGGCTTTCATTATGCCTTCTGAACCGTCCAGTCCGGTTCGTACCGGATGTCCGGGTGATGTAACAGCTCATGAATGAAAGGTTCATCCTCTTCGTACAGCATCACTTCTATTGAAAGAATCGCAGCCTTCTGCTCGTTTTCTTCGTATATGCGGTCATGTGCGTTCTCCATAAAATCATCATAGGCCTGTCTGTTCTCCCAAACGCTGATGATCTCTGCGATGAACAGGCCGTCTGCGTTTTTCCGCCAGCCGCCGGCCTGTTTGACGAAGCCATTTACACATGATAATGCTCCCCACCTTGACTGTGCTTGTGCAAATGCTTCAGCGTTTGCAGCGTCTGTTTCACATACAATCTTCTTGATCAGCATGACCGTTCCTCTGTGATGACTGTTTTCGCATGCGTATGCTCAACACAGAGATTCACGGTTCTGACGTATGAGCGGGTGCGGTGAATCGTGCCTTTCGGGATGAGCAGGCTGTCATTTGCTTTGAGCACTGCGGTTTCTTTGTCCTTAAAATCGATCAGCAGCTCACCTTCCAGAACGATGAACCATTCATCTGAGTCAGGGTGATGGTGCCAGTCATATTCTCCCGTAAACACTGCGAGGCGCACACAGTGGTCATTGATCTCCGCGATTGAAAAATTGTCGTGTTTTTCTTTGACTTTATTGGCGATAGCGAGCAAATTCAGCAGTTCAGACACGAGTGAAAAACCCCTTTTTCATTTTATTGTATCGCAAAGGCGGCTCAGATCAAGATTTCCCCAAAATAAAAAGCGATCCAGCTGGTGCGCCGGATCGCTTTTGATCTGCAGGTTGTCTGCCTTTTATGCTTTTATTAGCTGCTTCGTCTGTTTCCGCCTTTTTGGCCGATTTCCTTATAAAAATCTTTGTCATGATTTTTGCTTGTTGCTTCTCCGCCTTTTTGGCCGATTTCTTGATAGAAATCCTTGTCATGGTTATTGCTAGTGGCTTCTCCGCCTTTTTCACCGATTTCCTGATAGAATTCTTTGTCGTGATTTTTGCTAGTGGCTTCTCCGCCTTTTTCACCGATTTCCTGATAGAATTCTTTGTCGTGATTTTTGCTTGTGGCTTCTCCGCCTTTTTGACCAATTTCCTGATAGAATTCTTTGTCATGGTTATTGCTTGTCGCTTCTCCGCCTTTTTTACCTGCTTCTTCTCTGCTCATTTTGTTATTATCTTGTGCCATTTTTGAATTCCTCCTTTAATTGGTGTTGGTTGTTGGTTTCCCGATTTCAGAACTGCTAAACAAAGAAAACACATTGAATGTGTTTTCGGGTGGTTTTTTATCATTCTGTATCGTCCAGGCGTTTTAGAATCCGGCGTTTTTTATAAAGCATGATGCCTGTTTCCGCGATGCTTTCTAAAGCTGAACGGTTGGCGGCCGCGCCGAAGATGATGCCCGCGACCGGAACCATTTGCAGCAGTTTTTTCGCAGCGAACGTATCGCGGTAGCTGTAAACGACTTCCCGCCAGCCTTGGATTTGCGAGGCGACGCGCTGATAGGCGCTGTCGTTTTGATCATATTGCCGTAAATCTTGCAGGATCGCTTTTTTTCCGATGACGTCACTGGATGCAAGCTGGAGCAATTTGACGATAAACACGCGTTCTTTTTTGTCTTTCGGATCAAAGCCGTAAGCAACCGCGATATCCTGCAGCGTCTTTAAGGACAGGCCGAGCATCGCCGGAATGTCTGCCGCCAGCGTGAATACGCCGCCGACTCCCGTTGCGGCTCCCTGCACCGTCGCGGCCTTTACGCTTGTACGCGCTATGGCTTCTGCGATTTCGTCCATGACGGCAAGCGGCGCATTGCGGATGTCGCGAAGCGTTTGACATGTACCATGCGGCAGCCGTTTTTGAAACTTTTTCATGATGCGCTTTTCTGATGTCAGGTACTGTCCGCCTGACTGAATAAACGTTCCCGTTTCATCGAGAATGAGTCCGATTTTCCTCTGAATAAATTGCGGTGTCAGCTTGTCCAAAAGCTGAAACGGCAAGCGGGTGAATGTTTGCCAGAACATCACCCTCTGCTGCGCCTTTTCCCATTTTTGAATGTCTCTCAGTTGTCTTTCCAGGTCTGTCCGCTCTTCTGTCACCCGTCCTGCACGTCCTTTCTGATTTCTTTGTTCATAGTATACCTTTATGGCGTTTTCTTTTTACACCCGGCCGGATTTTTTATCCGGAAAACATTCCATTGTTTAATTTTCTTCAAATTCTATATATTGTATAATTCTGAATAATACGATTGAAGGAGAATGTTGAATGCAATGGATTTATTTAAGTTTAGCGATCATTTTTGAAGTATTGGGTACGGTCAGCATGAAATTATCAAATGGATTTACAAAACTTGTCCCAAGTGTTTTATTATTATTGTTTTATATCGGCAGCCTTTGTTTTCTTACTTTGACTTTAAAGTATATAAGTGTCTCCATCGCGTATGCGGTCTGGTCGGGAATGGGGATCGTGCTGATTTCCGCGATCGGAATTTTTTTCTTTCATGAACAGTTCTCTGTCATAAAAGCTGTCTCTGTTCTTCTGATCATCATCGGTGTTGTTTCCTTAAACTTTATTTCTGAAAGTGAAACGTCATCAAACGGCATCAGCGTTCATACGGACAGAAACAGATGATGAAAGGGTTAAAGGTTCTCTTCCTCATCACAGATATTGGATTTATCGTTTATTGGATTGTTACTTTTTTTGAGTGGATTCCAAAAAACATGGTGTTTAAAGATTATGATAACGCCATGATAATGGCCTGGAACTGGTCATTCTTTCCCTTAGATATTTTCATTTCGATAACCGGGCTGTACAGCTTGTTTCTTTATAAACGGAAACATGCGTTATGGCGCTCTTTCGCATTAATATCACTTGTGCTGACCTTTTGTTCAGGCCTGCAAGCGATTGCCTTTTGGGTATTTATCGGTGATTTTGATTTTATGTGGTGGGCATTCAATCTGTACTTGCTTCTTTATCCTTTATATTTTATTCGGAAATTGCTGGTCTCTCGTAAAAATAGCTGTCATTCTTTTTGATGAGGCGGTTTTCTTTTTCTTCAGGCGGGAAACACTTTTCATAAAGGAGTGATAGACATGCCTTGGTCTATGAAGGATTATCCGCAATCATTGAAGAATCTCGAGGAACCTGTGAAGAAAAAAGCGATCGAAATCGCGAATGCGATGACAGATGAGGGTTATGAAGAAGGACGGGCCATTCCCATTGCGACAAGTCAGGCGAAAGAGTGGAAAAAAAACGCTTCTAAAGAAGAAATTGATCAGCTGATGAAACACGATGATGAAACGAAACGCGGAAATTGAATCGGTTAAAGGAAAAACCCCGCTCTCAAGAGAACGAGGTTTTTCTGATTATAAACCGTAATAATAAGATAGTGTGGTGACTGAAACGTAGCCTGTCGCTCCTGCATACGTGACTTTCAGCCATTTATTGGAATTCGTGTAGTGGCCTTGAACATATTCTCCGGTTACCCAAGAACCTGTAATTTTTTTACCGCTTGAGAATGTTGTGATCGTTGAACAGCTGACCTTAGAGCATGAGCGCATATTAGCACCGTAAATACCGACTGTGCCCCCGCTGGCTAAAATGGAAACGTCCGGTTCAGCTTTAGGTTTGAAAGCTGCTGCTGATGCAGAGCCGCCAAAAGCGAATAAAGAAACAGCAAAAATCATGGCTAAAGAAATGATCGACAAACGACGTACCAAGAAAATTCCCCCTCTTTTATCATATGGCTGGAAAGCTTTCCTGACGTTATTATACTTTTTTGCCCGGGAGACTGAAATAAGTCTAATGCTCCAACTTCTTTTCTCGCAAGTGACCATGCCGATTCTTTATTTGATAAATAACAGCGGTTTATTGGACTGGAATCACTGATATATCGTTGATTCAAACGTTTATTCAGAGCGGCCGGAGTTTTTCCGGAGGTCATTTGAATGGTACAGAAAGGTTTTATCTTCCAATGGAAAGAAACATTATTATTCTATTTACCCGGGAAAACGGAGGAAATACAGCGTCTTTTTCTCAGGATCAGTTGGGCGGACAGAAAGTTGTGAAGTGATATGAGCAAGTGTCCTCTTTTCATCTTTTTAAAAGAACGCTCAACGCATCCGCGCATGATGGACGCGGAAACACGCTTTGCGAACGGCATCGCTTCTTTCCCGGAACGATGCCGTTTTCATTTTCGGACCTTTCTTCGGCGGGATACATATCATAGATAAAACAGGGCATCAATGTGCCGGTTTATTGAACATAAAGAACTTGACATCTCATAATAGCGGATTTATGATGTAGATAAAATAATTTGCATCTAGGAAACTTTTTGTTATTTAGCTAAAAATCTATCGGAATTTAGGTGAGACATAATGAGCAAAGACATCTCAGCACAATCACTGCAAGCAAAAGCCGTGCAGGATGCACTTGACGGCAAAAGCAAGGGATTCAAGCGGCTTCTGCCTTTCTTAGGCCCAGCCTTTATCGCGGCGATTGCCTACATTGATCCGGGAAACTTCGCTACGAATATCTCAGCTGGTTCGAAATTTGGGTATATGCTGCTGTGGGTCATCCTCTTTTCAAACTTGATGGCTTTTTTAATCCAAGTTCTTTCCGCGAAGCTCGGCATTGCCACGGGTAAAAACCTTCCGGAAATCGCCAGAGACCGGTATCCGAAATGGGTATCAGCCGGGCTGTGGATACAGGGTGAACTGGTGATTATGGCAACTGATCTGGCAGAATTTATCGGGGCGGCGCTCGGACTCAACCTGCTGTTCGGCATACCGATGGTTGAAGCGGCCATTATCGCGGCGATCGGATCATTCGCGATTTTAGAGCTGCAGCGCCGGGGTTACCGGGCGCTGGAAGCGGGCATCGCCGGACTTCTGTTTGTCGTGGTGATCGCCTTCGCTCTGCAAACCTTCTTTGCCAAACCTGACGCCGCTTCCGTTCTCGAAGGGCTGTTTATCCCGAAAATTGACGGAATGGACAGTGTGCTTCTGGCAACCGGGATACTCGGCGCAACCGTGATGCCGCATGCCATTTACTTACATTCCGCACTGACACAGCGCCGTGTCGTCGGAAAAACGGATAGTGAGCGGAAAAAGATTTTTAGATTCGAGACGATTGACATTCTCATCGCGATGGTGATCGCCGGGGCGATTAACGCAAGCATGCTCATCGTCGCTGCCGCGCTTTTCTTCAAGAACGGGCTGTATGTAGAAGATTTAGACGTAGCTTATCAACAATTCGGCCACTATATCGGACCGGCTTCAGCCATTCTCTTCGGGATCGGGCTGCTGGCCGCAGGGCTTTCGAGCTCTTCTGTCGGCACATTGTCAGGCGATATTATCATGCAGGGCTTCATCCGTTACCGTATCCCGCTTTATTTGCGGCGTTTCATTACCATCATTCCGCCGATGATCATCATTATCTCGGGGGTCAACGCCACAGAAGCGCTCGTATGGAGCCAGGTCGTTCTTTCATTCGGCATCTCCTTTGCGCTCGTGCCGCTGATTATGTTTACAAGCAATAAACGCCTGATGGGCGCCCTGACGAACCGAAAATGGGTGACGGCTCTCGCCTGGCTGATTGCGGTTTTGGTGATCGCGCTTAATCTGTTTGTGATCTACGATTCATTCCGTTAGAAAAAAACCGGCCATAGCGGCCGGTTTTTCTTTTGACGCCGGGTGCCGTTCGTATCTTTTTCCGGGCGTTTTTGGTATGATAGAAGAAAAATCGGAGTTTTGCTTATGTCAGTATTTATCCTTTTTTATCTGTGGATTGTGCCGATTGTCATCGGCATCTTCTGTTCTCTTATTGCTTATCGGACAACGGGTAAGAAACGTCTGATTCCCGGCTTTTTCATGATCGCATTAAGCATCGTTTCCTTAATCACGGGGCTTTGGATCGGCGGGGTGAACTATCATGTGTTCATCGGGGGCATGTTTTTATTCGGTACGTTATTGGCCGGCTCCGCCTTCCCGTTTTTCTTCGCTCTTTCACGCAAACGAAAATAAACAGGCATGCCGCCTGTTTATTTTTATTCATTAACCCTAAATTATAAAACCGCTCCGATAATGTGATTCCGCCTCAATCAGCCTGTACATGTGTTATATAGGCTCCAGCCCATGTCCCATCATCGAAACTGCAGCCAAAATGAATCCTGCTAAAGAAGATTTTGAATTATAAGAAAAATACTGTATTAAAATCCTATTTACCCCAAAAATACCTATTGATAGAATGGTATCTGAGAGGGGAAAATGTTCAAAGCGGATCATATCGGTCCCGCCTAATACATAGTCTTTCATTTCTCTCTACACTACATTTCTAAAGGAGGATTTCCCATTAAACACGCAGCTAAAGGCATTCTGTTTGCCGCATCTTTAGCCCTTGTAACTACTGCTTTTGTCCCCGCATCCTTAGCTAAAGAAAATCATAATAATACTGCCAATGCCACTGAAACGGCCAAATCATTTTTTTATCAGACTGATACGCAATTTTCCTACGGACTTAAAGCACAAAGCGATGCATCTGTGTCAAAACCAGTCAAAGATGTAATCAGAGAAGTGCTGAAAAATAAAACAAAATTATTCAATCTTGTTGAAAAATTAGCAGGAAAGAAAATAAGAAATGAACTCGAATCCGTTTTCAATGAACACATAGAACCGGTTTTAAAGAAAATGCTGAACGAGTATGTCGCCTTAAGCTGGGCTGACGTGGAAAAGAATCTTTATCTTTCACTTAAAAAGTCCGGACTTTCTGACAGCCAGGCTAAAAACCTCGCTCAATTGACAACTTTAGCAATGAAAGCATTTTAAAATCATTCATAAATGATCGTCAGGAAAATACGTATGAAGTAATGCAAAGTGCTGTTAGATTCACTCTAATAGCACTTTTTCATTGGAGATGTCACATGACTGTCTTTTTTACTGTTCTGCTCACTTTCTTATGCTGCCTTGTGATTTCATCTCTTATTTTTATGATTCTATTAAAAAAAGAGATCGTGGATACACCGCCAAACCGCTTAGCTCATGCAGCATTCATAGGGCTTATTGGATTCTCCCTGTTCTTCGCTATAACTGTACCCAGCCTAGTTATTTATTTTACAGCTATAACTGTAAATCATTTTTTCGGAGAATATATCATCTATGGTTCACTTTCAGACTTATACATATTTTCTGTCGTCGTCAGTATTTTAGCTTTAGTTTATATGCTAATCCTTACGGCAATTGTAAAAGGAATGACTCATGTTTTGACATTGCCTGCTTGGTCAGCCTATATCCTTGAATTCATTTTTGCATGGGCTGCTGTTTACTTCTCGATTCAATACGTTTCCAATCATATCATTGAGAACATATCTATATTTCAAAGTGGAGAAATTCTTCTTTCTTTGTTCATCACTTTCTTATTTTCGGGATTGGATATCCTTTTCACTAATTTGGATAAGATCACAAAAGAGAAATTAGGCTAAGGGGGTAACAAATATGAGGATCATGACATATATATCCTATTTTTCTATTTCTTTAGTTTTGCAGGTGATATGGCTGCTGTTAATAAAAAGAACCTCTAATATATCTCTGATAGATATGATTACGGTGTCCTTTTTATTCACTCTCTTTATGTTCATCTTGGATCAAATTTTCAAAAAAAAGCGGACAAATTAGGGACTGTTTTCTTAATAATCCTCGGGCTTCTCTTTCGTTTTGAAATGATTCCGGACCTGGAGATGTTACGGTGAGCCAATCATTAATGAATAACACTAGCCTCTGTAAAACACTTCTCCTTTTATATAACCTCCTGACATTTCCGTCATATATTCAAATGAAAAAACTGCAATAGAGAGTAATGAAACATGATATTGTTTATTGGCAAGTTCATGTTGCTCTTTTTACTCTGTTCGCTGGCATATTATTTGTTTAAAATTGTTTATTACAATATAGGGAAGAACATTGCGCTTAAAACCCCGAAAGGGACAAAGACAAACCGGACGGCACATGTGTTTGTCAAAAATGGAACTACACTGAATGAGGGAGATTACTTTATGATCGCTGTTGTGACCGCTCTCTGGCTGTTCTTGAGATGAATTGCACTGGTCCTTCACGAGTTTTTTGATCAGCCATCGCCCGCCAGTCGTGGCTTTTCACAATCTCCGTTTTCGTTTAGGACGGCTATATGCAAGCCAAGTCGCTCAACAAACAAAAAAAATAAACAGGCATGCAGCCTGTTTATCAAGGTCGAAATCTTCTCGATAGCTCCTTTGTTTTTCCTTGAATTATTGAAGAAAGGCTTAAAAATGGACGGCGTCTTTCTCATGCATGCATCGTTCAAGAAAACACTTCACAGCAAAACGGAAAAGTGAACGCAATACAAGTAACGCTTAAGAACCTTATGAGGCTGCGTATGTTGATTACTGGATAAGAAAAAGAAATCCCCCAGTCTTAAAAGATGGAGGTCAAAAATTGGAGAATACTTAAATATTTATAGCTTTTTCAGCGATGTGGAAAGTTCCAGAATCACTCATTTCAGCAGTATAAACATTTGTTACACTTAATAATCCAGTGAAAAGAATAGCGATTAAAGCGGAGCTGATTATAACCTTTTTCATTATATAGCCTCCGTAACCTTAAGTATTTGTGTTTGGGCGTGTATGGTTTTCTTTAAAAAGTTTCTTCCCTCTGCATAGTTTCTCTTCTCAAAATGAAAGTCACCTAATTTTTCAGTCAGCTCTGCGAAATCAGACCAAAGGCGTTTCCCTTCTAAGTAGCCTAAGCTTTGTTTCACTGCTGTTTCATTATATTCTTCGTATAATGAATTAATGATTTTTAATTTAGCCAAATATTCTTCTTCATTAGAAGTCCGAGCACGATTTAGAGCCGTTTCATAAAAGAAACGTGCTTCCTTGGCTTTATCACATTGGTACAGGACATTCGCCATCATATATAATGATCTCACTCCATACACTGTATCAATATGTTCTTTCACGTCTATTGCCTTTTTGAAATTCTCTTCAGCAGCAATCAAATTTTTCCCTCTTAAATAAACTAAGCCTAAGTTATGAAAGATCACTCCGATAATTCTTTTCACTTTTTCCTCATCCAAGCCACGGGCGATACTTAATGCTTCCCGATAATATGATTCTGCCTCCGTCAGCCTGTACATATCGTACATGTTAGCACCGACCATCATATTACAGCCAATCACTTTCACTTTGTATAGTTGACTTTTTTCAAACAATTGCTTGGCTTTTTTTAAATGATTGAGGGAAACAAAGTGCTGATCAATTTGATAATAGGCATCAGCTATTTTGTAATGAAATTCAGCTTGCTCCATTTCATCTGATACAGCATTCAACTCTCTCTCTGCTTTGCGATAATAGCTTATCGCTTCAACATACTCTTTATGATCAAATTCATACATTCCACGAAAAAACAATGAGTAATATTTCAAGAGGCCTGTAAGTCTTTTTTGTGGTTTTTCTATTTTTTCAAGCAGTTCGTCGACTGTAGGGCGATCTCTATATCTGTCTTCCGGCTCCAAGGAATCTAACATCAATTGGTGACGAAAGCACATCAATGAATAAAAGACAAGCAAATCCTGATCCTCTTCCATCTCCTCTATTTCCTGTTCTACTTCAGCCTTTAAAATCTCAGCATCAGGCACACTGAACTGGCGAATCATTTTGTACCATTCATTGATCTTGACACCAACTTGGGACGACGGCAAAACTTGATCCATATATACCTCTCCCTCTAATCACTATTTTTGTAATATTATAACTATTTGAACAAAAAGTGAAAACGAAAAAAAACCGCAATTCTCTTTTGCGTCATAATCACTTTGATTAACTTGTTTTTAAACAAGCCTCAGGTAAATTATAACTCAACATTAAATACTGTATAAAAATACTATTTACCCAAAAAATACCTATTGATAGAATGGTATCTGAAGGAGGTGGAAAAATATTCAAAGCGGAGAATATAGGACTATCCTAAATACATAGTCTTGCATTCCGCTGGCAGATTACATTCCTAAGGGAGGGTTTTTCATTAAACCCGTAGCTAATGGTATTCTATTTGCCACATCTTTAGCTCTTGTAACTACTTCTTTTGTCCCCACATCCTTAGCTGAAGAAAACCGTGATATTACTACTAATGCCACTGGAATTACCAAACCAATTTTTTATAATAATTGATAAGCCGTTTCCCTTTTAGCTTGAACTGGTTTTAAAGAAGCTATTAAACGAATATGTTTCCTTGAGTTGTACTGACATGGAGAGGATATTTATCTTTCACTTAAAAAGTCTGGACTTTCTGACAAGGCTAAAAGCCTCGCTCATTGGACAACGTTAGCGATGAAACATTTTATTATTATTCATAAATTATTAGGAGGAAAATATATATGAAGAAGAAAGTAATTCCTGTAGTTTTAAGCGCAACTCTACTTACATCATTCTTGGGTACTTCAGGTGCTTTAGCAGCTGAAAACAGAACCGCAACTCCTGTACCGGTAACGAAAACTGCACCAGGAACTATTCCAACTGGAATGCCTGGCACTATTCCAACCAAAGCGGCTCTCAATGGTGACTACCAAACCCAAGGTGTAGTTTCATGGTCCTATAAGGCTTTCAGAGCTGCCTGCCGTTCAGGTGGATGGCTTTTATCAAAAGCCTTAAAGCCATTCTCCCCTAAAGCTGCGGCATGGATTAGAAAAAATTCTAAAAAGGTTGCCGACATTATGGATAAAGGTGAAAATTGGGGTGTAAAACAATTTACAAAAGCTTTTAAAGCTATCGGAGCTCCTACAGATGTAGCTACCACTTTAGCTAAATTCATTGTTGCTTTGATTTAACATATTTAAAATTTAAAGTGCTGTTAGACTCACTCTAATAGCACTTTTTCATTGGAGGTTAACATGGCTATCTTTATTACCGTATTGCTCACCATACTATGCTGTCTTGTTATTTCATCTCTTATTTTTATGATTCTATTAAAAAAGGAGATTGTGGATACACCACCCAACCACTTAGCTCATGCAGCATTCATAGGGCTTATTGGATTCTCCCTGTTCTTCGCTATAACTGTACCTAGCCTAGTTATTTATTTTGTAGCTATAACTGTAAATCATTTTTTCGGAGAGTATATCATCTATGGTTCACTTTCAGACTTATACATATTTTCTGTCGTCGTAAGTATTTTAGCTTTAATTTATATGCTAATCCTTATGGCAATTGTAAAAGGAATTACTCATATTTTTAAATTACCTACTTGGTTAGCCTATATACTTGAATTCATTTTTGCATGGGCTGCTGTTTACTTCTCAATTAAATATGTTTCCAATAATATCATTGAAAACATATCTATATTTCAAGGTGGAGAAATTCTTCTTTCATTCTTCATAACTTTCTTATTTTCGGGCCTGGATATACTTTTTACTAATTTGGATAAGATCTCAAAAGAGAAATTAGGCTAATAAAAAGAAAAGCAGGCAATTTAGAGCCTGCTTTTTTATTTCCATTTTAACATTTCTCCAAGCCTTGCTTTCGTTTTCGGCCCGTAAATGCCGTCAGCAGTCAATCCATACATGGACTGGAACCGTTTGACTGCATTTGCTGTTTTCGACCCGTATGCACCATCTATTCCGTTATTCTTCGCCCCTTTGTCCGGATAGTAATAAAGAGCCGCCAAAGCTGTCTGTATCTGTTTCACGGACGTTCCCTTAGTTAAGGGGCTTGTCACTTTAAAAACGCCTGAAGGCAGCGTGTAAGATGATTTTTTGCCTTTTGTTGGGGGCTGGCCGAATCCGTCAGCTTTAATACTTGGCCGACTTTGATAAAATTCGGATTCTTGATGCCGTTCAACCTTTGCAGGGTGGCCATGCTCACGCCGTTTTTCTGTGCAATGACAGAAAGAGCATCGCCTTTCTTGACGGTGTACGTCGCCCCGCTGGTCTTAGTTCCTGTTTTTGCTGATAAGGGCTGGGCGATGCTGATGTGCGAACCACGTTTGTTATGAACTGTCCTGGTCCTTCTTAAGTTTTTTATCAGCCATCGCTCGCCAGCTGTGGTTATTCACAATCTCCGTTTCCGTTTAGGACGGCTATATGCAAGCCAAGTCGCCTCAACAAACAAAAAAATAAACAGGCATGCTGCCTGTTTATTTTTTTGTAAGCGCCGGCTTTTTTAAAACAGCCGTTTTAAGCTTTTCTTGAGTGACGGCATTTCGATTTTTTGGTTTTCAAAGAAGTTTTTCAGCATGTATTTGCTGAAGCCCTTCGCTTGGCCGTAAGTGATTTTCCCCGGAAGCGGCGGCTCGTCGCCGATGACGGCGTCAATGACGACCGGCTCGTTTGAGTTGAGCGCTTCGTGGAAGGCGGGAGCCAATTCCTCGTGTTTTGTCACTTTGATGCCTTTTGCTCCGCAGCTTTCTGCAAAAGCGGCGTAATCCATATTTTGCAGCTGGGTGACGTAGTCAATGTTGCCTTTGACCCGCTGTTCATATTCAATCATGCCTAAATTTTCGTTGTTTAAAACGACAACCGTAATCGGCAGTTTGTATTTAACAGCCGTCGGCAGATCCTGCATTACCATCGAAAATCCGCCGTCTCCGCAAATGGCGATAGACTGCCGCTCAGGTTCGGCAAGGCTTGCGGCAATCGCTCCCGGAAGCCCGCATCCCATCGTGGCGAGCCAGCTTGAGACGATAAAGTCCTGCTTTTTCATTTTAAAATGGCGGGCCATCCACACCGTAACCGTTCCGACATCCACTGACAGGACGGCGTCCTCTGCGGCCGCATCCTGAAGCCGGGCAATCACCTGCTGCGGCTTGAGCGGATGAGTCGCTTCGGTTTCATCCTTTTCGATTTCCTTCCACCAATGCTTCATGTGCTCGGTGCAGGCGTCCAAAAATCTTCTGTCTTCTTTATATTCAATGTATTCCGTCAGCTCTTTCAGCCCCAGAGCCGCATCACTGACGATTCCCGCATTGACGGGATAGCGCTTGCCGATTTTCGCCGGATCCGAATCAAGCTGAATGGCAGGCGTATCATCCGGGAGATAATCCCTGTACGGGAACGATGTGCCGAGCATGATCAGCAGATCGCATTCCTCCATGGCTTCGTAGGCGGGCTTTGTGCCGATTTGCCCGAGATTCCCGAGAAAGTGGGGATGGCTGTCAGGCACGACGCCTTTTGCCGGAAGAGTAATCACAATCGGAGCGGCCGCTTTATCGGCGAATGCGAGCAGCTCCTCTTTTGCCGATTTTAACCCTTGGCCGGCGAGAATGACCGGTTTTTTTGCGTTGTTAATATATTGCGCGCATGTCACGAGATGTTCTTTTTTCGGCTCTATATCGGCTTTGAGGTATATCGGCGATGTATAAACCGGCTCCCGTTTGATTTTTTGCGCGAATAAATCATCAGAAACGGTTAAAACGGCAACGCCTTTTTTGCTGTAAGCCGTGCGGATCGCCTGATTCAGAAGATCGGGCAGCGCTTCTGCCGTATGTACTTGCTGGTTGAACACCGCCACGTCCTCAAACATTTGCTCTAATTTGATTTCCTGAAAGCTGTCACGGCCGATTTCATCGGAAGCCACCTGTCCCGCAATCGCCAGCACCGGAACGCCGTCCGCTTTGGCGTCGTATAAACCGTTCAGCAGATGAACGGCCCCCGGTCCTGCGATTGAAAGGCAGACACCGATCTGCCCGGTCAGTTTTGCCTCAGCCGCGGCAGCCAGGGCTGCGACTTCTTCGTGCCGGGTTTGGATGAATGTCAGGTTATTTCGTTCATGTCTCAGTTCTTCGATAAATTCATTAATGCTGTCTCCGGGAATGCCGTATATATGACCGACTCCCCATTGTTCAAGCAGCTCCGTCATTACGTGTCCTGCTGTTTTACTTGGCATACTGCATCCTCCTTTTACCTGTATTCATCCCCTTTTTCATACGGGTTGAAACACGGGCTATACTCTCAGCTTTTTTCTCAGCCGATCAAGGATGGATAACAGATTCCGGTCTTTAAGGACTGCCTTATGATTTGCCGCCCCATTGAGTCCGTCTTTTATTTGCCGTTTTCTGTTCGGCACCATGAACAGCGGCAGCCGATTAGGACAAAACCAGCGTAAAGCGGCGGTTTCCGGCCCGTTCATCAGCGGTGCTCCTCCATTAATGGCTCCGATGAAAACGTGCTGTGTATCTTCAAATGCCGGCCTTTCATACTCAATGATGACAAAAGCGCCTTGTGCCATGTCGCCCTCCTTTACAAAAAAGACCGCGGCACTAAGGCCTGCGGTCTTTACCATTACTTTTTAAAATGATACGGCAGTGTGGCGACGATGATGTCCTTCTTCCAAAACAGCCGGACGCGGAGCAAGAAGGCTGATTGGTTGTGAAGGATGGTCTGCCAGCGTTTTTTCGTAATGAATTGCGGAAACAGCACCATCACGGAGAACTGTTCTTTTTTCGCTTTCTGTTCGACCGTTTCCAGAAATTTATCAAACGGGTGAACCAGACTGCGGTATGAGGAATGCAGGGTGACGAGGCGGACGCCGTTATGAAGCTCTTCCCAGCGCTTTTCCACCTTTTTTTCGTGTTCTCTGTCAAAGGAAACATGAACCGCAATGACCTGATCCGATAATGATTTCGCATACTGAATCGATTTTTGGACGACGGTGGTGACACCGGCGACAGGCACGATGACGACGGTTCCCTTGATTTCCTCAGGCTGCTGATCAACGACCCGCAGCTGTTCGCCGACCGCGGTGTAGTGATTTTTAATGACGAAAAACAGCATGACGACAGCAGGCATGAATAACAGCACCGGCCAGACAAGATTGAACTTTGTCGCGAATAAAATACACAGCACCATAAATGAAATGGCGGCGCCGCATGAGTTGATCAGCATTTTTACCGCCCAGCCCTTCGGCTTCTGCCTGATCCACTTGATGCACATTCCCGTTTGCGACAGCGTAAACGGAATGAACACGCCGACAGCATAAAGCGGAATTAAATGTTCCGTGCGGCCGCCGAATAAAAGAATGAGCAAGATGGACGCGATACCGAGAAAGATGATTCCGTTTGAAAATCCTAATCGGTCGCCCCGTACCGTAAACATTCTCGGCATATACTGATCGCTCGCTAAATTAAACGCCAGCTGCGGAAAAGCGGAAAAGCCCGTATTCGCCGCAAGCACGAGAATCAAGGATGTAACGCCTTGAATGAAATAATACACCGTATGGCGGCCGAAAGTTTCCGCGGCGATTTGTGAAATAACGGTCTCGTTAGGCTTCGGTCCCGTGCCGTAGCCGTACGCCAGCACCGTAATCCCCGTAAATAAGATCGCCAGCAGAATCCCCATCATGGCCAGAGTGCGGGCCGCGTTTTTCGCCGGAGGATTTTTAAAGGCAGGGATCGCGTTTGAAATGGCTTCAACACCGGTCAGTGCCGAACAGCCGGATGAAAAGGCCTTCAGCAGCAAAAACAGCGTGATGCCCGCCACGGGTGTGCCGATCGGCGTGTGTTCGGCCGGATGAACCTGGCCCGTCATAAGCTTAAACAGTCCGACGACGATCAAAAGGACAAGCGCCGCCACAAACAGATAGACGGGATACGCCAAAATGGACGCCGACTCTGACAGTCCTCTCAAATTTAAAATCATAATCAGAATCACAAGCAAAACAGCAATGAGCAAATGATGCGGGTGCAAAGCCGGAAATGCCGATGTAATGGCGTCAGTTCCGGCAGAAATGCTTACCGCCACCGTCAGAATATAATCAACAAGCAATGAGCCGCCCGCAATCAGGCCCGGCTTCTCACCAAGGTTTTCTTTTGAAACCATATAAGCGCCTCCGCCTTGCGGATAAGCGTAAATAATCTGTCTGTAGGACAGAATCAAAGCAAGCAGCAAAATGAGAACGCCGGCTGCGATCGGAATGGAATACCAAAACGCGGCCGCGCTTACCGCAGCCAAAATGATCAGAATCTGTTCCGTTCCGTAAGCAACTGATGACAGCGCGTCTGAAGAAAGCATGGCGAGCGCCTTGAGTTTCGTGAGTTTCTGCTCTCCGGCCGCCTGTGATTTCAGCGGTTTCCCAATCAAAAATCTTTTGATTGAATGGTACATTTGTTGTCTTCCCCTTTTTTTCATTTTCCGTTTGATTTACAAACTCTTACTGCTATGATGTCTCCGAATGCTGATTGCATGCCTTATTTCAGCACAGCAAAAAGACACAGAGGCAAACGGATGCCCCTGCGCCATAATCGTGCACAGGTTTCATTCATCTCCTCTCATGAACGCTTACGAGGTTAGCTGTCGGATTCGGGCTTATGAGAGTTGGCCCTACCTGAAAAAGGATTCACCCCAAGCGGCATGACGCGCCGCAAATTGGTTCCCCCGCTCTGATTACAGATTAAGCGATATAGATTATAAAAGAGATCATACTCCCGTCCCGTTCAGTTGTAAAGGGGCTTTTATGCTGTTTCAAAAATAAAAAAATCACCGCCAAAAATGGAAATAAAAATACAAAAAAAGAGGCCTGTTAACGGCCTCTTTTTCCTTCATTACTCTTCGCTTTTTTCATTATCCGTTTTTCTTTTTTTCCTTCTTGCCGTCAGCCAGATCAGACCGGCCGCAATGATCATAAGCGCCGCGAAAACAGCGATATACGTGACGTTCAGTGCTGCGGAACGGCTCTTCGTATCAGCCGCCGGACTGCTGTCATCGGACTTGATTTGCTGATGGTTCGAAAACAGCTGCTGGCCGGCTGTTTCGTTAATGACGGTTGCCGCATCGCTTGTGCTGTCTAAAAAGCTGATCAGCTCTTTTGTGACAGACGCGCCGCTTCCTGATAACGGAGCAAAAACAGCAATACTGCTGTCTGAGTCCCAAGGTGATTTCTGGGTAAACGCGACTTGTTTCGTTGTCTCATTCAGCATCTGAAACGAAGAAACATCGTAAGCTCCGCTGCGGTCTGACGGCACGAGAAGCTTAGAGGCGTTTGATTTCAAAAGCGGAATTTGCGGCAGGCCACCGATAAACACAACATTCCGGCCTTTGGCATCCGCTTCCTTCATGTCTGATGCCGTCTTTACGGTAAAGCCGTTTCCGAATGAATCCGCCACCAGAGAAAGTTCTTTCAGTGTCTGCATGTTTACGTCATCCGGGATGACGATCACTGTTTTCTCTTTCCCGCCGCCCGCAAACGGGAGCGGCCATTGCCCGAAATCCGCTTTCTGCGCCGCATCGCTTACCGGATACGTCAGCGTGCTGCTTTTATCAATATAGACCCATTTGTTTTCGTCACGGTCGATACACGGATTGTTATGTTTCAAACCTGATGTGACAAATTGCAGATCAATGTACCTGCTGCTTCGCAAAAGCTTCGGATCAATCGGGATTGAGACGTGGTAAAAGCCGTCTTTATCTTTATTGCCGAGATCATCAAGACGCACCGCATTCGGCTGTCCGTTGACCATGACATTCAGTTCCGCTCTCTCAGCGTTATCATCTGAATCCGCCGTCTTCCGGACTGATTCCGACGTCTTTAATGTAAGTGAAAGCTTGACCTTACCGTCTTTATCAACAGCGGCCGCCGCAGGGTAAAAGAAGTGCTCTGACGCCGTTTTGTTTGATCCGACCGTTACATTTCCCGCGCCGAAGTCCTCTAGTGTCAGTTTATTGCCTGTCTTTTCCGCAGCGGGCTGAAGGCGGCCGATTGTCAAAGTATCTCCGCCCAGCTGGCCTGAATAAGCGCTGTCTGTGATGACGCGGATTTTATCCGCCAGCGTTTTGTCTGATTGCGCCGTGACAAACAGGACGGGCTGCCGTTTGTCCCCTGATGTCAGAACCCGTTCAGCGAGAAGAAGTTTGTTGTCTTCCGCTTTGATGTTCCCTCGTTCGAAAAGCTCTTTTATTTTCCCATTCCAATGCTGATCAGCGCCGATGACAATTGACGGATTGCTGATTTTGCCGGCGTCGGATTCTTTTACATAGGATACCTTCAGCCTGCTGTCTGCCGTTTTCAGATATGCTTCTGTTTTGACTGCGGCTTCAGCTTCCGCCGAGGTCGGTTTGTCAGGAAGGATAATATCGGTTTCTTCACCCGTATTGCCTGATTGGGCAAACGGATACGGGAAATGGCCGAGATCCGCTCCCTTTGACTTGCTTGCTTCTGAAAGCACAAGGCGGCTGTCCGGATAAATTTTTATCCAGTTGCCTGACGTATCCTGCCTGACGCAGACGCCCTCTTTTAACACGCCGTAAAATCGTAATGATACATTGTGATAGCCTTGGGCGGATTGGCTTTTGCTGAGATTGAGCTTCACCGTTTTCCGCTTGGAACTGCCGTCAAGCTTTATGGATTTGACGGGTTCATCATCAATGGCGATGGTTAAAGAAGACGGGGCAATTAATAAGTTTGACGCCTCGTAATCAATCAGAAGCGACTGATCGGTATTCGAAGCTCCCGCAGGAATCTGATAGGTCAGCTCTGCGCTGTCTTTCGCCCCGTACAGTGTCATCAGATCGCCGGTCAGCGCCTGCTGCTCTTTTGCGCCGGCGCTTGTTCCGAGGGCGGAACCGTCCGTTTTCAGTTCCCGGGCCGCGGCCGCCTGCCCGTTATACATCAATAGCAAAAGGCCAGTTATCAATATGATCGCTTTTTTCAAAAAGGTCACCCGCTTTTATTTTGATTGTATCGCTCCGTTTTGTACCACTTGACTTCCTGCTTGAACAAGCGGTGCTTAATCTCTGTGAATAATGACCAGATGACGAGCACGATCCAAGCCTGGGAGTAAGTAAAGTACATCAGAAATACGATAAAGAAGTTTTGTTTGTTCATTTCTGTTTTTTCAATGCTTAAAGTAATCATGACCTCAGTCATAAACAGGAAAAAGGCCAGTATCCACAAAATCATCGCCAAAAACCCGACTGCCAGATGCAGATCGTAAAAAAGATTGATGATAAAAATCGTGTTTGACATGATCACACCGAAGAAAAACAAAAAATACGTAAAAAAGAAATAAAACAGATCGAAGATGATCCGCTTGCGTTTCAGCTTAAAAAATTGGGATAAAAACTTGAGGACGACGTATTGGTTGCCGCGCGCCCATCTTGTCCGCTGACGCCACCAGACCTTCCATGTCTCAGGCTCCTGCTCCCATGTCACAGCCGCCGGGAAAAAGCGGATATGATAGCCGAGATTATACACGCGGATGGTCAGCTCTGTATCCTCCGCCAGCGCCTTATCATCCCAGCCGCCGAGCTGTTCGATAATGCTCCGCCTGATCGCGAAGTTCGTTCCCGGGATGGTGGCGATTTTGAACCATTTCCATCTGCCGCCCTGCGCCATCCACTGAAAACAGATGGTTTCAATATTGATAAACTTCGTCAGGATCGTTTTGGCCGCATTGATGACACGGAATTTCCCGACAACCGCTCCCGCTTTCTCATCATTCATCAGACCGAGAACCAGGTAGTACACCGCCATTTTTTCCGGCGTATTGTCTGCATCATACACGCAGATCACGTCTCCGTTCGATTCCGCGAACCCTGAGTTCAGCGCCGAAGATTTTCCTTTTCCGGCGTTCGGGGGCTTTGTGATGACCATTTTAATAAAGTCATACTGACGGGAAAATTCATTGACGATGTCTCCCGTCCGGTCGGAGGAATTATCGTTAACGACGATGATCTCAAGCCTGTCTTTCGGATAATACAGGTTCACCATCGCCTTCAGCGTCTGCCTGATGACGACCTCCTCGTTATGCGCGGGGATGAGCACGCTGACCCTCGGGAGCTCCCCCATCTTTGCGCGCCATTTCGGAATGTTCCGTTCGAAGGTCATATAATGCCTGAATCCGCCCTGCATCAGAAACATGTGATAGAGAAGCATCACCCATATTAAACTTAATGAGATAAAAAACAGAATGTTACTCAAGGGTTCTTCTCTCCTTAAAGATTCGTTTTTTTAATGTGGCGCGCAAATATAGAACGTAGCAGGCGAACATGATGATAAACAATAACACCACGCCGGAGAGAATCCAAAGCGCTTTTTCCAGAGGCGTCTGCTGATGGTGATTGAAAAAGGCCGTTATCGGATGAATCTTGTTTTCCACATGAATGGTTCCGTCTCCGTCCGTTTTGATCCTGACGCTGTCCGACGTTACCGTTTGCTTCGTTTTCTTCAGATCGAGCCACTCGCCGCCGGGAATCCGCTCCATCTGATTGACGAGCTCGGGGAGGTATTTCATGCCGAGATACGGATGGTAGAAACCGCCCGCCGTTCCGCCGCCGAAATCAATCATCTGCGAAATATGATTCTCCATATCTCCGAGCGGATTTTCCTTTGAGTTATCGGCATAACCGATTGTTTCAGGGTACAGCGTCATCCCGTCCAGCATAGCCGGCTTTGAGACGAACGGAGGGGCGCCCGAGGTTTTCCACGTCGTGCCGCTGAGCTGCACTTGTCCGAAAATGCTGGAGAAATAAGAAGATGCGATTTTGTAGCCTTCTTCAGACATCGTATAGTGCGGCGCTTCGAATGACAGCGGGTAAAGGCCGAGCTCTGTCAGATCGTCAATCGCCTGCTCCAGCTTCGTTCTCGTGTAGATGTTTTCTTTTTCACGGAAAGGCTTCACATACGCCCGGTACGCTTTTTCATTCGGAAAATCCTGTTCCTTTTCAAGCTTGACCGGAGTATCATCCGCATTTTCTGACGTAATCGGCTGATCCGCTTTGGCATCCCAAAATTCAAAGCCTTCTCCCGTTTCGCTGTATCGGTATGCGTGCGTGTAGCCGTGAATAATGATGCTGCCGCCCATTTGCTGAAGTTTTTTCAGGACGCTGACCATTTTCGGTTTATCCGCCAGGTATACTTTTTCTCCGTTTTCCGGATTGAGATAGACCGGAATGACCGCCAGAATAAACGGAATGTGTCTTTTATGCAGGTAAGAGCCCGCTTCGTAAAGCAATGTTTCATCTGACATCGGACTGATGTCCTCAAGCCGCAAATAAAGGAGGATGCCGTCCTCTGATTCTCCGAAAGCGCTGCGCAGCGCTTTCGCCGTCAGAAACGAATCATTTAACAGGCTCGTCACACCGAAATAATAGTCAGAGCGCGCCGTTTTCCACATAAAAGGGCGGGTGCTGCCGTCACCGGACCGGTATGTATAAAGGGACTTCCCTTTTACTCCCGATACGCCGAGCACGGACATCCCTTTTTCAAGCGGCATGTCTGTTTTTTCTTTTTTGCCGTAAATGCGGTATACCGTTTCTTTTTCTGTCAGGGACAACCCCGCAAATTGGCGGAACTGTCCGGCGTTATAGCCGATGCTGATAAGCTGCTGCGGCATGCTGCTGATCAGTGACACAAATGATGTGCTGAGCTTTTTTTTCGTGACGCCGTAATAGATGACGCGCCGATTCTTTTTGAGGTCCGCGGCTGTGATGTCTCCGTCGCTTTTCACGGTGACGGCTGATGAGAAATGGCCCGCGGTCAGATCAAGCATTTTGACCTCAGCGGTTTCTTTGCAGTCCGTGCTTGTATAAATAATGAGAATGCCGTCCTTTTTGTCTTTTGCTTCCGCCGTAAGGGGAACATAAACCGCCGAAATCATGAAGAGCGCCGAGAGTAAGAGACGTATCCATTTAGAGTTCATTCATCATCATCTCGTTTTCCAGTTCATTTAAAAATTGCTCGGCCGTTTGTAAATCCTTTCGGTACGCCAAGTAACATACACGGAAGGTGATGGAGACGTATTTACCGTTTTGCAGCCGGTACGTATCCAATTCCTTTTTCAGCTTCGCCAGAACGGCCGGCATGTTTTCTTCAGGCGTATGGGTCAGCACGATGCCGAACCGTTCGGCGGACGGCCTGAATTTTTTGTCTGTTTCCCGAACGCTTGACCGGATTTGGCGGCTGATAAATGCCAGCAGACGGTCGGTCTCTTTTTCTCCGTAGAGGGATTTGAATTCCTTGAAATAATGCATGTGCAGCAGCAAAAAGACGAAGGAATTGCCGTAGCGTTCCGCCCGCTTGATTTCCTCAGAAAGCTCCAGCTTCATCCGCAGATGGTTGTCAAAGCCGGTCACCCTGTCGACGGCGACAAAGCTCGTAATCTCTTCACGCAGCTGTTTCACTGAGCGCTCAAGCCCCTTCGCCAACTCGTGAATCCTTCCCGCTATGTAAGAAAAGAGCAGCAGCGCAATCCCCCAAATGACCAGCACCTGCAGACTTTCGGCACCGGCAGACGCCATAAAGCCCCCGGTCTGAAACCACAGGAGCAGGCTGCCGAGAACAAATAAGACGAGTAAGGTGATGACGAGCGCGTAGATTGCCCCGAACCATATGCCGGCTCCCGTGACAAGCAATGTGATGCAGGTTATCAGAAGCCCTGCGGATTGCTGAGACGCATAGTAAATAAAAAAAGACAGCAGCACCAGCATAACTGCTGTGTAGCTGCACAGTTTTTGTGATTCATTGAATGATATTTTCATTAAACAATTTCCTTTCAGCCAGAAGCGGCAGCAGGTTATCGAAAGAATGTGTATCGCCCCCGCTCATATAACCGCCGTAATCAGGTTTCAGCGTGTCCAGCGTTTCAAATGAAGTCATTCTTTCATAAAGCGGCTTGATGACAGCCGGATCAGCTTTTTGTTCTGCTAAAAAAAGAACGGCCAGGGCGTAAACGGACGGTGATTCGTACTGAACCGCCGGCTCCTTCGTGTCTGCGCTGTACCGTCCGTACAGCTGTCCGCGCGACTTAAATTCCTCTATCATCCATTTTGACAGCACGGCGGCTTTGTCATCGCCCCGCTTCAGATTCACGGCGGCGTACAGCTGGTCGATGACATTCACTTCGCTGTCATATTTGTATTCCTTTGTTTCAGTATTGAACGATTTCGGCAGAAAACCATTTTTCAGGGGCGCAAGATTGAGAACATCAAGGTTCCGGTTTTCCGTTTTCTCATCGATAATCCCCTTTTCTCTGAGCATCTGTAAGGCGCCGGGGTCGACATAGGACAGCGTCACGGTCTTTGATGCGGCATTTGAAGCGGCATCATAATAATCCGTAAAATACCCGTCATTCGTATTGTATTTTTCCAGCGCCTTCCCGATCTGCACCGCTGTTTTCCCGTATTCACTGTTTCCCCACAGGATTCCGGCCTCATTCAGACAGTTCATGATTCTGAAATCATCAATTAAGGCATTGGCGCCGCTCGCTTTATTCCCGTCAATCTTCCACGACACGAGCCCGTTTTTCGTCAGAAACGAATCGGTGAGAAGCTGATATTGCGCTTGAAACTGCCGTTCATCTTTCCTGTTCAGCAAAAATGCCATCCATAGTCCGAGAGACTCAGATAAATATTCCGGCTCACCGGATATGTTCGTCCGGATCATCCCCCGCCCGTTCATCAATTTATGATAAATAAAATGCTCTGCGGGCTGAAGCGGTCCGGACGGTTCGGCCGCCGCCTGTTTTTCAGTGCCGGCCTCCGCGCACCCCGCCGTCAGCACGATCGAAATCAAAAGGATCATCAGACGAAAAACGAATTGCTTCACAGTCCATCCTCCTATTTTATAAATCCTTTTTTAGACCCATATCTTATTTTTTCACAAAGTATTTTTACTATATAGGAAACGATAAAAGAATACTAGCATTTTTTCACATTGGAAAATTTTAAATGGGAGCGCCGCCTGCTCACCTTTTCCCTCTTCGTCTGGATCGTATTCCCATTACAGTTAAAAACACAACAAAAGGCAGCATTTCTTTACAAATGCTGCCTTTCACTGATCTATTTATCCAGGCCGAGTTTTTTCAGCTGTTCTGCCAGCGCGTTGTTCATCGGCTCCTCTTTGTTTTGACTTTTCATATAAGAGTTGATGTCCCGCTTGGATGCGCGTCCGGATTTATCTTTCGCCTTGCGCTTTTCAAAGACGGACAGTTTCTCCCGGTGGCCGCATACACATGCGAAGGTTTGGCCTTCACCCTGGCCGCGAAGCTCCATTTTCTTATGACAGTTCGGGCAGCGGGCGTTTGTTTTTCTTGCCAGCGTTTTCCGGCTGCCGCATTCCCGATCCTGACACACGAGCATCGTGCCGCGTTTGCCGTTGACTTTAAGCATCATTTTACCGCAATCAGGGCAGGCGGTGCCTGAAATGTTGTCATGTCTGAAAGTCTGGCTGCTGTTTTTGATTTCCTTCACCGTTTTGCCCGCATATGTTTTCATGTCTTTAATGAACACGTCGGATTTCAGTTTACCCGCTGCGATGGCGGAGAGCTTTTGCTCCCACTCAGCGGTTAAGGCCGGTGATTTTAAATCTTCCGGGACGAGCTGTAAGAGCTGCTTCCCTTTTGACGTGATGAAAATATCTTTTTCTTTTTTCTCGATTAAGAAACTATTGAACAGTTTTTCAATGATATCAGCGCGGGTGGCGACTGTTCCGAGTCCGCCGGTTTCACCCAATGTTTTCACAAGGTTCTTCTCTTCTCCCTGCATAAAGGCGCTTGGGTTCTCCATTGCGGATAACAGCGTGCCTTCATTAAAGCGCGCCGGCGGTTTCGTCTGTCCGCTCGTTTCTTTCAATGATGAGACAGTGAGGCGCTGACCCTGCTGAAGATCCGGGAGCGTCTGGTCTTTGTCTTCCTCATGATCGTCGTCATCCTCGTACATATCATACACGGCTTTCCAGCCAGGCGATTGAACCGTTTTCCCTTTTGCGGTAAATGTTTCGCCGCCGATATCGGCTGTGACCTTTGTTTCTTCGTATTCGAACGCCGGCATTAACACGGCGAGAAAACGTTTGGCGATCAGATCGTAAAGCTTTCGTTCTTTGTCGCTGAGGCTTGAAAGGATCAGCGGCTCCTCTGTCGGAATAATGGCATGGTGATCCGATACTTTCGCATCATTGACGAATCCTTTATGCGCTTTGACGCCCCGCTTCAGTATTTGATTGACGTATTGCGCGTACGGCTTAACTTCCATGCCGTTTAAACGGTCTTTTAAAGTCGGCACGATGTCTGCGGAAAGGAATCTGGAATCCGTCCGCGGGTAAGTGACAAGCTTATGCTGTTCATACAGCTTTTGAAGCACGGACAGCGTTTCTTTTGCGGAGAAACCGAAGCGCTTATGAGCGTCCCGCTGCAATTCCGTCAAGTCGTAAAGACCGGGTGCGAAGCTTTTCTTCGCCGTTTTTTTCAATTCTGAAATGACTGCCGGCTTTCCTTGCAGGTCTTTTGCCAAACGGCCGGTCACCGTCTGATCGAATGTTCTAGTCTGCTTTGTTTTTTTATCCTGCCATGTCAGCGTCATCTGTTCAGCCGCCGCGCGGAGACCGTAATAAGGAACGGGTTTGAACGCCTGAATGTCCGCTTCACGCTTGGCGATCATCGCCAGTGTCGGAGTCTGGACGCGTCCGCATGACAGCTGCGCGTTAAATTTTGTCGTCAGCGCGCGGGTCGCGTTGATGCCGACGATCCAATCCGCTTCCGCTCTGGCAACCGCGGAATGATACAGGTTTTCGTACTCTTTGCCGCTGCGGAGCTTTTGAAATCCTTCTTTAATCGCCTTATCCGTCACAGAGGAAATCCACAGCCGCTTAATCGGTTTGCGGACGTTTGCCTTTTCGATAATCCAGCGGGCCACTAGCTCCCCTTCCCGTCCTGCGTCTGTAGCGATTACGATCTGGCTGACGTCTTTTCGGACAAGCTGAGCTTTGACCGCATTGAACTGTTTTCCTGTTTTTTTAATGACGACGAGCTTCAAAGGCTCCGGAATAATCGGCAGATCCTCAAGCCGCCATGATTGAAATTCTTTGCCGTATCCTTCAGGGTCAGCGAGCGTTACCAGATGCCCGAGCGCCCATGTGACGATGTAGCGGTCGCCTTCAAGATATCCGTTTCCTTTTTTATGACACTTCAGCACGCGGGCCAAGTCCCGGCCGACTGAAGGTTTTTCAGCTAATACAACTGTTTTTGACATGCTTTTCACTTCTCTTTCTTTCACAATCATCCTGTTATTATAACAGACTTCCTCACGCTCTCTCTAATCGAGGACGTTTTTTGTGTCAATTTCTGAGAAAATGACGTGGGTCACGGTTTGGGCATACGGAGAGGTGCGGTTGATGAAGTGTTCGATCGTTTCCAGGCTGTCCGCGTTCATCTTCAGCATATAACACGCCGCCCCGGCGACCCGAAAACAAAATTCAATGTTGGGAATGGATTGAATGTAGGTTTTGAATTGATCGTATTTTCCGTTTTTCACCGTCGCTTCGACAATGCAGGAGACGGGAAGCCCGATCTTTTTTTGATCAATCTCCAATGTATAGCGCTTAATAACGCCGAAAGATTCAAGCTGTCTGACACGCTCTGTGACGGACGGGGCTGACAATTTGATTTTTCTGCCAAGCTCCCGCATAGACAGGCGGCTGTCCCGCTGCAGCTCTTTAATGATGCTCAGATCAACATTATCTAGTTTCATGACTGTAGTCCTTCCTTACCCTTTTGGCTATATTATCAAGAGAAATCCGAAAAATGACAAGGACAACAGGCTGAATTAATAAAGGTTTTTTAGGAACTGACGCGAAATGGTCATATTAGGACTGCCCTTTGCTTATAGTATAGAGGAAAAAAGATGTCCGACAGGAGGGAGCTGTATGTTACACACGCCGATCGGCAGACTTCGCACGATGGGGTTTATTGAAGGAATGTCGCTTTTGGTGCTGCTGTTTATCGCGATGCCGCTGAAGTATTGGGCTCATCATCCGCTCGCCGTCACCATTGCCGGTTCCATTCACGGCGGTTTGTTTATCATTTATCTGGCGGTGCTGGCGTATGCGGCGTTTACTGTCAAATGGCATGTGAAATGGTCAGCTGCCGGTTTTATCGCGGCCTTTATTCCGTTCGGTAATTTTATTTATGATCGCGGCCTGAGAAATTATCAATAAAAAAGCTCCTCTGCAGAAGAGGAGCTTTTTTCATGCGTTACATCCATTTCGTCACCCAGGCGATATAATAAGCGCCGGGGATGAATACGAGCTGGGCGAGAAGCGTCCCCGCCACCCTTGATGTCACCATCGTCAATGATGTCCATTTTAAGGAGACGTAGCTGCGCTTACCCTTCGCCACATCGTCTGCCAGTACGGAGACTTTCGGGTCAACAAATACAGCCAACAGCATAGTCGCAACTCCGTTGATTAAGCCTGATGCCATCACGGCGGTCGTGCTGTGCTCAGGCGCCAGAAGGCCGGCGTACAGAGCGGACAGAACACCGATCGTGTAAATAGACGTAATGACCATATTAATGACAAACAAGCGTTTCGGGATCATTCGGAATTGAAGCCCTTTTAAATAGGAGACTGACGGCCGTCTGATATAAGAACGCGCATGCTTCAGCCCGTTCAATGAAAATCCTTTTTTAAATACCTGTATGACGGAGCCTCCTCCGTCCGCCAAGTGTATAATCGCCCGGGTGAATAACGCGACAAATGTCGGCAAAAGACAGATACCGAGTATCGTTCCGACCGTGGAGCCGAATATTAAAAATCGAAACTGGGCGCCCACAAGAGACAGGGCGTTTGATCCGGCGGCATCAATCAGATGTCCGGTAAACGGCTGCTGAACCATGTTTGACATGCGCGACACGATGACCATGACATTAAATAATGACAGCGCGGACGCGATAAATCCGACTCTCGCGCCGGAAAGCCGTGTTGCATAGGCAAGCGTTTCAATCGAATGTATCAGCAGCAGAAAACAGAAGATAAACAGTACTTGTGAAGTAATAACGTGCAATGTATGATTCCTCCAAATTTTTTCTACTGATTAGACTCTGCAGACTGCGGCGAGGTTTCAGCCGTGTACATAAAAAAACCGCCCGGATGTCCGGCGCGGTTTTTGTCTTATTCTTTTCTTACGCAAATAAATAATATATGTTGCCCGCCTTAGCCCGCGGGTGATTCGTATAAACAGTTCCGACAGAATCATTCTTCGAAAGTAAACACCATGGAAGTTCTTGAACACAAGACAACGAAAGCCCTACCTCTCAATCGTCACTGCGGCTCCGAAGCCGCGCCGGTGTGAATTGTAAAACAAAAAGTCTTTTTTCCATCTCTTCGTTAGGGGCGAATGTCAGAAGGAAAAGAATAAGCTCAGCTTTTTTTCAAGCTGTCCGTTGAAGCCTGAAGCTTCTATATCAAAACAGAAAAAAGAAGTTTACTTTCTTTTTTATTTGCATGTTGTCACTTAGCAATTAAGTATAACAGATTGCCCCTGAATAATCAAATGATTTATTAAAGTTCCAGCTCGGCCGGCGTTTTTTCACCCGCGTTCATGAGCTTGATCTGCTTCGGTTCAATTTCCAGAATCACAAGGTTCGGATCGTCTTTTCCGTCAAACCAGCGTTCCAGTTTCGGATCCCACAGCTTTTCTTTTAAATCGGCTGAGTTGTTCAGTTTGGCGGTTCCGGCCACTTCCACATAAGCGTCACCGAATCCTTCACAGTCATACCCTAACAGAATATGAACATTCGGATTGTTTTCAATTTCTTCCGCTTTATGAGTGTCTTTGCTCGTCGGCGTGTAAATCGTTAAGCCGTCATGGAAAAATGTCATGTAGCGTGAATGCGGTTTGCCTTGCTCTACCGTTGCAAGCGAACCGACTTTATGATGATCCAGTACTTCAAGCACTTTTTCTTTGATTTCATTTTGATTCATGAAGAATCACTCCTTTTTAACGTCTCCGCTTTTACTTTTCCACATTGGGGAGACATTTAAACCAAGAAATGTGCTCTTCTGCCGATCTTCGCTCCATTCCCGCTTCAGCATGCTGTAGTTCACCGTGTCATGATAGGCGCCCTGTACGAAAATGCCTTCTCTCGTCAGTCCTTCTTTCTGAAATCCGAGCCGTTCCGCCACCGCCCTGCTTTTCGTGTTTTTTTCAGCCGCGCTGATCATGATGCGGTTCAGGCCGAGATCCTGAAATGCATGGGTGATGACCGCCCGGCAGCTTGCGATGATAATGCCGAATCCTTCATGCTCTCGATCCAGCCAGTAGCCGATCTCGGCTTTTTGATTGGCTGTATCAACATTATGGATGCTGATCATGCCGCAAAACCGGCCCTTCACAAAAATTCCGGCGTCAAACCCATTCTCTTCTGCGTATTTATAGCGCCATTCGGGGATGATCACATCGCGGTACGTATCGATATCAGCCAGTTCTTCCGCCCAGCTGAGCCATTCGCTGAGATGGTTTTGATTTCGCTTCATAACAGAATACAATTCGTCCGTATCTTCTTTGGCAAGCAATCTGATCGTCAGATGTTCCCGGATTTGACAGGAAAACACGACCGCACCTTCTTTCCTTTATTAGCCATTATACAGATAAATTCATTTTTTTCCATACAAAAAAAGATGAGGCGTGCAGCCTCATCCTTAAATGCGCGGGTCGGTGAAAACATCGTGATCATCCGTGCTTGGCGATGACATTTCCGTAATGACCGCCCCTTCTTCTCCCGCTTGAAACCAATGCTTCGTATCCGGCGGAATGGTGTATTGTCCGCCCGGCTCAAGCACAATCTCATGCCAGACGGTGTAGTATTCCTTGTCTTCTTCCGGCGGGAGGACGCTTGGGTTCTCTGTCTTTTCGCCTTCCACGTAGAGATACACCTTCCCCCAGCGGCAGCGGAATGTCTCTTGTTTTCCCTTCTCGCTGCCGACCGGTGGATGGCGGTGTTCCGGACACGTCTGGCGCGGGAAGAGCACCAATTCTTTCGAACAGTAGCGGTCTGTATTCACGTAAATAAACAGCTGAAGCCCGGTTTCCTTAAGCTTGCCTAAGCCGTAATCCATGATTTGAATGTCTTCGACTTCATCATCAGTCAGAACGATTCCCGCTTTTTGATAGTATGCATTCACGTCATGTTTCGATATCGTCATGCTCCAGCCCCCTTATGTGGTTACAAATCCGCCGCCATTGACATGCAGCGTCTGCCCGGTCATATAAGATGATTCATCTGAGGCCAAGAGCACATAGCAGCCGACATGTTCAACAGGCTGGCCTGCCCGGCCCATCGGCGTAGTCTGACCGAAGGAAGCGACTGTTTCTTCTGAGAATGTCGCCGGAATAAGCGGTGTCCAGATCGGTCCCGGCGCCACGGCGTTGACACGGATACCGTCGTTGACGAGCGCTTGCGCCATGGATCTCGTAAAACCGTTAATCGCGCCTTTCGTAGCCGTGTAGTCAATCAGCTGCGGATTGCCTGTGTAAGGATTAATGGATGTCGTATTGATGATCGCGCTGCCCGGCTTCATGTAATCAATCGCTTTTTTAGTCAAATAAAATTGTGAGTAAAAGTTTGTTTTAAAGGTTCTGTGAAGCTGCTCGCTTGTGATGTCTTTAATGCTTTCTTTCGGATGCTGTTCTGCGGCGTTATTCACGAGAACATCAAGACGCCCGAATTCTTCAACCGTTTTTTCAACGGCTTCATTGCAAAAGTCTTCCTCACCGACATCGCCGGGGATTAACAGACATTTTACGCCTTCTTCTTCCACTCGTTTTTTTGTATCTTCCGCATCACCGTGTTCATCAAAATAGACGATCGCGACATTTGCGCCTTCCTTCGCGTAAGCAACCGCTACGGCGCGTCCGATACCGCTGTCGCCCCCTGTGATAAGTGCGGTTTTTCCTTTTAATTTATCAGCGCCTTTATATTCTTTGTATTCATAAACAGGCGCCGGATTCATTTCGTTCTCAATGCCCGGCTGGCGATTTTGTGATTCCGCCGGGAATTCCTTCGGATAGTTTTCCATGTCAAGTTCCTCCTTCTTGTTCGATCTCATATTTCTTGTCTACCTCGGCTGTCCTCCGGATAAACATGATTGAGACAGTTCAAAACGTTTTCGGAGAAAAATGTTTCACATGGAACGCAAGAAAAAAACCCGGCTGGCAGCCGGGTTTTTGTTTTCAATTATGAACGGACCGCTTGTTTGCGGAGCACGTCTTTTCTCACTTTTCCAAGGTTGTTTTTCGGAAGTTCGCTGACGAACTCAATGTCCGGAATTTTAAAGGCGGCAAGACGTTCTTGAAGGAATCGGGTCACTTCTTCTTCTGTCAGACCTTCTCTGCCGTTTGTCACGATGAACGCTTTCGGTTTTTCGCCGTAGAGCGGATCAGGGATACCGACAACCGCCGTTTCGAGAATGCCCGGCACTTGCTGAATGACCTCTTCAATCTGGTCGGGATAAATATTGTCGCCGCCGTAGATGATGACATCTTTATAACGTCCGGTGATAAAGATAAATCCGTCTTCATCCACATAGCCGGAATCGCCGGTATGGAACCAGCCGTCTTTCAGCACTTTTCGTGTCGCTTCTTCGTTACCTTCGTAGCCTTTGAATAAAAACGGACTTTTCACAACGACTTCTCCGATTGAACCTTGCGGAAGGAATTCACCTGTTTCCGGATCTACAACGCGGACGTCCACTTCTTCCATCGGTTTACCCGCGGAAGCGGCTTTATCCATTCCCATTTGCGGATTCCAAGAGCTGATGCCCCACGCTTCCGTGCTTCCGTATCCGTGCATGAGCGGAATGCCGATGTCGAGATACTGCTGGATCAGACTGCTTGGCACCTTTGTTCCTCCCGTCATCATATAAACGATAGAAGACATGTCAGTCTGATGCGTTTCCCATGCTTTCAGCAGGTATGTGAAATAGACTGGCAGCGCCATGATGGTTTGAATTTTTTCTTTTTCGATGAGCTTCAGGTTTTCCACAGGGTCCTGATTGTCTGTCATAATGAATGTCGTTCCGCTCATCGTGCCGACCATCTGGCAGATAATCGCGCTCGTATGGTAATTCGGATGGCATGCTAAGAAGCGGACATGCTGCATTCTCCCCGTGTATGCCAATGTCGCGTTTACGTAGTTGTATATGCCGCCGTGAGTGATCATGCAGCGTTTCGGATTGCCGGTTGTACCTGAGGTAAACATCAGCAATGCCGTATCGTTTTCAGACACCGTTTCGACGTCCGGTGTTTCGCCGGAGCCTGTCAATAAAGCGTCAAACTCAGGCGTTGTCTCCGCAGCTGTTCCTGTTACGACCTTCAGTTTAAGAGAAGATGTAAGCGCAGGAAGCACTTCTTCCATGATCTCTTTAAATTCAGTGCCGTAAAAAACAGCTTTCGGTTCACAGGCAGCTAAAATGCCTTTCATTTCGTAAGGTGTTAATTGCCAGCTGACCGGCACAACAACCGCGCCGATTTCGAGTGCCGCAAACATGACAATGGATGCCGCGTGGCCGTTTTTGCAAAGCATCGCCACTCTGTCGCCTTTTTTTATTCCTTTATCAAGAAGCGCTTGTGCAAGCTGGTTGATTCGTTTTCGATATTCCGCGTAGGTCAGGGTATGCGTACCGCTTTTTACAGCTTCGATCTCTTCGCTATTTGAAATGTCATGCAGAATCAGATGCTGTAATGTCTCCATATTTTCATCTCCCATAATGATAAATCACAAAAAAACTCTGTCAGATTTTCTTTCTCACGCAACCCATTTTAAACCAAAAAATATAACTTGTAAAACTATTTTGTTTTAGAACTATTCCATCGGTGAATGATACAATAGTCCCGTGTTTTTAGTTTCTTCCCTTCCCCTTACCCTCATACATGCACAAAAAAACACACCCCACATGAGGTGTGCGCTTCCTGTTTACCGCCGTCCTTTCTCCTGAATAAAATGATAAAACAGCTTGTTTAAACGTTTGTATAAATCGGCTTCATCCTCCGTCTGGAAGGCTTTTATACTGTCTTCAGACTCGATGATGGCCGAACTGACCGCACTTAGTATTTCCGACCCTTCAGCGGGCATATCAGCCGGCGCCATCATCACCAAAGCGCGGTCGACGGTCAGGGAATTTCCGTCCATGCCTTTGACACTGCATGGAGCTGTCAAATCATAAATTTTGAAAAAAGGCGTGACAATTTCTTCATTTTTGAGATGGTACAGGGCCATCGCCGTTCCCGGAATGCCGAGTCCGCCCTGTCGTTCACGCTCAGCAAGGCACTGTGCGGTTTTTCGGGCATTATGAACCAATCCTTCTTGCTCCAGCATGGCAAACAAATGATCTAAAAACAGTTCGTACTCCGTGTTTGAATCAATCGATTTGATCGAAAAGTTCCGCAGCACGCTTTGGATAACCGCCGCGTAATGCGCCATACGGCCGGCCGCTTCCAGCATATCAGGCGTCTCCGGCTGCTTCTCTTCTCTTTTACCGTTTCTTTTTTTGTCAAGAATCAGCGGAATCTTTCTTTTGATGTACTGCTTGACCTGATCAGCGTCTTCTTCGTTTAAAAGCGGACTGACCATGACGTAATCAATGTTTTCATACGGGATCGGAACGGTGGATACGATCATGTCATACGCGGTGATGTCTCGATCCTTCAGTTCGATGAGGGAAGACATATCAAAGGAACGGATTTCCGGAAGCTCTTTTTTCAGCCTGGACGCGAGCATTTTGGACGATCCGATGCCGCTTGAACAGACGATCAGCGCTTTGATCTTCGCTTCTTCCCGTTTGATTTCCAGAGCGGAGCCGAAGTGAAGAACGATGAAAGCGATCTCATCATCAGAGAAAAGAAGCCCCGGAAAGAATTTTTCCATTCCTTCTTCTACGGCCATGTACAGCAGAAAGTAGTCGCGTTTAATTTGCTCAGTCATCGGATTGTACATGTCGATATTTTCTTTTACCCGGTTGATCGCAGGCTCCAGATGGGCGATTAAACCGTCGTATAAAGAACCGTTTTCCGTCAGATCAATTTTAATTTTTTCAGAAATGAAGCCGATCAGCTGCTTCGTTTGCAAGGCCGTTTCAACCTCTATGTCTTCCGGTTTGAATTCCGTTTTGTATTTGCGGTTGGCGCTCCGCAAATGAATGGTGATATATCCGATCTCAGCTTCCGGAATTGAAACGCCGAACGCTTTTTCAAGCTCTTTCGCCATTTCCAGCGCAGAGCCGTACTCCTTCGTCTGCTGCAGCGCTTTTAGTTCCGAATCCTCCATCGTGATGGTTTCTCCGAGCCTGATCCTGTCCATCGCAAAGGTTAAATGAACCGCAAGCGCCATGTATGAGCTGTCAGATAAGGCGATCGCGATTTTTTCCTTGAGCTGAATCAAGAGCCGGTCCATTTTCAAAAGTTCCGCTTTATTTACGACGCCGAACATTTTTTCAGCATCGTCCGGTTTTCCTTTAATATTCAATTCAACCGCTTCCAAAAAGCTCTGAATATCAAGGCGGTTGACGATGAGATTGCCGACGATTTTCCGTTTCGCATTTTCCGGCCCCGTCAGCTGAATGCCGAAGCCCCTTTTTCGGATCAGCGTCAAGCCGAAGGGCGCAATCCAAGTCTCCAGCTCATCCAGGTCATAGCTGATCGTCGCGTTTGTCACTTGCAGTTCGTTCGCCAGACTGTAGAGCTTAATCGGCTCTTGAGACTCTAATAGTGAACATAGAATTAAAAGTTTCCGCTCCTCAGCGCTGTATTCATACTGTTCATAGGACAGGTTTGACAGGAGTTTATGTTTGTCCTCCGGGTTTCCTACCGCTTTCAGTCCTTTGCCGGGCTGTTTATCAAGTGCCAGACCGAATGATTCCATCATCGGTTTGATTGTTTTTAACTCGCGGTGAACGGTTCTTGTGCTGACTTGTAAAGCTTCCGCCAGTTCATGCACTGTCTCGTACCGGTTCTGCAGTAAAAGATGTTTCATTAATTTTTGTTCTCTCGCTGTCATATACATGAAACGCGCCTCCAGATTTTCTAGTTGTGAGAAGTATGGCATATGGGGAGTGCTGCCGGGGAAAGTGGTGTAAGTTATAATATAAAACGCTTTCAATGATTATTCAACCATTTTCAAATGGCAATTTGGCACTGGGCCGTGTGACAGTATTGAAAAAGAAAAATGTGTCAGATAATATGCCATGACGCTTGTTACTCTTGATCCGCACGGCTATACTTCAAAGTGACCTTACTTGTTTTTAGACATTGCACACCACATAAACAAACGCCCGGAAGATAGCTTCCGGGCGTTTGTTCTGTTTATGGAATATCGCAGCCTTGGACACCGGTATAAATCCGGAACCACTGATCATGGCTGAGTTTGTACGCGGATGCACGCACCGCGGCGGAAATGCGGTTCTCTTTTCCGCTGCCGACAATCGGCATGATGTCTGCCGGATGGGTGAACAGCCATGCGTACATGACTTCGTCAATGGAAGCGGCGCCGATTTCTTTCTGTACGGAACGAAGCGCGGCACGGATTCGGACGTCCTTATCTGATTGTCCGGTAAAGACGCTCCCGCCCGCAAGCGGTGACCACGCCATCGGCGGAATGCGTTTTTCCTGACAGAAATCCAGCGTGCCGTCATGAATATTTTCCAGCTCGTACGCCGAGATTTCAATTTGGTTTGTGATAAGCGGATCATCCAAATAGGATTCGAGCATTCTGTACTGGTGCGCTTTAAAGTTCGACACCCCGAAATATCTGACCTTTCCCGAGCTTTTCAGCGCGTGAAACGCTTCAGCCACAGCCTCCGGGTCCATAAGCGGGTCCGGTCTGTGAATGAGCAGCACGTCCAGATAATCCGTATTCAGATTCAAAAGCGACCGCTCCGCCGACGCTAAAATGTGAGACTTCGATGTATTATAATGATGCGACTTGTTTCCGGGCCGTTCCGGTGATTCAATGACAATCCCGCATTTTGTGACGATTTCGATTCGCTCCCTTATTGAAGGTGAAAGGGACAAAGCGCCGCCGAAGAGCTTTTCACACGTATAACCGCCGTATATATCGGCATGGTCGAAGGTGGTGATGCCTTGGCTGATACACCATTCAATCAGATGCAGCAGCTCTCCGTCTGAAACATTCCATTCGTTCAGACGCCAAAGCCCGTGTATCACTCTTGAAAATTCCAGGTCTTCAGCCAATTGAATGCGCTGCATGTGAAATCCCCCTTTTTTCTTAGAGCCTCTTGTATCTCTGTTTTCAGGAATTGCCCATGCTGTTTCATTCTGCTTCGGCAGCCGATTTTCCTTTCAGCCCGCAAAAATCGTCATTTAATGATTCTGAAACTGCTTTTTCGCTTTTTCAACGACGTAATGGCTTCCGCCGCGTTTTTTGACGTCTTGAATCATCATCGCGATCAAAAGGTCTTTCTTTTTATAATCGTAACCGACAAACCAGCCGTTTTCTTTGCCGTCTTTATCTTCTTTAGACGTTTTCAGCTCGGCTGTACCGGTTTTTCCGGCTACGGTAATGCCGCTGACGGCCGGCTGATATGCAGAGCCGCGCGGATCTTCAACGACGCCTCTCAGCCCTTTTGTGATTTCTTCGGCATTGGCTTTCGATACCACTTGCTTATGCCAGATTTGCGGCGTTTTTTCTCCGTCTTTGATCAATGTCGGTTTGACTAGATTTCCGTCTGTTACAAATGCGGTATAGTCAGCCGCTAAGTGCAGCGGAGACATCATCATCTGCCCCTGGCCGTAGCCCGTATCTCCGAGAAGGATCTCGGAATCAAGCTTGCCGTTAGCGATTGAAGACTTTTCAATCGGAAATTGGTACGGAATCTCTTCATCAAAGCCAAATGTTTTTAATCCTTTTGTAAACGCGTCCGCTCCGGCATCTATGGCATTTTGCGCAAAGTAGATGTTGTCCGATGTGATCAGCGCGTTTTCGAGATCCACTTCATTCAGGCGCTCTGATACGCGTGTGACATGGTAACCGCCCCAGCTTGAATCTTTCTGCCACTCTTTTCCGGTGATTTTTTTCTTTTCCGACGCTTTCAATGTGCCGTTTGTCAGGCCGACTGCCGCGGCAATCGGTTTAATCGTTGATCCCGGCGCATAAAGTTTGTTGAATTTCGCTGAAAACGGATTGTTTTTATCTTCATTCAGCTTTTTCCATTCTTTTCCGCTCCAGCCGAAAATAAAGCCGTTCGGGTCATAAGACGGTGCGCTGACGAGCGCGAGTGTCTCTCCCGTTTGCGGTTCGAGGGCGACTGCCGCTCCGCTGTCATCTTTCATAGAATCATACAGCTTCGTCTGCGTTTTCATGTCAATCGTTACATGAATATCCTGCCCGCTTTCGGCTTTCTTTTCAGCAATGACCTCACCTGTTTGCGGGACGTAAATTTTCCAGCCGGCCGTGCCGCGCAGCTTGTCTTCATATACATTCTCAAGGCCGGCGATGCCGATTTTGGAAGTATCGCTGTATTGGCCGTCTTTCGCTTTTTTCAGCTGCTCCGCTGTGATGGTTTTAATATAGCCGGTCAGATGGGCCGCTTTTTCGCCGTACGGATAGTAGCGGGAGCTGACTTTCGTTTTCGTCACGCCGTCTAATGCGAGCAGGCTTTTGACCTTGCTTTCATCATCCGGTCTGATTTTTTGAATCGGGACATAGGAGTCGTCTTTTACCCAGCCCTGGTTCAGTTTGCTTTTGATATCGTCTTCAGAAAGGTCCAGTTTTTCAGACAGTTTTTTGATCACGCTGTCTTTATCCTTGCCGAGTTTTCCAGGGATAATGCCGATTTCCGGCACCTCGGTATTCACGGCGAGACCTTTTCCGTCTTTGTCGTAAATTTGTCCGCGCTTCGGTTCCTCATTTGCGATCTGCACGGTTTTGTCATCGGAAAGCTGTTTGAAAATAAAAGAAGGATTCCAGTCGATGTTCCATGATTCTCCATCGTCTGTTTTTTCTTTTTTCAGGACGGCCGTGTTTTCAAAAGCGACCTTCCCTGCTTTTGTATCCATGCTGACCTTATAATCGATGTGCTGGAGGTCATCTTTTTTCTTGTCGTCTTCGTCCTGTTTTTCGGCAGTGACTTTCAGATTTTTAACCCCTGCTTGTTCATAAATTGTTTCATATCGTTTTACAAAATCCTTTTTGGATAGCTTTTTCTTTTCATCCTGGGTGAGACTTTGGTACATCTTATCGTAATGACCGCTGTTCCAGTCTTTTACAAAATCTTTCATTCTGTCTTCGGCCGATTCCGTTTTCGAGCAGCCGATCAAACCTATGATTCCTGCGAGTAAAAGTAATAGGTATAACCCTTTTTTCACTGTCTATTCCCCTGCCTTCCAACTGTTATTTTCTCCTAAACCAAATCAGGCTGGCAAGGATTTTTTTCTCATAGTGTTTAAAATTTTTTTGTTTTTCCGGCCGTCACGGGCCATATTCTTATACAATGTATCTATTAAAAAAGGGGGAATTTCAGATGATCAGAGAAGCAGCCATGCTTTATGTAAAAGAAGGTCTTGAGGGGGAATTCGAAGAGGCATTCCGCCGGGCGGAGCCGATTATCGCGGGCATGAAAGGTTATCTGTCCCATTCCTTATCCAAATGTATGGAAAAGACGCATAAATATTTGCTGCTTGTGGAATGGGAGACATTAGAAGATCATACAAAAGGCTTTCGCGGATCGCCGGAATATCAGGAATGGAAAGCCTTACTGCACCGTTTTTATTCACCATTTCCCGTTGTGGAGCATTTTCAGGATCTATCAGACTCAGATCGCGTGAAGCGTAAAACCGATTAAGGAGATTGACCATACAAAAACGGCGGTATAGATATTGAATTTCCCGGAGCCGTCGTTTTCTTTCCGTTTTTCCTCCAGCCCCTGAATGAACATGACCGCACCGAGAAACACGAGCATAACCGGCTGTATGACAGAGGTATGTTCCGCATACGTAAATGCGGCGGCCGCAAGTATAATAATCAGCATCGCGAGTGACAGTTTTAAGGCGCGCAGCAAAGCAATCCATCCTTTCTGTTATCATTTTTTGAACACAATTCTATTTCTGTCTTTATCCCCCATTATTCTAGCGTATTTTTTGCGCGGATAGAACGAAAGTCGGACAATTTTAAGTTTGTTTTAAGGAGCACGAAAAGCGCGCTCCCGATGAAAAGGAGCACGCGGTTATGAGCGGGCGAGGCTTCCGTATCCGAGCCCCCGCAGGACGCATGCCATGACTTCATATCCCTTGCTGTTGGGGTGTACGCGGTCATGAGAGAGATATTCATTCATTTTTCCTTTGAAAGCGCTGTGGACGTCGGCGATTTTGACGTGCGGCGCCGATGCGAGTGTGCTGAGGTGCGCATTATAAGAGGATATCCATTTTTCTGCAATGGAGATGCCCGGGAAAGGATTGTATAAATTAAAGACGCGGATCTCATAAGGAGACGGGTGCGGCCCTTTTAAGGCAGCGATCTTGGCTATCATCTTTTCAAAGTTCTCATGGCAGTGACTGGACACGCTGGTGAACACCGAAGCGTCCGATGTTTGCTGATATGCCTGAACTGAATCGATCAAATCGTTGCCGCAGCCTGTAATCGTAATCATATCAGCAGCCTGAATCCGCCTCTGAATGTACGGCAAGGACATAAGCCCGAGAATTTCTCCCGTCTCAAGGCCTGATTTGGCAAAGATGGATACGTCGGTTCTTGTCTGTAAATCTTCTGCCATCATACGCCCGAACCGCTGGACAAAACCGGCGGAAAACGGCCCGGATCCCCTTCCCGTCGTCAAAGAATCCCCCAGCGCCGTATAAACAAGTCCCATTTACTTTCCTCCACTCGTTACTATCGATATTGTAATGTACGCGAGTGAAGAAAAATTGGCTCGGTCAATAACCCAATTTCTCAGAAATATGCTGTGCGGCGTTTTTGACCTTTTCGGTTAAATACGGCAGCCTGTCCTCTGAAAACCGGGCTTCGAAGCCGGCGATGCTGATTCCGGCAGCCACCTTACCTTCGTGATTGAAAATCGGCGCCCCGATCGCCGCCGTGTAATCTTCTAATTCCGAATAGCTGATCGTATAACCTGATTGTAAGGATCTTTCAATAGATTGAAGCAGTTCAGCCCGATCCGTCATCGTGCCTGAGGCGATTGCGGCAAGCTTTGTCTTCTGAATGTATGTGTCAATCTCCTCTTTTGGCAGAAACGATAGAATGCTTCTGGCGCACGCTCCCGCGTACAGCGGCGACCGGCGGCCGATTGCCGTATACAGGCGGACGGTTTGGGTGCCTTCAATTTTCTCGACGTAAATAGCTTCATCCCCGTCCCTCATGATCAGCTGAACGGCCTCATCCACTTCGCCGCACAGCTCTTCCATAATCGGTTTGGCTATTTTCCTGATGTCCAGACGTTCAGAGACGAGCTGGCCGAATTGTAAAAAGATCAGACCAAGCTGATAACGGCCGTCCGCCGCCCGGGTGAGAAACCCCGTTTCCTCCAGTGAGCTTGCCATCCGGTGAACCGAGGTCTTCGGCATTTCCGATAGAGAAACCAGTTCATTTAAGCTCAGGCTCGGTTCAGTCAGAAACAAATGAAGCAGTTCCATTGATTTGATGACGGTTTTGTTTAAGTTTTCCATGGTCTTTAGCCCCTTTGTCAGATCAGCCATTCCATTTTGAGCCTTGCTTTCAGCTCCTTCAGCTGCTGTTCCTTCTCCAAAAGCAGCATTTCCGCTTCCTCCAGCGAAACGGCCCGGAACGTGATATGTTCCCCCGGCATCGTTTGGGCGACGAGAGGAAGATCGGCGGATATGATATGCGCCATCCGCGGATAGCCCCCCGTCGTCTGTCTGTCAGCCAGCAGAATAATCGGATTGCCGTCCGGAGGCACCTGCACCGTTCCGAACGTCACGGCCTCAGATACCATCTCCAGCGGCTCCCGCAATTCAAGCGGAGCGCCCTTCAGCCGGTAGCCCATTCGGTCGGATTGAGGCGTGACCGTATATGACTCTTGATAAAAACGCAATTTTGCTTCTTCTGTAAAAGCGTGAAATTGAGCGCCTTCAAGCACTCGTATGACCGGATTTTTTTTCAGCGGCAGAAACCCTCTGCTGCTGACAGACCAATCAGGCGCTGAGAAACCATGCTGTCCGAAAGAATCGCTCAGACGGTACGCGATTGATTCCGAACACGGCGTCATACGGCCGAGCGGCAGCTCATCATCTTTTTGCAGCGCTCTTCCGCAAAAGCCGCCGATCCCCGCTCTGACATACGTGCTTTTGCTTTCCATGACGGCGGGCACGTCAAATCCCCCCGCGACGGCGAGATATGCGCGGCTCCCCATCTTGCACGGCCCGAATGAAACGACACTGTTTTCCTTTATCAAAACCGGTTTCCACAGAGGAGCGGGCTCCCCATTAATATGAAGGGTAAAATCAGCTCCCGTGACGGCAATAACCGCAGGTTCTGAAAATTCAAAGGAAGGCCCGGGCCCCATGAGCGTAATTTCCAGTCCCGCCTCTTTTTCTTGATTTCCGGCAAGAAGATTGGCGATGCGCAGAGAGATCGTATCCATTGCGCCGCTTCCCAGCACACCGTATTTCTGATAACCCGTGCGTCCCGTGTCCTGAACCGTCGTCAAGAGACCGGGCTTTATCACTTTCATACTCATTCGGCTCCCTCCTTGATGCAGCTGTATTCCTCTGCCGTGATCCGGACGAATTTCACCGTATCGCCCGCTCTCAAAAGACTCGGCGGATGTTCTTCCGGCCTGAAAAGCCGGAGCGGGGTGCTGCCGATCAGCTGCCAGCCGCCGGGAGTGGATATCGGATACACACCGGTCTGCATTCCCGCGATTCCTACTGAACCGGCCGGGATGGACGGCCTTGGTGACGCCTTTCTCGGCGCTCTGATCCGCTCAGACATTCCTCCTAAAAACGGAAATCCCGGCGCAAATCCGAGCATATAAACGAGATATTCGCCTTCAGTATGAATGCGGATGACGTCTTCCGGGGTCAGATCGTTCATCTCAGCGACCTCTTCTAAATCGGGACCGAAATCACCGCCGTAGCAAACGGGGATTTCCATCACCCGGCGCTCTTCCTGGCGGTCGGTCATTATATGGCTGAGACGTTCTGTCACTTCTTTCTTGACCAGGGCAAAAGGAGAAACGCCTTTTTTTATGTTTGAGACGGCATACATATCATAAAAGATCGTTAGGCTTGTGAATGCCGGAATACATTCAACGAAGCCCGGAAACGGCCGTTCTTCCATACAGGCTGCCGCCGCATGCACCCGGCTGTTGACCTCTTCGCTGATGTGCCCGCCAAAGCGGATGATAACGGCGGAATCACCGTACGGCTGTATATCAAGCGCTGTATTTCCGCTATACTGCATCATTGTCATCACCTCGTTGTATTCTTTCTCACTTACAGGACAGCAAGCGATTCATTTCGTATATCGGTGATCAGCATGTGCCCCGGTGAATGTGTTATCACAATATCAGGCTTTGCTTCCATGATCACCGCCTGGGGTGTAACGCCGCAAGCCCAGAATACGGGAACTTCACCTTCCCGCACCGTTACGGCATCTCCGAAATCCGGCTGTTGCAAATCGCTGATACCGATGCTTTGCGGATTTCCGATGCGGACGGGGGCGCCGTGCACGGCGGGAAAACGTGACGTGACCTGCGCCGCGCGGACTGCAAGCCTTTCCGGAATCGGTCTCATGCTGACGACCATCTTTCCCGAAAACGGGCCGGCGGGAACACAGTCAATATTTGTTTTATACATGGGAACGTTCACGCCTTCATCAATATGCCTGATTGGAATGTGCTGATTAATAAGGGCTTGCTCGAATGAAAAACTGCAGCCGATCAAAAACCCGACATCATCATCCCTCCAATACGGCGTAATATCCGTTACCTCTTCAGTAAGCACGCCATGCCGATAAATCCTGTATTTCGGCAAATCCGTCCGGATATCAGCTCCCTGCGCAGCTATTGCCGGAACGGGTGAACCCGCATCCGTCACGTCAAGCACCGGACAAGGCTTTTGATTGCGCTGGCAGAATAAGAGAAAATCAAAGGCAAGATCCTTTTGCAAAACGACGAGATTGGCTTGTGCGTAAGAAGCGGCCATCCCCGCCGTCGGCCCGGTCATCTGCCCCTTTCTGATCAGCTGTCTGACTTCTTCGGGGCTCATGTCACTCATATGGTTTTTCATATCATCAGCTCCATAGCTGCGGCATTTGCGTGAATAATGTATAGATGCCCATAACCGCCATGACAACCACTACGATCGCCCCTGCAATCGTGAGCCAGATCGGATGCTTGTAATCGCCGACGATTTTTTTCTTATAAGCGCCCAACAGAATCATCGCTAATGCAAGCGGCAGAATTAAGCCGTTAAGCGAACCGACCGCGACCAAAATTTTAGCAGGCTGGCCGATCGTAACAAAAATAAGAGTGGATACGATGATAAAACCGATAATTACGCCATGTGAGTGCTTTTCGATTTTTGTTGAAAATGATTTGAAAAATGATACCGATGTATAGGCGGCGCCGATGACAGACGTGATAGCGGCAGACCACATGATGACGCCGAAAATTTTATAGCCTACATTTCCCGCCGCAAGCCGGAATACAGAAGCCGCCGGATTATCAGGATCAATGCTCAGGCCCTTTGAGACGACGCCGAGCACGGCGAGAAACAGGGCAATCCGCATAACAGATGTAATCAATACGCCTGTGATGGAGCTTTTCGTGACCTGAGGAATGACTTCTTTCCCTTGGATGCCTGAATCAAGCAAACGGTGGCCTCCGGCAAATGTAATGTACCCGCCGACTGTGCCGCCGACAAGCGTCACGATCGCCAGCACACTGATATGATCAGGCATAAAAGTTTTCACAACGGCGTGTCCGACGGGCGGAGCCGTCGTTACGGCAACATACACCGTCAATACGATCATGACGATTCCGGCGATCTGCATAAAACGGTCCATGACTTTTCCGGCTTCCTTTATGACAAAAATCAGCACCGCGACCGCTGCGCTGATTAAAGCGCCGATCTCCGGTTTGATTCCGAATAATACTTGAAGACCGAGACCCGCGCCGCCGATGTTTCCGATATTAAACGCAAGTCCGCCGAGCATGACCAGAAAAGCAATGGCATAACCGGCGCCCGGAAGCACCATATTGGCAATCTCTTGGCCGCGTTTTCCGGAAACCGCGATAATCCGCCATACATTGGTTTGCGCGAAAATGTCCAAAATAATAGAAATTAAAATGATAAAGCCGAAGCTTGCCGCCAATGTATTGGTAAACGTTGCCGTTTGCGTCAGAAAGCCGGGCCCGATTGATGATGTCGCCATCAAAAATGTCGCGCCTAAAAGAATCGACCATTTGCCGGAAGCCTTTCCGGCTGTTTTTTTCTTTTGCTCCATGCTGTCTTCCTCCCTCTGCTGCTCAGTCTTTTGCAAGCGCGCTGATTTGAATGTCTGCCGCTTTTAATTCTTTTTTGATTGTTTTTGCGAATGTGAGGGCGTGGGCTCCGTCTCCGTGAATGCAGACCGTGTCCGCTTTCAGGCTTACAGCTTGTCCCTTACGTGATGTCACCGTGCTGTCTTTCACCATTTGAATCACTTGACCGACCGCTTTTTTGTCATCCTGAATCAGCGCATCCGGCTCTGAACGCGGCGTCAGCGTGCCGTCTTCCTGATAGGTGCGGTCCGCAAACACTTCGCTTGCCGTCCTCAGTCCGATTCGATCTCCCGCTTTAATCAGCTCGCTTCCGGAAAGCCCGAAAAGAATAAGCCCGGGATCAAAATGACAGACCGCCTGAGCGATGGCTTCTGACAGGCCGGGATTGACGGCGGCCATATTATATAAAGCACCGTGCGGCTTCACATGCTGCATCTCGACACCTTCTGCTTTTAAAAACCCTGACAGCGCGCCGATTTGGTACAGCGTCAGATCATACGCTTCCTCGGGTGTAATCGCGATCTGCCGCCGCCCGAATCCCTGCAGATCGAACAGCCCGGGATGAGCGCCGATTTTCACGCCTTTTTCCGCCGCAAGCGCAACCGTTTTGCGCATCACGCTGGGATCACCCGCATGAAAGCCGCAGGCGATGTTTGCAGATGTCACATAATCCAAAATCTCTTCATCCAGTCCGATTTTATAAGCACCGAAACTCTCTCCTAAATCACAATTGATGTCAATCTGAAACATAAGATCCCTCCTGTATTGTAAACGTTTTATATTATTATCATTCCGCTATTCGGAATGACTATTCCGAATTGTTGAATTTCTCTTCATTATATTTAATTCTGACAGGTTTGAACATCCTTTTGTCAGAAAACCTACCATGGACCTAGTCATAAATCTGACAAAACAAAAAAAAAGAGAGCCTCATACTGAGACTCTCTCTTTTTTCTATTATAACACCCAGTGGCGGATCGCTTTGGCAACCCCGTTTTCCGTGTTGACATCAGTCACCCAGTCAGCTGTTTCTTTCACAATGTCCTGCGCATTCCCCATGGCGACGCCGACACCCGCTTTTTCAATCATGGCAATGTCATTCAGACTGTCACCCATGGCCATCACATTTTCCATCGTGAAGCCGAGTTTTTCCGATACCTTCGCCAGCGCAGCCGCTTTGTTGATACCGAGGGCATTGACTTCGATGTTGATCGGGCTGGAGTTTGTGATCTCGAGCTCCTTGTATTCCTTGAGCTCTTTCAGCACCTCATTCCGCACTTCGTCATCCTCGATTTCGAATCCGAACTTGAGCCACTGATGATCCGTAATCGTTTCCGGGAATTCCCCTCTCCACACTCTATCGACGGTAGAGGCCCAGAAATTCGTGTTGTGCTTATTCCTCAGATCCCATAATTTTTGAATATGATCGGTATGAAGAAGCTTGCGCTCAACCAGCTCAAAGTTGGAATCCCAGATTTCGCTGCCGTTTGCCGTGATTAAAAAGGATGACAGCTCGAGAGACTCAGCCAGTTCGCGGCAGGTCATCAGCGTGCGTCCTGTGCTGATGACGACGTGAATTCCTTTCGCCTCCGCTTCCTTGATCGCCCGCCGGTTTTCCTCCGGGATGAGCTGCTCGTCATTGAGCAGGGTTCCGTCCATATCAATCGCGATCAGTTTAATATCTGCGTCTTCTCTTTGTATCGGCATATATGTACCTCACTTTTTATAATGTAGTCGTCTCTATTTTAATACATATGACCCACAGGAACAAAAAACCGCTTCCTGCGTTTGGCGGGGAGAACGTTGAGGAAAAGAAATATTGAGGTGATAGAGGATGAAAGAAAGAAAACAAAAGAACAAACCGAATGAAAATCCTGAACATCATGATTTAACCGATCCGATTCCGCTGGAAGAGCTGAAGGAAAACGCCAATGACGAAAAACACAAACATGACCAAAGGGACAATTCACAGAGTGAAAGAGATTATGATACAAAATAACACGCTTGTCCGAAAGCCGCCGATGGAGGCGGCTTTTTTTACGATGGCTGGATAAATATGCTGAGCTCAGCTTCCGCCACAGGCTTCCCGGCAACGGACGCTTTCGCCCGGCCGAACACAAAACCGCGCCTGATTCGCGTGACCTCAAACAAAAGATCCAGACGGTCTCCCGGCAAAGCGGCACCTAACCTTTCCGCTTTCTTCACCGCGGATAAGAGACCGAGGCTGTCACCGCCGGTAATTCCCGCGCAAGCCGCCGTTTGGGCCATTGCTTCAACGACGAGCGAAAATGGCATCTCTCTTTGGGATTCAGTTATAAACCAGTCATTTTCACTGATGTTTTTGTAAGCAGCCGCCCATTTTCCGGCTTCACTGTTCGTCGTGCCGTCAATCAAAAGAAACGGAAAACGATGGGGCAATAGCTTCTGATTCATCACGCAGCCTCCTTTCCCTCTTATTATAACGCAAGAAAAAACCCGCGTCCCCCGACGCGGGTTCATTTTTATTGATTGAGCTTTTTGAGCACGATGCCGTGCAGCGGTTCATGCGGCTGAATACCGCAAATGTCTTGAAGAACGCGGCTCGTGCCTTTTTCCGCGATAAGCTTTTGCAGCTCAACCGCTTCCGGATCATCCTGATAGTCAAAGCGCAGGGCGGCGGCGATGCCTTCTGCCAGCGCGTTCGGTTCTTTTATTTTTTTGGCCGGCCCTACTAATCTGTCATTCGCTCCGAGTTTTCTGAGCGGTGATCTGGCGACCCTCGTCACATCATCCGTGATGTATTCATTTTCAAAGCGGCCGATGATTTTTTTCATGTACTGCTCGTGTTCGGATTGCTTAAAGCCGTACGCTTTCACCAAGTACTCGCCCGTTTCTGAAAGTGCATCGTACACGACACGCCGGATTTCCGGATGGCCGATGGCCTCTTTGACGGTTTTTAATCCGCGCTGATAGCCGACGTACGCCGTAACGGCATGACCGGTATTGACGGTAAACAGCTTTCTCTCGATGAAAGGCGTAAGATCATCCGTAAACAACGCGCCTTCCAGTACCGGCTGACCGCCGGCAAAGCCGGTTCTGTCTATGACCCATTCAAAAAACGGTTCTACGGATACTTTCAGCGGATCTTCATGGTGCTGAATCGGCACGATCCGATCTACCGCAGAATCCGGGAAGCCGACCGTCCGGTTCACGAGTTCCCGCTCCGCTTCCGTCAAATGTCCGAAAACTTCTTTTTTCAGAAAACTGCTGCCGCCGATCATATTTTCACAGGCAATGATATTGAGAGGCTCAGAGGACGTTCTGCGCTTCAGCCCTTCCGCGATGGACGGGGCGATGAGTCTGAGAACGTTCGGGCCCACCGCCGTCGTAATGATCGCCGCTTCATTGATCAGCCCGTACAGCTCTTGTTCTTGCACCGCGCTGTTGATCGCTGAAACAGGGCCGATGATTTCTGTCTGCCGGCCGCCGTCGGCAAGCTCCACGGTATATTCCTTCTTTTCATTGAGAAGGCTGACCATCGTTTCATTCACATCAGCGAAAACTACTTCATAGCCGGAATGATGGAGCAGGGCGCCGATAAAGCCCCGCCCGATGTTTCCCGCTCCGAAATGAAGGGCAATCATGTCAGTTCACCTCGCTGAAAATAGCGGCCAGTTCTTCTTCCGTCTTTGCACTGATCAGCCGTTCGATGTTTTCTTCCTCTGAGCAGATGATGGCGATGTTTGACAGGATGTCTAAGTGTTCATTGTTTTTTCCGGCGATACCGAAAACGACCTTTGCCGTATTGCCTTCACCGTATTCCACACCATCCGGAATCTGGATGACGGAAATGCCTGAATGAAGCACCTCATCCTTTGCATCTTCCGTGCCGTGCGGGATCGCGATGAAATTCCCCATAAACGTGGATGATGTTTCTTCACGTTCGAACATTTTTTCCACATAGCCGTTCTTCACGTAGCCGTTATCAATCAATGTCTGTCCCGCGAGACGGATGGCATCCTCTTTTGAGTTCACCGTCTGGTTCAGTTTGATGTTCGCTTTAGCCAATACTTCCATGATGAAGATCCCTCTTTCTGTTTGATTAGTTTTTAAGCTTTTCAATCAGTTCATCGTATTTCGGGCTGTTCAAGAAATTATCAACCGAAATGTGCACCGCCTGCGGCAGCTTCGCTTTCGCGCGGTCAGTCAGGTCCTTATGCGTAATGACGATATCCGCGTCATTCGGCAGATTATTGATCGACGTATTTGTCACATCGATATCCAGGTCTGCTTTTTTCACTTTGTTTCTTAAAATGGAGGCGCCCATTGCGCTCGATCCCATACCCGCGTCACACGCGAAGATAATGCGGCTGACTTGGTCAGCGGAAATATCAGCGGCGCTGTTTTCCGGCTCTTCCTCTTTGTCTGCCAATGCGGCCGCCGCTTCGCTTTTCCTGCCTTTCATTTCCTGCATTTTTTCCGCCGCGGCTGTCAAATCTTCTTCGCCTGCTTTAGACGATTTCAGAATAAGCGCCGAGACGATAAACGATACGGCCGCGGCAACGATGACGCCCGCCAGCACGCCGAGATAGCTTCCTTTCGGCGTCAGCGCCAAAATGGCGATGATGCTTCCCGGAGATGATGCGGCGACAAGACCCGCGTTAAAGATCGAGAATGTAAGCAGTCCGCTCGCTCCCCCGGCGATCGCCGCGAGGATCAGCATCGGTTTCATTAAAATGTAAGGGAAATAGATTTCATGAATCCCCCCGAAGAAATGAATGATCGCCGCTCCCGGAGCCGTCGATCTTGAAGAGCCTTTCCCAAAGAACATATATGCCAGTAAAATACCGAGTCCCGGCCCGGGGTTCGCTTCCACTAAGAACAGAATGGATTTACCCGCTTTGGCGGCCTGCTCGATTCCGATCGGACTTAAAATGCCGTGGTTGATCGCGTTATTCAGGAACAGGACTTTCGCCGGCTCTACGAAAACGCTTGCAATCGGCAGCAAATTCGCGTGGACAATGACTTCCACACCTGCCGCCAGCAATTTGTTAAGAGACAGGACAACTGGGCCGATCGCATAAAATGCGATAATCGTCAGCACAGCTCCGATAATTCCCGCCGTGAAGTTGTTGATCAGCATTTCAAAACCCTGTCTGACTTTATCTTTAAACACACGGTCTAATTGTTTAATGAGATAACCGCCCAAAGGCCCCATAATCATTGCCCCTAAGAACATCGGAATGTCCGCTCCGACAATGACTCCGATGGCGGCCGTCGCTCCGACGACTCCCCCGCGGTGATCGTAAATCATTTTTCCGCCCGTATATGCGATTAAAAGCGGCAGTAGATACGTAATCATCGGGCTTACCAATGTATTCAGCTGCGGATTCGGAAACCATCCCGCTGGAATAAACAGCGCGGTGATAATTCCCCATGCGATAAATGCACCGATATTCGGCATGATCATACCGCTTAAATAACTGCCGAACCGCTGTATCTTCACTTTCATGCCAGCTTGCTGTTCTTGCTGCATGTTCATTCCCTCCCTGTTTGCTTGCCTTCAGATGAAAATAAATAAGACACGGGGTTTCTCTCTCCCCTGTGTCTTCATTATAAAACGCTTACAATCCCCATTCAATGAAAAGTAAAGAGGAGTTTGGCACAGAGACTGTGACAACTCCTTAACAAAAAAAAGACACCTCATCAAAGGTGTCTTACCGCTTTCTGTATATAATGTGTCCTTTAGTGACGACGAGTTTGGCAATGAGCCGCTCACTGACAATAAACACCGGATACGCACATACGAGCGCGAAAATGGCGGCCGGTACATACCGCGCTGCCGGAAACATCGGCATGACGGCGGTTCTGGCCATCTGCACAAGATAAATCAAAAGCACCGTGATCGCAATGGCCGCAGCCATAATCGGAGCGGATACTTTATATTCACGCAATTTCACATGGCAATGCCCGCACTGAAACTGGCATGGGATCATGGATGATCTGACCATGTCGCCTGTAATCGGCTTGCCGCAGTTCGGGCAGGTCGTTTCTTTCATGTTTATTCCTCCATTCAACTCTTCTATTATAACAGAGTCTGACTACGTCTTTTACATTTGTGATTGTTCAACATTTTTTCACATATTTTATCATCAGACTCTTGTGTGCATTTGTGAAAACATCTACTCTTAGAGGGAGGTTCATCACTCATTCGCATAAAAAGGAGGATGCAGAATTGCTTCCGATTCACAGACAGCAAACCTTGCTTGAATGGCTGAAAGAAGAGGGCGCGCTGAAAATTTCTGACTTAAGCGAGAGATTCGGCGTCTCCGAGATGACCGTGTACAGAGACGTCAATCAGCTGGCGGATGCAAACCGGATTATCCGGACACCCGGCGGCATTACGCTCCCTACCGCTTCAGAAGGAAGCGCCAATCAATGCGGCTATTGCCTGCGGCCGATTCAGCATTCGTATTCTGTTCAGCTTATTACCGTTTCACAAGCCGTTGAGCAGATGTGCTGCATTCATTGCGCGATTTTGCGGTATGAGGATAAAAAGGAAGAAGTGTCCCATGTCATTTGTAAAGATTTTCTCCTCCAGACGACGCTGACGGCCGCTTCCGCATACTTTTTAGTCCATGCCGATATTGACCTTCACTGCTGCCGGCCTCAGGCGATTCCCTTCTCAACGCTTGATTACGCAGAACGGTTTCAAAAAGGATTCGGCGGGGTCATTTGCACCTTTGACGAGGCGGCGGACATCATCTTACACGACAGGCAGAAGGGATGCACCTGCAGCAAGACATAACAACAACCAACCGGAAGGCGGTGTCATCATCCATGAGACAGAACAAACGCTGGCTCATCTTTTTGCTGTTCCTTGTTTTGATTCCGAAAACAAGCTTCGCCCACGCCTACATCACAAACTCAAATCCGGGTGAGAACAGCGAATTAAAACAAGCGCCGAAGCAGATTGAAATTGAGTTTAATGAACAGATTGAAGAAGGCTTCCACTCCATTAAGGTCTATAATTCATCCGGCGAACGGGTTGATGCGGGCAAAACGGTGATTCAAAAAAATAATGCCCGCATCATGACCGCGGCATTGAAAAAAAAGCTGCCGCATGATATTTACAGAGCGGAGTGGAACGCGGTATCGGCCGACGGACATCCGGTATCCGGCGTCATCCCTTTCAGTATCGGAAAAGCCGGCGGAGAACTTCAGGAGCAGACATCATCGCAAGCGGCGCTTCATCCCGAAGCGGCCATCGACCGCGGTATTTTGTACACCGCTCTCTCCCTGTTTATCGGCACGGCTTTTTTCCATCTGTTTTGGTACAGAAATAATAAAGATTCATCAAAAGCAAAACGAACTGTAAAGCTGCTCGTGATTTCTTTATGTTTAACGGGGCTCGCGCTTATCTGCCAGCTCCCGATCCAGACGAAAGAAAACGCGGGCGGCGCTTGGAGCGCCGCGTTTCAGCCGGACTATGTAAAAGAAACGCTTCTGAAAACAGCAGGCGGGTACGTCTGGATGATCCAGATCAGCTTATTTATCCTGCTCGCCCTGTCCATGATCCCGCTGTTGAAGAAGAAAGCATTCCGGTCATTTGCGTACTGGACGGCGCCGCTGTTATTCTTCTTCGCTTCGCTTTTGGCAAAAGCATTCGCCGGGCATGCGGCGGTTATCGACGAAAAAGCGGTCGGCATCGCGATGGACTTTCTCCATTTATCGGCCGCGTCTGTATGGATGGGCGGTATCGCCGCGCTTGTGCTGCTTCTTTCATCAGAGTGGAGAAAACCCGATAAAACCATTGCTTGGGAAACGGTCAGACGGTTTTCTCCTTGGGCGTTCGCCTCTGTCGGTGTGCTGTTATTTTCAGGCGTGCTGAACGGATTTTTCATTATCCGCACGTTTGATTCACTCTTTCACACCGCTTACGGTAAGACGCTCCTTTTGAAAATCGGACTGTTTGTCATCATGCTTGTGCTCGGCGCCGTTCACGTATGGATGACGAAGTTCAGCAGAAAAAGGAGCATCAGCGCAACGATAAAGGCCGAATGGGCACTAGGCATTGCGGTGTTATTTACAACCGCCGTCTTCACAAGCCTGCCCAGTCCGCCGCCGCCTGCGCCATTGCCTTTTAACGGCTCAGAAACGATCGGAAACGGGGAAACCCTGTCCTTGCACATTACGCCGAACCAGCCGGGTAAAAATGAATTTCAAGTCATTGTCACCGATCACAACGGCAGCTTGGTAAAAGACATTCAGCAATTTACGGTCACTGTTTACCAGACGGGCTTCAGCGGCAAACAGCATGAAAGCACCTTTGATTTGAAGAAGACGAAGGAAGGCACATTTGAAGCCGCCAACCTGTCCATCACCGAAAAGGGAAACTGGAAGATCAAAGTCCACGGGCTGACAAACGATTTTAATGAAATCAACCAAATATTCTCAACGACAAACTAAGGAGTGTATCTCATGTTGAAAAAAAAGGCTTTATTATTCATATCCGCCGTGACCCTGTCACTCGTCGGTTTTACGGCGACAGCAAGCGCCCACGTCTCAGTCAAACCCGCGGAATCCGCGGCCGGTTCTTGGGAAACGTACACGATGAAAGTGCCTGTGGAAAAGAATGAGCCGACAACGAAAGTCGTGCTGAAAATGCCCGCCGGCGTTGAATTTCAGCAATATCAGCCGATTCCGGGCTGGAAAACATCCGTATCCAAACATGATGACAAAGCGGTCTCCGTCACTTGGGAAGCAAAGGACGGCGGCATTCAGCCCGGCCAATTCCAGCAGTTCACGTTCGTTGCGAAAAATCCTGAAAAGAGCGGAGATGCCGCTTGGGACGCTTACCAATATTACAAAGACGGCAGCATTGTAGAATGGACGGGTGATGAGAAAGCCGACACGCCCCACTCGATTACGAAAATCACGAAATCAGCCAGCGTGACGGATGCGCACGGAGCTGAACAGTCAAACGAAGAAAGCAAATCCGGCGTATCAGCGCTTGATATTGCGGCCATCGTTCTGTCAGCTGCGGCGATTATCCTTTCCATCGCGGCGCTTGTAAAGAAAAAACGCGCGTAAGCAAAAAGCGATCCGGCTCTAAAGAGCCTGCGATCGCTTTTTTTCTTATCCGCGGCCTGCCTGGAATGACGGATATTTGGTCATTCCTCCGTCAGCAAACAGCGTAATGCCGGTCACGTAGCTTGATTCCTTCGACGCAAGCCAGACGGCGACAGCCGCGATTTCTTCCGGCTCACCGATATATCCCATCGGAATCATGCTTTCCACATCTTTTCTCTGAACGGGATCCGCAAATTTTTCCGCGTTGATCGGCGTATTGATGGCTCCCGGTCCGATATTGTTAACACGGATGCGTTTCGGCGCGTACTCAAGCGCCAGCGTTTCCGTCATCAATTTGATACCGCCTTTACTCGCCGCGTAGTGAACAAACAGCGGCCATGGAATCATTTCATGTACGCTTGACATGTTAATGACGTTTCCTTGAATATCATTCTCTACGTAATATTTAATGGCTTCGCGGCTTCCTAAGAAAGCGCCGGTCAGATTGGTATTGATGACTTTGTTCCAGTCTTTAAGCGGCATTTCATGCGACTGAACCGGATTTTCCATGCCGGCGTTATTGATCATGACATCCAATGTGCCGAATTCCCTCACCGCGGTCTGCACGATGTTTTTGACATCTTCTTCTTTTGTGACGTCTCCTTGAACGATGACCGCTTCGCCTCCCGCTTTTTGAATCTCTTCTTTAACGATTTGGGCGTCTTTTTCATTACTATAGTAGTTAACCACGACTTTCGCCTGCTCCTGTCCGAAGCGGATCGCCATCGCTTTTCCTAATCCTGATGAAGCTCCCGTAATGGCAACGACTTTTCCCTTTAAATCCGTGTACATGTTCAAACCTCCTGCATATGTTATGAATTTGATTTCGCAACGCCTAAGAATACCGCGGCCACAATGATCAGGATAATCCCGATGGCAATCGCGACCAGCTGACGCTTCGTTTTGCTCTCACGGAGAATGAAGATTCCGCCGAGCGTGCTGATGACGATCCCCATTTGAGAGAGGGAAAAACTTGTCGCAACTCCGACGCGCGGCTGTGAGATGAACAGAAACATATTCCCGAGCGCCCAGATGATTCCCGGCAGAATGTTCTTGAGGGCGTACTTATTAAACGGTTTATGCTTGTACGTCAGGAGCAGTCCGCCGATGACCATCCCGATCGCCTGCGGCAGTAGCGCTGACCATCCGGATACGCCGAACAGCCGGGCCACAACGACATAGACCAAATAACCGAGCGTGGAGATCAGCAGGATGACAATGCCTTTTTTTAAGTTTCCCGGTTCTCCGTCCGCCCGCCCCTTTTTATCTTCTAAAGATGTGAGCACAATCCCGATGATGATAAAAATAAGGGCGAGAATACCCAGCGTAATCGCGATCGGGGTTGACCATTCTTTGAATACGATCACACCGAACAAAGAAGTCGAGACGAGCTGCATTCCCGTTGATATCGGCATCGTTTTTGAAACGCCCATCAGCTGTATGCTTTTAAGCTGATTGCTTTGGCCGAGCGACCAAAACAGCCCCGAGATGATGCCGACAATAAAAATGCGCCCAGACAGCACCGGGTGGACAAACAGATACAGCACAAACGAAACGATGAGCGCCCCGATTGTCGTTCCCAGCGTCTGGCTGTAAGGCCCGCCGCCTAATTTGACGTTAAATAACACGATGCTCCCCCAAAATAAAGCCGGGAGAAGAGCCAGTAATATATCCATGATGGCGACCTTCTTTCAATCGTATTTGCTGTTATTTTGTCTGGAATCGAACCGATTATTCCCGCAAGATCAAAAAAGCCTGCCGGCGATATTCACCGGCAGACCGCTCAATAAAAACAGCCCCGCTTAGTAGCGGGGCTTTCTTTTCGGCTCATTAAAGTCCGATAGACATGTATTTGGTTTCCAGGTACGGTTCAATGCCTTCCGTACCGCCTTCACGGCCGATGCCGCTTTCTTTCATTCCTCCGAACGGCGCTTGAACCGCGGACGGACCGCCGTCATTCCAGCCGATGATGCCGTATTCAAGCTGTTCAGAAATATAGATGCCGCGGCGGTAGTTTTCTGTGAAGAAATAAGCCGCAAGCCCGAACGGCGTATCGTTCGCAAGCTTGATCGCTTCATCAATATCTGAGAACGTAACGATCGGCGCAACCGGGCCGAATGTTTCTTCATGCATGATGTTCATGGATGTATCTACATTTGAAAGCACGGTCGGCGTCACGAAATAGCATCCTTTTTCATCGTTTTGGTCATACGTTCCGCCCGTGAGCACTTTTGCGCCTTTTTCCACGGCGTCATTAATTTGGCCGACGATTTTATCGAAGCCTTTTTTGTTGATGACAGGGCCGACGTTTACGCCTTTTTCAAGACCGTTTCCGACTTTGAGTTTCGCAGCTTCTTCACTCAGTTTTTTCGCAAACTCGTCTTTTACGGATTCGTGTACGATCAGCCGGTTCGCACAGACGCAGGTTTGGCCGGCGTTTCTGAATTTAGAGGCCATTGTTTGGGCTACCGCCAGATCAAGATCAGCGTCTTCATCCACGATCAGCGGCGCATGTCCGCCAAGCTCCATTGACATATGTTTTACGGTGTCGGCGCTGTTTTTCATCAGGATTTTGCCGACAGGCGTTGAGCCAGTAAAGGTAATTTTACGGATTTTCGGGCTGCTGGTAAAGACGTTTCCGATTTCGGCTCCGTCACCGATCACCACTTGCAGCACGTCCTTCGGAATTCCCGCTTCATATGCGAGACGCGCAAGGGCGTAAGCGGAAAGCGGCGTATCCTCCGCCGGTTTGATGATGAACGTACAGCCTGCTGCCAAAGCGGGCGCGGCTTTTCTTGTAATCATCGCATTCGGGAAATTCCACGGCGTGATCGCGGCTACCGGGCCGACCGCCTGACGGGTGACGACAATCCGTTTGCCCGTTGTCGGCGCAGGTACGGTTCTGCCGTAAATCCGTTTTGCTTCTTCGGCGAACCATTCAATATAGCCGGCGCCGTATAAAACTTCTCCGACCGCTTCTTCGTACGGTTTGCCGTTTTCTTTCGTAATTAATTCCGCAAGTTCTTCTTTATGTTCAACAATCAGCTCATACCATTTTCTCAAAAGTGAGGCACGTTCTCCCGCTGATGTTTTGGACCATGATTGAAACGCTTGATGTGAACGTTCAATCGCTTTTTCAACATCTTCGGCCGTCTGCTGAGGGATGCTTTCGATCGCCTCTCCCGTTGCCGGATTGTACACTGTTAATTGTTCTGGCATATTGAACATTCCTTTCTCTGCTATAGTAAAGCCATTGAATGCTTGTTGATGTATCTCATACTTTCATGATAGCAGACACATCCGCCGGCATTCCAATAATTGAACTCACAGAGCTGCTTCGATAATAGAAAGGCCTTCTCTGAGCTGCTCATCCGTCACGACAAGCGGCGTCAGGAATCTGATAATGTTGCCGTTTATGCCGGCCGTCAGCAGCAGCAGTCCGTTCTCGTTCGCCGTTTTAGCGATCGCCGCGGCTTTTGCTTTGTCCGGTTCCCGCGTGTCCGGATCTTTGACAATTTCGATGGCCGCCATCGCGCCGAGTCTGCGCACTTCTCCGATGCAGGCATGCTCTTTTTTCCACTCGAGCGCTTGATGCTCGATGATCCGGCCGATCTCCTCGGAACGCTGATTCAGCCCTTCTTCTTCAATAATATCCAAGACCGCAAGCGCAGCCGCACAGCCGAGCGGGCTTCCCGCATATGTGCCTCCAAGTTCCCCCGGCGCGGCGGCATCAAGCATTTCCGCCCGGCCGATGACGCCGCTCAGCGGCAATCCGGCCGCAAGTGATTTGGATACGGTGATCAAATCCGGAACGGCTCCGAAATGTTCAATCGCAAAATACGTTCCCGTTCTGGCAAAACCGGTCTGAATCTCATCCGCTACAAAAACAATGCCGTGTTTTTTACAAAAAGCGGCGACGTGCTGGACGAAACGTTTTGACGGAATGATGAAGCCGCCTTCTCCCTGAACCGGCTCCATTACGACACAGGCGACGGTTTCCGGTGCAACTGCAGCGATAAAGAAATCCTCAAAAGCGCTGATGATAAAGTCGTCATACTGCTCGTCGCTCATGCCGGCCGGCTTTTGATAATAGTAAGGAAACGGCGCCTGATACACCTCTGAGGCAAATGGGCCGAAACCGAATTTATAAGGCTTCACCTTGCTCGTCATGCTCATCGTCATGTTCGTGCGGCCGTGGAACCCTCTTGTAAATGACACGACAGCCTGGCGCTTCGTATATTTTCTGGCGATTTTCACGGCGTTTTCCACCGCTTCCGCCCCCGAATTGAGAAAAATCGCTTTTTTCGCATGATCTCCCGGCGCAAGGGCGCAAAGTTTTTCGGCCAGCTCAATATAAGACGGATACATCATAACGTTAAAACCCGGGTGAATCAGATCCTCCGCCTGTTTCTTCACGGCCTCCACCACTTTCGGATGGGAATGGCCGACATTCAGCGTCCCGATCGCTCCGGCAAAATCAATGAATCGTCTGCCATCCAAATCGTACAAAAGCGCCCCTTCCCCTTTTACCGCCATGCCGCGGTTTCCATTGCCGACCCCCTTGGAAACGAATTGATCCCGTTTTTGCTGCCACTGGGCAGTTGTCACTTCCGATGATGCTGTTCGACTCATAGATTCCATCCCCCTGCATTGTTTTCTTATCATTCTGACTTCTTTTTGGTATGATGAAAAGTACCAAAATCAATTTATCCATGGTATCAGAAAGGAGCAGGGTCTGGATGCTGACGATTTCCATTGATCATTCGGAAACGGCCGATTATATCTATCAGCAGATCTATCAGCACATAAAAGCGGCCGTTTTGAAGCGCAGCCTGATGCCTCACACAAAAGTGCCGTCTAAACGGGAGCTTGCCGAGACGCTGAAGGTCAGCGTGAATTCAGTGAATTCAGCTTATCAGCAGCTGCTTTCGGAAGGTTATTTATATGCGGTCGAAAGAAAAGGTTTTTTCGTGGAGGAAATTGATACGGTTTATCATGAAGAGGCGCCTTCGCTCCTATTGCCTGATGATTTGAAAGAGCGGGAGCCGGATAAGAGCGGCTGGATTTCGTTTTCTCATATGAGCGTGGATACGGCGCATTTCCCCCTGAAAAGCTGGTTCCGCTGTGAGCATAAAGCAGCCGCCCGTTCATTTCATACACTCGGAGAACTCGTCCATCCGCAAGGTTTATATGAAGTCCGTGAAACAATTTCGCGCCTTATTTCCCTGACAAGGGGCGTTACATGCCGCCCGGAACAAATCGTGCTCGGAGCGGGCACGCAAATGCTGGTGCAGCTGCTGACGGAACTGCTGCCAAAAGACGCGCTCTACGCCATGGAGAACCCGGGATATATGAGGATGTACCGGCTGCTGCAAAACCTCGGGAAAAAGACAGCAACGATCGGCCTTGATGAGAAAGGCATGTCCATGGCCGAAATCGAAAAGCGCCGGCCCTCTGTATTGATCACCACGCCTTCCCATCAATTCCCCTCAGGCGTGATCATGCCGGCTTCCCGGCGGATTCAGCTTTTAAACTGGGCCGCCGAACAGAACGGCCGCTTCATCATTGAAGATGATTATGACAGTGAATTTAAATATGACGCCGATACGATACCGGCGCTTCAAAGCCTTGATCGGTTTCAAAATGTCATCTACATGGGGACCTTTTCAAAATCCCTTTTCCCAGGTCTGCGCATCAGCTATATGGTTCTGCCGCCCGGGCTTTTGCGGACGTTCAAAGAGAGAACGTATGACCTGCATACGTGCAGTACGCTTGCCCAGCTCGCGCTGAAAGAATTTATCGATTCAGGTGAATATCAGAAACATATTAAAAAGATGAAGCAGCATTATAAGAACATGCGGGAACGCCTCATTTCGGCTTTGGAAGAAACATTCGGAGAAAGAATAAGTGTAAAGGGCGCCAATGCGGGGCTTCATTTTGTCACGGAGTTTGACTGCGCCCGTTCAGAAAAAGAGATATTGGCACGGGCGGATGCAGAACAGCTCGATCTGTTTGCGATGAGCCGGTTCCGTCTGAAAGCGGGAGGCGATTCAAACAAACCGCAGCTTATCCTGGGGTTCGCCCGTCTGAAGGAGAGCGATATTCAAGAAGGCGTCCTCAGGCTTTACCGGGCAGTTTTCGGCGCATAAAAAAACCCCCGGAATTCGGGGACTTATTTACCAGCGGTCCGGTTCTGTCTGCAAAATCGCCTCCAGCAGGCCGGGAAACGCCGCTTGTAAATCATCTTTGCGCAGGGAATAATAACGGTGCTTCCCGTCTATGCGCACTTGGGCGATCCCCGCTTCCCGCAGCACTTTGAAGTGATGGGACAGCGTTGATTTAGCGACCCGGACATCAGCGCAGGTTCCGCACGTTTTTTCTGTTGTTTCCGCCAATTGTTTGACCAGCTCTAAGCGGAGCGGATCACTCAGAGCATGAAGAACCTTTGTCAGCTGTAAGCGTTCGGTTTCAGGATGGTTTGGAATGTTCATGAGTCAAATGTAACACATAAAAGCGGCGGGTGACAATTTAGGCGGTGAGGGTTTTTCCTTTACCTTTCGCAATGAAACATGTTACATTTAGTTCGATAATATTCGAACTATAACAAATTAACCCAATCAGGAGGAATAACAATGATCGTCTTACAGGCTTACATGAAAGTAAAAGCGGATAAACGCGAGGAATTTTTAGGAGAAGCGCAATCACTTCTTCAGCATTCACGCGCGGAAGAAGGAAATGTGCAATACGATCTTTTCGAAAAAGTCGGTGAGGAGAATACATTCGTCATGCTTGAACAATGGAAAGATGAAGAAGCAATGAAATTCCATAACGCAACTGACCATTTCCAAGGATTCGTGGCAAAAGCAAAAGAAGTGCTGAGTGCGCCGCTTGACGTCGTCCGCACAGAACTGTCAGAGTAACGAAAGGATGAATGACATGAACGAAGTCCTTCAATTATTAACAGACCACCGTTCCATCCGCAGCTACACAGATGAACCTGTATCAGATGAACAGCTGGATCTTATCATCCAAGCCGCTCAGGCAGCGCCGACTTCCATTAACGGTCAGCAATTTACCGTTATTGCGGTGAAAGATAAGGAACGGAAGAAAAAAATATCCGAATTGGCGGGCGGCCAGCCTTGGATTGACCAAGCGCCGGTTTTCCTTTTATTCTGCGCTGATTTTAACCGCGCCAAAATTGCACTTGAAGAATATAATGATACACAGCTTGAGATCACGAACGGTTTAGAGTCCGTTCTAGTCGGAGCCGTAGATGTCGGGATTGCGCTGGGTACGGCAACGGCTGCGGCTGAATCAATGGGACTCGGCACTGTGCCGATCGGCGCCGTGCGCGGCAAGCCGGACGAACTCATTGAATTGCTGAAACTTCCGAAATACGTTTTCCCGGTTTCCGGTCTCGTCATCGGCCATCCGGCAGACCGCTCCGCGAAAAAACCGCGTCTGCCGCAAGCAGCCGTTCTGCATCATGAAACGTATCAAGAAGAAGATTTAAGAACCCATATCGAGGCCTATGACAAGCAGATGTCCGAATACATGAAAAAACGCACCGACGGACAGGAAACAAGAAACTGGTCACAAGGCATCACTTCCTACTATAAGCAGGTTTATTATCCTCACATTCGTGAAATGCTTGAAAAACAAGGATTTAAGACGGATAAATAAACGTATCAGCCTGCCGGAACACTCCGGCAGGTTTTTTCTATTTCTCAAACAAAAGCGTTGACACTATGTAAAAATTTTTGTTAATATTTTCATCATATACTCATTGGTTTTCTGTGAACCGATGGGTTTTCTATTGTGACGAAAGAAGGAATCTGGGCTTATGAATGATAAGAAAACGGATATTCTGCTGGCGGCAAGGAAGCTTTTTTCCGGGAAAAGCTTTTCGTCAGTTTCGATGCAGGCGATCGCAGAGGAGTGCAAAGTCTCCAAAGCGTCTTTATATAAGCTGTTTGAATCAAAGGAAGACCTGCTCCTGGAGCTGCTCGATTTTAACCAGAAACAGATGGTAGCCGCCGCTTCATTATTGAATGAAGAAACAAGCCTCTCCCCTGAGGAACGGTTTGCCAAAAAACTGATGGCTGAGCTTGAAGGCTTCAGGCGCAATCAGCAGTTTTTTAATATGCTGATGTACGGAAGCCCCTCTTCCATTAATGAGCGGGTAAAACGGCATATCCACAGAGCCCGCTCCACCTTTATCTGCTGGCATCGCGATTCACTGATTCAGACGTACGGCGAAGACATTATTCCTTATGTATGGGAGCTGGTGATCGTCCTGCAGGGGCTCCTGAGAGAATGCATCACGCTGATTAAGCTGGAAAAAGAACCGCTCGCCCTGGAGCCGCTCACGGAGTTTATCATCCGCCATCTCAATCTTATCGTCGAAAACAGGACAACCGAAACCGCATTGCCTCAGGAGATGATTGACCTTTATATCGCCTCCGCTTCCTCATTTGAGCCGAAAGACAAAAACGTATTGCTGGCTGAAAGCCTGAAGGAACTGAAAGAAGCGGTCTCAGCCCTTCCGGAGGAAAAATATGACGCCGCAGGACTCGCTTCCGCGGCGGCTATGCTGGAGAAAGAATCAGCGGACAAACAGCCGCGGGATTTTCTTATAAAAGCGCTCATCGGTTATTTGGAGCAGGCCGGACCGCTGCACCAGCCGCTTGCAGCCGTTAAAACATTGCTCAAACTATAAAGAAAGAAGGAATCAGCTTGAATAAGAGTATTGAAACTGCACCATACAAACGCTCTGTCATTGTCGGGATTCTTTTGGCGGGAGCGTTCGTCGCCATTTTGAACCAGACACTGCTTATTACGGCGCTGCCGCACATTATGAATGACTTCAATATAGACGCCAACAAAGCACAATGGCTGACAACATCGTTTATGCTGACGAACGGGATTTTGATTCCGATTACTGCATTTTTAATAGAGAAATTTACGAGCCGCACCCTCTTGATTTCCGCCATGAGTATTTTCACGGCGGGCACCATTGTCGGCGCATTCGCCCCGAATTTTCCGGTGCTCTTAACGGCCCGGATTATTCAGGCGGCCGGCGCCGGGATTATGCTGCCTCTCATGCAGACGGTATTTCTCACGATTTTCCCGATGGAAAAGCGCGGCCGCGCCATGGGTATGGTCGGCTTGGTTATTTCGTTCGCGCCGGCGATCGGCCCGACGCTTTCCGGATGGGCGGTCGAAGCATTCTCTTGGCGGTCTTTGTTTTATATTATCTTCCCGATCGCGGTCATCGATTTGCTTTTAGCGATTATTCTGATGAAAAACGTCACGACATTACGAGAAACACAGATTGATATTTTATCCGTGATCTTATCGACCCTCGGATTCGGCGGTCTGCTTTACGGCTTCTCAAGCGCCGGTTCATCAGGGTGGACCAGTGCTGAAGTGCTGACTTCGCTGCTTGTCGGAGCGGTCGCGCTGATTTTCTTTATCGCAAGACAGATGAAGCTCAAAAAACCGATGCTGGAATTCCGCGTGTTTTCTTTCGGGATTTTCAGCCTGACCACCCTGCTCGGAACGCTTGTCTTCGCGCTGCTGATCGGAACGGAAACCATTCTCCCGCTTTACACGCAAAAAGTCCGGGGCGTATCCGCGTTTGATACCGGATTAATGCTTTTGCCGGGCGCGATTGTGATGGGAATGATGTCTCCGTTTATCGGCCGGGTGTTTGACAGAATCGGCGGAAAAGGCCTTGCGATGACCGGATTCTTCATCATCCTGCTCACGTCCCTGCCGTTTATGAATCTGACAGACTCGACGTCTCTCATTTGGATTGTCGTCGTTTATACCGCGCGGCTTTTGGGAACAGCGATGATTATGATGCCGGTGACGACAGCGGGAATCAACGCCCTGCCGCGCCACTTAATTCCGCACGGCACAGCCATGAACAATACCGTCCGCCAAGTCGGGGGTTCTATCGGTACGGCGCTTTTAGTTTCCGTGATGAGCAGCCAGGCCGCACACGCCAATGCGTCAACTCCGGGAAACGCCGCCCTGCACGGTATGAATGCGGCATTTGTCGTAGCCGCCTGCATCGCGCTGGCCGGCTTCCTCTTATCTTTTACATTAAAGAAAAAACCGCGTCAGCCCGAGCAGCAGCAGGCGGTTACGCGGTAAACCAAAAAGAACCCGATCACATATGTGACCGGGTTCTTTTTTTACTTCTCAATTCCGTCTTTTACTTCTTTCACCATCTGCGCCATGGATTCCAGGCCGCCTCCTGATAAATACCATGTAGCTGAATCAAGGTAGACAACATGGTTGTTTTTCACAGCTTTCACCGATTTTACATAATCATTTTCAACCACTTGTTTTGTTGAAGATTTTGTGCCGATCGCTGTTCCGCGGTCAACGACAAACATGTAATCAGGGTTTGTTTTGGCGATATATTCATAGGAAATGCTTTGTCCGTGCAGTGAGGCTTCGATGTTTTTGTCAGCCGGTTTGACGCCGAACACATCATGAATGAAGCCGTATCTTGATTTAGATCCGAACGCGCTGATTTTGCCGTCGTTCGCCATCACCACTAACCCGTTTTTATCCGTGCTGCTTGTCTTTTTCTTCAGATCGGCAATGGATTTGTCAATTTTCGCAAGCTTATCTTTCACTTCATTTTCTTTGTTGAAGATTTTGCCGATCACTTCGGTGTTTTGCTTGAATCTGTCAACGTAGTTTGTATAGTCATCATCAAGATAAATCGTCGGCGCGATTTTTGAGAACTCTTTATAAGAATCAGATTGTCTGTGAGCGATAATGATTAAATCCGGATCAATATCCGCGACTTTTTCAAAATCCGGTTCTTTTAAACCGCCGGTATTGGCGTATTTATCACTATTATATGAAGATAAGTATTTTGGAAGGTTTTGTTTCGGAAGTCCCGCCACGTGATCCTGTAAACCGAGTTCATCCATCGTGTCCAGCATTCCGAAGTTGAATACGACGACTTTTTTCGGATTCTTCGGCACTTTGACTCCTTCTTTGTTCAGATCATCTTTGATTGTGATTGTTTCTTTTGATTTGCCTGATGTTTTGTCCCCGTTTCCGCATGCAGAAACAACAAAAATCGTAACGAGCGCAATGAATAGCAATGCGAATTTTTTCATGATTTTCACCTCATCTGGTTTTTAAGAAAAGTACACACCGATCCGCTGACTGTCAATCTCTTGAATCGGGATGGTCATATCATAAATATCTTCAAGCACGGAGGTTTCAATGATCTCCTCCGCCGGCCCTTCTTTGACGATCCGTCCGTTTTTCAGTGCGACGATATGGTCTGAATACACGGATGCGAAGTTGATATCGTGAATCACTACGACGACCGTTTTTCCGAAGTCTTCCACAAGCCGCTTCAACAGCTTCATCATTTCAACGGAATGCTTCATATCTAAATTGTTCAGCGGCTCATCGAGAAAAATATAGTCCGTATCCTGAGCGATGATCATCGCGATAAACGCCCTCTGACACTGGCCTCCGCTGAGCTGATCGAGGTATTTATCCTTTAAATCATCCAGCTTCATATAACTGAGGGCCTGGTTGATATGCACCCAATCTTCATCCGTCAGTTTCCCTTGGGAATACGGAAATCTGCCGAAGCTGACCAGGTCTTTAATTGTCAGTCTGATATTGATTTGGTTCGTCTGCTTCAAGATGCTGATTTTTTTCGCCAGATCGTTGCTTTTGCAGGCCCCGATCTCTTGCCCGTCGACCGTGATTTCCCCGGAATCCGTCTTAATCAGCCGGCTCATGATAGACAGCAGCGTACTTTTTCCCGCGCCGTTCGGACCGATAAATGAGGTGAGCCTGCCCTTTTGAATGGATAGAGACGTTTTCTCAAGGACGGTTTTCCCTCCGTATTGTTTGATTACATTTTTGACCTCTACCATGATTTATTCTCCTTTAACAGCAGATAGATAAAATAAATCCCGCCGGCAAAATTAATGATGACGCTCAGCGTCGTGGAAAATGTGAACACTTTCTCCACGACGAACTGGCCCCCGACGAGCGCGACGATGCTGATCAGGACAGAACCCGCGATTAAATACGTGTGCCTGTAGGTTTTTAAAAACTCTCTCGCCAGATTGACGACAAGCAGTCCTAAAAACATAATCGGCCCGACAAGAGCCGTAGAGACAGACACAAGAATGGCGACGACAATGAGCATCTGTTTCACAAGCTTATCGTAATCAATCCCAAGGTTGACGGCGTGCTCCCTGCCGAGCGACAGCACGTCAAAAAACCGCGTGAACCGCCAGACATAAATGCCTGTCAGAAGAAAGACAGCACCGGCAAACCATAAAAGATCGGTGTTGATATTGTTAAAGCTGGCAAACATTTTGTCCTGAACAACCTGGAACTCATTCGGATCAATCAGCATCTGCATAAAGGATGACAGACTGTTGAACAGCGTGCCGAACACGACGCCGACAAGCAGAAGGAAAAACACGTTCCGCCCCTCGCCTTTAAACATGAGCTGATACAAAACGAGTGACAAGAGCACCATCAGCCCGACGGAGATGACGAAATTAAGATTTTTGTTCATCATGACGATATTCATTGAACCGAACAGGAACACGATGACGGTCTGAATGAGCATATACAGGGAATCGAGGCCTAAAATGCCCGGTGTCAGTATGCGGTTATTTGTAATCGTCTGGAAGATGACCGTTGAAAACGCGATCGCTCCTCCGGTGAGCATCATGGCAAGCACTTTGAAGCATCGTCTCGGCAGGGAGTATTCCCAATTGCCCAGTCCGTAGAACAGGAAGAATCCGATACATATCATGGCGAGCGCCGCCAGCAGCGTAATTTTTTTATTATGACTCATATGCTTTTCTCCTTAACAGCATATACAGGAAGATGCCGCTGCCGATAACACCGACCATCAGGCCGATGGAAATTTCGTACGGGAAGATGATCACCCTTCCCAAAATGTCGCAAAACAGCACAAAAACAGCGCCCAGCAGAGCGGTGTGAGGCAGGCTGCTCCTCAGGTTGTCCCCTTTGTAAATCGACACCATATTGGGAATGATCAAACCGAGAAACGGCAGCATCCCGACGGTCAGGATCACCAGTGAAGCGATGAGCGACACGATAATCAGACCGATATTGACGACGCGTTTGTATTTCAGGCCGAGATTGACGGAAAAGCTCTCTCCCATTCCCGCCACCGTAAATTTATCCGCATACACATAAGCGATGATCACCAGCGGGATACTCAGATATAAAAGCTCATACCGGCCTTTGACGACCAGTGAGAAATCCCCCTGCAGCCAGGACGACAGGTTTTGGATCAGGTCGTATTTATATGCGATAAACGTGGCGACTGAACTGACGATATTCCCAAGCATTAAACCGACGAGAGGAATAAAAATCGCATCATTAAACTTGATTCTCTCGAGGATTTTCATGAACAGGAAATTTCCCGCCAACGCGAAAACGAAAGCGATAGACATTTTCACAAGCGGACTGGCTGATGTAAAAAGCATTAATGAAATCAAAATTCCGAGCCTTGCCCAGTCCATCGTTCCCGCAGTCGTCGGCGATACAAATTTATTCCGGCTGATCTGCTGCATGATTAATCCGCAGATGCTCAGGCTCATGCCGGCGATGATAATGCTCACCAAACGCGGCAGCCGGCTGTCAAACAATGTACCTGCCTGTTCTTTATTTAAATGAAAAATATCCAGCGGCGACAAATCTTCTACACCGATAAATATAGAAGTACACGCCAAAACCGCCAGTAGCAAAAGTAAGTAACGTAGCTTCATGCTGCCTCCCTGCACCCATCACAAACGGTATGACTGATTGCCAAACAACTCCCATATACCCCACTCGTAATGATTATCATTATCAACGACAATTATAATCTTATCATCTTTCCAAGCGCAGTCAATACAGTTTTGCTTTCAAAAGCGGTCATCCGCGGGCCGTACACTAAATTGTCTTACAATCAGTCTATCAAGAATTTGCAAGATATTCTATAACCTTCATTTGGCTGCTTATCATTTTTTACACATGATGACACGCTTGAGGGAAACAAATCTGACAAACAGCGGAAAAATTCCTCCATGAAAATACAAATGTTCTCCCCACGCAGAAAAATCCTTGATTTACATGTTTGAAAGAGAGATAATAAAAATTAAATTTGTGAGAAAATTTAAATATTAGGGGATGTAAATCATGAAAGTTGTAAAATTCGGAGGCAGCTCCCTTGCGTCAGGAGCCCAACTTGAGAAAGTGTTTCAAATCGTGACGGCTGATCCCGCGCGGAAAGCCGTCGTCGTATCGGCACCGGGAAAACGCTTCTCGGACGATACAAAGGTGACGGATCTGTTAATCCGCTGTGCGGAGCATTATTTGCAAAAAGGTGCAGCGCCCGAGCTTGCCGAAACGGTCATTGAACGGTACGCAGCCATCGCGCGTGAGCTGAATCTGGATTTCTCTATTATAGAGAGAATCCGCAGTGACCTATTCGCTCTCTTAAACAGCTGTAAAACCAATCCCGAACAATATATGGATGCGGTGAAAGCGAGCGGCGAGGACAACAACGCGAAGCTGATCGCAGCCTACTTCCGGCGGCAGGGCGTGAAAGCGGAATACGTAAGTCCGAAAGAAGCGGGGCTGTTTGTGACGAATGAACCCGGAAGCGCGCAGGTGCTCCCTGAGTCTTATGATCATTTGTACCGCCTGAGAAACCGGGAAGGCTTGATCATTTTTCCGGGATTTTTCGGTTACACGAAGGAGCATGAGATTGTGACGTTTTCCCGGAGCGGTTCTGATATTACCGGCTCCATTCTCGCCAGCGGCTTAAAAGCCGACTTGTACGAAAACTTTACTGATGTGGACGCCGTCTATTCCGTCAACCCGTCAATCGTGCGGCATCCGAAAGAAATTAACGAACTGACGTATCGGGAAATGCGTGAACTCTCCTATGCCGGATTTTCCGTTTTTCATGATGAAGCGCTGATTCCCGCATTTCGGGCCGGCATCCCCGTTCAGATTAAGAATACGAATAATCCGGATGCGAAAGGAACACGCGTCGTCAGCAGCCGTGACAACACGAATGGGCCAGTCATCGGCATCGCAAGCGACACGGGCTTTTGCAGCATTTACATAAGCAAATATTTAATGAACCGGGAAATCGGTTTCGGCCGCAAAGCCCTTCACATTTTGGAGGAAGAAGGATTGACGTATGAACACGTTCCATCCGGCATTGACGACATCACGATCATCCTCCGGCACAATCAGATGGACTCAGAACTGGAACACAGGCTCGTCACCCGTCTGAAGCAGGAACTTCAAGCAGATGAGGTCACAGTCAGGCATAATCTGGCGCTGATTATGGTCGTCGGGGAAGCGATGCGCCATAATGTCGGCACAACCGCCAGGGCATCCAAAGCACTGTCGGAAGCCGGCGTCAACATCGAGATGATCAATCAAGGGTCATCGGAAGTCAGCATGATGTTCGGAGTGAAAGAAGAACAGGAAAGACACGCGGTGCGGGCACTGTATGACGAATTTTTTGCCGGAGTCTTACTCTCATAGGACACCGCCTCTTTTTTCTCTTGTCCACTAATATCCCTTACAAAGCAGCTTCTTTTACATATTGTATGGTATAGACAATATGGAGGTGAAGCTCATGTCAGGATATTCTGGAATCAGCTCTTTCGCTTTGATCGTTGTTTTATTTATCCTGTTGGTTATTGTAGGTACTGCCTATGTTGGCGGTTTCTAAGCATCGCTCCGTCTATATGAGGACGCTGCAGGTTTTGACCTGCGGCGTTTTCTTTTGTTTTCCGCCGCTGTCCGAGTCCGGCCGCGCAAAAAAAGACTGCCGGGAACATTCCCATGCAGTCTTTTCCTTTGTTCAGGCTATTTTCTTCTCACGTCATTCCTCTTTCAGCTACATGGAATTCAGCCTGATCTGTCTGGCCTGCTCCTGTCACTGTAAAAATCGCGGCGGCTGCTAAACAAATAACAAACCATTTAGATTTCAATTTCATACAAACCCTCACTCCTTTGTATTTGTTTCCTTGCCTCTTCGACTTTCAGAAAATAGTCAGAAGAAATCTTAAAGCAATTTTGTTCATAGTAATATTTAGCTGCTTCTAGTGCTAAATCCTCTATATCGGCGTATAAATTTTTATCTTCCAGGTAACGGAAACACGCGCTGATTGTTTCCTCATCCGGTTTCGCCTGATACAGAGCCTGCAGCCATTCGAATTTTACCGTGTAAACGGGATCGTCTGTTTCTTTAGCATATTCATATCCCCGCTTGTGATATTCCGACGCTTTTTCTTTTTTTCCGAGTTTAAAGTAAATGAGTGTGATTAGAAAATATGCTTGAGGAAGAGAATTGACGATTCTTTGTGATTCAAATGTATCAACCGCCCGTTCAAAGTACGGAATCGCTTCGCCGATGCGGTCCTGATTGTAGTAGCACAGTCCGAGGTTATACAGCGCCCTCCCGACAAGCTGCGCTTTTTGTTCTTTTTCGGCCATTTGCAGAGCGTGCTGAAAATGTTTGGCCGCCTGTTCAAAGCGCCTTTCATCCATTAAATTGACGCCGAATACAAAATGGCATTGAATGATCCGGACGTTATATGTGTCCTGCTCTACGTAAATTTCATAAGCGTTTTTTATATGTATCAAAGAAAAATACGTTTGTTTCATATGATAATAAGCTTCGGCCACTTTAAAATAAAACTCCGCCCGTTCCACATGGTCCGATACGAAGGCCAGTTTTTTCTCAGCTTGTTTATAATATGTAATCGCTGAGATAAATTCTCTTTTATCAAATTCAAACATGCCTTTGAAAAAGTTGACGTAATAATCGAGAAGCCCTTTGAGGCCGGCCTGGCTGTTATCAATGTTATCAAGAATTTCCGACAGGGTCGGCTGGTCTTCTATCTTCAGTTTTTCCAGCGGCTCCAAGTAGTCCAGCATCAGCTGATGGCGAAATTCCATGAGGGAATAATAAAGCACTAAGTTCGAATCAGGCTCCATATGGTCAAGCTCTTGTTTGATCTCGGCCTTCAAGATCTCCGCATCCGGCACGCTGAATGTTCTGATGTATCGATACCACTCGTTAATTTTCTGCCCGACTGCTGAAGAAGGAATTAACCCGCTCTTCATTCCTTCACCCTCCCCATCCAAGACCTGTTTACCAGTTATTTTATCACGTTTCCGTCTCTTTCCATCCCGAAAAACACGCAAACTTTGTTTCGGCAGAGCGCAATTTTCCGAGTGGAGTTAAAACAGACGGCGGCCAGACGGGACCGCCGGTTTCAAGATTATTCATTTTTCGTATTCAGCGGAAGGCGGATTGTAAAGGTCGTGCCTTTCCCTTTTTCGCTGTCAATATCTATCGTGCCTTTGTGCATTTCGACGAGCTGCCTGACGATGGAAAGGCCGAGTCCGTATTCGCCGTATGCCGTATTCGTCCGGGACACATCCGCCTTATAAAACCGCTCCCATATATGCTCAATTTCTTCTTTGGAGATGCCGATCCCGGTGTCTTCGATTTCAATCACCGTTTCTTTATAGCCTTCATACCCGCGCAGCGTGATGTCTCCGTTTTGCGTAAATTGTATGCTGTTTTTCGTGATGTTGACGAGAATCTGGATCAGCCTGTCATAATCGGCGTATACTTTGACGCCGTCCTCCACTTGAATCCGCAGCTGATTTTGTTTTTCCTCCGCCTGCTGATTGAGATGCTCTTTAATAATTTCAAACACCTCGATGAGCGGCAGACTGAGCTTGTCCAGTTTGATTTGCTGGGATCTGATTTTTTCATAATCCAGGTTTTCTTTCACGAGCCTGAGCATCCGCTTCGTTTCTTCGCTGATCAGCGAGAAGCATTTCTCTTTATCTTTTTCCGGGATGGTGTTGCTGTTAAGCCCCTCCACAAGTCCGTTAATGGTCGTCAAAGGCGTTCTCAGCTCATGGGAGACATCGGCGATAAATTGGCGCCTCCGCTTTTCAAGGCGGTCAATCTGCTCTCTCGATTGCTTCAGATTTTTGGCCATGATGTTGAAATCGGACGCCAGCATGCCGATTTCATCGCCGCCGCTGTTCTTGAGCGAAATATCGTAATCACCTGATGCCACTTTTCCGGTCGCATCCCTCAATGTCTGAATCCGCTTGACGTGAAATTTAGATAAAAGCCAGCTCAGCAGAATCGTGATGATAAGGGTGCTGATGATCGCGTAAATCATATAGCAGTTGACCTGGCTGATCATCTGCTCGACACCTCTGACGGGAGACACGAGCAGCACCGCGCCTTTAAATTGATCGTTGATAAAAAGCGGTTTTGCGACAAGCGATACTTCCAAGCCTTCCGTATTAAAACGGTTCATCTCCGCTCTGATCTGAACGGTTTTCCCTTGCTTCAGCATGTGCCACTCTTTACTTTTCAGCTTCTCGCGCGGCGGCATATCGTCAGGAAAAAAGTAAGGCCGCTGATGTTCATCAAAAATAATAAACCTGGTCTCGCGCGTTTTTAACATGTCCTGATACGGATACAGGCGGCGCAGATCAAGATCACGGCCGTTCAGCTCACTTGTGATCTGCTGCGCGTAAGATGACAGCTCATCCACTTTATTTTGATACGCAAAATCTTTCACAAAGTGCGAAAACAGGGAAATGATGATGAAAAAGGCCAAAATCAAAATGCTGACATGGCTTAACAGCAGCTGATATAAGTATTTAATCCTCATCAAATTTGTATCCTACCCCCCACACCGTGTATAAAAACGGTTTTTCGTCACTGGACAGTTTTTTGCGCAGCCGTTTAATATGAACATCAACCGTACGTTCATCGCCGTAAAATTGATAGCCCCACACCTGCTCAAGCAGCTGCTCTCTCGAAAAGACCTGGCGCGGGTTTTGTGCGAGATAAAAGAGCAGATCGAATTCCTTCGGCGTCAGATTCTCGACAGGTTTTCCGTGCAGAAACACTTCCCGTGTCTTCTTATTGATTGAAAAACACGACGTTTCGATCAAGTCGTCGCTTTTTACGGCCTGCCCCGTCGCCCGGTATCTTCTGATCACCGCTTTAATCCGCGCTACTAGTGTCAGCGGGCTGAACGGCTTGGTGACATAATCGTCGGCCCCCATTTCAAACCCGATCACCTGATCGGACTCCGTGTCCTTTGCGGTCAGCATAATAATCGGCACACTGCTCGTCTCTCTTATTTTCCGGCAGATCGTCACTCCGTCCATGGATGGAAGCATAATGTCCAGAATGACCAAATCCCAGTCCTCTTCCGTGAACCGCTGATAGCCTTCCACTCCGTCATGGACAAATTCGGCTTCAAACCCTTCTTTAAAAAAGAACATTTCCGTCATGGTGCATACGCTTATATTGTCTTCTATCATTAATATCTTCATTGGTTCCTCCGCTTATCTTGACGCTTTTTCTTATAATAGCACCATTTTACTCGGATGTTTTCGGGTTTCACAATTGTTAGTTTTTATTTCATCACCCGGAAATAGTTTGTTCATATTTTTTTCATACATTTCTCCTACTATATACATATCGGATGACCGGTGCTAAAGAAGGCCGGTTTTACAAGATCTGACACCCACACGGAGGAACAGACATGAACTTTATAAAAAGAGCCTTTTGGAGCATGAAGGAAAAAAAGGGAAAAACATTTTTGCAGCTGGTTGTGTTTTCAGTGATTTGCATTTTTGTCCTGTCCGGTCTTACGATCCAGTCAGCGGCAAAGAAATCAAGCGAACTGGCAAGGCAGCAGCTCGGCGGGAGCGTCACACTCCAGGCTGACCGCCAAAAGCAAATGGCGCAGCAGCAAAAAGACGGTGAAAAGAGGACGTTTGAATCAACGCCGATTTCCGTCTCAGATGCCAAGAAGCTTACATCTTTACAGCATGTTAAAAATTACAACTTCCTCACGACAGCGTCAGCAAATGCAGAAACCTTTGATGCGATAAAAAGCTCAGGCGAATCAGCCAGTTCCGGCGCCGGCCGTTTTCAAGGCGGCGGAAGACAGATGATTTCAGCGGATATCTCGATCGAAGGCGTGCTCTCTACGGCATTGCTTGATGATTTCACAGGCGGGAGTTCAAAAATCACTGACGGCCGCGCCATCACAAAAACAGATGCGGACGCAAAAGTCGCCGTGATTAATGAAACGCTGGCAGATCAAAACAAGCTGAAGGTCGGCGGCTCCATTACCGTTTCCTCAGCAGCGGATGATTCTGTGAAAACGAAGCTTAAAATTGTGGGAATCTATAAAACAACATCATCAGGAGACGATCAGGCACAGCATTTTTCATTCTTAAATCCTGACAATAAAATCTATACGCCTTACACCGCCGCGGCGGCGTTAAAAGGGTCTGATAACAAAAACAAAATCAGCTCAGCCGTTTATTATATGGATGATGCAAAATATATTGACTCGTTCGTTGCGGCTGCAAAAAAAGCATCTATAGATGATAAAACCTACGCGCTGACGACAAATGATCAGGTGTATCAGCAAATGGCCGGTCCGATTGAAAATGTCGCGTCATTTTCTAAAAACGTCGTGTACCTTGTATCCATCGCGGGCGCGGTCATTCTCGGGTTGATCGTGATGATGTCGATCAGGGAACGTAAGTATGAAATGGGTGTCTTGATGGCGATCGGCGAGAAGCGCTGGAAGCTCATCGGACAATTCTTAACGGAAATTCTGGTTGTCGCCGTGATTGCCATCGGGATCGCATCCGTCACGGGCAGCCTTGTGGCGAATCAGCTCGGAAATCAGCTTCTTTCCCAGCAGGTCAGCTCAGCCGATGATTCACAGCAGCAAACAAGCGGCTGGGGCGGAGGAGAAATGCCGCGGGGAGGCGGCTTGTTCGGTCAGCATTCATCCGGCGCGGATGTCATCAGTACAATGCAGGTAAACGTCTCGCTGAATGACCTTCTGATTCTTGGCGGGATCGGCGTCGCAATTGCCGTCATCGCCACATTACTGCCGTCTGTATCAGTCATGCAGCTTCACCCTAAAACGATCCTGACCAAGCAGGAATAAGAGGAGGCAGCATAATGAGCCTATTAACCTTTCAACAGACCGGCTACTGGTACCAAGACAAATCACAGCCGCTGTTTCAGGATATAACGATCAGCTTTGAAAAAGGGAAGTTTTATACAATTCTCGGCGCCTCTGGGACGGGGAAAACAACGTTTCTGTCTCTGGCGGGCGGCCTTGATACACCTAAAGAGGGAAGCATCCTTTATAACGGAGAAGACATCTCCAAAATCGGATTAACCAAATTCAGAAATCAATATGTCTCTATCGTCTTTCAATCTTATCATCTGATCCCGTATATGACGGCGCTCCAGAATGTCACAACGGCGATGGAGATCACCGGCTCTAAGGAGAATAACAAAAATGCGTTCGCGCTCAGCATGCTAAAAAAAGTCGGCATCACCGAACAGCAGGCCCGTCAGCGGGTACTGACATTAAGCGGCGGACAGCAGCAGCGCGTTTCAATTGCGCGGGCTTTCTGCTGTGACACGGATTTGATTTGCGCGGACGAGCCGACGGGAAATCTCGACGAGGATACGTCAAAGGAAATCGTCCGGCTCTTTCAGGATCTGGCACATAAAGACGGCAAATGCGTCATCATGGTTACGCACGACGAACAAATTGCCAAAGTTTCGGATATCAACATCCGCTTATCAAGAGGAAGTTTCACGGTCAAAGAAAACGGCACGGCCGTTTCCTGATACCGCGCCCCTGCCAGCGCAGACAGGGGCGCACCCTATATCCCCCTATTCAATAGAAGTGAACGTAAAAAGAGCGAGGGCTGCATCCCCTCGCTCTTTTTATTTATATCAGCTGTAAATAACGGTCAATATTTGATTGTCCGGCTGCTTTGATCAATTCTTCCGCCTTTTCCTCTTCCCCCGGCAAAGCGAGCCGGAGTTTGTCTTCAATGTCTTTTTCAGAAAGGCCGTTTCCCGGCGCTCCCTTCGGACAGTCGATACGTGTTTCATAGACATGACCGCCGGAAGCCGTAACCCGCACAATTGTAAAACGGCCCTTCGGAACGGCGTTGTCAGCCGGCTGAATTTGGTCATCGCAGCTGCGGTGAATCCGCTCAAATCCTTTTTGAAGGGATTCCGGGATCGGCTCGGAAGTGAAATGTTCAACTGAAAAATCCTTACCGTGCAAAGCTAAGGTGATCACATATTCCACGCTGAATCTTCCCGCTTCGCCTGTTTTCGGACGCCGTTCTGTCAATGCGGCGTCCCCGCCCGGCGGATAAATCACGTCGATCCGTTCCGTTTGGCCGAAAGTGAGACCATGTTCGGCCTTCAGCTTGAGAATGGCGTCCGCCGCATGATGAGCCGCCGAGCAAAACGGATAAACCTTAAACCAAAGTCCCGGGCTCACAATCCGCCAAGGGTTTCCCCACCTGTTTACAAGCAGGGTTTCTGCCCGTTCAAGATCGCCGTACAGTCCGAAAAAACCTTTCTCCCCGTCGAGCGCATGAACTGAGCCGCCGAAACCGGCCTTTGCAAGCTTTACGGCGAACAATCCGGCTTGAGCGGCCAGTCCGGCGTGGAGCGGCTTCATTTCTGTCCCGAATTGCACTCTCATGCCTCCGGAACGGGCAGCCGCAAACCCGATTGCTTTCTGCAATTGGATTTGATTCAGATTCTCCGCGAATCCGACGGCGCATGCGGCCGCAATGGCACCTAACGTTCCTGTATTGTGCCAGCCTTTCTCGTAATGATGCCTTCCAGCTGACTCGCCGAGCCGCGCCATCACTTCGATTCCCGTCACATAAGCACCGAGAAAGCGGCTCTTGTCTATCCGGCCGGCTGATGCGGCTGCAATCAAAGCCGGAAGGATGACTGCGCTCGGATGTCCTCTTACATCAGAATGAACATCGTCAAAATCAAGCGCATGTGCGATGAATCCGTTAATGAGCGCGGATTGGGACGGCGTGGTTTTTTGATTTCTGCCGATAAGCGGCGCTATCGGCGCCCCGCCTTCTTCTTCGGCCAGTTTTACCAGCTTTTCAACTCCTTTATCCCGTCTCCCCGCAAAAGCTGCCGCTGTAAAATCAAGCAGTCCTTTGCGCGCTTCTTTCATCGCTTCAGCGGATGTTTCCGGCACAGACGACATGACGGCCTGAGCAAGCCCGGCCGTCAGATTTTCCGTATTCATTCCGTCTGCTCCAATACATTGACGGCAAGCCGGGCGAAAAATTCAGCCGCTGCCGGGAGCGCTTTTTCGTCGAGTGTGAAGGCGGGATGGTGCCATTCTTCCGTTCCGTTTGTTCCCATCCAGACGAAGAAGCCGGGGATTTTTTCTTGATATAACGCGAAGTCTTCGCCGCCCGGCGACTGTTCTGCCCGAACGGTTTGAAGCCCGAGATCTTCAGCCGTTTGTTCCGCCGCCTGTATGAAACGGGCGTCGTTCATCACTGACGGCAGGTAAGGAAACCAACGGAAATCGGCTTCTGCCCCGAATCCGGCCGCGATTCCTTCTGCAACCCGCTTCATATGTTGCGGAACAGCGTCACGCGCTTCCTTTTGAAACGTCCGGACGGTGCCTTCCATTTCAACATGGTCCGGGATGACATTCCAAGAGCTGCCGCCTTGAACTCTTGTGATGCTGACGACGGCATTGTGAAGCGAGCTGATATTTCTGCTGACAACCGATTGCAGGCCGCCGATAATCTGCCCTGCCGCCTGAATCGGATCAATGCTGTTATCAGGGATTCCGGCGTGGCCGCCTTTTCCTTTAACGGTGATTTCAAAGCGGTCGACACTCGCCATCAGCGGGCCTTCTTTCAGACCGACCGTGCCGACGGGGAGGTCAGGTTTGTTATGCATGCCGAATATCACCGATACACCGTCAAGCGCGCCGGCTTCAATGACCTGTCTTGCTCCGGCGGCGATTTCTTCCGCGGGCTGAAAAATAAACCGCACCGTTCCTTTCAGCTCATGCTTTCTCTCATTTAATAAAAAAGCCGTGCCGAGGATAGATGCCGTATGGAAATCATGGCCGCAGGCGTGCATCACGCCGCTGTTGCGCGAAGCAAACGGAAGGTTTGTTTTCTCTTCGATCGGCAATGCGTCGATGTCCGCTCTGACGGCGATGACGGGGCCGCTTTTGTCTCCTTTGATTTCAGCGATCACTCCGGTTTGAAGTTTCGGCATATCAAGAACCGTGATTCCTTCTTCCTCCAGCCAGCGGCGGATTTTATTCGTCGTTTCGAATTCCTCGCCTGACAGCTCAGGGTATTCATGAAGGTCGCGGCGGATATTGATTAAACGTTTGTTTAATGATTCATACGTTTCATTTGCCATTTCTTCTTCTTCCCTTCTTAGACAAGTTCGGCGGGCTCTCCCACTTGCTTAATGAATTTTTTCGTCCGTTCGTTCTGCGGATTGTCAAACAGCTCTTCCGGCGTTCCCTGTTCGATGATGCGTCCGTCTGCCATAAAAATAACTTTGTCGGCCACTTCACGAGCAAAAGCCATCTCATGCGTGACGATGATCATGGTTGTCTGTTTTTCGGCAATTGATTTGATGACTTGGAGCACCCCGGCTACAAGCTCAGGGTCAAGGGCCGAAGTCGGTTCATCCAGTAAAATCGCGTGAGGATCAACGGCCAAGGCGCGCGCAATCCCGATCCGCTGCTGCTGCCCGCCCGACATCGTAATCGGGTAGCTGTCCGCTTTGTGTTCTAAACCGACTTGCCGCAGCAGATCCATACCGATCTGTTCCGCTTCTTTTTTCGGTTTCTTTTGCGCGGTGATCAGCGCCTCTGTCACATTTTGCAGGGCGGTTTTGTTTTTGAACAGGTTGTAATTCTGAAACACCATCGCCGTCTGCTGGCGAAGCTTATGAACGTCTTTGCGCGAATAGGACACTGCATTCAGTTTTGCATCACCGATTTCAATGATGCCGTCATCCGGGCGCTCCAGCAGATTCAAACAACGGAGGAGCGTTGATTTTCCCGAGCCTGACGGGCCGATGATGGCCGTGACTTCGCCGCTTTTGATCTCAAGGTCGATCCCGTCAAGTACGGTAAGGTCTTTAAATGCTTTTCGAATATGTCTGACTTGTATCATCCTGAGCCTCCTCCTATGTGCGATAAGGCTTGCTGATCGCCCGTTCGAGCAGATCCTGCAGCACACTGTAAATAATCGTAAGAATCCAGTACATGACCGCGACGGCTAAATACGTCTCAAAATATTTGAGGTTGCCTGATGCGTACATTTTTCCTTGGGCGAACATTTCCATCACTCCTAATGTAAAGGCGAGCGATGTTTCCTTTAACAGGCCGATAAACGTATTTCCCGTCGCGGGAAGCGCGTTTCTGACGGCTTGCGGGAAAATGATCCGTCTGTACGCCTGGGATTTTGTCATTCCGACAGACAGACAGGCTTCAAGCTGCCCCTCATCGACTGAGTTGAGCGCCGCGCGGAAGATTTCAGCCAAGTAGGCGGCATTCTTCAGGCTTAACCCGATAATCGCCGCAGTTAACGCCGTCATCTTGCTCATTCCGGGAAAGAGCTGGGGCAGGCCGTAATAAATTAAGAAAAGCTGCACGAGCGTCGGCACGCCCCGAAAAAATGAAATATACACCTTTGACAGCTGGTGAAGCACAGGAACACGATTTTTTGTGATAAGCGCTAATATAAGGCCGCCGATCACGGCAAATACCATGGCCGCGACGGCCATTAGTAATGTGATCGGCAAGGCTTCGATTAACGCGGGAAAAGCTGAAAACATAAATCCCCAATCAATGCTGTTCATTCTCGATTTTCACCGCCGTTTCTTAATGCTTTGCTTCCGTTGTGATGTCTTCTTTAAAATACTTTTCAGACAGCTTTTTCAGCGTGCCTTCTTTTCGCAGGTCTTCAATGGCTTTGTTTACTTTTTTGCGGATTTTATCGTGAGCCGCATCTTTCGCAAACGGGAAAGCGACTTTTTCATAGACAATCGGGTCTCCTGCTAATTTCAGAGGCAGACCGGTCTTTTTGATCTGGGCGATCAGGACGCTGCGGCTGTTTACATAAGCGTCAACCCGTCCGTAAGCCACGTCTTTCAGCGTGCCTTCTTGTGTTTCATACGTTTTAATGTTGATTTTTTTATCCGGGTCCTTGCTCTCAAGGTTTTTCGCGTGGTTTGAGCCCAGAACGGCCGCCACTGTTTTTCCTTTTAGATCGTTGACTGATTTGATGTCTTTGTTATCGTTTTTGACGACGATTTGAGTGCCCGCATACGAATACGGTTCTGTGAAGTTATACGTTTTCTTGCGTTCGTCCGTGACAGCGACCTGGTTAGAGATGGTGTCGAGTTTGCCGGTCTGGAGCTCTCCCATCAGACCGCTGAATTCAAGCAGCTTCCAGTCCAGTTTCATGTTGATTTTTTTCGCGACGGCTTCCATGACATCCACGTCAAAGCCGGTCAGCTTGCCATTTTCTTTATATGCAAACGGATAGCTTTGTCCCGTGGCGCCTACATGCAGTACGTTATCGCCGCCTTCGTTTTCTTTTCCGTTTCCGCATGCTGATAAAACCGCCAAAAGCGCGGCAGACAGCAGCAAAGCCCATGTTTTCTTCTTCATTGAAATCCCGCCTTTTCCTATTAAAATGTTAATCCTGCAATTGTTTTTTTAAATAAATGGTGATGTGCCCTTTTCCTAAATCCTTTTCGCCTGCACGAACGTAGCCTTTCCGCTCGTACATGCCGATCAGCCACGGATGCTTGTCCGCTGTGCCCAGTGACACGAAAGGCGCTTTTAATGTATCGCGGAGCACTGTATTCTCCAGCCACTCCAGCATGTCTGAGCCCGTCCCTTTTTTTCCGGTTTCAGGATCGACGGCGAACCACCAAATATGAGGGACACCGTACGGCCCGGGATTCGGCCCCCACGGCATCCGCAGAGAAATCGTCGCCAGAATCCGTCCGTCTTCCTCCAAAACGTAACAGGCGTTTTTTTGTATGTTATTTAAAACGAGTTCTTTATCCGCCGTGGCAGCGGCAAAGTTGATGCCGAGCTTGCGGATCGGTTCATACGCCCGCAGTGTCAGTGAAAGCAGCTCATCAGCGTCTGCCTCCGTTGCGAGCCGGTATTGTCTTGACATGATGAGCCCTCCTTTAGTCGGCATATCGGTTTGCTGGTTTTTCCAGTCCGAAATGTTCTCTGAGCGTCGTTCCTTCATACTCTTTTCTGAACACGCCCCGTTCTTGTAAAATCGGAATCACTTTGTCTACAAAAAGAGTGAGACCTTCAGGCAAAAGCGGCGGCATGATGTTGAAACCGTCACAAGCTTGTTTTCCGACCCATTCTTCCATCTTATCGGCAAGCTGTTCTGGCGTTCCGACAAAGATATGATGGCCTCTTGAACCCGCCACATATTTGTACAGCTCGCGGATGGTCATGTTATCGCGTTTAGCCATCTCCTGAACGAGCTTGAACCGGCTTTTAACGGCATTCGACGCATCAGCATCCAATTCAGGCAGCGGGCCGTCAAGCGGGCAGGCGGAAAGGTCGACGCCGCCCAGATAGTTTTGCAGAATGTTCAGGCCGACAGACGGAATGATGAGGTCTTGGAGCTCTTCATATTTTGCCTGCGCTTCTTCTTCAGTATCGGCGATAACGGGAAAAATTCCCGGCATGATCGCGATTTTTTCAGGATCACGGCCGAAAGAAGCCGCTTGTTCTTTAATAGATTGATAGAATTCCTGCGCGGACTCCAAATGATTTTGCGCGGTGAAAATGACCTCCGCCGTTTTGGCGGCCAGCGCTTTTCCGTCTCCTGATGATCCGGCCTGAATAATGACCGGGCGCCCTTGTGGTGTGCGGGCGACATTTAACGGCCCTCTCACGGAGAAATATGTTCCTTTATGGTTCAATTCATGCATTTTGTCTTTATCGAAAAAAGCTCCTGATTCTTTGTCACGGATAAAGGCGTCTTCCTCCCACGAATCCCATAATCCTTTGACGACTTCAACGAATTCTTCCGCGCGCTGATATCTGAGATGGTGCTCAAGATGCTTTTCGCCGCTGAAATTAAGCGCGGTCGATTCAATCGAAGATGTGACGACATTCCAGCCCGCGCGGCCGTTGGAAAGATGATCAAGCGATGCAAATTGTCTCGCGATATGGAACGGTTCGCTGTATGTGGTAGATGCGGTCGCCGTCAGACCGATGCGGGATGTGACCTGAGCGAGCGCCGACAGCAGCGTAAACGGCTCAAAGCGCGTCAGCACATTCGGATGTGATTTGCCGTCTATTGATAAACTGTCCGCCAAAAACAGCATGTCCAATTTCCCCCGCTCAGCTGTTTTCGCCAGTTCTTTGAAATAATCCAAATTCATGCTCGCGTCCGCCGGTGCCTGAGGATGTCTCCAAGAAGCGACATGATGGCCGGTGCCGGCGAGAAACACACCGAGTTTGATTTCTTTTTTCTTTGTCATGATGGATCTCCTTCTATTCTGAAATACGGTTCGGAAAATATTAACACGACTAAACCTATATTTCCTAGTAATTTTATAAGAATAAATCAAAATGTACAATTGTCAGGCAAGTTTGTCAATGCATTAAGCCAAAAATCATGATATTTAAAAAACCCGGCGCACCGGCCGGGTTATTTCTTCGAAACGGTATAGACGGTCCCTTTGACCTTTTTCTTAATAACGGCAATGATAAGCAGCAAAACGGGGAACAGCACTTGAAACGGAAGATGAATATAGATCGGCACAATGTTTAAGCCTTCATTCATGTGTTCCGAAAAATTGCTTGCGATGCTGATGGAGAGAATCAGCACCCCCAATCCGACCGGGAAGGCCAGCTGGGACGGATTTTTTTCTTTAAACAGCGTGGACACGCCCACGACAACCGCATATGTAAAAAGGCTGACTTTGAAAAAACCGCCGATGACGAGCACGAGCATGAAAAAGACATCCAGCCGGTCTAAAAACTCTTCCACTTTAATTGTCTGTATGGTGCTCAGCAGCGGAAATTGAGAGCGGAGCATTAAGTTGACGTCCAGCACACAAATATTAATCGCCACTGACATCGCCAAAAACAGCCCGCTGATGATAATCGCCATAAATCCGGTTTTCTTCACCTTTTTCCGATCTTTTAAATAAGGGAAAATCATGACAAAAACGATTAATTCACCGAACGGGATGAACATCGTCTGTTTAAACACGGAATAAATGACCGTTCCTGCACCCTCCGCTAAAACGGGCTGGAGAAATCTGAGGTTTATCGTGCCTGAGCTGATAATGAGGATCAGCCCGACGGCTGTCAGGAAATACATAATACCAAACAGCAGCTCGCCGGCTCTCGCTATCACTTCAATTCCCTTTCTGACCGCAAATATCGCGGCGATCATCAGCATGGCATTCACAATTAAAATCGGCGTGTCCTGATAGGCGAAGGTGACCAGCATTTCGCCAAAATCCCGCAATACGCGGGCGGCGATATAAGCAAAATAGAGAATATAAAGAAGGGAGACCGCCCAGCTCAGATGTCTGCCGATCAGTTCGTTCATGTAATCTCTCGGAGAAGACTCAGGAAAAAATTGATACAGCGCCTGATAAACGCAGAAAAGTCCGAGACCGATAACGCACCCGAGAAGCACGGACAGCCATGCATCCCGCCCGGCCATCGTGCCCGGCGGGATCAATAACGAACTGCCCAATTCAAACAAAATGATCATAATAAACAGCTGACGCGTGCCGATTTTCGCATTTTCCATACGCTTCGCTCCTTTCTCCTCAAATCAATCATGCTCAAGCTTGTCTGAGAGAGGATTATTCCGCAAGCCCGTTCTTCTGATAATGACTTCCGTTTTGACATCTACGGGGAGATTGGGGAAATATTCTTCATCCCACTTCCCTTTGAACTTTTTCCATTTGTCTGGATGCTTCCGATAGATCAGGTCTCCGAAGCCGACGAAGTCATTCTTATGGGCTTTTATATCTTCAATCGATTTGGTGATATCTTTCTCAAGCTGTACGCTGAGCGCCTTTTGCATCGTCATCAGCACTTGCGGATCAGACAGATGGAAAGGGTATCTGACAGCGTCCACCAGCCCCTCGACCTGAGCATGCACGTGAATATGCGGTTTTCCGTTCGGAAAAGTGGCCGTCACCTTTGTATTCTGGCGGGTGACCTGCAGACTGATTGCGTGCTTCACGTTCTTCCAATCCGCATTGATGAACGTATGCTTGATCCTATTGAGAAGCCATACAGCCCCCACACTGTCGTCATCCTCAATCCAGTAATCCAGCCTCCCATCCTTTTTGAACACCGCCAGTCCGTCCGCTGACAGCACTGCTTTCGGTTCAGTTGTCTGCGTATTTTCCATCGTAGGACCGGCTTTATCGTCTCCGTGCATTTCATAACCAGGAATAAACGGCGACCCGGTCGGAGAAGCGAGATCAATCAGAACGTCCTGAAGGCTGGTTTTAATGACTCTGCCGTATTGTTCCTGCGTGAAGCTGAGCGTCTTGTTCACTTTATTGGAAGGGATTTTATCAATCGGCGTCAGCACTTTAATAATGTCTTCAGCCTTGCAATTATGCGCGATCACAACGGTTGCGGTCGTCCTGAATTCGGTGTCGCGGTCAAGATTGTCCAGAATAAAACTGAGCCCTTCCTCTTTCGCCAGTTTTTCACTGAACACCACGAGATTCGTATGCGCAAAATAGAGCCTTCTGGACACTTTCATCGAGCCTTTTCTCAAAGCTTCCGTCAAATTGTCTCCGGACACCGAATAGACGGAAACCGGAGGCCGGTCTCCCGCTCCGCCGCCCTGCAGACCGCCGGCCACGTTTCCCGGATTGATAATTTGAAAGTGAAGGACGTATTTTCCCGTTTCAGTCCGGTCAATACCGATGGCGGAGATCACCGCTAAATCGGTCAGCTCCCTTTTATCCCAGCATCCGGATACAAACATAAGGGAAACCATCGTACAAAGGATAAGCATCCATTTACGTCTTTTCATTACCGTCGCCCTCTTCTACATCTTTATTAACCATTCCTCTGGATGTCTCCGGTTTCGGTCTTTGATGTTCCCCTTGGCGCCTGTTGTTTTCCTGCACGAGCAGTCCCGGCCTTTTTTCATCCGCCCATAACGGAGCGCGGAGGAGAGAATCCTTCAGTCCGCCCGGGGTTAAAGGAGCGAGCGGGGACATATACGGAAATCCGAATGAACGCAGGCCGCACAGATGGACAAACATCATGATAATGCCCAGAATCAGCCCGTAAAATCCCATGACCGCCGCCGACAGAATAAAGAGAAACCGGATCAGGCGCGCAGATATCGCCATGTCAAAAGCCGGGGTCGCAAAGCTGGCAATCGCCGTCAGCGCGACGACGATAACCATGGCCGGGGAAACGATGCCGGCCTGTACGGCGGCCTGGCCGATGACAAGCGCTCCGACTATGGAAACGGCGGAGCCGACAACTCTCGGAAGCCGGACACCCGCCTCCCTGAGAATCTCAAAAGCCACTTCCATCGTCAGCGCTTCAATCACGGCCGGGAACGGCACCGTCTCCCGCTGGGCCGCGATGACAATCAGCAGCTGCGTCGGAATCATTTCCTGGTGAAAGGTCGTCGCCGCCACATAAATCCCCGGCGCCACCAGTGAAATGAAGAAGATCAAAACCCGCAGCACCCTGATGCTGGTGGCGATATCAAATCGTGAATAATAATCCTCAACCGATTGAAAAAATTGAATAAATAAGGCCGGCGCGAGGAGAACGAACGGCGTTCCGTCCACGATAATCGCAAATCGTCCTTCCAGCAGATTCCCCGCCACAACGTCCGGCCGCTCCGTATGATATACGGTGGGAAACACGGAAAACGGCGCGTCTTCAATGAGCTGTTCAATGTAGCCGGATTCCAGAATGCTGTCGATGTCAATGTGCTTCAGCCGCTTGCGGACTTCCTTAATCAGCTTTTTATCGCAAATTCCGTTAATATACATCAGCGCGACATCCGTATTCGTTTCGTGTCCGATCTCCATTTTTTCAACCCATACATCAGGCGTTTTTACATACCTGCGGATCATGGAAATATTGGTTTGCAGAGATTCAGTGAATCCCTGCCGCGGGCCGCGGAAAGAGACCTGAGTGCTCGGCTCTTGAATGGACCGGTGCTCTCCCCCTTCCGTGCTGGCGATCAGCGCCTTGTCAGCCCCGTCGACAAAAATGAGCGTGCTGCCCGCCACCAGCCCGGCATAAAGACTTTTCCACTTCTCTTCCTCTTTCACCCCGCCGATCGCAAGCGTTTTATCGTATATCAGGCAGACCGCTTGTTCCGGCTGAACGGACGGGATGTCGATTAAATCCTCCAGAAGGGATTGGCTGACAAGCTGTTCGTCTACCAAACCGGCGATATACACAATTGCGGCCGGAAGCTCTTCTTTTCCGATTTTCAGCCGGCGGATGACGACATCGGCACTGTTGCCGAACCTCTCAGACAGCTTCTTCATATTTTCTTTTAAGCTGAGGGAGATCGGCTCATCCCGCTCTTTGTCCGGCTGGCTGGCCGCTTCTTTTCTGTCTTCATTGTCACGGTCGTTTTGATCGGCTTTTTTTTGTTTCTTCTGCTTGAAAAATGGCGGCATATCGCAAAAAACCTTTCCTCGTTTTTTTCATATTCTTCCTGTAAGGCAAAAGATTATGCACGGCGGAAAGTCTGTATAAGTTTTGCGTAATCGAAAAGGATAAAAAGGGAGAGTGTTGCTCATGAAAATATTGGGAGTTTCATTTTTTTTGCTGGCTGCCTTGCTGGTGATTTCACTCGCGATGGATATGCTGCAAGGTTTCAGTTTCTATGGAGCGGTCCAAAACAACCTGTCCGCTTTTAAATTGACCACCTTCTCAGAATGGCTGATGCTGTTTTTATTCGCCCTCTTTTTAATCAGAGAAATGATCGCTTTATATAAATCAGGTAAAAAAGATGCCTGACAGGCGCACGGCTGTATTGTGTCAAAAAAGAACACATCCCTCCTTCTTTCGGAGTTCATGTGTTCTTTTTATTTTTCCGGCGCAGATTGTTTTCAGATGACGATATTTCCGCTTTCCGTATCTGTCGTGTGTTTCACAATGACGCCTCTGATTATGTGGTTGCCGATGATTTTGGTGCTTGCGGAGGAATTGGTTTGGATGGCGGAAGCAGAAGCGGCGGAAAGGTTGTTGATGGTATTGCCCGACACGAGGGAATTGGAGGCTCCGTTCAGATAGATGCCGATCGGGCTGCCCGCCGTTCGGTTGATCGTGAGCGTATTGTCTATGACTTCATGCGTGCCTGAGTTCAGATACACGGTAACGATAAGCGGTGATGATTCAAAGCGGTTGCTGATGACAGAGGTTCCCGAGGATGTTGAACTGAATACGGGATAGTTTTTATAGTTCTTAAAGAGATTGCCTTTGATGACAGCCCTGGCGTCATTTGTTACAGATACGGCATAGGACTCCGCGGCGCCCTGATACGCATTCGGAATGAGCGTATTTCCTTCAATAACGGCATTTCCGCCTGTGACCCATATGCCCCGGCTGAACGATGTCAGCACATTTTGTTTTACGGTGATATTGCCGGCCGACATGCTGATTCCGTCTGTCACCTGATTCAGAGTGTTATTCGTAAAAACGGCGTTTTCCGACAGCGTCGCCCGCATCCCCGTGCTTCGTCTCGTTTCGGAACGTCCGTTTTCAATGACATTGCCGTCAACGGTCACATCTTCTGCCTGATAGACGGAGATGCCCGTATTTTCAAATTGATTGATTTTGTTGTGGGTGACGAGGACGCTTTTTCCCCTTACATCTATTCCGGTGGAAAACCCGGTAATCAGATTGTTGGAAATGACGGCATTGCTGCTGTCCTGTCCTTGTGACACACCTTGTCCGGCGACTGCGGTTCTTGAGCCGCCGTCTGACCGAAAGAAGACATTCCCCGAAATGACGGTATGTGCCCCATACCCGTAGCTGATCGTGTTATCGGAATGATTTCCTTCAATTAACACATTATATCCGTTAAAATTGGTGACTGAGCTTGCGGCGTTGCCGGAGAAGAAGTTGTTGCGGACCGTAATATGAAGAGCTTCTTCATAATCAATATCGCCTTCTCCGTACGATTCAATATCGATTCCGAATTTCGGAGCCGTTCCGTTCCCTTGCCCGGCGTCTTCAATCACGCATTCTTCCACCGTAACGGTATGGCAGCCGGTGATTGAAATGTTGTTCCGCCTTGACTGCCTGATCTCACAGCGGCGGATGGTCACGTGTTCTGAAGTTTCGTAATCACTGTTTGTTTTTAACCCAAGCGGGCTGACAATTATGCCGTCTCCCGTAAAATCCGAAATCTTCACATTTTCGATCAGCACATTGCTGCTGCCTTCAATACAGATTCCAAACCCCCATTCATGGGTCGACCGCAAAGGGACATTGGTATACGTGTGTTCATCCCGTTCCCCGATGATCCGGCCGCCGGTGATGGTGACATTTTCACGCCTGCCTATATAGAAAGCCGAGTAGCCCCAGGAGCTGTTCGGCGCCACTTTAATCGTGCATTCCGGATCTAAAACGATGGTGAGATGGCTCGGCACGTTAATCCCGGCGTTCCGAAACGGCTGGCTTCTGTCCCCGCCAAGCGTGCCGTTGATTTTATACGTTCCGGGCGGAAAAAACACCGTATGACAGCCTTCGCTTACGGCCCTGGCCAAGCATTGATTGATGGCGCCCGTCACGTCGGTTTTTCCGTCTGCCGCCACACCGCAATCCGTAATATCCAATATACGATTCGGCAAGTAATAATCTCCTCCTTCCTCTCTTATTGTCATCTTATTCCGCTCTATCCCGCTCCGCCTGTACATACTTTAAATTTTATTAAAAAAGTTTATAAAGATAGTTTCGTCAGATAATATAACAAAATAAGTCATTGGAATTAGGAAGATTCGTCTATATTCAACGTTTTAATATCTTTTCATTCTGGAATTTTTTGAATTCAGTATAAATTATATTGACACAAGTATTATATAAGAATATGATTTTTGTAATACACTTTTTTAAGAAAGGGTTGGCTCAGGTGGCATCTATTGATAAGGACTCTATAACAGAAACTGTGCCGCAAAGAGGCTTTTTCGGTCATCCCCGCGGCTTGTTTACACTGTTTTTCACCGAATTTTGGGAGCGTTTCTCCTACTATGGTATGAGAGCCATATTGCTTTACTATTTATACACGGAAGTCGCTCATGGCGGTCTCGGCTTTGATAAAACGACCGCAGTTGCCATCATGTCCATATACGGGTCTCTCGTATACATGTCGAGCGTCATCGGCGGATGGCTGGCCGACCGGGTATTCGGCACGGCAAACACCGTATTTTACGGCGGGATTTTAATTATGTTCGGGCACATCGCTCTTGCCTTCCCTGGCAGCACGGCGGCGTTTTTTACCAGCATGGCTCTGATCATTATCGGAACCGGCCTGCTTAAACCAAACGTATCCAGCGTTGTCGGAGATTTATATACGAAGGAAGACGAGCGCCGCGACTCAGGTTTCAGCATCTTTTACATGGGGATCAACCTCGGCGGATTGCTTGCGCCGCTAATTGTCGGAACACTCGGACAGAAGTACAACTACCACTTAGGCTTCGGATGCGCCGCGGCCGGTATGTTCCTCGGACTGATTGTTTTCGCTCTTACGAGAAAGAAATACCTCGGCAAAGCAGGCTCCAATGTACCGAATCCGATTTCTAAATCATCAGTGATCGGCACGGGAATCGGAGTGGTCATCGCAGCAGCCGTTATCGTCGTTCTGATTCAAACCGGCTGGCTGACGATCCAGCGTGTGATTGACACCGTCAGTATCCTCGGCATTGTCATTCCGGTTATTTACTTTATCGTGATGTTCACGAGCAAAAAAGCGACGAAAACGGAAAAATCACGGCTTGCGGCTTATGTTCCGCTGTTTATTGCAGCCGCAATGTTCTGGGCGATTCAGGAGCAGGGCGCGACGATTCTTGCTTTATATGCGGATCAGCGCACGAGACTTTCCTTTGCGGGCATGCATCTTGAGTCTTCATGGTTCCAGTCTCTGAACCCGTTATTCATCGTTATTTTCGCGCCGGTGTTCGCGTGGATCTGGATGAAGCTCGGCAAACGCCAGCCTTCAACACCGATTAAATTCGCGATCGGCATTATCCTTGCCGGATTATCATTTTTAGTCATGGTGCTTCCGGTTATGGGCGGAAGCGGCGAGCTTGTGAGCCCGCTTTGGCTTGTGCTCAGCTTCCTTTTGGTTGTGCTTGGTGAGCTTTGCCTTTCACCGGTCGGTTTATCCGTCACAACGAAACTTGCGCCTGCCGCTTTCTCAGCGCAGACGATGAGCATGTGGTTTTTAACAAACGCCTGCGGTCAAGCCTTGAACGCAAAAGTAGTCGGTTTGTTTGATAAGATTTCTGAAGCGGCCTACTTCGGCTCAATCGGTCTTATTTCGATCATTCTTGGTATTATTTTGATTCTTCTATCTCCCGTTATTAAACGGGCGATGAAAGGCGTACAATAAAAGAAAAGCCTGCGGAATCGTCCGCAGGCTTTTTTTATGCGTCTATCGTTTTAACTCCTCAAGTGTTTCTCTCCATCTCTTCAAGACATCTTCCGGTTCGTGGAGCTGGATGGCCGGTCCGGATGTCAGATCCGCGTATTTCGCCCGATCTTCCTTGACGGTGATCACGCGGCAGCTGAACCGTTCCCGCTCGTGTTTCGCCTCTTTCAGCGGCGGAAGCGCCTCACATTCCAATGTGACGTAATATGCGGCTCCTCCGTGCCAGGCGATGAAAAGCGCTTGTCCCGAATGCAGCAGGCTTTTTACGGTCGTCGTGTTTTTCCATAAGGCGAGCCGGAGATTCGTGCTGCTCACGGCCACGATTTCACCGGCGCTGATCATGGCCGCGTGCGGACGGCCTTCTTTTGTCACAGATTGCAGCACAAACGCGTCGTGCTGCTTTTTTTCTAGCTCCGTCCCATCTATAAGCGTGTAAAGCGCCTCCGGCAAGTGCTCCGTCAGCATTACGCTTTTCTTTCCGGAACAGCGGGAACATGTGCGGCCGTCTCCGTTTCTTTCGGATCAATTTTAAATGCCGGGTTGAATGCCGCCGGATTCGTGATGCTTTCCGGTTCACAGGATCTCCATGTGAAAAAGCAGGTTTGGCATTGGTAAATTTCCCAAGCGCCTTTGACCGGCGATTGGCTGACGGTTTCTCCTTTTTTCGATTCACAGCGCGGGCATGTTTTCATTGCAACCTCATCCTTTCTTATTGATTCATTAAGTCCATCAGTTTTTGTTCCCACTCTTTCGTTGTCAGCGGAGAATCAAGCGGCTGCGAATAATGGCCTCTTGTTTCCGGCGCGACAGGCGTTGTGGCGTCAAGAATCATTTTGTGTGTCATCCCTGCCGGATCAGACCCCGGGTCAAGCGGAAGGACGGACAGGTCAGGAATGATGACTGCATCGTGTTTCGGATGCATTTTCGTTGAGAGCGCCCACATGACTTGCGGCAGGTTAAACGGATCGACATCTTCATCCACGACAATGACCATTTTGCAGTAGCCGAGTCCGTGCGGCGTGGTCAGGGCGCGCATGCCGACCGCCTTGGCAAATCCGCCGTAGCGCGTTTTCGTGGAAATAATGGCGATCAGCCCGTGCGTATACATCGCATTCACGGCGACAATTTCGTTCGGATAAGCTTCCTTGAGCTGCTGGTAAAGCGGCACGCACGTATTAATGCCGATCATATAATCGCACTCCGTCCACGGCATGCCTAAGTATAAATGTTCAAAAATCGGATTGTTTCTATGATATACCCGTTTGATTTTGATCACCGGCATGCTGCGGCCGCCTGAATAATGGCCCGTGAACTCACCGAAAGGTCCTTCGTATTCCCGTTTTCCCGCAAGGATCTCTCCTTCCAGAACGACTTCAGCGCCCCAAGGGATGTCTAAATCAGACAATTTAGATTTGACGATTCTGTAGGGCTCCCCTTGAATCGCGCCGGCCATTTCATACTCGGATTGATCGTATAACAGTGGAGTTGACGCAGCCGTCGTAATCACCGGCTCACAGCCAAGCGCTATCGTAACGGGAAGATTCACGCCGCGTTCTTCAGCTTGGCGAAGATGAATCGCAATATCATGCTGAGGCACGGGCTGAATGCCGAGGCGGTCTTTTCCCTTTACCTGCATTCTGTAAATGCCGACATTCTGCTTGCCGAAATTGTCCGGATCTTCAAGATCGCGGGAAATGACACACGCTTTATCCAAATAGTAGCCGCCGTCCCCCTGGTTGATTCTGAATAGCGGAAGGATGTCAAATAGATTGATATCTTCCGTTATTTCATTTTCATGAAACGGCGCGGTTTCTTCCCGTTTGACCGGCACCGGAAATGCATCGTACCGTTTGGCAAACTCAAAGAATTGTTCTTTAACAGGCGTATCTTTCGGCATTCCGAGCATCATCGCGTGATTCGGCCACGAGCCGATGACATTCAGAGCCACCTGCGCATGGTGATGTCCGTAAATATTGTTAAACAAAAGCGCAGGGGTTTTATCCCCGAGATTGCTGGCTGCACGCGCTGCGGCGCCCAGATCCGGCTCCGGTTTTACCTCTTCGTTGACTGTTAAGAGCTGCCCTTCTTTTTCAAGAGCGGCGAGAAATTCCCTAAAATCCTGATAGGCCATTATCAGATTCCTCCTTTTTGTTTTTCAATTCCGTACCACCGTTTCGCTTCCGGCAGACGGATGCCGAACTGATCGAGCGTCCGGAACACAATATGGTCGATCAATTCATCCATGTCAGCCGGCTTGTTATAAAATGCCGGCATCGGCGGAAGAATGACGGAACCCATTTTTGTAAGCGCTAGCATATTTTCTAAATGAATTTGGCTGAGCGGCGTTTCTCTTGTCAGCAGCACAAGTTTTTTCCGCTCCTTTAGGATGACGTCAGCCGACCTTGTCAGCAGATTGTCAGCCATTCCAGTGCGGATGCTTGCCAGTGATTTCATGCTGCACGGAGCGATGATCATCCCGTCCGTTTCAAACGAACCGCTTGAAATCGCCGCTGCCTGGTCTTTGTGAGAATACGTATAGGATGCGAGTTTCTCGACATCTTTTAACGTATAATCGGTTTCATGTGTAATGGTGACATTTGCCCAAGGAGACACGACAAGATGGGTTTCGATCTCCGCGGCTTTTAAATATTCTAAAAGCCTGATCCCGAATATGGCTCCCGTTGCCCCGGTCATTCCGATGACGAGCTTCATATTGACCCCTCCTTTACGCTTGAAATGTGGTGTCAAAACCATCATACTCCTGATATATCCATATGAAAAATATTCGTTAAATCTATGTATCATACCTTAAAGGTATAAAAGAAAGGAGCGAGCGTTCTCATGGATATCCGGCAATTGCGTTATTTCATCACCATTGCCCAAGAGCAGAAAATCACGACGGCCGCCAAAAAGCTCCATATGGCACAGCCGCCTTTAAGCAGACAGCTGAAACAGCTCGAAGAAGAATTGGGCGTCATTCTGTTTGACCGCAATAAAAAGAAACAAATGACCCTTACATATGAAGGAAATGTCTTTTTGAAAAGAGCGAAAGAGATTCTTCATAAGTTTGAGGATGCCATTATCGAGGTACAAGAGCTGAAGGAAGAGGTGGCCGGGACACTTGCCGTCGGGTCAACCATTTACTGCGCAGCGCTCATGCTTGAGAAAGTGTCACAGATGAAAGAGCGGTTTCCGCATCTCACCTTTAACATTTGGGAAGATGAACCCGTCTCACTGCTTGAGCTTCTGGAAACCCGGCAGATTGACGCCGCCGTCACCACCACCTTGATTAAAAACGACGGCATTGAATCGAAGGAGCTTGAAGACATTCCGTGTGTATTGGTGCTGTCCGAGCATTCAAAACGAATGTGCGGAGAAACGATTAAACTGAATGACATCGCCTCTTTGCCTCTGATCCTTTTGCGCACCGTCAATGGAAGAGGTGTGTATGACCAAGTCCTCCAAGTTTGTGAACAGTACGGTCTCGACCTCCAGGTTGTCTGTGAATGCCATGACTCCGCGACGCTCTTGAGCCTCGTATCATCAGGGTTCGGCGCCACAATTCTGCCTTTGACGATGATTCCCGTCCATATGCGCTCGCATGTCAAAACGGTTATCATCGAAGACAACCCGTTTGTCATGACACCGGCCGTCATCTGGAGGAAAGACAGCTACCTGCCGAAGCCGGTCAGACAGTTTTTGGAATTATTTTGATCCCGGAACACGAAGAATTCCCGCTCATGAAAACCAATTACTTGACTCATACTAAAAAAAAGTTATCCTTTACAATTGGGAGCTATTTTTTCTCAATAAAACTACTCAGAAAAGTGGGGAATAAAGAAGATGAAAAAAGCATTATTCGCTTTGTTCATGATGGTCAGCATCGCAATGCTTGCAGCCTGCGGAAACTCACAGGACAGCGGATCTAAGTCAAAAGACGGCGATCTTTGGGCTTCTGTCAAGAAAAAAGGCGTACTGACCGTCGGCACAGAAGGAACGTACGAACCGTTTACCTTCCATGATAAAAAGACTGACAAACTGACCGGATATGATGTGGAAGTGATTCAAGAAGTGGCGAAACGCCTCGGTCTGAAAGCTGACTTCAAAGAAACGCAATGGGACAGCATGTTTGCCGGATTAAACGCGAAACGGTTTGACGTCGTCGCCAACCAAGTCGGCAAAACAGGCCGTGAGAACCAATATGATTTTTCTGATAAATACACAACGTCAAATGCAGTCGTCGTGACGAAAAAAGACAGCACGATTGCGAAAGAGGCTGATGTCAAAGGAAAAACAGCGGCTCAGTCATTAACAAGCAATTACAATAAATTAGCGAAAGAAGCCGGCGCGAAAATTGAAGGCGTTGAAGGCATGGCGCAATCCCTTCAGCTCATTCAGCAGGGCCGCGCTGATCTGACTTACAACGATAAGCTTGCCGTACTGAACTACTTAAAAACGTCCGGCAATAAAAACGTGAAAATCGCGTTTGAAGCAGGCCAGCCTCAGCAGACGTATTTCGCATTCCGAAAAGGAAGCGGCGAACTTGTGACTCACGTCAACAAGGCGTTAAAAGAAATGAAAGAGGACGGGACTCTTTCTAAAATAGCGAAAAAATGGTTCGGCGAAGATGTTTCTAAGTAACATGCCGGAGCCCGTGATTGCAACAGCCATTCCATGGGATTTGGTGCAGCAGTCATTCTGGCCGATTCTTTCCGGGGGAATCTATTACTCGATTCCCCTTACCATTCTTTCCTTTATTTTCGGAATGATCATCGCGCTGATGACGGCGCTCGCCAGAATGTCAAATATGAAACCATTGAGATGGGTGTTCAGCGTATACGTATCAGCGGTGCGCGGCACTCCTCTTCTCGTTCAATTGTTCATCATTTTTTATCTGTTCCCGACATTTAATATTACGCTGGACCCTTTCCCAAGCGCAGTCATCGCGTTTTCATTAAACGTGGGCGCCTACGCTTCTGAAATCATCCGGGCATCTATTTCATCCGTGCCGAAAGGGCAATGGGAAGCCGGTTATACGATCGGCATGACCTATCGCAAGACATTGTTCCGCGTGATCCTGCCGCAGGCGTTTCGCGTGTCCATTCCGCCATTATCAAATACATTTATCAGCCTGATCAAGGATACATCTCTCGCGTCACAGATTCTCGTCGCGGAGCTGTTCAGAAAAGCGCAGGAAATCGGCGCGCAAAACCTTGATCAAATCTTGGTCATCTATATTGAAGCCGCCTTTATTTATTGGATCATCTGCTTCTTGCTGTCAATCGTACAGCACGTGATCGAACGGCGTCTCGACCGTTATGTGGCCAAATAAGGAGGTTTCGATATGCTTTCCGTCAAAGGATTAAATAAATCATTCGGACAGAATGAAATTTTAAAAAAGATAGATATGGAGATAGAAAAAGGGAAAGTCATCGCCATTCTGGGGCCGTCCGGTTCAGGAAAAACGACGCTTCTGCGCTGTCTGAACGCGCTTGAGATTCCCAATCGCGGCGAGCTGGCATTCTCCGATTTTTCAATAGATTTCTCCAAAAAAGTGAAGCAGGCTGATATTCTTCGCCTCCGCCGCAAATCAGGCATGGTCTTTCAGGCGTATCATCTGTTTCCTCACCGCACGGCGCTTGAAAACGTCATGGAAGGACCCGTTCAAGTGCAAAAGCGCGACAAGGAGCAAGTCAGAAAAGAAGCGATAGAGCTTCTGGAAAAAGTCGGACTGAAAGACAAAATGGATTTATATCCGTTCCAGCTTTCCGGCGGTCAGCAGCAGCGGGTCGGCATCGCCCGCGCGCTTGCGATTCAGCCCGAGCTGATGCTGTTTGACGAACCGACGTCAGCGCTCGATCCGGAGCTGGTCGGCGAGGTGCTCAAAGTGATTAAGGATCTGGCGAACGAAGGCTGGACGATGGTCGTCGTCACCCATGAAATCAAATTCGCGCAGGAAGTGGCCGATGAAGTCATCTTCATTGACGGCGGCGTCATTGTGGAACAAGGACCGCCGGCCCACATTTTTTCCGCGCCGAAAGAAGAACGCACGCAGCGGTTTTTAAATCGTATACTGAATCCTTTGTAGGAGCGGGAGAAGAAGCGAAACACTGATTTCGCTTCTTCTTTTTTTTGGCGGTTATGCTACAATGACAATTAATGAAATTTTATGAAAGAAGGGACCTCTTTGAAGCGGGAATTCTTGATGCGCTGGACGTTTTATTTTGCCGGTCTGTTGATTTTGTCTTTCGGGGTATCGTTAACCATTAAAGGAAAAGCTCTCGGCATCAGCCCTTGGGATGCCTTTCATTATGGGCTTTTTCAGCATTTCGGGCTTTCTGTCGGCCAATGGTCCATCGTGGTCGGCGCGGTCATTGTGGCTTTAACCTGCCTGTTCACGAGGACACTCCCGAAAATCGGCGCTATCTTAAACATGGTGCTGATGGGAATGTTTATTGATTTCTTTTCGTTTCTGCTTCCTGAGACGCACGCTTTTTCCTTAGCGGCCGTGTGTTTTTCTATCGGATTGCTGCTGATCGGGTGCGGCGTCGGTATTTACGTATCAGCAGGGCTCGGCGCGGGCCCCCGGGACTCTCTGATGATGCTGATATCTGAAAAAACGGGCTGGAACGTGCAATGGGTGCGGAACGGCATTGAGCTGACGATTCTTGCCGCAGCCTGGATGATGGGCGGACCGATCGGCGCCGGAACCATTATTACGGCTGTTTTGACGGGGCTGATTCTGCGTTTTTCTTTGCCGCAGTCCTCTAAACTGTTAACATACGCGATCTCCGGGCGGGCAACGTCCGTTCATTAAAAACAAAGCCGAAACGGTTTTGTTTTTTTATTTTCGGACAGCTTTCGTCTGATATGATAGGATGGTTTTGACAATATTTTCAGACGGAGGATCTGGACATGAAGATTTACGGAGTATATATGGACCGCCCGCTTTCTGCAGGGGAAGAGGATCGGATGATGGCGGCCGTGTCCGCCGAAAAGCGGGAAAAATGCCGGCGCTTTTACCATAAGGAGGATGCTCACCGCACCTTGATCGGCGACATGCTGATCCGCACCGCTGCGGCGAAGGCTTACGGACTTGATCCGGCCGGGATTTCATTCAGCGTTCAGGAATACGGAAAGCCGTACATCCCCGCGCTTCCGGACATGCACTTTAATATTTCCCACTCCGGTCGCTGGATCGTGTGCGCCGTTGATTCAAAACCGATCGGCATTGATATTGAAAAAATGAAGCCCGGCACGATTGATATCGCCAAACGGTTTTTTTCGCCGACGGAATACAGTGATCTGCAAGCGAAACACCCCGATCAGCAGACCGATTATTTTTACCACCTGTGGTCGATGAAAGAAAGCTTTATCAAACAGGCCGGAAAAGGGCTTTCCCTGCCGCTTGATTCATTCAGCGTCCGCCTCAAAGACGACGGCCATGTGTCCATTGAGCTTCCGGACGGGCATGAACCTTGTTTCATCCGCACATATGAGGCTGACGAGGAGTATAAGCTGGCCGTTTGTGCGGCGCATCCCGATTTTTGTGACGGGATTGAGATGAAAACGTATGAAGAGCTGCTGTAAGCATAGAAAAAGGAGGGTGTCCCCCTCCTTTTTTGTCAGCCTGATATTTCCGCCTGTTTCTGCAGCTGCTTTGCTTCTTGATAAATTTCTTCGAACAGATCCGCGATGTGTTCCTCTTCAACACATGAAAATGCGATTCGCAAATCGGTTTCATTAATGGATATCGTCCCGATTCCTCTCTTTTCAAGCAACGAGACTCTTAATTCGCCGGCGTTTATGTCTTTCAGCCGGACACACATGAAATAACCCGAGTTAAACGGGTAAGGCGTCCATACGTCATCATAGTGCTTGTTTTCTGCAAGAACGGCTTTCACTTTGTCAGCCCGTTTTTTCATGATGTTATATTTCAGCGATTTTTCTTTCTCGTATTCCGGTGACTGCATCGCCCGCAGCATAAACGTTTGGGACGGATGCGGGGCGCTCGAAATCGTTCCCCTGATAATCCCTTTTGTTTTTTCCTCGAGCACGCGCAGCGCTTTTTCGCTTTTTGTGCTGTACGTAATAAAACCGACGCGGAAGCCCCACGCGTAATTTTCCTTCGTCGCGCCGTCTATTTTCACGCAAAGCACCCGGTCGTGCACTTGGGCGAGTTTGCTGAAGATGGATTCCTGAATGGCCGTTTCATCGTAAAACAGATTGTAATACGCATCGTCTACGAGCACGACAATCTCTTTGCCGGCCTCCGCCGCCTCCAGGATCACGCTGACGATTTCTGCCGCTTCCTCTTCTCCCGGCGTGTAGCCTGTCGGATTATTCGGGAAATTCAGCACGACAATCGCCTTTTCTTCCTGCTTTTTCAGCAGCTCGGACAGCCCCGCCGCATTAAAACGCCCATTCTGCTGAAAAAGCGGGTACGTCTCAATGGATGCCTTGCGCCGGACACCGAAAATGAAATTGTAATTTCCCCAATATTTATCAGGCAGAAGCAGCGTATCCCCTTCATTGACGAACAAGTCGGCGGCGATGCTCAGCCCATGTGTTAAAGCGTTTGTCACGATCGGCGTGCTGATGTCTTTGCCGGCTAATGAAGGATTTTCGAGACGCATTTTTTTCAGCCATTCCTGTCTGAGCGGCTCTTTTCCCTGCGGCGGAGCATAATCGTAGATATCATCGGGGTTATAGGCGGACAGTGTCTCTTGAATATGGGAAAAGTGCATGGACTCGCCTTGTGAGGTGGCAATCCCGATCGTGGCATTATACTTTCCGGCCTTGGCTTTCGCTTCCGCCGATTGTGTCAGCACCCCTTTCGGATAAAACAACTCTCTGCCCAAATCAGAAAGCATATGAAGCACGTGCGGGTTTTCTTCAGATAATGTTCTGTTCAGCTCTTTTGCTGCATCATTCATGTACGACAATCCCTTCAAAATTATATTCCATCAAATCATAACATAAAATTTTTGATAAATGAGAAAACGCGCGGGCAGATTTTGTTACAAAAAACAGACAGCGAATGCTGTCTGTCATATCCTATAACAATTGGCCTGCCGTGCTCCTGTTAATAATCTCATAGATTCGTTCCGCCACTTTTTCAGTTTCACTTAATATGAACATGTGGCCGTCCGAAAACTCATGAAATACGGGATTGTCGGCCCATTTTTTCCATTCGTCCGCATCTTTGATACATTTTTTATCCTTCCGCCCGTTAAATATATGGACGGGTGATTGAATCATGTGAGAATCAGACGGACGGAAGCTTTCAAGCGCGCGGTAGTCGGATCTGAAAGAAGGCAGGAAAAATGACATGACCTCCTTATTCTCCACTAACTCCTGCGGCATTCCGCCAAGCTCGATAATATGGGCGAGAAATTTTTCATCATCAAGATGAGACACTTTTTTCCTTTCCACGTGCGGCGGCTGAATGGCTGAGATGATCACGGCCTGCGGGTAAATGCCCTCCCGCTCCAGCTTTTGCGCCAGCCTGAAAGCGACCATGCCTCCCATACTGTGGCCGAACAGCACAAACGGGCGGTCAGGATGGAGATTCAACTCCTGCTTGTATAAACTGACAAGCTGTTCAAAATCCTCAACGGGGGACATTTGATTTGTTCCGTGTCCCGGCGGTTCCGCGGCAAGCATCTCACACTCACCTTGAAGATAGGTGTGGAGCGGGCGGAATGATGCGGAATAGCCTCCTGCGAACGGAAAACAGATAAGCTGCGTTTTTTCTGTGGTATCGAACGATTTAAAGAGCTGGACCATTGGCGGGCTTCCTCCTTTTCTATCGTGAAGTTGTCAGCTTCAGATGTTCCTTCCTTAGGAATTCGAGCAAATATGCCGCATTCCTTTCGAGACATTCTCCCTGAAGCATTTCTGCGTGCGTGCCGCAGCCTTTTTTCACACGGTATTCACCTGTCGTGGCTTCCTCCCACGAAGCGAGCCACGGCGGCATCGCAAAGTCCGGTTCTGACGTTAATAGATCTATATCCGCTTTGACCGTGCCGGTGCTGACGGTATGCACGAAATAAGAATAAAACGCGTTTGTTTTTTTGGCGAGACCTTCTTTGACGGCTTCGTTATTCAGCGCTTCATTGTCCCGGTTTACCTTCATCAGCGCCTGGACATCACTTTCTACGGTGCGGCCTTCTAAGTCGCTGATGCCTTGTTTTTTATAAGAATCAACCATGATCAGCCGCTCCACTTTACGTCCTTCGGCTTCAAGCCGTTTGGCCGTTTCAAAGGCGAGCGTGCAGCCTGCCGAGTATCCAAACATCTTGACCGGTCCTTCCGGCTGGAGCTGATTGATCAGCTCTGTGTAGCGTTCGATGCGGTTGTCTTCCTCGATAAAATCAAACGCACAAATTCTATAGCCGGACAGCTGTTTTGCCAGCGGCTGGTACATCAGCCCGTAACCGAGAACCGGCGGGAACGCAAACAGTGTGTCAGACTGATTTTTATTCATGATGGTGAGATCTTTCATACCTTTTTCTTCACCGTGAAGCAGATAACCGGCAATGTCTGCGATTGTCGTCGCTTCGAATAACAGCTGCACCGGAATGTCCGTACCGAGCTCTTTTTTAATGCGCGACGCTGCCGTCATCGCTTTTAAGGAATGGCCTCCGAGCGCGAAGAAATCATCATGAATCCCAATCTGCTGTCTGCCGAGGATGTCGGACCAGATGTGTGCAATTGTTTCTTCCGTCGCGTTTCGAGGCCCGATCCATTCTTTCGCCAGCTGAGTCTGATCCGGTTTCGGCAGCTCCCGTTTATTGACCTTCCCGTTTGTCGTTAACGGAAGCTCCTCTAAGAAAGTAAAGGTTTGCGGCACCATGTAAGCAGGAAGCTGTTTTTTCAAGTGCCTCTTTACGTCTTCAGCTGAAAGCGGCGTCCGGTTCACGAGGTAGGCGTTGATTGATGCATCTCCGGACTCATGAAGGTCCGCAACAACGATCGCATCTTTCACACCCGGGTATTCCTGCAGCTGCTTTTCGATTTCTTCAAGCTCAATCCGGTGTCCGCGTATTTTGACCTGGTCGTCAATGCGGCCTGCGTATTCAATTGTTCCATTCGGCAGCCAGCGTGCTAAATCCCCTGTGCGGTAAAGCGTTTCTCCCGGCTTGAACGGATTTGGGATAAACGTTTGCTTCGTCAGGTCATGACGGTTCAGATACCCTTTTGATACACCCATTCCGCTGATGCACAGTTCACCGACAGCCCCAAATGGCTGAAGCTGATTTTGCCCGTTAAGAATATAAACACTTGCATTGCTGATCGGCTTTCCGATCGGCAATGAGGGAATGGAATCCGGGATATCATGCACGACGTGAGCTGTCGCAAACACCGTTCCCTCAGTCGGCCCGTAGCAATTAATCAGCTTACCAGGCCCCATGATCTCAAGCGCCTTTCTGACGTGAGGCACAGACGCGCGCTCACCCCCGAATAACACACAGCGAAGCCCCTTCAGCCACTCCTCTCCCGCATCGGTGAGAAGATTAAAAAGTGCGGTTGTCGCAAACATGACATTGACATTCTCCTGCCGGATCAGATCAGTGAGCCGTTCTGTATCAAGCAGTGTATGTTCATCTGCGATAATGAGCCGTGCCGCATTCAGTATTGATGCGTAGAAATCAAAGGTAAATGCGTCAAAGGCGTAATTGGAAACAGATAAGAACGTATCTTTTTCAGAAAATGCCATGTAGTCTACATGCTTGACCAATCCTTGAATATTGGCATGAGTGGTGATATTGCCCTTCGGCTTTCCGGTTGTGCCGGACGTATACATAATATACGCCGGATCATCGGGATCAATTGCGGCTGCAGGATCGCTTGCCTGTTCCTCAAACCGTGCTTGATCATCGATGATGAGTGTTGTTCCTGTATACGGCAGCTGAGCCGCTTTTTCTTTCATCTCCTGATGTGTCAGCAGACAGGCTGCCGCACTGTCAGCCAGCATGTACGAGATTCGGTCTTCCGGCAGCTTCGGATCAACCGGCAGATAAGCCGCTCCCGCTTTTAATACGCCGAGAATGCCGATCACCAGTTCAAGCGAGCGCTTCGTGTACAACGCGACAACGGAGCCTTTGCCCGCACCTTGCTTTTGCAAACGGCGCGCAAGACGGTTCGCTTCCTCATCTAATTCACGATAGGAAAGAGTCTGGCCGGAATACGTAAGCGACGGCGCATCAGGATTTACATTCACCGCTTCCTTGAACCAATCCGTCAGAGGCTTCGCCTGATGAGTCTGAGCCGGCGGGTTTAAGCCGGTAAGCAGAAGCTCTCTTTCCTTTTCATCAACAAGTCTGATCGTATTGACAGGATGATCCGGCTTCTGGATGAGCTGCTGAATCGCAGTGAGAAGCTGAGATTTTAAGCGCAGGATAAACGCCTCATCAAACACATTCCCGTTATAGGCAAGCTTAATCAGCATCTCATCACCTGGAGAAGCCATCAGGTTGAGATCATAATTCGATTTCTCAAAAACATGGACGTCCTCCATATCAAAGCCGTTTTCACTGTTCTCTTCATTTTTTGCATCCTGAAGCGGATAATTTTCAAACACAATGATGTGGTCAATCAGCTTTGGCTGATCGGCCTGGCTTTGGATGTCATAGAGCGGCACATATTGATGCGGCTCAGACTGCAGCGATTGCTCCTGCAGCTGCTTGAGCAAGCCGTTAAATGTGGTATCCTCAGACAGCTTCACCCGCCTCGGAACAGCATTGATAAACAGCCCGACCATATGTTCAACGCCTTTGATTTCTGCGGGACGCCCGGAAACGACTGTGCCGAAGATCAAATCGCCAGACTGCTGGTAGCGGCTGATTAATACACTCCAAACCGCCTGCAGCGCCGTACTCAAAGTGGTATGCTGCGATTTTGCAAGCTCGGTAAATGCTTTTGTTTCCTCCTCCGGCAGTGAGAAGAGCAGCTCATTCGGCTCATAGCCGTCCTTTTGTTTCTTTCTTTGCTCCGCAAATGTCGTTTGTCCTTCAAAATCTTCTAAGTACCCGCGCCAGTAATGCAGTGATGCTTGTTTATCCTGCTTTTCAAGCCACTTGATATAGTCTTTATACGGTTTGACCGGCGGCAGGCTGTACGGCTTTTGTTCGCGCAGGGCATTGTATACCTTAAACAGATCCTGCACGACGATGCCGAAGCACCAGCCGTCCAAAATGATGTGGTGGTAGCTCCACACCCATTCAAAGCTTTCTTCCGATTTTTTAAAAATGGCTGCCCGCATCGGAATATCCCGCGTCAAATCAAAGCCCTTGATCTTATCCTGTTCTTTGTATTCATTGATTTTGGCTGTTTGCTCGCTGTCCGTTACATGTGTCAGATCGATTTCTTCTATCTGAAACTGCCGTTTTTTCAATACGACTTGGACCGGCCTTTTTACTTTTTCGTGAATGAACACGGTACGAAATACATCGTATCGGTCCATGATCACATTCATGCTTTCTTCAAGGCATTTGATATTCAAGCTGCCTTTTACTTTCATTGTCATTTGTTCGATGTAAAAGCTTTGGCCGGGATTCAGGAGAGTATGAAACAGCATTCCCTCCTGCATCGGCGACAAATAATACATGTCCTGAACTTGATCTTTTTTGAACTGGCTCATCTGCTCCGCTCCCCCCTTCTGTGATCTGTTTTTGTCACGTTAAATTCTCCTCAAGCATGTCAAAGATGTCTCCCATTTCATCCATCTCAAGATCCTGCGCGCTGAAATCGCTCGGCGTAAATTCTTTCTCCTCTTTGGCCGTGCAATGGCGGATGATCATTAAGAGATTGTCTTTAAACCGCTGCATCTGTGTTTCGACGGTGCTTCTTTCATATTCTTGCTGATTGTATGAGCAAGAAATGACGAAGCGGCCGCCTGTAACCATCCCGCTGAAGCTCAGTGCGTATAACGCCTCTGACTCTTCGCTGACTTGACGTCCCATATCATATGGAGACGGCTCAAACCATTCCGTTTTCACTTCATTGTCAAACTGCCCCAAGTAGTTAAAACTGATTTCAGGCGTGACGCCTCTTTCTGTTTTATCGGATGACAGATACCGGAGAATCCCGTATCCTACACCTTTATCAGGAACGCGCCGCACCGTCTCTTTTACCGTTTTAATAACGGAAGAGACGCCGTCTTCCTTGCTGATCTGCAGAATCAAAGGATATTGGGCCGTAAACCAGCCGACCGTCCGTGAAATATTGACATTCGGTATGATTTCTTCCCGGCCGTGTCCTTCTAAGTTGATGCCGACTTTGCCGTTTTCCGTCCATTCACCGATCGTTAAGCCGAGCGCGCTGAGCAGAATGTCGTTGATTTCCGTTCCGTACGGATGATGAACATCTGTGAGCAGCTGCGCCGTTTCTTCCTCAGTCAATTCACATTTCACGGCCGCCGTATGTTTGACGAGCCGTTTGTTCGGATCATGATCTTTCGGCAGCGGCTGGAGTTCTTCCGCATCTGCCTGCGCCCAATAATCCGCCTGCTTTTTCAGCTCTTCTGATTGCGCAAATGTGTTCAGCGCCTCCGCCCAATCTTTAAAGGAGTGGGTTTTCTGCGGGAGGACGATGCTGTTTTGCTGCTGCGCCTGTTTATAACCTGAAGCGAAATCCTCAAGCAGAATTCTCCATGAAACCCCGTCCACGACGAGATGGTGAATCGCGATTAACAGATGATCGCCTTGTTCTGTCCGGTATTGCTCCGCTTTTAACAGCGGACCGTTCTCCAGATCAAGACTTCCCTGAAGATGATCGGCAAGCCGCTGAATCTGGCTTTTCAGCATATCCTCGTCAGTTCCGTACAGATCAACGATGTCAAAGCTTGCCTTGCATTCTGTGGCAGGGAGGTATGTCTGAATGATGCCTTCCCTTTCTTCACGGTAAACCATGCGGAGCGCATCATGGTGTTCAATCAATGCTTGCAGGGTTTTTTCCACCAGGTCCGGATCAAAGCCGTCTTTCGCGTGAAGCATGACGGATTGGTTCCAGTGGTGTTTGTCGGTAAAGTTTCGTTCAAAGAACCAGCGCTGGATCGGCGTTAACTCCGCTTCGCCTTCGACAGGTCCCTGGTCGGCCTGCTTGCCTTCCGTCCGCTCCACATAAGAGACGAGCTCTTCGATGGTCGGATGCTGGAAGAGATCCTTCATCTCCAGCTTGTAGCCGTGCTGGTTCAGACGGCTCGCCATTTGGATGCCTTTGATCGAGTCGCCGCCGAGCGTGAAGAAATTATCGCTTACGCCGATCTGGTCAAGACCGAGCACTTCCTGCCAAATGTCTGAAAGCAGCGTCTCCATCTCCGTTTCCGGTGCTTTGTAAGCGGCGCTTCCCGCTTCAATGTCAGGCGCCGGCAGGGCTTTTTTGTCAATCTTTCCGTTTGCGGTGACCGGAAGCTCGTCCATCTCCACCCAGAATGCCGGCACCATGTAGTCAGGCAGCGTGTCTTTCAGCGCGGCTTTGAGCGCTTCAATATCGTCCTGCTGAGGCGCGACATAGGCGCAAAGCGCGGTATTGCCCGCTTTGTCTTCCACGGCCGTCACCGCTGCGTCATGAACGTCCGCAAGCTGGGCGAGGCGGACTTCGATTTCTGAAAGCTCGATCCGGTAGCCCCGCACTTTGACCTGCTGGTCAATACGCCCGATGTATTCGATGCCGCACTGCGCGTTCCATTTGACGAGGTCGCCGGTCCGGTACATGCGCTCGCCGGGCACGAACGGATCTGCGGTAAACCGCTTCGCCGTTTCTTCTTCACGGTTCAGGTATCCGCGCGCCAGACCGCGGCCGGCCACACACAATTCACCGGCAATGCCTTCCGGCTGCACCTGATCGCCGTCGCCGAGAATATAAACTCTCGTATTGGCAATCGCCCGTCCGATCGAAAGCGATCCTTCCTCCGGATTGATGACGCCGCTTGTCGCGACGACGGTGTTTTCCGTCGGGCCGTAGTTGTTGACGATCGTGTACGGCTGTTTCACCGCCCGCTTCAGCTTGTCACCGCCGACGAGAAGCATACGGAGAGAGGTATTTTCCAGCTCCATAAATTGTTCGGCCAGCTGCGTCGGCAGGAAGGTGATGGTCACGCCGTTCTCCTCGAAATAGTGATTTAAGCGGGTGATATCCAGCCGGATCGCTTCGTCAATGACGTGAAGCTCCGCGCCGATGGTCCATGCCGGGAACATTTCCCAGATGGAGGCGTCAAAACCGAAGCCCGCGTATTTGGCGCTCTTATCATCCGCCGTCATGGCGAATGCGTCGTGATGCCAGAAGCACAGGTTTACCAGCGCATGGTGTTCGACCATGACACCCTTCGGCTGTCCGGTCGTTCCTGACGTGTAAATCATATAAGCGAGATGATCCGCCGTTGTTTCCGTCTGCGGGTTCGCTTCATCGTTTTCATCAAGCGGCAGGCTCAGAATGGAGCGTCCGCCGTCAAGCAGAATCGTTTCTCCGTTGTAGCTGTCCGGCACGTCCAGCGCTTCCTGTGTGAGAAGAAGCTTGGCGCCGCTGTCCTGCAGAATGTAGCTGATCCGCTCTTCCGGGTAGTCGGGGTCAATCGGCACAAATGCCGCGCCCGCTTTCAGGACGCCGAGTACGCCCGCGGCCATTTCCAAGGACGGCTTCGTCAAAATGCCGACACGTTCGTCAGCCGTGACGCCGCAGTCCATGAGAATGCGCGCGATGCGGTTCGCCCTTGCGTTCAGCTCGCCGTACGTCCACTTCGCGCCGTTGTATGCCGCGGCCGGCCGGTTCGCGTGGCGGGCGGCCGTTTCTTCAAAGAGACGGTGAACCGTTTTGTCCCGCGGCACAGAAATTGTTTTTCCTTTCCATGCGTTGAGGAGAGCTTGTTTTTCAGCATCGCTGATCAGTGAAATCTCAGGCAGCTTTCTGTCCGGGCTTTCTGCCGCTTGCTTCAGAATCCGCAGGAACCCGGCGCTCCACTTTTCAATTGTTTCTTTTTTAAACAGATCAGCCGCATATTCAAACTGAAGGCCGAGGCCTTCTTGATCCGTAAAGCCGCCGAGTGTCAGATCGAATTTCGCCGTGCCTTGGTTCGACTCATACGGAGTGATGCGCAGGTTCTCCAGTTCCAGTGTTTCTTTATCCGGATCTTCTGTCGTCATCATGACTTGGAACAATGGGTTGCGACTCATGTCTCTCGGCAGGTCAAGCTTTCCGATCAGATCCTCAAACGGATAATCCTGATGCGCCAGCGCGTCGAGATTGGTTTGTTTCACCCGTTCGAGCAGCCCGGCGAAGGTCTGCTCTTTGCGCGTTTCATTGCGAAGCGCAAGCGTATTGACAAACATTCCCGGCATTTCCTGAACTTCGGCGCTCGTTCTTCCGGCGGTCACCGAGCCGATAATGATATCGCGCTGCCCCGTGATTTTGCTCAAAAAGACATGGAACGCGGCGTGAAGCACCATATGAAGAGTCGCTCCCGATGATTCCATTAATTCACGCACCGCTTTTTCCGTTTCACGCCCCGCTCTGAAACGGACGGATTGTCCTTTAAAACTTTGGACCGGCGGACGGGGAAAATCAGTCGGCAGATTCAATTCAGGAAGCTCGCCGGAAAATGCGGAGAGCCAATAACGCTCATGGTCTTTCATCCGTTCGGCCTGCTCAGGTTCATTCTGCCAGACGGCGAAGTCTTTATAGTGCAGGTTCGGCGACGGCAGACTTCCCCCTTTATAAAGGTGAGCGAGCTCTTTGACCAGCATGCTTCTGGACACGCCGTCGGCAATAATATGATGCATATCCAGCAGCAGCAGGTGTTTCTTTTCATTCAGTCTGACAAGAGCGGCCCGAATGAGCGGAGCCGCGCTCAGATCAAACGGCTTAATGAATGCCTGAATGATTAGATTTGCTTTCTCCTCGTCCGCTGCTTCAAAGATATGCAGGTCAATGTCAGCCTGTTCTGCGATCTGCTGCATCGGGCGGCCGTTTTGATCGATAAAGGACGTCCGCAAAGATTCGTGGCGATTGATCATCTGATTGAGGGCTTCCTGAAGCCTTGAAATATTGACTTCTCCTTCCATCAGAAGAACGGACGGCATATTATAGCTGATTGTCTCCCGGTCAAGCTGGTTCAGGACGTACATCCGTTTTTGGGCGGATGATAACGGGTACGCGTTTGCACTGTCGGCCGGCGTGATCATCCGATATCCCTCAGATACCGCCGATTTTTCGATATATGCGGCAAGCAGGCGGACAGTCGGCTGTTCGAACAGCGCTTTTAACGGAACCGTTTTGTCCAGTTCAGCCTGAATATTGGCGAGGAGCATCATGCCTTTTAAAGAGTGCCCGCCGTAATCGAAGAAATTATCGGCGATGCCGAGCGTATCCGTACCGAGTGTCTGTTTCCAAATGCGGCACAGCTTTTCCTCCAATTCCGTTTCCGGCAAGGCTGAAGCTGTTTGCGCCGTTTGGCTGACGCCCGGTTTCGGGAGGGCGTTTTTATCGGTTTTTCCGTTGGCTGTGAGCGGAATGTGGTCTACTTGCACGAAATAAGCCGGAAGCATGTGAGACGGCAATGTTTCGGAAAGCCGTTTGCGAAGCTCAGAGCCTTTCAGCTCGCTGCCGGCTTTATAGTACGCGCACAGTTCCGGCAGCCCGCCTTCGCTGACTGCGAGAACGACCGCCTCCTGAATGCCGTTTACGCTTAACAGCACGGTTTCAACCTCTTTTAATTCAATGCGGTAGCCCCGGATTTTCACCTGATCATCCGCACGGCCGATAAATTCAATCGTCCCGTCAGGAAGCCTGCGGACGACATCTCCCGTTTTGTACATCAGGCTGTCCGGTGAAAAAGGATTTGAGAGAAATTTCTCCGCCGTCAGCTGCGGACGGTGAAGATATCCTCTGGCAAGCCCCTTCCCGGTAATATAAAGCTCGCCGCTTGCGCCCGGAGGAACGAGCTGCATTGCTCCGTCCAATACAAGCGCGCCGGTATTCGCGATCGGGCGGCCGATGACGGGACGCTGCTCATATTGATCGAGGCGCTCCATATTGATCCGTCCGGCAATGGCGCCGATCGTCGTTTCCGTCGGCCCGTAGTGATTGATGAAGTCGGTATGGGCGTATACGTCATGAAACTTGCGGACATCGGACGTGATGATCTTTTCTCCGCCGAGCACCACTAAACGAAGCGGGCTGAAACGGCGTTCTGCCGCAAAACGGGCTGTATTGACGATCATATGGAACAATGACGGCGTCAGTTTCATATACGTAATGCCATTTTTCTGTACATACTCACCAAGCTGATCAGGCGCGGTGTACGTCTCTTTCGGCACAATGTGCAGCTCGCCGCCCGCCTGAAGAATCGGGAATATAGCCGTATAGCCGAGATCAAATGCGTAAGAAGACAGCAGCACAGATTTGTCAGCTTCGGTCAAACCGGCTTCACGGCTGAACCATGTGACATAATTGATTAGATTGCGGTGCTCCAGCTGGACGCCTTTCGGTTTGCCCGTTGTTCCCGAGGTATAAATGATATAGGCAAGCTGGTCGGCGCCGGGATTCGTTTCAAGCCGGCCGGCGCTTTCGTTCTGCCATTCTCCGTCTTCCATTACGACCGTTTTTCCTTTATAAACGGCGGCCGCGGTCATGTTTCTCTCATTGACGACCAGAAGCTTCGTTCCGCTGTCTTCAAGAGAGTAGCGGATTCTCTCTTCAGGAGTCTCCGGATCAATCGGGAGAAATGCCGCTCCGGCTTTCATGACGCCGAGAATCGCGGTAATCAAGTCGGCCGAACGATCCATCATAATGGCCACGATGTCCTCACTGCCCGTTCCGCAAGCCTGAAGGTGGCGGGCAAACCGGTTCGAGCGTTCATCAAGCTCACGATATGTCAGACTTGTTCCGCCCGCAACCGCCGTGAGATCAGGCGTTTTTTGCGCTTGCCGTTCAAACAGCGAAACAAAAGTGCCCTCAGGCAGATCCGCTTCTGTACGTTTTTCATCAGAAAGGAGCGCTTCCCGTTCAGGAGCGGACAGCAGGCTTGCGTCGGCCAGCTGAATATCCGGATTTTCAGCGCAGGCTTTAATCAGATTGACAAAATGAGCGCTCCAGCGGCGGATGGTTTCGTCCGCAAATAAGGCTTTCGCGTAATCAAAGCTCAATCCGACCTCTTCTCCGCGTTCAGCCGCTTCTAAGGAAAGATCAAATTTAGCGACATGATGATGCATGGAGTATGAAGAAATCTCCAAATCTCCGAGCCGCAGGGCCGGGATCTCCATGTTCTGCATATTAAATAACACGCTGAACAGCGGACTCCGGCTTGTATCCCTCGTTAACGGCAGTTTTTCAATTAATTCTTCAAGCGGATAGCTTTGATGCTCAAAAGCTTGAAGGCTCGCCGTTTTCACCTCATCCAGAAATTGTTTGAACGTTTTTTTGCCGGCAGGATGCGACCGTAGCGCAACTGTGTTGACAAACATGCCCGGCACGTCTTGGAGATCAGGATGCTGTCTACCGGCCGCCGGAGACCCGACTATGATGTCTTCCTGACCCGAATATTTGGACAGCAGCACTTGAAAAGCGGCTAACAAGAACATGTACATCGTCGTATCCGTATCAGCCAGCAGCTTCTTAATCTGCGCCGTCACCTGTTTATCAAGCCCGAAGATGACGCGTTCCCCTTCAAAACTGCGCTCGGCAGGACGCGGGAAATCAAGCGGCAGATCCAACACCGGCAGATCGCCTTTGAACGTATCAAGCCAGTAGGCTTCGTGCTGATCGAGATTTGCTTTTTCACGCTGCCAGACTGAAAAATCCTTATAATGAATCTTTGGCAGCGCAAGCTCCGTGCCTTGATAAAGCTTCGCAAGATCACCGATGAAAATGCCCATTGAGCTTCCGTCCGTAATAATGTGGTGCATGTCAATCAGCAGAAGATGCCGGTCTTCTTCAAGCCGGATCAGCTTCGAACGGACAAGCGGCGCGCGGTTGAGCGCAAACGGCCTGATAAAGGCTTTTGTCAGCTCTTCTGCATCTTCTTCCCGGCCCTCGGCGGTTTCAAGCTCAAACGACACATTTTTATGAATGGTCTGCACAACTTCTCCATCTGCCATGTCAAACGACGTACGCAGTGTCTCATGACGGTTGATTAATGCCTGCATGGCCTCCTCAAGACGCTTTTTGTCTACTGATCCTTCCAGCAAAAGTACAGCAGGGACGTTGTAGCTCGTGCTGGCCTGTCCGAGCTGATTGAGGATATACATCCTGCGCTGTGCTGAGGAAACAGGATAATGCTTCTGATAAGGCGCTTGTCGGATCGGTTCAAACTGCTGTTCCTCCTCGCTCTCATGCTCCAAATAATGCGCAAGCTCCTGAATGGTCGGCTTTTCAAATAACACTTTAATCGGCACTTCTTTTTGAAAGTGCTCCTGGATTTTAGCGGTCATCATCATGGCTTTTAAAGAATGTCCGCCAATCGTGAAGAAATTGTCAGTCACACCCGCTTTTACACCGAGAATGCCTTCCCAAATGTCCGCGAGTTTCTGCTCCGCTTCCGTTTTCGGCGCTACGTATTCTTTTTGAACGGCTTCAGCCTGAGGCTCAGGCAGCGCTTTTTTATCAATCTTTCCGTTCGCCGTCAGCGGAAACTGATTCATCTGGATGAAGTGCGCGGGAATCATATATTCCGGAAGTGATTCCGAAAGCGTTTTGCGCAGGTCTTCCGGCGAAAGAGCTTGGTCTGCTGTAAAGTAAGCGCAGATTTCATTTTCATCCGCTTTATTTTTCCGGATCACAGCCGCAGATTCCGTCACATTCTCCGCCTGGCTGATTTTCGCCTCGATTTCGCCGAGCTCGATTCTGAAACCGCGGACCTTTACTTGGTTGTCAATTCTGCCGAGAAACTCGATCGTGCCGTCCGGAAGCCACTTCGCCAAGTCCCCCGTCCGGTATATCATTTCATCCGGTCTGAACGGATCGCGGACAAACTGCTTCTCCGTTAATTCAGGCAGATTCACATAGCCCCTTGCCACTCCGCTTCCGCCGACGCACAGCTCACCGGGCGCGCCGATCGGCTGGAGGTTGCGGTTTTCGTCCATAATGTACGCAGTGGAATTTCCGATCGGCTTCCCGATCGGGACCGAACCGTCATAATCCTGATCAATGAGAAAACTCGTCGAAAACGTCGTATTCTCAGTCGGCCCGTAGCCGTTCCAAAGCGACAGCTCCGGTGATGCCTTTCTCACTTTGCTGACGATATGCGGCACAAGCGCATCACCGCCGATGATGAGGTGCCGGAGCGTGTTAAACATGCCGGCATCCTTTTGGGCAAGCTGATTAAACAGCGGAGACGTCAGCCACATGGTCGTGATCCGCTGCTCTTTCAGAAATTGGGCGAATTGTCCGGCGTCAAGCAGCGTCTCTTTTTTCACCGGGTGCAATGACGCTCCGTTCAGCAATGCGCCGAAGACTTCGAAGGTTCCGGCATCAAAGCTGACGGCTCCCGTTTGCGCCATCCGGTCTTCTTCATGAACCGGCACGTAATTCGAATGTTTGACGAGCCTGATGATATTTCTGTGTTCAATCATGACGCCTTTCGGTTTGCCGGTCGATCCGGATGTATACATGATATACGCCAAGTCGTTGCCGCCGGCCGGAAGATTCAAGTCTGTTTCGCTTACCGTTTCAACCGTGCTTTCATCCAGCATGACGACCGGGACTTGCAATGCGCCCGCTTGTTCTTGATAGTCCTGAACTGTCAGCACGAGCCGAATCGAGCTGTCTTCCGCCATAAAGCGGAGACGGTCCTCCGGAAAAGCCGGATCAATCGGCACATATGCGCCGCCTGCTTTTAAGACGGCAAGCATTCCGACAACGGTTTCCGCAGACCGGTCGTTCATAATAGCGGCGGTCCGGCCTTTTTCCAGCCCGCTCTTCACAAGGTGTCTCGCCAGGCGGTTGGCCGCTTCGTTCACTTCACGGTAGGTCCATTCGTGTCCCGCTTCTTTTATCGCGATACTTGCAGGCGTCCGGTTTGCCTGTGCTTCAAACAAACGGTGAACGGCCTCCTCTTCCGGAAGCGCCGTTTTCGTATCATTGAATACCTCAACAATCTGCCGCTCTTCTTCGCCTGAAACAAGGCCGAGTTCCCGCACGGGCGCGTCAGGCGTTCCGACCGCGGCTTTCATCATGCGGGTCAGATGGTGCGCCGTTCGTTCGATGGCATCATGAGCGAAAGCCGCTCCATTGTATTTGATTTTGACAGTCCACGTTTTTCCCGGATACACGATAAGATTGAAATCAAAGCTCGTCTGCTCAAAAGCATGTTCCACTTTAATGGAAAAGCCGAGTCTTTCCTCCATGCCCCCGTTTTCCAGCTCTTTGTCCAGCGGATAGTTTTCAAACGCGACCAAATGATTTAAGAGGCTGCCGTCCAGGGCGGAGCGCTTTTGAATGTCATAGAGCGGCACATAATCATAGCGCTCGGCTTCCACGGCGTTTTTCTGAACTGCCGCCATCACGTCCGAAAAGGCTGCACCTTTGTCAATCTTGATTCTTACAGGAATCGTATTGATGAACAGCCCCGCCATCGTTTCTATGCCGTTGATTTCTGAAGGACGGCCTGATACGACGGTGCCGAACACCACATCGTCTGTATAGTTGTATTTGCTGAGCACCGCACCCCAAACGGCCTGAAACAGGTTAGGCCCCGTGACTTGATGCCGGTTGGCGGTCTGCTGAATCTGTGCGACCAGCTCTTCATCCCAGACAAAAGAATATTCTTCATTTTGGTAGTCTTTCTTTTCTGCTGCCAGACGGCCCGGGAGCAGGCTCGGCTGTTCGAAATCCGCCAGGCGGCTGCTCCAATATTGTTCCGCTTCCTCATAATCCCGGCCTCCGAGCCATTTGATATAGTCAGAGTAAGGTTTGCCCTGGCTTCCCCCGGCGTGCCGGCCGGCACGAAGCGCTTCATAGTTTTGAAACAGGCTTTTCATCAAAACGCCCATACTCCAGCCGTCCATGACGATATGATGATTGCTCCAGACGAGATACAGCTCCTTCTCACTGAGTCTGAACACCGCCGCTTTAAAGAGAATATCCTTCGCCAGATGAAAGCCCTGCTGCTGCACGCCGCGTTTATAGCGTTCGATATACTCAGTTTGGCGCGCTTCATCTAATTGACTGATATCTTCATAGTGCACCTTCGTCTTCCGCTCCGCCAATACGACTTGGCGCGGTTTTTGAAGCTGCTGGTGCACGAATACCGTACGCAGGATGTCATATGTCCGGATCAGCTCATTGACGCTTTTTTCAAAAAGCTCCAACTGAAAGCTTCCGTGAATCCTAAGCTCTAATTGTGTGAAGTAGGAGGAAGAATGCGGATCAAGCAGCGCATGATACAGCATTCCCTCCTGCATCGGTGTGAGTGCATACACCTTTTGAATCGATTTTTTGCTCATATGTCACCTCTGTCTTTTCTGTTAGAGAATTTCCATTAATTTATCAAGTTCATCAAGCGTCAGATCATCATCGCCAAGATCGCTAGGTGTAAGCTCAGGTCCGTCTTGGGCCAGGCAGTGATCTATGATTTTCAAGAGGTGCCCTTTAAAACTGTCACTGAACGATTGAATGGTTTTTTCATGAAATTCGAGAGAATGATAGGCAAACGTCATCGTCATCTGCCCATTTTCTATAAATCCGACAATATCAAGCGCATTCGGCTTCTCTGTGTCAGGGCTCAGCGATTGTCCTGACGGCATCCCGGATCTTGTAAATAAGCCGGAATCCGACATCTCATTAAACTGGCCTAAGTAGTTAAAGCTGATATCCGGATCAATCTCAAATGAAAGATTCTCTTTATGCTCAGGCGCCGTTACATAACGCAGAATGCCGTAGCCGACTCCTTTGTTCGGGATGTGTCTGATGTCTTCTTTCATTTGTTTCAGCTGATATGAAAGATCGTCGGCGTGCTTCATCTCAAGGATCATCGGATACATGCTCGTAAACCATCCGACCGTCCGGGTGATATTCAAGCCGTCAAGAATGTCTTCGCGCCCGTGGCCTTCCAAATGAACGCCGATCGTGTCTTCCCCCGTCCACTCTTTCAGCGCCAGTCCGAGCGCCGTGAGCAGGATGTCGTTCATTTCGGTGTGATAGGCTTCATGTACGTTTGTCGTCAGCTGTTCAGTTTGTTCAGGCGTCAGAGAGAAGCTGACTGTTCTCGTATGTCTCATGCGCTGATCACCAGACTGCCTGTCTTTCGGAAGCTGAGTGCATACCTCTTTTTCCTCAAGCTCTCTCCAGTAATCCGCTTCTTTCAGAAACGCCTTCGTATTTGCATATTCTTTGATTCTCTCGGCAAATTCGGCGAATGAATGTGTTTTCGGCGGCAGCGCTGGTTCATTGCCTTGCTTCAGCTGCGTATAAACGGACGTGAAGTCCTCCAGTAAAATCCGCCAAGATACACCATCCACGACTAAGTGATGGATTGCGAGAAGAAGGTGGTCTCCATCTTCAGCCCGGAAGAGCCCGGCCTTCAAGAGATGTCCTATTTCCAGTGAAATACTGCTTTGAAGACGGTCTGCTTCCCTTTCGATACGGTCCTCATGGTCTTCAGCAGGTCCGTTCAGCTCAAAGACGTTCAATTCAACAGACGCATCCTCAATCCCTCTGTAATACGGTTTTTGTTCACGATAAATCATCCGGAGCGCATCATGGTGTACCGTCAGGACATGTAATGTTTTTTCTGTTATCTCTGGATCAAAGCCGTCTTTTGCGTGAAGCATGACGGATTGGTTCCAGTGGTGTTTGTTCGTGAAGTTTTTCTCAAAGAACCAACGCTGGATCGGCGTTAACTCCGCTTCGCCTTCGACAGGTCCCTGGTCGGCCTGCTTGCCTTCCGTCCGCTCCACATAAGAGACGAGCTCTTCGATGGTCGGATGCTGGAAGAGATCCTTCATCTCCAGCTTGTAGCCGTGCTGGTTCAGGCGGCTCGCCATTTGGATGCCTTTGATCGAATCGCCGCCGAGCGTGAAGAAATTGTCGCTTACGCCGATCTGGTCAAGACCGAGCACTTCCTGCCAAATGTCGGAAAGCAGCGTCTCCATCTCCGTTTCCGGCGCTTTATATACGGTGCTTCCCGCTTCAATGTCAGGCGCCGGCAGGGCTTTTTTGTCAATCTTTCCGTTTGCGGTGACCGGAAGCTCGTCCATCTCCACCCAGAATGCCGGCACCATGTAGTCAGGCAGCGTGTCTTTCAGCGCGGCTTTGAGCGCTTCAATATCGTCCTGCTGAGGCGCGACATAGGCGCAAAGCGCGGTATTGCCCGCTTTGTCTTCCACGGCCATCACCGCTGCGTCATGAACGTCCGCAAGCTGGGCGAGGCGGACTTCGATTTCTGAAAGCTCGATCCGGTAGCCCCGCACTTTGACCTGCTGGTCAATACGCCCGATGTATTCGATGCCGCACTGCGCGTTCCATTTGACGAGGTCGCCGGTCCGGTACATGCGCTCACCGGGCACGAACGGATCTGCGGTAAACCGCTTCGCCGTTTCTTCTTCACGGTTCAGGTATCCGCGCGCAAGACCGCGGCCGGCCACACACAATTCACCGGCAATGCCTTCCGGCTGCACCTGATCGCCGTCCCCGAGAATATAAACTCTCGTATTGGCAATCGCCCGTCCGATCGAAAGCGATCCTTCCTCCGGATTGATGACGCCGCTTGTCGCGACGACGGTGTTTTCCGTCGGGCCGTAGTTGTTGACGATCGTGTACGGCTGTTTCACCGCCCGCTTCAGCTTGTCACCGCCGACGAGAAGCATACGGAGAGAGGTATTTTCCAGCTCCATAAATTGTTCGGCCAGCTGCGTCGGCAGGAAGGTGATGGTCACGCCGTTCTCCTCGAAATAGTGATTTAAGCGGGTGATATCCAGCCGGATCGCTTCGTCAATGACGTGAAGCTCCGCGCCGATGGTCCATGTCGGGAACATTTCCCAAATGGAGGCGTCAAAACCGAAGCCCGCGTATTTGGCGCTCTTATCATCCGCCGTCATGGCGAATGCGTCGTGATGCCAGAAGCACAGGTTCACCAGCGCATGGTGTTCGACCATGACACCCTTCGGCTGTCCGGTCGTTCCTGACGTGTAAATCATATAAGCGAGATGATCCGCCGTTGTTTCCGTCTGCGGGTTCGCTTCATCGTTTTCATCAAGCGGCAGGCTCAGAATGGAGCGTCCGCCGTCAAGCAGAATCGTTTCTCCGTTGTAGCTGTCCGGCACGTCCAGCGCTTCCTGTGTGAGAAGAAGCTTGGCGCCGCTGTCCTGCAGAATGTAGCTGATCCGCTCTTCCGGGTAGTCGGGGTCAATCGGCACAAATGCCGCGCCCGCTTTCAGGACGCCGAGTACGCCCGCGGCCATTTCCAAGGACGGTTTCGTCAAAATGCCGACACGTTCGTCAGCCGTGACGCCGCAGTCCATGAGAATGCGTGCGATGCGGTTCGCCCTTGCGTTCAGCTCGCCGTACGTCCACTTCGCGCCGTTGTATGCCGCGGCCGGCCGGTTCGCGTGGCGGGCGGCCGTTTCTTCAAAGAGACGGTGAACCGTTTTGTCCCGCGGCACAGAAATTGTTTTTCCTTTCCATGCGTCAAGGAGGGCTTGTTTTTCTGTTTTATTCACCAATGAAAGCTCAGAAAGCTTCGCAGCCGGATTTTCCGCTGCTGCTTCTAACAGTTGAAGCCAGTAATGCTTCCATGTCTCTGCCGTTTCCGGTTTAAACAGCGCGGTGTTATATTCAAGCACAAACGTTAAGCCTTCGTCTGTGTCCTCAGCCGTCATTGTCAGGTCAAACTTGGCTGTTTTTCTGTCAAACGGATGGTGCTTCAGCTCAATTCCTTCCATGACCAGATCTTCCGCATTTGCATTTTGCATTGAAAATACTGCATCAAACAGCGGATTTCTGCTCGTATCACGCTGCACCTCAACCTTTTGCAGAAGGTCTTCAAGCGGATAATCCTGCGCGTCAAATGCATGTAAAGCGGTTTGTTTCACTTCTTTGAGATAGTCCGTGAACGTTTTGTCCGCTTCCGGATACGTACGAAGCGCGAGTGTATTCACAAAAACACCGATGACGTTTGCGAGATCCGCATGTGACCGTCCCGCAACCGGCGAACCGACAATGATGTCATGCTGTCCGCTCAGTTTTGAGAGAAAGGCGCTGTATGACGCCAGCAGCACCATGTACATGGTAGAATCTGTTTGTTTCGCAAGACTGCGAAGAGCCGACGTCTGTTCCCCAGTCAGAGAAAAGACCAGCTTGTCTCCTTCAAAGGTTTGCACGGCCGGACGGCTGTAATCAGCCGGCAGCGTCAATACCGGAAGCTCGCCGTCAAGCTCCCGAAGCCAATGCTCCTCCTGCTTGCGGTACTGCTCTGATTGAATAAATTTCTGCTGCCATACCGCATAGTCTTTATAATGGATCCGCAGCGGATCAAGCGTTTCACCGCCATACAAGCGGGACAGTTCATCTATCAGCACGCCCACTGAAGCGCCGTCCGAAATGATATGGTGCATATCAAACAGCAGCAGGTGGTCATGTTCAGCCAGCTTGACCAGTCCCGTTCTGACGAGAGGAAGCTGATCCAGGCGGAACGGCCGGATAAAGCTCTGAATAATCCGTTCAGCATCTTCTTCAGAGGCTTCATAATATTCCATGTCGATATCAGCTTCCGCCCATATGCGCTGAACCGTTTCTCCATCCTTTATGTCAAATGTCGTTCTGAAGGCTTCATGGCGTTCTGTCAGCTGTTTCATGACGGATTTCAGCTTTTCTGCATCAAGCTTTCCTTTTAAGCGGAGCACAGACGGCATGTTATAGCTTGTTTCAGCGCCTTCCAGCTGCTGAAGCACGAACATCCGCTTCTGCGGTGAAGAAACCGGATACGTTTCCCGCTCGGCAGCCGGTGCGATGCTCTCTGCCGTTTTCCGCTCAGCCCCTTCAATCAGCTGCGCCAGCCCCGCAGCCGTCGGAGAAGTGAACAGATCCTTTAAGGTAAGCTGCACGCCGAATGTCTTCTGGATAAGGGCCAGCAGTTTCATCCCCGCTAACGAGTGGCCCCCGATCTCAAAGAACTGATCATGGACGCCGACCCGCTCCATTTGCAGCACCTCAGCCCAAATATCCGCCAGTTTTTGTTCTGTTTCATTGCGCGGTGCCGTATATGACACGGCATTCGCTGCGGTCACATCCGGCATCGGCAGCGCCCGCCTGTCGATTTTTCCGTTTCCTGTAAGAGGCAGTTCATCCAATTGAATAAAGACGGACGGAATCATATAAGCCGGAAGATCCTTCGCCGTATGCTCCCTCAGCTCCCGGGAAGAGATTTCCCTGAGGCCGACAACATACGCGCAAAGAAGTTTGTCACCCGCGCCCTGATCCACAGCGAGCACAATGCATTCCTGTATCTGGTCATGACTTTGAAGCTGATGCTCAATTTCGCCAAGCTCAATCCGCTGACCGCGGATTTTCACCTGATGGTCGATACGTCCGATAAACTCGATATCGCCATTCGGAAGCCATCTGGCCAAGTCGCCCGTTTTATACATCCGTTCACCTTCCTCAAACGGATGCTTTACAAATTTTTCTTCCGTCAGTTCAGGACGGTTGTAGTAGCCTTCTACGAGACCTTCACCGCTGACGCACAGCTCTCCCGCGATACCGGCCGGCTGAATGCGTCCGGCTGAGTTCATAATAAAGACTTCCGTATTGCTGACCGGTTTCCCGATCGGAACGGAGAGCGTATCCTCTTCAATGACATCCACCGGATGGTATGTCGCAAACACCGTGCTTTCCGACGGACCGTACATATGAAGCAGTCTTCCTTTTCCGACTGCCGCAAGCGCCTTTTTGACATGTTCTACAGACGCTCTTTCGCCCCCGAACATGATTTTCCGAAGCGTCGTCAGACAGGACGGCTCCATATCAACAAGCAGGTGGAACAGGGCCGTCGTAATCATCAGAATGCTGACGTTCTCCCGTTTGATCACACGGGACAGACGTGACATATCCAGCACCGTATCTTTCGGGACGATCACAAGCTTTGCACCGTTTAACAGCGAACCGAACATATCAAACATAAAAGCGTCAAAGACGTAGTTTGACAGACCGAGCACTGTGTCCTCTTCAGAAACGGTCAAATAGTTCGTGTTTTTTACCGTCCGCAAAATGTTGGCATGTGTGACGATGTTTCCTTTCGGCGTTCCCGTCGTGCCAGATGTATAAGTGAGATTGGCAATCGTTTTGGAATCAAACGGCAATGCTGGATTGCGAGAGTCCTTTTCATAGCTCGCCTCATCATCAGCAAGCACAATGACGCCTTGAAAACCGGCCTTTTCCGCAAGCGGCTTGAGGCTTTGCTGAGTCATGAGCACATTCGCCCCGCTGTCGCGGAAGAAATGCTGAATCCGCTGAACCGGATGCTCAGGATCAATCGGCACATAGGCGGACCCCGCTTTTAACACAGCCATAATGGAAACAATCATATCCATTGACCGTTCACACAGAACAGCCGCGGTTTTTCCGCCGCCTCCGACTGAAAGAATATGCCGCGCAAGCCTGTTGGCGCGTTCATTCAGCTGCTGATACGACAGGGTTTCCCCTTCGAACTGAAGAGCCGTCCGGTCAGGGTTCTTTCGGGCCTGTTCTTCAAAGATCTGCACGATCGTTTGCTCTTTCGGGTACGCCGTGCGCTCCGGATTGAACCGCTGTAATTGAGTCAAAGCCTCCCGTTCAGAAAGCAGATCATATTCGCTGATTTTCGCATCCGGCTGAGCTGCCGCGCTCTCCAGCAGACGGACATAGTGCGCAAGCATGCGATCCGCAGTTGAGCGCTTAAACAGCTTCGTGCAATAATCCAAATCAAGCGCAATGCCTTCCGCTGTTTCCCGAGCCTGCATGGTCAGGTCGAATTTGGCGATGTTGAAGTTTGTTTCATGAAGAGACAGCGTCAGATTACCGATCTCCGGAATTCCGTCCGAAGCATTTTGCAGACTGAACATCGTATCAAATATCGGATGCCTGCTCATATCCCGGGGCACGTTCAGCTCCTCGGTCAGCCACTCAAACGGATAGTCCTGATGAGAAAACGCGTCCAGCACCTGCTTGCGCACATGACCTAACAAGCCGGCAAATGTCTGATCCTGCTTTACGGAGCTTCGCAGCGCGAGCGTGTTGACAAACATCCCGATAAGCCCCTCGGTATCAGAGTGATTTCTTCCCGCTGACGGTGTTCCCACGATGATGTCTTCCTGTCCCGAATACTTAGAAAGCAGCGTATAGTAAGCTGATAACAGCACCATGTAAAGGGTGGCTCCGTTTTTCTCGGCAAGCTTCTGCAGCCGTTCCCGCAGCATTTTCGGCAGCTTGGCGGACACGCGGTCACCTTCAAAGCTTTGCACCTGCGGCCGCGGATAATCAGAGAGCAGCTGAAGCACCGGCAGTTCGCCGCTGAAGACTTCTTTCCAGTACGCCCGCTCCTTCTTGTAGCCTTCTTTCGCCCGTTCCGCCTGCCATACGGCATAATCTTTATATTGAATGCGCAATTCAGGCAGCTGATTTCCGCCGTAGATGTCAGCCAGTTCCTTCAGCATGATGGAAATAGACACCCCGTCAGAAATCAGGTGATGCATATCAAACAGCAGCATATGGCGATTGTGATCGAGCGTTTGCAGGCCGATTCTGAACAGCGGCGCCTCAGATAAATCAAAACGGCGCACAAAGTCCTTCATGACCTGTTCATTCGTTCTTCCGCGCGCTTCGATCATTTCAATATGAAACGGAACATGTTCGTGAATCACCTGTCTCGGCGTGCCGTCCTCTGATTGAAACGATGTTCTGAGCGCTTCATGCCTGCTGATTAAGGCAGAAAATGCACGCTCAAGCTTTTCACGGTCTAAAGCGCCCTCAATCATGGCCGCAGCCGGCATGTTATATCCGACTCCCGCGTCTTCAAATTGGCTCGCGATATAAGTCCGCTGCTGAGCGAGCGAAAGCGGATAGCTCGCCTGCTTCTCAGCCGGCTCAATCGCACTGAATGCCGGTCCTTCGTTTCGGTTTTCCGCATAATCGGCAAGCGCTGCAATCGTCGGATGCTCAAACAAGTATTGCAGCGGAATTTCAACGCCCATTTGCTTATGAATTTTCGTCAGAAGCGTCATGGCCTTTAATGAATGACCGCCTGACTCGAAGAAATGATCATAAATGCCCGCCTTGTCCATTCCGAGGACTTCCTGCCAGATGACGGTGAGCGTTTCCTCCGTTTCATTTCTCGGCGCGGCATATTCGGATGAGCTGACAGCCTGCACATCAAGCGCAAACAGCTTTTTGCGGTCCGCCTTCCCGCTCGGCGTGAGCGGAATTTCGTCCGTTTTTGTAAAGTAAGCGGGCACCATGTAATCAGGAAGGTGCTTTGACACATACTCTCTGTACTCGGCAGGGTGAAACTCGGTTCCTTTTTCCTGAACGATATATGCGCAGACATCTAAGCTGCCCTGCTGATCCGGCCGTGCCAGCACGACGGCCTGCGCCGCGCCCGGAGCTTTTCTGAGCACCGTTTCAATTTCTCCCAGCTCAATGCGGTAGCCGCGGACTTTCACCTGATCATCTTCACGGCCGATATATTCGATCGTCCCGTCCGGCAGCCAGCGCGCCATATCACCCGTGCGGTACATGCGGCCGCTTCCGTTAAACGGGTCTTGCAAAAACTTCTCTGCGGTCAAATCCGGCAGATTTAAATAGCCGCGGCCTACACCGTCACCCGCGATATACAGCTCACCGGCCGTGCCGTCGGGCTGAAGCCGCTGGTGCTTATCCAATATATACAGACGGGCGTTGCCGAGCGGTTTTCCGATCGGAACGTACGCCGCCTGTTGATTCATTCCGTTATCGGCTGACACCTGATGCACGGACGCATCTACGCACGTTTCTGTCGGCCCGTAGACATTTGTCAGACGCGGCGCCCTGCCCGATTGATGAAAGAGCGTCATCAGCTGCTCGGCAACAGCCGCGGACAGGCCCTCTCCCCCAATGAGCATGTGGCGCAATTCAATTCCGCTGACATCTCCCGCCGCAACCATCATCTGCAGATGCGCAGGCGTTCCGTCAGTGGCTTCAATCCGGTTTTGACGATAATAGTCCAGCAGTGCCGAGCCATTCGTTACAGTCGTTTTCGGCACGATATAAAGCGTCTGTCCCAAAAGAAGCGATGCAAAAATCTGTTTGACGGACGCATCAAAATGAAACGGAGCCAAAAGCGCCATTCTTAACGTCTGCTCACCGCATTGATAAATCTCCTGCTGCAGTGATTGCACCAGATGATGAACTTGCCGGTGCTCAATCATCACGCCTTTCGGCCGCCCCGTTGTACCTGACGTGTAGATGATGTAAGCCAGCCGGTCTGATTGTGTGCTGACACCGTCCGCAGCCGTTTCAAACTGAACAGCCTCGTCAAAATCAATCCGTTCGGCATCCGCTGCAGGCACCTGTATTCCGGTCTCCGTCAGAACAGCCTTCGCTCCGCTGTCCTCTAAAATGTACTGAATCCGATCCGCCGGAAAGTCAGGATCTATCGGCACATAAGCGCCGCCCGCTTTCAAAATTCCCAATATTGCCGCAATGACACGCTCAGATCGGCCAAGCAGCACCGCGACAGGAGAATCGGCTGATATCCCGGCTTGAAGAAGGCGTCCGGCAATACGGCCTGATTGTTCATGCAATGTGCGATAGGACAATGTTCGGCCTTCATACACAACTGCGGGTTTGTCAGACAGTGACTTCACTTTCTCTTCAAACAGCCCCGGTATCGTCATCTCCTTGCGGTAATTCACCGGATTGCCGGAGGCCCGTTTCAGCAGCCGCTCTTTCTCGGATTCAGAAAGAAGAGTAAGTTCATCAATTATGCGATCAGGAGATGAAATCGCATCTTCAATCAGCGTGATCAAACGTTCAGAAACAGATTCAATCTCTTCCCCCTTGAAAATGTCGCTGCGATAGTCAAAATCAATCGTCAATTTCCCGGTGTCCCATCGTTCCTTCACATGAATCGAAATATCATTTGTACCGCTTCCGCTGAAAATAGGGTCTGTCAGGAAGGACAGATTCTCTTTTTTCTGCCACTGCATCACCTGGTACTCCAGAGCCACCGTAAACAATCTGCTCAGCGAACTTTTCGAAGCACGCAAATCATTTACAAGCAGGTTATACGGATACTTTTGGTGGCGGAGAATTTTCATCAGATCCTTCATCCGGCCTTTAACGAATTCCAAGAACGACTGTCCTCCGTCAACGCTTGTCCGCACAGGCACCGTAGATACGAACATCCCGAGCATCTGCTTTTCTTTCGCATTCGTCCGGTTTCCCATAAACGTACCCGTGACAACGTCATCCCGGCCGGTCACTTTGTAGAGATAAGTGATCAGAGCTGACTGGAACAGAGACAGTACGCTGACTTTATGCTCCTCGCAGAATGAATGAATGCGGCCATATAAGTCGTGAGGAATTTCTTGAGAAAACCGTTTCGCATCAAGACCCGCATCTGCCCGGCTCCGTTTCAGGGACACAAGCTCCGGCACGGTCTCAAACTGCCCGTTCCAAAAGTCCCGATCCTTCTTAAACCGCTTTGACTGCACATATTCCTGCTCTGTCAGCACGTGCTCGATAAAAGAAGGAATCTCCGTCTGTTCCTCACTTGTCCCGCCTGAAAGCTCCAAATAAATATCAGTAATCGCATTGCCCAGAATCGTCATGGAAATCCCGTCTGAAATAATGTGATGCACATTAGCGTAAAACCAGACCTCATTTTCACTGATCGTGTGCACGGAAAAACGGAATAAATCCTGATCATATAACGCCAGAGGCTTGCCAGCTTCTTCACGCCCCCATTTTGACAGCTCGTCCGCAGAGCAGCCGGCTTGCCTGATATCCGTGTGCCCGATGGAGAGCGGACGGTATTCGCTCACATATTGAACGGGCTCCCCCTCATCATCAAGCCGCAGACGGATTCTCATCGACTCATACCGCCGGACGAATTCCTGTATCGCTTTCTCAACGTAATGAGCCTGTACGCCGTCTTCAGAAATGAGTTTCCCGAACCCCGCAAGATTTGAAATACTTGTCTTCGGATAGAATTTTTCTGTATACCAGATACGTTTTTGAGCATTTGTTAAAGGATAAAAAGTTATTTCCATATGTGTGCGCCTCCCCTTTTTAAGATATAGTTGTCAATTCTCCCTTAGAAACAGCCTCCCTCTATGTCCCTAACTCATTCTCAAGCCAAAAGAACCACTTACCTCAAAAACGATCCCGATTCAATCACCGCCGAAATCCGTCATCCGTTCACCCGCGCAGTCCGAAATGCGGCATCAAATTTATGAGAAATCAAGACAAAAAGCCATTGATTGTAAGCACGAAAGGTTTACCTATTTCTGCATGTATTTCTATATATCTACTTACGTTCACTTTATATGAAAATATTGTTTTTATCACCGAAAAATGGGTGAAAAGTTTCATGCGGCACACCGAAAAAAAATCCGACAAATCCAGAGGGTATTTTGCGGCATCCCGCAATTTATTTTCAAAAATATTATTTACGTAAAATTAAAAATCTTTAAACTATAATGAAAATCTGTCGAATATCCAGTTATGGCAGAAATAAAAAAAATTTACGTACGTAAGCTGACCCGGAAAAAACAGCGCAAGAACCGAAACAGACGGCCCGAATGTTCGCAATATGATTTCATTAAACCGCAAAAAAAGCACTCTATTTTACATAGAGCACTTCAAAAAGATTCCTTTATTGCAGTTTTATCAATGTTGATTAATTCCATATAATCTTTTCCCCACTTATACATGGCGTCCAGAATCGGCATAAGGCTTTCTCCTTGCGCCGTTAAAGAATACTCCACTTTCGGAGGGACGACAGGGTAAACTTCCCTGTGAACGATCAGATCCTGCTCCAGCTCCCTGAGCTGATTCACAAGAATTTTGTGCGTAATATCCGGAATTAAAGCTTTCAGCTCATTAAACCGCTTCGTCCCTTCTTTTCCCAAGTGCCACATAATCAGCATTTTCCACTTCCCGCCTATCACGGCAAGCGTCAATTCCTTTTCGCAATTAAACGTTTTCTCATCCATTCGGCTCACGGACAATTCTCCTTCCTCTTACTTTTTGTACGGTCATCATCTATTCATACACGCTTACTTTTTCACACAACTTTCATCAGTTTATACTACCACGCAGTTTTGCTGAAACAAAGCGCATTGCCTGCGGGGACAGTATCCTCAAAGTAACTATTAGACTTCAAAGTGCGTACTTCTCAACATGCGGGGCACTCTATAGAATGGAAATACATGAAAAAGAGGAGTGGATATAAAGTGGAATTACAGCTGGCATTAGACTTAGTAAATATCCCGGAAGCAATTGAACTTGTGAAAGAGGTCGAACAATATATAGATGTTGTAGAAATCGGCACTCCCGTTGTCATTAATGAAGGACTGAAAGCCGTGCAGGAAATGAAAACAGCCTTTCCTCACTTGAAAGTGCTTGCCGATCTTAAAATCATGGATGCAGGCGGTTACGAGATTATGAAAGCGGCAGAAGCGGGAGCCGACATCATCACCGTTTTAGGAGCGACAGACGACTCAACGATCAAAGGGGCCGTTGCCGAAGCAAAAAAACAGCAGAAAAAAATCCTCGTCGACATGATAAACGTAAAAAACCTTGAAACACGGGCAAAAGAAATTGACCAACTCGGTGTTGATTATATTTGTGTTCATACGGGTTATGATCTTCAAGCAGAAGGAAAAAATTCATTCGAGGAACTGACGGCGATTAAAAAAGCGGTCAAGAGCGCTAAAACCGCAATTGCCGGAGGCATTAAACTTGATACGCTTCCTGAAGCCATCAAACAAAACCCAGATTTAATCATTGTCGGCGGAGGCATTACGGGAGCTGACAATAAAGCGGATGCTGCTGCTAAAATGAAACAGCTGATCACACAAGGATCATGAAAACGACTGAATACTTACATGAAATACTAAATGAAATATCCCGCACCGCAGCATTAATATCCGACAGTGAAGCTGACAAGCTTGCGGATCAGATTTTATCGGCAGATCAAATCTTCACGTCCGGAGCGGGGCGTTCCGGCTTTATGGCTAAAGCGTTCGCCATGAGGATGATGCACATCGGCCTGAACGCTTACATCGTCGGTGAGACGCTTACCCCTCCCCTCCAAGAAGGCGGTCTCGTCATCATCAGCTCAGGCTCAGGCGAAACAAAAAGTCTGCTTCATACAGCTGAAAAAGCCAAAAGTCTTAACGGTATCGTCACTGCATTAACGATTAACCCCGGCTCAAGTCTCGGCAAACTTGCGGATCTTACAATAACGATTCCCGGCTCTCCTAAGGAAGAGACCGGCGGAGACAGAAAGACGATTCAGCCGATGGGTTCTTTATTCGAACAAACTCTTCTGCTGTTTTACGATGCGGTTATTCTAAAAATCATGGAGAAAAAAGAATTGAATTCAGCAGACATGTTTACAAAGCATGCGAATCTGGAATGATTTGCTGACGGCCTTCTTATCAGATGGCCGTCTTTTTATCGTCTTGTTGCGCACGGTCATGCAGACCAAGGTTTTCGGGTCGGACACTCGCAGACGAAGATATCCTGCCGGTGAGCTTATCGCTATAATAAGTCAATTGACGATACGGCCGCAACCGTTCATTTCTGAATAGGGAAACGGCAAAAAACACTTTCTGATCGAATTTTTAATGAATAAAGTTGATTTGTGCGGATGGTTTTACAGATATTCAGCTGAATTGCGGCTGAGAAATATATTTTAACAGCTTTACAGCCGGCCGATTCTGCTTTATTCTTGGACCAGCTTAAAGCAATTTATAACTGGAGGTGATTGATACTCTTGAAAACATTAAAAGCACTGCTGCTTGTTCTTATCATCATTGCCGGAGCAGTCGCGGCCCTGATCAAGGGTGATCTTTTCTCAGATAACGAGCAGACCGTTCAGAAGAGTGATTATGACAAAGTAATCCTATTTCCGTCCGATCGATATCCGGAAACAGCAAAGCATATTAAGGACGCGATAAAAGAAGGACATTCCAGCATATGCACCATTGACAGAGACGGAGTACATAAGCGTCGTGAGCAATCTCTTAAACATGTACCTGTAAAAACGGGATACGATAGGGATGAATGGCCGATGGCGGTTTGTAAACAGGGCGGAAACAACGCCTCCGTAGAATATATTTCTCCGGCAGACAACCGCGGAGCCGGCTCTTGGGTCGGACATCAGCTTACCAATGATCCCGACGGAACGAGAGTATTATTTAAAATCAAGTAAAAAACAGGAGGAACAGCGCATTGATTAAATCATGGAAACCGCAAGAACTGGCCATTTCTTATCATCAATTTACAATCTTCCAAAAAGATTCAGAACCGCCTGTTATCGATTGGACCGATGAAGCCATTGAAAAAGGATATGCGGAAGCTGACAGAGCTGTTTCATTTGAGGCAAGGAGAAATACGAGGGCATTTATCGTTCTCAGGCTTAACACAAGTGAACCGGTACCATCCTATGAGAAAAAAGCGACTGTTCCCTTTGAGGCTGTAAAAAATGGAATTGAGATTGAAAGCGTGATGTCAAAGCGGCTTTTCTTTCATATTCCGAAAGGCCGATACAGCCTTACCTTTTATTCAGTGCCTGCCGAAATATCCGATCTTCATGCGGATACGTATATTATTGATGCAGCCGCAATGTAAAAGAAATCCCTGAGAGAATCATATTTCTCTCAGGGAACTTTTATAAACTTTTACCGTTTGTTTCAATTACATTCCGGTACCAATAATAACTTTTCTTCCTGATCCGTTTCAAATCCTTTTCATCTTCTTCATCTCGATTGATATACACAAAACCGTAGCGTTTTTGATAGCCGTTCAGCCAGCTTAACAGATCCGTGAATGACCAGCTGCAGTAGCCGATGAGATGAACTCCGTCACTAATGGCCTCTCTGCACTGTTCACCCATACTGAAGGTCCTTTACCGTCTTTATTCCAGGCTCCTTCAGCCTGATAGGCAGCCGAGGCTGACCCCCATAGAAATGTATCAGGGAACAGGCCCTGTTTTTTATGTATCATGTGTGCGTATAATATTGATATCATACGTTATGAAACGCGTTTCAGAGCAATCCCGATAAAAACAAAAAAGCAACCGGCTTGCCGGATGCTTAAGAATGATGATGCCGCTTTTCCAATTTATGAGGCGGCGGCTTCGGAACAAACCCATTTTGTTTCATCATGTTAAAGCGCCTGTCCATATGCTGTTTAATATGTTCTGCTTTTTCTTTCGGCAGGACCCCGTACTCGACATATTTGGATATGACATGTTTTCGTTTTTCGAGCACTTCTTTTTCAAGTGATTCAATTTCTTTTTTCTGCTGTTCCGTGAGTGACATTGTTGAAGGCATTTTTGTTCCGGCGGCGTGTGCCGGCATTGTGAAAACCATTGCTGTAATGAAAAACGCAGCTAAAGACAATGCAGCTTTTTTCATGATTCTTTCCTCCTTTAACGTTTGTTATATGTTTCTCCCTCATCCATTTTTTATGCAAAAAAAAGAGCGAAATTATTCGCTCTTTTCAATCGATTCGTCCGGCAGCGCGTACGTGACATACGTTCCCGCTACAAAATCGTGGATTGACCGTTTGTCTTCTCTCATTCCGACCATGAATGCGCTCACGATCACACCGATTCCAAACGTCACCCCATATATCAGGCCGCCCACAAGCACTCTCAAAATCATAGTGAGAAAGCCTACCTGAGTTCCGTCTTTTTTGACGATGCGGATACCGCAGATCTTTTTGCCGATAACATAACCGTTCCAGTAGACAGGGAGCAAAATACCATAAAGAGTCAAAATAATGCTGATCATTGCGCTCTCATTCGGATCTTTTCCTGTTGCCAGCATAAAAATAATCGCCAAAGGCACTGAAGTAATTAAATAGTCGAGTACCACGGCTCCCAATCTGATCCAAAATCCCGCCGGTCTGTAAATATTCATCGTGTTTCTCCTCACTATGGCTTTAAAATCACTTTAATGTTGCCATCTTCTTTTTTGTCAAATATATCATATGCAGCAGGAGCTTCCGCAAGACTCATTTTGTGTGTAATGATGTCCGTCGGATCAATTTCATTTTGTTCGATCATTTGATACAGCATCGGCATCAGATGAATAACGGGTGCCTGGCCCATTTTTAAAGAAACGTTGCGTGTGAAAAAATCACCGAGCGGAAAGCCGTCCGCTTCAGAAATGTATGCGCCCGTGAGCTGCACGGTTCCGAACTTCTTAACGGCTTCTGATGCTGTAAGAATCGGACTGATCGTTCCGAACTGATTCGGTTTTTGCTCTGTTTTTTCTTTTGAAAGCGGCGTGCCGTCCATTCCGACACAATCAATCACTACATCCGCGCCCCCTGACGTTTGTTCATGCAGCAGTTTCCCGATCTCATCATGTTCTGAAAAATTGAAGGTCTCTGCTCCGTTTATGCGTCTCGCATGTTCAAGGCGATGCGGGACTTGATCGACTGCGATAACCCGCTTTGCTCCTTTTTTCCACGCGAATTTTTGCGCCATTAAGCCGATCGGACCTGATCCCAGAATCACGACTGTATCCCCTTTTTTCACTCCGCTGTGCTGGACGCTCCAAAAGGCGGTCGGCATGACATCTGACAGAAGCAGCACCTGCTCATCTTCAAGCTCACTGTCTGCCGGAACCAGAAAAGAAGAGAAATCAGCATAAGGAACACGTAAATATTCAGCCTGCCCGCCGGGATAATTACCGTTAAACTCCGAAAAACCGAATAAGCCGCCGGCATCTGTATGAGGGTTTGGATTTGATTCATCACACTGGCTTTCCATCTGATGCTTGCAATAATGACATTCTCCGCAGCCGATGTTAAAAGGAATCACGACCCGGTCGCCTTTTTTCAGCTTTTTGACTTGACTGCCCGTTTCTTCAACGATTCCCATCGGCTCATGCCCGACGATATAACCCGGATCGGCGGGTATTCCGTTTTTATATAAATGAAGGTCTGAACCGCATATCCCGGTTGCGGTGATTCGAACGATGACATCTCTCTCATCTTGAATGGCGGGTGCCGGGACTTCTTTCACTTCCATATGTTCTTTTCCTTGGTATGTCAGTGCTTTCACACTTGGTCAGCTCCTTTTTCATCACTCCTTCCCTTTTCACCTGCTTCTAAACTTGGCCGGTATGTTATTCGGCCCGCTGAATATCCCATTGAAAAGGATCTTCAAGCTGCAACCAATCGGAATCGAACTCAGACGGCGTGAGCAGGCACTGATCCAATTCCTTTGTAATGGCTGCTTCATCTAAATCTGTTCCGATAAACACCAGGTTCGTATGACGGTCTCCGAATTGGTCGTCCCAATCTTCCAGAATCTCCGGTTCCTGCTGTTTAATCTGCTCCTGCTCAAGTTTCGGCATTGCCGCCACCCAATAAGAAACAGGCTCAATCGAAACTGCCGGACCCGCCTGAGACATCAGCAGCGCAAGGCTGTTGCGGGTTGCGCACCAAGCAATTCCTTTTGCGCGCACAATGTTGTCAGGCATTGATTGATGCAGCCAGCTGTCAAAACGAACGGTATGAAACGGCAGACGCCGCGAGTACACAAACGAAGTGATGCCGTACTCTTCCGTTTCCGGAGTGTGCGCTTCATGACCTGCCGTCAGTTCCTTTATCCATCCTGCTGATGAACTCGCTTCCTCAAACTCAAATAAACCGGTATTCAATATGTATTCGGCGGGCACTTCTCCGCGGACGGACCGGATCAGTCTGGCACGGGGCTGTAATGCGCGAAGAACCGTTTCCAGCTGTTCAAGCTCTTTTTCGCCCACCATGTCGCATTTATTTAAAATGAGCACATCACAAAACTCGATTTGGTCAATTAGTAAATCGGCAATCACCCGTTCATCCTCTTCTCCCGCCGCTTCCTTCCGGTCAAGAAGGCTGTCACCGGACTGGAAATCATGCCAGAAGCGGTTTGCATCCACCACGGTCACCATTGTGTCCAGCCTGCAGAATGTTGTCAGATCAATACCCATTTCTTCATCTATATAAGAAAATGTCTGGGCAACGGGAATCGGTTCGCTGATCCCTGTTGATTCAATCACTATATAATCAAATCTGCCGTCTTTCGCGAGTTTCTCAACTTCGACTAATAAATCTTCACGCAGCGTGCAGCAGATACAGCCGTTGGATAATTCTACGAGTTTCTCATCCGTCCTTGACAAGCCGCCTCCCTGCTTCACCAAGCCCGCGTCTATATTTACTTCGCTCATGTCATTGACGATGACGGCAATTTTTAAACCGTTGCGGTTTTGTAAAATATGATTCAAAACGGTCGTCTTTCCGGCACCAAGATAGCCGCTCAATACTGTAACCGGAATTTTTTTCATATAAATAGCCTCCTGACAAAATAGAATGATTACGATTTACATGCTGCACCTGCCTTATTTTCATTATGATGTATATTGTCTCAAATCGTAACCGTTACTATTTATTCTGATATATTCTCCGCTAAAAATCAAGTGGAAATGATAAATCATAAAAAAGACACGCTGTCATACGTGTCTTCCGCCCAAACTTAAACATCCGCAGGACTGTTTTCAGTGCCATAGCTTTTTCTCCAAAAATAGCCTGCGGCCAGAACAAGCACAAATGCGAGCAATGCGATACATGAAAAAGAGATAAAACCGATCGCATAAGTTCCCGTCATCTGCTTCAATGATCCTAAAATATTCGGAAGGAAAAAACCCCCTATGCCGCCGGCTGCTCCGACGATCCCCGTCACCATTCCGATTTCTTTTGCAAAGTGCTGAGGGACAAGCTGAAATACTGCTCCGTTGCCCATACCGAGTGCCATCATTCCGATAAACAGCAGAACGACAACCGTTGAAAGCGGAGGCAGGCTGCTGACTCCCGCCATACACAGAGCCGCGATGACAAACAGTACAGCGAGAACTTTCGCACCTCCCGCACGGTCTGAAATCCAGCCTCCTGCTGGGCGAAAAAAACTGCCCGCCGCGACACATATTGTAACGAAATCACCGGCATGGATTTTTGACAATTGATATTGATCAACGAAAAAAATCGCCAAAAAACTTGATAATCCCACAAAACCTCCGAAAGTGACGCCGTACAAAAGACAGAAACACCATGTCTCCTTCTGCCTGAAAACGTGAAGGTAGTTTTTAAGCGGCTGCGGTGCGGGCTGTGCAGGAGAGTCCTTCGCCATGACGATAAACAGTATAAAAACGATCATCAACGGAAGAAGCGCAATTCCCATTACACTGTGCCACCCAAACTGTTCCGCAAGGCGGGGACCGAACAATGTCGCAAACAAAGTGCCGCTGTTGCCGGCACCTGCTATCCCCATCGCAAGCCCCTGCAAGTGAGGCGGATACCACCGGCTCGCCATCGGAAGCGCAACAGCAAAACTTGCGCCCGCCACGCCCAGCAGAATGCCGATCGCATACAGCTCAGTCAAAGAACGGCCGCCGAATGCCCCCCAAAGCAGCGGGATCATCGTGATCAGCATCCCGATCACGGCTGTTTTCTTCGGCCCGATCCTGTCCGTTAACACACCTAAAATGATCCGAAACACAGATCCTGATAAGATCGGCAGAGCCACGACAAACCCTTTTTCAAAAGAAGATAACCCGAAATCCTGAGAAATATAAACGCCGAGCGCCCCCAGCATTACCCAAATCATAAAACTCACATCAAAATATAAGAAGGAACAGAGCAGAGTGAGCGGATGGCCGCTTGTTTTTAATTCCGACAGCTTCATAACATTCTCCTTTCCGGTCTTCTATCATTTCAAATTGCTGAATCAAGAATATATGACCGGCATTCACCGGAAAAGACATGTGTAAGATAATGCGACACATTTAATGCGTTAATCAGGCAATGTGCCATAATTTCTCATAGAGAAGCAATCTTACAGGCAGCTGCAAAGGAGGTTTGGCGAATGAAGAAACAACGATTAATTGCAGCAGGGAACGGAATGGCCGGAATCCACTGTATTGAACACATTTTAAAGATGAACCGTGACATGTTTGAGATTGTCATTTTCGGAACCGAACCTCATCCCAATTACAATCGCATTCTCTTATCCTCCGTTTTACAAGGTGAGGTTTCGCTTGATGACATTACGCTGAATAGCCGCGAATGGTACGAGAAAAACGGAATTACGCTTTACACAGGAGAAGCGGTTGTAGACATTGATACAGAACGGCAGGTTGTCACAACGGATCGAAAGCGCAGCATGACTTACGATCATTTCATCGCGGCAACGGGCTCCTCTCCTTATATTCTCCCCATACCCGGAGCAGAGAAAGAAGGCGTCTGCGGCTTTCGGACAATAGAGGACTGCCAATCCCTTATCAGTGCGGCCGGCCGGTATCAAAAGGCGGCGGTCATCGGCGCCGGTTTATTAGGTCTTGAAGCGGCCGTCGGCTTACGGCAGCTCGGCATGGACGTCAGCGTCATTCACCACTCTTCCGCCATTATGCAAAAACAGCTTGATCAAACGGCATCACGCCTGCTGCAGAAAGAGCTGGAGCGAAAAGGCTTAGTCTTTCTTTTAGAGAAAGACACGGTATCCATTACAGGAAACTCACGGGCGGAAGGCATCCGTTTCAAAGACGGTTCTTCCATAGAAGCAGACCTGATTGTCATGGCCGCCGGTGTGAGGCCCAATATCCGATTGGCTGCATCTGCCGGACTTTCAGTGAACCGAGGAATCATCGTCAATCAATTCATGCAGACGAACAAACCGAATGTGTATGCCGTCGGTGAATGCGCGGAGCATGACGGGATTGTATACGGATTGGCGGCGCCGCTTTATGAACAGGGAAAAGTGCTCGCGCAGCATCTATGCGGCGTCCCGTGCGAAGGGTTTCAAGGCTTTGCACAATCTGCAGCCTTAAAAATAGCTGGTATTGATGTATGGTCGGCAGGAAAGGTGCACGAGGATGAGCACACAGCCGGCATATTGTTCCATGATGAGCATGCAGGCATCTACAAAAAAGCGCTCTTTGAGGACGATAAACCGGCCGGCTTTATTTTATTCGGGGACACGCGCGGTAAACAGCGGCTTCTCGACAGTCTTGTGAAGCAAAGAGATATTTCCATCGTGAAAAAACAGCTCATGGAACCGGATCAAGGCGGTATATCCTTTGAATCCATGCCTTCCCATGAAACCATTTGCCAATGCAGCTCAGTGACCAAGGGCTCCATTGAAGAAGCGGTGAACAAATATGGCTTAAAAACCGCGGAGGAAGTGAAGCACATGACAAAAGCGTCCGGGTCTTGCGGAGGATGCAGGCCGCTCGTTGAAGACTTGCTGAAGTATATGGCGAGCGATGATTACACAAAACCCTCCCGCCAGCCTTCGTTTTGCGGCTGCACCGATTTGACGGAAGAAGAAGTCATCGCGGAACTTCGGCGCCGTCCGTTCACTGATGCCGCCGAGGTAATGAAAGAGATCGGTTGGAAAACAGAAAACGGCTGCCGCATTTGTATTCCGGCGCTTCACTATTACCTGGAAAGGACGCGGCCTGATTTTATGCAATTCAATGAAATATCGGCAGAAGAGACATGCACCCTGATTCCGCAAATGTACGGCGGACTGACAAGTGCCGCAGAGCTCAAAAACATCGCAAACGTCATTGAAGCATACGGCATCCCCGGCGTTTCGATGACTGACAGTCACCGGCTGAGGCTTTCCGGAATCAGGCCAAATGACCTTGCAAGCATCAGAAAAGCACTGAACATGCCGGTTTTCTCCCCCTGGCACCGCTGGACGATTCAAATCAGATCATGTACGTGCGGACAGCATCGCTCCTTTCAAGAGCTGGCAAGCAGGATTGAACGAGATACCGACATGCTTGCCGTCCCCGCTTATGTATCCGTCAGCTTGTCATGTGAAAACAATTGCACCGATGCTTACATTCAGGATATCGGCGCGCTTCAGACACAAACTTGCTGGGAGATTTATATCGGGGGCGTCCGCGGAAAACAAGCTCGCGCCGGCAGCCTTTTTTGTGTGACGAATAACGAAGACAGTACCGCCGCTATGATGAAAGGCCTTATTCAGTATTATCGCGAAACGGCTCACTACAACGAAGCGATTTATCAATGGGTTAACAGACTCGGCCTCGTCCATATCAGAGAAATGCTGTTTGAAGAAGATATGCGGACACAGCTTCTGAAAAATCTCCGTTCAGACATATCCCTGCTGCAAAATCTGTCTGCCGGGAAAACGCCATACGAAAGGATGAAGCTTTTTGACTGAACCGATGCTCCGTTATTTCCGTGACAAACTGCAAGATATTCAATCGGAAAAAACATATGAGACTCAATGCCCGTTCTGCAGCATGCAATGCAAAATGCAGCTTACGGAACAAACCTTCGCGGCACGAAAGAAATACACTGCAATCGGCATTGATAATCCGACGACACATGGCCGTTTATGTACAAAAGGCATGAATGCCCATCAGCATGCCGTGCACACTTCCCGCATTACACGCCCCCTGCTTAAAAAAAACGGTGAATTTGTGCCTGTCTCTTGGGCTGAAGCGCTGAATCGCATAAAGGAACAAATCAATCTGATCCAAACCGAACACGGCAATGATGCGATGGCCGTCTATGGGAGCGCCTCCATTACAAATGAAGAAGCCTATCTGCTTGGAAAGTTCGCACGGATCGGCTTACAGACGAAATACATCGATTACAACGGGCGGCTCTGTATGTCTGCCGCAGCAACGGCGGCCGGCCAGACATTCGGCGCGGACAGGGGCCTGACGAATCCATTATCGGACATTCCGCATACACGCGTCATCATCCTGGCAGGCACCAATATCGCGGAATGCCAGCCGACGATCATGCCGTATTTTGATAAAGCGAAAGAAAACGGGGCTTACATTATCGCCATTGATCCCCGGGAAACGGCGACGACCAAAATAGCCGATCTTCACCTGAAAATCAAGCCCGGCACAGACGCCGCCCTGGCAAACGGACTCGTCAAAATCTGCATTGACGAACAGCTTACAGACAAAGACTTTATCCGCACACGTACAAACGGATTCGATAAGCTCAAACGGCATACCGACGCTTTGGATCTGAAAGAGATCTCCGAGCAGACAAGTGTTCCTTTGGAGCATATGCGAAAGGCCGCCGTGAAGTTTGCCAAGGAAACATCCGGCATGCTGTTTACAGCGCGGGGGATCGAACAGCAGACTGACGGTACCGCGGCGGTAAAAGCTTTCTTAAATATGGTGCTGATCACGGGAAAAATCGGCAAGCCCTTCTCAGGTTACGGGGCGATTACCGGTCAAGGCAACGGACAAGGCGCGAGAGAACACGGCCAAAAAGCGGATCAGCTTCCGGGCTACCGTTCTATCGAAATTGAAGAACACCGGGCGTATATTGCGAAGGTGTGGGGAATTCATCAGGATGAGCTGCCGCGAAAAGGCGTCTCAGCCTATGAAATGATAGAAAAAATAGATAGCGGCGACATCAAAGGACTGTTTCTCATGTGTTCCAATCCGGCTGTTTCCGGTCCAAATGCGAATTTCGTCAAACAAGCAATCAAGAAACTGAGATTCTTTGTCGCAGTTGATTTATTTATTTCTGAGACCGCGGCATTCGCAGATGTGATATTACCCGCCTCCTCTTATTTGGAAGACGAAGGCACGATGACAAATGTAGAAGGCCGCGTGACATTAAGAGAAGCGAGCCGCACCTGCCCCGGAGAAGCGAAACATGATTGGCAGATCATCTGTGACATTGCCTCGGCTCTTGGTAAAGGGCATTATTTTCCCTATACGTCGGCGGAGGAAATCTTTAACGAACTGAGAGAAGCGAGCCGCGGCGGAATTGCTGATTACGCTGGCATCACCTATGACAGGCTCAGGCGGGAAGGCGGCATTCAGTGGCCATGTCCTGAAGCGGATCACCCCGGAACCGGGCGATTGTTTGAGCACTCATTTGCCCATCCCGATCACAGAGCTGAATTAAGCGTGATTCCAAATGAACCGGCCGTCCAGAAAGAGAAACCGAGCGCCGGCTATCCGCTTTATTTAACCACGGGAAGGGTGATGTCTCACTACTTAACGGGTGTCCAAACGAGAAAAAGCTCCGCCCTGGCTGCAAGACATTTCGAATCCTTTGTGGAAATCCACCCAAAAACGGCGGCCGACTATCATATCGAAGACCGTGTTCTCGTGAAGATAGAATCCCCCCGGGGCAGCATCACGGTCCGGAGCAGATGGTCGGAGAACGTACGAAAAGACACGTTGTTTGTCCCCATCCATTGGTCTGACACGCAAAACGTCAACGATTTAATTGGTGAAGCCTTGGATCCGGACTGTAAAATGCCCGGTTTTAAGATGTGCACAGTACGAATCAGCCCTATATAATTTTTCATAAAATTTTTAGATTTTTTAGTATTTTTTGTTACATTTCATAACATGCACCTTAAATATTTGTTTTTGCTGTGCTACGCTAAAGAAAACATAGATAAGGAGCGGATCATCTGATGGGAAAAAAACAGCTAGTCCTTGTTGGAAATGGAATGGCCGGGGTAAGAGCGATTGAAGAAATACTGCGTGTTTCAAAAGACGAATTCGAGATTACAATATTCGGGGCCGAACCTCATCCCAACTATAACCGAATCCTTCTGTCAAAAGTGCTGCAAGGCGATACCGACATTCAAGACATTACGTTAAACGATTGGAACTGGTACAAAGAAAACAACATCCAGCTGTATACCGGTGAAACAGTCATCAAAGTCGACACGGAAAACAAAACCGTCATCACAGATGCAGCCAGAATCCAGCCTTACGATGAACTCATCCTGGCGACAGGCTCTGTCCCTTTTATCCTTCCGATTCCGGGCGCAGACAAACAAGGCGTCACGGCATTCCGGGACATAAAAGATACCGACACGATGCTCGCCGCGTCAAAACAATATAAAAAAGCAGCCGTCATCGGCGGAGGACTGCTGGGATTGGAAGCCGCACGCGGACTGCTGAATCTCGGAATGGACGTGTCTGTCATACACCTCGCCCCATTCCTGATGGAGCGCCAGCTTGACGCAGCGGCGGGACGCCTGCTGCAAAACGAATTAGAAAAACAAGGCATGACCTTTTTCCTTGAAAAGCAAACCGAAGAAATTCTCGGTACTGACCGTGTCGAAGGCGTACGCTTCAAAGACGGCACAAGCATCGAAGCTGACCTGGTCGTCATGGCGGTCGGCATCCGCCCGAATACACAGCTTGGCACAGAAAGCGGCATTCCGGTAAACCGCGGAATCATTGTCAATGATTATATGCAGACTGACATTCCGCACATTTACGCGGTCGGTGAATGTGCCGAGCACCGCGGAATCGCATACGGTCTTGTGGCGCCGCTCTATGAACAGGCGAAAGTGCTGGCCAAACATATTTGCGGCATTGAAACAAAACCGTATGAAGGCTCCGTTCTCTCCACTCAATTAAAGGTATCAGGCGTCGAAGTCTTCTCTGCCGGTGACTTTGACGAATCAGAGGACAAAAAAGCGATTAAAGTGTTCGATGAGCAGGACGGCATTTATAAAAAAATCGTCCTGAGGGGCAATCAAATTGTCGGCGCTGTTTTGTTCGGCGACAGCAGCGAGGGCGGCCGCCTGTTTTCTATGATTCAAAAAGAAGCCGATATCTCCGAAACTTCCAAAATATCAATCTTACAGCCTCTTGATCAGGAAGCAGGCGCAAGCATGACCGCGGCGATGAGCGACGATGAAATCATCTGCGGATGCAACGGCGTTTCAAAAGGTGCGATTATTCAAGCCATTCAGGAAAAAGGCTGCACATCAACGGACGAAATCAAAGCATGCACCGGGGCATCCCGTTCCTGCGGAGGCTGTAAACCGCTCGTGGAAGACATTCTTCAATATACACTGGGCTCAGAATTTGACGCGTCCGCGCAAAAAGAAGCGATTTGCGGCTGCACCTCACTGTCGAGAGATGAAGTCGTAGAAGAAATTAAAGCCAAAGGGCTGTCCCATACAAGAGAAATCATGAACGTGCTCGGCTGGAAAACGCCGGAGGGCTGCTCCAAATGCCGTCCTGCCCTCAACTACTACTTAGGCATGATTAATCCGGCTACATACGAGGATGACAGAACATCCCGTTTTGTGAACGAACGGATGCACGCCAATATTCAAAAAGACGGAACATACTCAGTCGTGCCGCGGATGTACGGCGGCGTGACCAACTCTCAGGATCTCCGCAAGATCGCCGATGTCGTCGACAAATATGATATCCCGCTCGTTAAAATGACAGGCGGCCAGCGGATTGATCTCATCGGCGTCAAAAAAGAAGACCTGCCGAAAGTATGGGCCGAGCTTGATATGCCGTCAGGCTACGCGTACGGAAAAACACTCCGCACGGTAAAAACGTGCGTAGGCGAACAATTCTGCCGCTTCGGCACGCAAGACTCCATGGCACTGGGCATTGCGCTTGAGAAAAAATTCGAAGGGCTCAATACGCCTCATAAGGTTAAAATGGCCGTGTCCGCCTGCCCTCGGAACTGTGCGGAATCAGGCATTAAGGACCTTGGCGTTGTCGGCATCGACGGAGGCTGGGAGCTTTATGTCGGCGGAAACGGCGGAACCCATTTGCGCGCCGGTGATTTGCTGATGAAAGTAAAAACGAATGAAGAAGTCTTAGAATATGCGGGGGCTTACCTTCAGTACTACAGAGAAACGGCAAACTATCTGGAGCGGACATCCGCATGGCTTGAGCGCGTCGGTTTATCTCATGTCCAATCCGTATTAAACGATCCGGAAAAACGGCAGGAGCTCAACGACAGAATGAATGAGACACTCTCTGTCCACAAAGATCCGTGGCAATACTTCCTTAAAGATAAAAAAGCATCTAAAGATCTATTCGAAAATGTCGTCACGACTTCATAAAACAGTAAGGGGGAACGGACATGGTTAATAAAGATATGACAAAGGTTTGCATAGGCAAAGTAAACGAATTACCCGAGGAGTTAGGAAAAACCGTATATATAGAAGATAAAGAGCTTGCCGTATTTAAGCTTTCTGACGGGAGCGTCCGCGCCGTCGAAAATCGCTGTCCCCATAAAGGGGGCGTCCTGGCTGAAGGCATCGTCAGCGGAGAATACGTCTTCTGTCCGATGCATGACTGGAAAATCTCCTTAGAAGACGGAAAAGTCCAAGAGCCGGATCATGGCTGTGTCAAAACATACGAAACACTGATTGAAGGAGAGAATGTATACCTCCTGTATTGAGCAAAGACCGGATCACTTTTTCAAGTGGTCCTTCATTTTTTAAATTGCTGAAGGGATGACGCCATCATGAAAAACGGAATCGTATATTTTGTCGGTGCCGGACCAGGAGACCCGGGGCTGATCACAGTAAAAGGAAAACAGGCTCTGGAGAAAGCGGATATCATTTTGTATGACCGGCTCGCAAACCCAAAGTTTCTTGAATATGCCTCACCGGACTGCCGGTTCATTTATTGCGGAAAGCTGCCCGACCGTCATTTTATGAAACAGTCTGAGATAAATGCCCTGCTGATTGAAAAAGCGGCGGAGGGCTGCACCGTCGTCCGCTTGAAAGGCGGAGACCCAAGTGTGTTCGGCAGAGTCGGCGAAGAAGCGGAGGCGCTTCATCAGCACGGCATCCGCTACGAAATGGTGCCCGGCATCACCTCGGGAATCGCAGCGCCGCTGTATGCGGGAGTCCCCGTCACCCATCGTGATTTCGCTTCGTCCTTCGCGATGATCACCGCTCATGATACATCATTGCAAGGCAGGCCGAATCTCGACTGGGAAGGGCTTGCCCGAAGCGTTCAAACGCTTGTGTTTTACATGGGCGTTAAAAATCTGTCGTTTATATGCCGGCAGCTTATGGAGTACGGAAAATCCCCTTCCGTTCCCGTACTCGTCATTCAATGGGGGACGTGGGGGCGGCAGCGGAGCGTTAAAGGAACGCTTCAGGATATCCATGAAAAAGTTCAAAACCAAAACATCACCAACCCTGCCATTATCGTCATCGGTGATATTGTCAATTTTCAAACACACAGCTGGTTTGAAAGCAAACCGTTCATCGGGCGGCATATCATGGTTGTCACTCATGGCGATGAAGAACATACATTGACAGACAAGCTGCGCGAGTATGGCGCCGATGTTATTGAATGGCCGAAGCGGATCGTTAAAAAAATGCCCGCAAACGAAAACATCCTGAATCAGATCAGCACCTTTGAACAACTATTTTTCACATCGCGCCTTGCGGTATGCGAATTCTTTGACACACTGGCTTTCAAGCAGATCGACATCCGCCGGGTGACCGCAAGCCTGAATGCAGCGACTGAGACCGCAAAGACGGAACTGACAAAACGGGGCTTTCTCCTATCCGAATGTCAATTTGATTCTCCGCATTCACTCATTGTAGGAAGCCGTCAAGCAGCAGAAAACTTGTCAAACTCAAAATCATGCTCTTTTTATATCACCCATGAACATATCGCGGATGAGCGGTTCACTTCCATGATCGAACGCACGATCAGTGAGTCTCCTCTGCAAATGATTATCTGTACGGGCAAAGAATCCGCTCAGCATTTGATCAGCGCCGGAAAACAAATCGGCATATCACCGGATCCGTCAGCAAACCGCCCTCCCGTCATCTGCATGGGCGAAGACGTCCCCGCCGGCTGCGGGTTTACCGCCGTGAAAAATCAGGAACAGTTATTTGCGTTTATACGAAATGAAATGAAAGACATGCTCGTTCACAGCTGATACGCCGGAATGCTTTTCTGACCCCCAGGCTCAACATCGGGGGTCAGCCCTTTTTTATTGTGTCACCAATTTTTTATGGTGAGTCGAATACATCGCCATCTGATCCGCCTGCGGGTCCAAATAGGCTTTGGCGCTGTTCACGGCGGTCGGCCCTTCCGTGAAACCGCCGGCAATCAATCTGAGCTTGCTTTCATAATGGGCGGCGTCACCGGCGACAAACACGCCCGGAAGATTCGTCCGCATATGTCTGTCAGCTTTAATTCTGCCTTCTTCTATCTCAAGCCCCCAGTCCTTCATCGGACCGAGATCAATTTTAAACCCGTGGTTGATAATGAGCTCATCAAGCTTGATGACTTCAGAAAGTCCGGACTCAGTTTGGCAAATGGTGACGCTCTCGATCCGTTCTCCGGTGCCATTGAGATGCTTCAGACGATACGGCGCAAGCACCCGCACGGAAGACCGCTTCATTTTCGCGACGCTGCTTTCCAAACCGCCGAACTCCTCCCTGCGGTGCAAGACGGTAACAGACGCCGCAATCGGTTCCAGCTCATTCGCCCAGTCAACCGCGGTATCTCCCCCTCCGGAAATCACGACATGCTTCCCCTGAAACGCATCAAGCTTCTCCACTTTATAATGAAGGTTCTTTCCCGAATAACGGCTCGCATCCGCGCTGTCAAGTTCATTGACCTCAAGCGTCCCCATGCCGACGGCCAAAATCACCGTGCGTGTATAGTGCTTTTCCCCTTTGGAACTTTCCAGCACAATGGTTCCGTCTTCCAGCCGTTCAAATCCGGTCACCCGCTGATTCAACACGATATCCGGCTCAAATGTCGCAGCCTGTTCCTTCAGCTGCTTAATCAGCTGTTCTCCGGCAATCCCGGGTATTCCGCCGATATCACGGATGATTTTTTCAGGGAAAAACATAGACACTTTCCCTCCGAGCCGCGGCAAAAACTCGATCACTTTCGTTTTCAGCTCGCGCATCCCGCAATAAAAAGCCGCAAACAGGCCGACCGGGCCTCCGCCTATAATCGTGACGTCATACACCTCATGATTTTCCGCCATCGTTCTGCCTCCCGTTTATATCTATACTTCAAATATTTTTAATTGAGAATCAATATCAATGAAAGTATAACACATATTGAGGAGAAGTGTTTATTCATTTCTCATCTTGCGGAAAAGGAGTGATTCAGAAGTGAGGTTCTGAGATTGATAAGCGGGAAGGTATTAAAACTGAAACCAGTACGGCGACTGGTTTCTTTTTTATCTCTTTTTCATCAGCATGATATCGAGGTACAGCTGGCACCTTGTCCTGAAGTCGTTTAAATTAATTGATGTCATGTCAAGAATCTGTTTGATACGGTAGTTCAATGTGTTTTGATGAATAAAAAGCTGTTCTGCGGCTGGTTTTGTTTTGCAGTTATTGAGGAGATAGATTTCTAACGTTTTCAGCAGTTCTGTACTGCTTTCTCTGTCTTTGGCTTTTAATAACGCTAAATCATCGTTTACATATTCCAGTGAGGCGTTTTTTTCTTCGATGCTTTCAAGATAGCGGTAAATCCCGAGCTTACTGTATTCGTACGGGATATTTTCCTGGTTTCCGGTAATTTCGGCGGCCTTTATGACTTCAAGGGCTTCTATATAACTTTTGCCGAGCTTCAGGATGCTGCTGTATTCATTGCCGATTCCGATATAGATGGGAGTGGGGATCTTCTGAAAGTGAAAATGAGTCAGCAGTTTGTGGATGAATTCAGATGCTGCCGAAGTGCCGGAGCTTTTTTGCGAGAAGCTTGCGACGACGATGACAATATTGGAATCAATGGTTAAGACGTGACTGACTTTATCCCGCAAATTCAAGTACGATTTGATGTTTTCCTTCACATCTTCGACTGCCTCCCCATCCCCATTTGCGGCGTGCAGGACGACCACTGAAAAAACCGACGGCAGCACGGCGTTCATCTTTTCCGCTTCCCGCCTGAACTCCTTTTCAGAGGAGAATTGCTGAAAGATCGCCCGTTTCACCAGGTCTTCCGCTCTTTCTTCTTTTTCTTGTTTCAGCCGGTTCGTTTTATAGATGATTTTTCCGACATGAAATGAAGTTTCATATAAAAAATCGAGCTCCTCGTCCGTCAAGTTTCGGTCGAGCTCCTGAATCCAGATGTAGCCCATCACTTCCCCTTTATGTTTTGCGCTTACAACCACTCTCTGATTCAGTCCGATGCTGTCTATTTTTTCGACACGGAACGGTTCAGGAACGGTTTTCAGCTTTTCGATCACCCCGTCCTTCAGAAACCTTTCAAAAATCTGCACGGGGCATTTTTTTGAAAATATCGTCTGCTGGTTGGCGGAGTCGAAGTGATTAATGTAATAAGAATTATAGGCAAGCAAAAAGAAATCCGCGCTTTCCAGAATAACGGGCTTCTGCAATTCATAACTGATGAAATCAATTAATTTATCAATGTCCGTAAATGAAAAAACTCTCTCTAAAAGCTCTTCCATACCTATTTCTCCTATGCTCTTTTTATCTTTATCATACTCTGCGGGGTGACTTTTTGTATAGAAAAAAATTCACATATTCCCAAAACGGCATGATCCGAAAGCCTGTATCGTGAAAAGAGGAAAAAGGGCGGTCCCTTCTTCCTCTCGTTCCTTGCTTTTATTGAGAAAGTGTATCACGGTAATCATGAAACTGATCTGTGACATCTTTTGACGGAGCCTGTGTCAATAAGCTGACGACAAATACAGCGGCAAGGCTTACAGCAAAGCCCGGAATGATTTCGTACAAAAAGTCTGAAAGACCGGCATTCGCCCAAATGATTACGGTAATCGCTCCCGCAATCATGCCGGCGAGTGCCCCCCATTTCGTCATCCGTTTCCAAAATAAACTGAGCAGTACGACCGGCCCGAATGACGCGCCGAATCCCGCCCATGCATAGCTGACAAGACCAAGTATCGTGTTGTTTTTCTCCCAAGCGAGCACCAAAGCGATGATTGACACCGCAAGCACTGCCATTCTCCCCAGAAATACGAGTTCCTTATCAGAAGCCGAACGCCTGAACATGGACTTATACAAATCCTCTACTAAAGAACTGGACGTAACGAGCAGCTGAGACGAAATCGTACTCATAATGGCCGCTAAAATCGCAGAAATGAGAAATCCCGTAATAATCGGGTGGAACAGAATGTTGCCGAGCTGAATAAAAATGGTTTCCGGATCAGCCAGCTTCAGTCCGTGCTGGTGGTAATACGCGATTCCCGCAAGACCCGTAAACAGCGCGCCTAGTGCAGACAAAATCATCCATCCCATTCCGATCCGTCTGGCGCGTTTGATTTCTTTCACAGATGTGATCGCCATAAAGCGCACAATAATATGCGGCTGCCCGAAATAGCCGAGCCCCCACGCAAATAAAGAAATAATGCCAAGGACGGTCGTCCCTTTGAACATGTTAAACAGTTCCGGGTTGACGGAACGGATATCGGCAACGGTTTCCCCCGGGCCGCCCGTATGGAAAATCGTCACAATCGGCACGAGAATAAGCGCCACAAACATAATGATCCCTTGAACAAAGTCCGTCCAGCTTACCGCCAAAAAGCCTCCGAACAAGGTGTAGGCGACAACGACGCCTGTCACGACCCACAGTCCCGTGTGGTAATTCAACCCTAAAATGCTGTTGAATAAGACGCCTCCTGAGACCATGCCGGATGATACGTAAAATGTGAAAAAGACGAGAATGACAAGACCCGAAAACAGTCTGAGAAGCTTCGTATGATCACCGAAACGATTTTCAAGGAAACCCGGAATAGTGATGGAATTCCCCGCTTTTTCGGTATACGTTCTCAGTCTCGGCGCCACGAAAAGCCAGTTCGCCCACGCCCCGAGCACAAGCCCGAGCACAATCCAAGCGCCGCTTAATCCTGTCGAGAACATGGCGCCCGGAAGCCCCATCAAGAGCCATCCGCTCATATCCGCCGCTCCCGCGCTGAGCGCTGTGACGGCAGGGCCTAAAGAACGCCCCCCGAGCATGTAATCCGTCAGATTTGACGTCCGTCTGTAGGCGAAATAACCGATAAACAGCATACCCGCCATATAAATACAAATGGAAATAATCAACTGAATGTTTGCTATGGCATTTCCTCCTCCGCTTTATATGTTTATGGTGAAATGGACACCCCCCGCGAGGAGGATGCCCATTCAGTCCCTCTTAAAACATTTCACTGATTGTTTTCGCCTGCATGTGGAGGGCCAAATAATCCGGGCCGCCCGCTTTTGAATCAGTGCCGGACATTTTGAAGCCTCCGAACGGATGGTAGCCGACAATCGCTCCCGTACAATTGCGGTTGAAGTACAGGTTGCCGACATGGAATTCCTGTTTCGCCCGTTCAATATGTTTGCGGTTATTTGTAATGACCGCGCCTGTCAAACCATATTCAGTATTGTTGGCCACTTCTAAAGCTTCATCAAAGTTTGACACTTTAGAAAACGCCACGACAGGCCCGAAAATTTCTTCCTGCATGAGTCTGGCTTTCGGATCAAGGTCAGCGAAGATCGTCGGCTTGATAAAGTAGCCTTTTGAATCATCTCCGGTGCCGCCGCTTACTAAACGGCCTTCTTCTTTTCCGATTTCAATGTAGCTCATGATCTTGTCGTAAGAACCTTGGTCGATGACAGGCCCCATATAAACATCTGCACTGTCAGGTTTAGCAGTTACTTTTGATTCCGTAATTTCAATGACACGCTCTAATACTTGATCATACACTTTTTCATGGACAACTGCACGTGAACCTGCAGAACATTTTTGTCCGGCAAAGCCGAATGCAGATGTGAAGATCGATTGAGCCGCTAATTCAATGTCCGCATCCTCGTCGACAACAACCGTATCTTTACCGCCCATTTCAGCAATGACACGCTTTAAGTGCTGCTGGCCCGGCTGCACTTTCGCCGCGCGTTCGAAAATTCTCGTACCGACTTCACGTGATCCTGTAAATGTGATAAGGCTTGTTTTCGGATGGTCAACAAGATAATCGCCTACTTCTGCTCCGCTTCCCGGCACAAAGTTGACTACGCCTTTTGGCAATCCGGACTCTTCAAGCACCTCAACAAATTTTGCTGCAATAACAGGTGTAGCACTCGCAGGTTTTAGAACCACTGTGTTTCCAGTAACGATCGGCGCCACTGTTGTTCCTGCCATGATCGCAAACAAGAAGTTCCACGGCGGAATAACAACTGTCACTCCAGTCGGCGTGTACACATATTGGTTCTTCTCGCCTTCACGGCTGTTGACCGGTTTGCCTTTTGCCAGTTCGATCATTTGGCGTGCATAATACTCCATAAAGTCGATGGCTTCAGCCGTATCTGCATCAGCTTCGTTCCAAGGTTTTCCCGCTTCCTTGACAAGCAGGGCGGAGAATTCGTGCTTTCTGCGGCGGACTTTGGCAGCTGCGCGGAACAAAACGGCCGCTCTTTCTTCAGGGGATGTGTATCTCCACTCTTCGAACGCTTTCGCAGCTGCTTCAATCGCTTGCTCAGCGTGCTCCTGGGACGCCTTTGACACTTTTCCGACGACTTCTTCTTTATCAGCCGGATTGATTGAAACGATTTTCGCTTCCGTCTCTACCTTTTCACCGTTGATGACGAGCGGATAATCTTTTCCCAGATACTCATTTACCGTCGCAAGCGCTTTCTTAAATTCTTCAACGTTCGATTGATCTTGGAAATTCGTGAATGGTTCGTGTTTATAAGGTGTAGTCATTGTCATCTCTCCCTTTTTTACTTCTTAGTCATCCCTTTAAAGGCGAATGCGATGTTTGAGGGGCGTTCGGCGAGCCGTCTCATGAAATAGCCGTACCAGTCATCCCCGTAAGGCAGGTAGACTCTCATGCGGTATCCTTCTTCCACCAGGCTGAGCTGGGTTTGCGAGCGCATGCCGTACAGCATCTGAAACTCAAAACGGTCGTTTGGAATGCCGTGCTCTTTGGCAAGCTGTTTTGTAAACTCGATCATTTTGTCATCATGCGTGGCAACTGCCGTATAATGTCCTTTTAAAAGCTGTTTGCGGATGAGTCTTTTATAATTTTCATCGACGTCGCTTTTTTCAGGATAGGCCACCTTTTCCGATTCTTTATAGGCCCCTTTGACAAGCCGCAGAAACGGATTCAGCGGGCTGAGGTCATCAAGATCCTTCTCCGTTCTGTACAGATAAGCCTGCACCACGGTGCTTACGTATTCATACCGGCTCCGGAAGTCTTTAAAGATATCCAGCGTTTTCTGGCATCTCGTTTCATCTTCCATGTCAATCGTCACCATGACTTTATGTTTTTCAGCCGTCTGGAGGATTTTCGTCATATTTTCATAGACAAGATCGAGATCTATATCAAGACCTAAAGACGTCATTTTTAATGACACTTGGGAATTCAGCTGTTCATCAGCGATTAAGGCGATGGTCTGCATGCACTCCTCGGTGCGTTCTTTCGCGACATCACCGCTGTTGACAAATTCCCCCAAATGATCGACAGTAACTGACAGCCCTTGGCTGTTCAAATGTCGGATTGTCGGGATAGAACTGCGGAAATCCATTCCTCCGATGATTTTGCCGGCTGCCACACGGCTTCCCCAGCTTCGCGCCATCTTATTGAGAAAGCTGCTCTTGGATAAAAATAAGAAAAAATCTCTTGTAATCACTTCCAACCTTAACACCCCGCAATCTAAGAAGTATTTGTATGAGTCTATTGTAAATGGACAAAACATCCTCTCACAATATTCTAAAAATACAAAGATTCTGATAAATTTTTGTGGTTTTACCACAATCAGCTTCTTAGATAGCAGGCGGATTATGCCGAAAAAAGGCGGACGGAAATGACGGCAATCGTCAATTTCCGCCTTTTTACCCCCATGCCTCTTCGACGGTCTGAATCAATAGCTGATTCAATTCCTCCGTTATGTCAGGTTTCGGCGTTTTGATCGTTTTGACATAGTGCCCGATGCGTTCTATTTCTTCTTCTATAAATGCATGAATGATCGTATTTCTCGGTTCCGGAGCCAGCTCCTGACCGCTTTTTTTCCTTGTAAGCAGTGTATTGATTTCAGAAATGAGCGCTTCATCCGTCAATAAGGCATCGGCCAGTACGGGAAATGACATCGGCGGTACGGAGCCGAACGTTTCAATCCATCTGCAGGCAAGGAGAGGACGCAGAACATAAAAATACTTTTTAATCTTCACTTCACTGCCCCGCAATTCCGTTTTTTCATTCCGTTTTGCCATATTGAGATAATGATAGATGCCGGCTTCAGGCGAAAAGGCGCGGTTTTTCAGTTTTCGAAGCTTTTCAGCCGCTGAGAAAGCTTCATAATAGATCATCTCAGAAGAGAGCCATTCCAAAAGAGGCGGATTTGATTTTTTAAAAAGCCGCAGCGCTTTTCTCAGTTCCCAGCCGCTGATGTCAAGCATGTCATGAATCGGCTCTTCTATGACATCCCTATGCGGTTCGATCGAAAAGTACCATTCTTTTTTCGGCACATAGAGAAACCGTACATCGTAGTCGCTGTCTCTTGACGGAAATCCCCATGCGCGGCTCCCTGATTCTACGGCATAAAGCACCTTGACGCCGTGCTGTGCTTCAATTCGTTTTAATTCTTCGATGATCCTTTGTTCCATCTGTATCCGTCCTTTTCCGTGATCATTCCTGAAAAAAGCCCAAGTACTTGGGCTTTTCGCTGTCGTCAGCCTTTCAGATGCGCTTTCAGAAAGGCCAGCTTTTCCGTATGGAAAGAAGGTATGTATTCATGTCCGAAATACCGGTAAACCTTCAATTCTTTTTCCGTTTCCAGATGATTGTAAGCGGCAAACACCGTCGACGGCGGAGTCACGCGGTCAATCAGCCCGATGGACATGAGCACCGGAACTTTTACGCGGTCCGCCAGATTCATGATATCAAAATAGGCCAGTGTATTCATCGCGGCCTTCTCCGTTTCAGGGCTGCCGTTCTTTCTGAAAAAGGAGTTAATCTCAAGATACGGCTCATCAAGGGCGACATCAATGGCCCGCTCAAAATTGCTTAAATAAGGATAATCGGCCGCAACCGCTCTCGGAATGTCAGATAGTGCCGCCGCGGCGATTGAAAGTCCGCCTCCCTGGCTCCCGCCGATGACGGCGATCCTCGTTTCATCCACTTCATCAAAGCCGCTGATGACTTCCAAAGCCCGGACGGCATCTAAGTACACGCCGCGGTAATAATATGTATCTTTATCTAAAATCCCTTTCGTCATCCAGCCGGGAACGTGTCCGTGCGGTGAGACGCCTGTATCTGTGCTGCTGTGCTGACCGCGGACAAGCATGCCGAACGCGGCATATCCGTGTAGCGCCCAATTTACGATGTCATGTATATCCCCGTCATAGCTCGCGTTATAGCCGTGATATTTCACGATAGCCGGATGCGGTCCTTGCCGGTCGGGAACGGCGTACCATCCCTCAATTTCCGCCTTGCCGAAGCTTCGGTATGTCAGCCGGAATACTTTCACGCCGTCAGCTGGGTAGCTTTCAGCCTTCAATTCAGGCTTTGCCTCTTCCTTTGCAAGCTCATGTAATGATGATGCCCAAAAATCCGAAAAGTCATGAGGAGCGGTTTTATTTGGTTTATAGGTTTGCAGTTGGTCGAGCGGCAAGTCGTATAATTGCATATCCGATTATTCTCCTTTGTTTTGTAAGATTTAATTTTCTGACTCTATCTTAACACGATTTTACACTCATTTTCTAAACATTTTAATAAACGTTTGTTTAAAAACAAAAAAGCCGTGCGCTCACAGCGTCACGGCTCTTTTTACATCGGCTGATACAGGTCCCAGCCGATTTTTAACGTTTCTACGATATAATCGGCTATTTCTTCTGGTTCCAGATTATCCGTCGCCACTTTTGAATTATGTTTATCATAGATGCTTTGGCGCTCGTTAAAGAGCTGCTGCATTTCATCCATGGAACGGTTATGCAGAACGGGACGGCTTTCAATCAGCAGATCAGCCCGCTGCTTCCAATTCTCCCATGATAAATCAAGATGGAGCACGAGACAGTTTTCAAGGCAGCACTGTCTGATTTCCTCTTGTTTAAACGAACCGCCCCCAAGTGACACGATCTTGAATTTTGTATTGCGGCAGATATCTAATATATAGTCCTTTTCAGTCTGACGGAAAAAGGCTTCACCTTTTTTCTCAAACATTTCAGGGATGGACATATTGAAATCTTTCTCAATCTGCAGATCAATATCAATGAAGTCTCTGTATAATTTCTTAGCGACCAGCTGGCCGATTGTTGTCTTTCCGACACCCATGAATCCGATCAGTACGATATTTCTTTCTCTTACGGGAATGGCACGTTTTGCGTTCATCTTCGGCGAAATCCTCCTAAGAAATGAAAAAGTTATGTTTATTATATGATAACTCAATATTGAAATATAGAGATAATGCAATGAAAGAAAACCCATCCTTTATTAAGAAGAGATGAGTTTTTCTTTCTATCGGAGCGTAATGCGTTCCACCTTTCCGACAATGAAAATATAAGAAAATGCCCCGATAAATGCGACAGCGCCGACAAACAGAATCGCTCCGTTATATGAACCGGTCGCAGAAACGATAAACCCGATGATAAGCGGGGTGATAATACCGGCCATATTGGCGAAAAAGTTAAACACGCCTCCAGCCAATCCGATTGTCTCGCTTGGCGCCACCTCACTCAGCATCGTCCAGGATATATTGGACATGCCCTGCGCAAAAGAAGCAATGGATAAGATCGTCAAAACCGCAGGCGCAGATTCCGTAACATTCGCGAGCACGATGGTGCCTGTCAACAGAAGACCGAGGATGACGGGCGTTTTCCGGGCAACGTTCACCGACACGCCCCGTTTCATCATTCCGTCAGACCAATATCCGCCGAACAATACACCGAAAAAGGCGGCGATATACGGAATTGATGCGGCGAAGCCGACTTTTAAAAAAGCCATGTGCTTTGCCTCCGCCAGATAAGTCGGAAACCATGTCAAAAAGAAGAACAGCGTGGAGGCTACGGCGAATTGGCCGATATACAAGCCGACAAGCTTGCGGTATTTAAGAAGCTGGACGAAATCCGGCCACGTGATCCTGCCGGCTGATTCTGACACCTCTGTCAGTCCGCCGCCTTCTCTAATATAATCAAGCTCCTCCCGGTTCACTTTCCGGCACCGATTCGGCTCGTGATACATTTTGAACCAGAAAATGGAGAAAACAAGCCCGAGCACCCCTGAGGAAATAAAGACGGCGCGCCAGTCAAATGCCGTTAACACCCAGAATAAAACCGGTGTGGCGAACGCCAGCCCCACATATTCCCCCGCCGTATAAGCACCCGTCGCAAAGGCGCGTTCCCGCCTTGGAAACCATGTCGTGACAATCCGGTTGTTTGCCGGAAACGCAGGCGATTCAGCCAGCCCGATAATCAGGCGGCAGCCGAATAAAAATCCGAAACTGGCCGCAAAAGCCTGCACTCCGGTGAAAACAGACCAGATAATTAAAGAAACGCCGTACGTCCGTTTTGACCCGAATTTGTCCAAAATGAGCCCGCCGGGAATCTGCATTCCCGTATAAGTCCAGCTGAATGCGGAAAAGACGACGCCCAAAAGCGCGGGGCTTATGTTCAGCGATGTCTGAATGGACGGGGCGGCGATGGATACACTGGCACGGTCTATATAATTAATCGCAGTGATAAAAAACAAAAGAATCAGTATCACATAACGAGCGCGAGTCGGTTTATTGCGGACGGGACTGAAGTCCGTCAGCTCTGTTTCATTTTTCAATGGCTTCTCCCCCCTTACTCGAATGAAATTAATTGTACAACACTTCGGTCAATTATTTAATACTTTGACGCAAAAAAGCGCTAAACAATTTGTGTGCCGCACTGACCTGATGCAGACACACCCCGCTCATAAAAGTGTCTGCCCTTTTCATCTGTTTATCCGTATCGCACCCGGGGAAAAAGTACACATATGATAGACAGTTACGGGAGGATTATCGATGAAACTGAGTTTTTGTACGACAGGATTTAAAAAAAAGCATATTTTCGACGTCATTTCTTTCGCGAAGGAGCACTCCTTTGAGGGAATCGAACTGTGGTACGGACACGCTAAACAATATATAGAGGAAATCGGCCCGCTCGACAGGCTTAATCAGCAGCTTCAGGAGGAAGGTATCGGGGTGCCTGCCGTCAGTTTGTACACTGACTTCGCCACTCAGGATGAAAGGCAGGCGTTAAAGGATGTTCAAAGGGCATTAAGCGCGGCACGACAGCTGCGCAGTCCCTTGATCAGAGTCTTTGCCGGCAATCTTCCTTCGCATCGGACATCACCGGAAAAGTGGCAGCGTGCGGTTGATCAATTTCAGCAGGCGGCACGGCTCGCAGATGACTATGAAGTCGATATCGGGCTTGAGATTCATTACGATACGTACGCGGATACACCGGAGGCGGCGCTGGCATTTTTGGAGGATGTCGGACATCCGCGGGTCCGCACCATTTTTGATGGCTCCAACCTACACGTCAATCACGTTGACCAAATGCCCGCTTTAGAAAAACTGTATCATACCGTCAGCCACATTCATCTGAAAAACTATCACTGGAATTTTGACAACTGGTATCTCAGCAAGCCGGTGTCTGTTCTGCAAGGCGATTTACGGCAGGAACCCTTTCTGAAAGAACTGTTGAACAGGCAATACGGCGGTTTCGTGTCACTCGAATACTTCGGTCATCATGCTGAAGCGCATATGAAAGAATCTCTGAATGAGATCAGGCACTGCTTTAAGAAATAAAAAACATCCCTTCAGAGGGGATGTTTTTTCAAATTAAGAAAAAAATTTTAGAAACACAGAAGGTATTTTATGGATAATCATCTAATTATTAACACTGTAATACATTTCATTTGAAAAGGGAGTGCTCGAAATGAAATTCAAAAAAGTGTTAACCGGTTCTGCGCTGTCTCTTGCCTTACTGATGTCTGCCGCTCCTGCCTTTGCCGCATCACCAACAGCATCCGTGGAAAATAGCCCAATCTCAACGAAAGCAGATGCCGGCATTAATGCCATCAAGCTCGTTCAAAGCCCTAACGGCAACTTCGCTGCTTCTTTCGTTTTAGATGGAACAACGTGGATTTTCAAAAGCAAATACTATGACAGCAGTAAAGGGTATTGGGTAGGGATTTATGAAAGTGTAGATAAATAAAAGCGATAAACAAAAAACCTCCCTTTCAAAAGGGAGGTTTTTTTCATTCTATTTCCACCAATCATCAAACATCGAAGCCGGCACCTGGCGCTTATGCTCCGTACTGAGGTAGCGTTTTTCCAGCGCCTCAATCACTTTGGAAGATACGTCCTTGCCTTCTAAATAATCATCAATGTCATTGTATGTGATGCCGAGTTCGGTCTCATCAGTCTGCTGCGGTTTTTCATCAAGCAGATCGGCCGTCGGTAATTTCAAATACAGGCGCTCCGGCGCACCGAGCTCTTCTAATAAACGTCTGCCCTGGCGTTTCGTTAATCCGGTCAGGGGCAGCAGATCAGCTCCGCCGTCACCGTATTTCGTGAAGAAACCTGTCACCGCCTCGGCCGCATGGTCGGTTCCGATGACAAGCAGCCCCTCTTGTCCGCCGATGGCATATTGAGCGATCATTCTCATTCTGGCCTTTACATTTCCTTTGTTAAAGTCAGACAGCTGATCGCCCGTGTCTTTTTTGTACTGATCAGCGAGCGCGCTGACAGCGGACTTAATATCAAATGTCCATGATTTATCAGGTTTAATGAATTTGAGCGCCAATTGGGCGTCATCCTCATCCTGCTGTGTGCCGTGCGGAAGCCGGACGGCGATAAATTCCGCATTTCCGCCTTCTTCTCTGATGCTCTCAGCCGCCAATTGGGCGAGGCGTCCCGCAAGCGTGGAATCCTGCCCCCCGCTGATGCCGAGCACAAAGCCTTTGGCACCTGTTTTTTTCAAATATTGTTTCAGAAAGTTCACTCTGTCCTCAATTTCTTGTTTCGGATCAATTGAGGGCTTTACATGGAGATCATTCATAATTTGTTTCTGGATGCTCATCCCAATCACTCCTCCTGCATTGTTTCTTTATGATCCATTTCCCGTTCATGCTGAAAATGAATCATGCCACTATGTACGACTCTCTGTTAAATATAGCACAGGTGCAGATTTTAAGTGAATCAAATACACCGGGATCAGCTGATTTCCACCCGCAGCGCCGTGATGCTGTCTCCATTGCATTTTCCTTTTTCGATCGGACAGGATGAAAACGCGACGACGAGATCCATTTCCGCACGGAGCCGTACATAATCACCCGCGTCAGAAAGAGGCGTTTCGACTGATAAGTTCCCTTTCTCATCGAGCACCGTGTTCATAAAAATGGCGAATGGGTAATGCATATGCGGCCGCGGCACCCCGAATGGTTCAAGCGCTCCGCTCATATTGTCATAGCACGTATCCTGGAGCTCGTCTTTATGCTTTCCGTATAAAAGCCTGTTCATATCCGGACGGCAGGCGGGAAGCAGCAGGTCATGCTTGCCGACTGTATCCTCAATCAGCGTCAGCATCGGCTTGTATAAATTCGAATAAATATGATCACCCGTTTTCACATGAATGGACTGGTTGGCATCAATCGTCGCGCCCTGATCAAGATGTTCATAAAAGTCCTTGGCATGATACGCCGTGAAGTCAGCCACCTGCTGCCCTTCCACATCGACTACTTTTATAATCTGCCCTTTGTGAACCTTCAGGCCGAGCCCTTTTTTCGGCGGTACGATAAATTGCTGTGTCATCAGACTGCTCCTTTTTTCTTCTATTATGAACTCCGTCCGTTTGTTTCATGTAAAGCAATTTATTGGATGTATATTCCCCTTCTGACGGCTGCAATCTAAGCTTTGATAAAGGGGTTGAACTTCATGGGTAAATCACAGGACCAGCCTAAAGGAAATCTCGCTTGGTGGCAGCTCTCCTTAATCGGCGTCGGCTGCACAATCGGGACGGGATTTTTTCTCGGGTCCAGCATTGCTATTGTCAAAAGCGGATATTCCGCGCTGATCTCATTTCTTATTGCCGGGCTTGGCACCTATTTTGTCTTTGAGCAGCTCGCGAAGCTTTCGGCTAAACAGCCCGAAAAGGGGTCTTTTTGCGCTTATGCGAGAAAGGCTTTCGGCAATTGGGCCGGTTTCAGCAACGGATGGGTGTACTGGTCGTCCGAGATGCTGATTACGGGAAGCCAGCTGACAGCGATCTCGCTGTTTACGAAGCATTGGTTTCCGAATGTGCCGCTGTGGATTTTCGCCTCCATCTATGCGGTGCTCGGTCTTTTGATTATATTTACGGGGCTGTCCGTTTTTCAAAAAACGGAAAATGTGCTCGCTGTTGTCAAGACGGCGGCGATTTTTATGTTTATCGTGATCGCCATATTGGCGCTGTGCGGTATATTTTCTCACAAACCGGATGTGCAGGTGCCGAACGAATCAAAGGATTTGTTCCCGCACGGAGCGATGGGGTTATGGACGGGGCTGATTTATGCGTTTTACGCCTTCGGAGGAATTGAAGTCTTGGGGCTGATGACCGTACACTTGAAAAAACCGGAGGAAGCCTCAAAATCAGGCCGGCTGATGCTTGCTGTACTTGCGGTGATTTACGTCATTTCTCTCGGCCTGGCGCTGCTGTTAGTGCCGCTGGGCAAATTCACCGAGCAGGACAGCCCGTTTATTACATCGCTGAAGGGTTTTCATTTAGATATCATTCTTGATATTTTTAACGGCATTTTTATTATTGCGGGATTTTCCACACTCGTCGCCTCGCTGTTTGCCGTGACGACATTGCTTTGTACAATGGCCGATGACGGGGATGCGCCGAAATGCTTCAGGTTAAAGGAAAACAAAAAAATCTGCTGGCCTGCGCTCGGATTGACGTTTGCCGGACTCATCGTCTCCATCATCCTGTCATTGGTGCTGCCGAAAAATATATATGAACACATGACAACCGCGGCGGGTCTGATGCTTCTTTATACGTGGCTGTTCATTTTGTTCTCGGGCAAGAAACTGCTCGAAACGACAAAAATGGGAACCGCACAGATTTTTATCGCCCTTGTGCTGATTGTCGCGGCCGTCTCCGGGACGCTGTTTGAGAAATCGAGCCGGCCCGGTTTTCTGGTCAGCCTTTGTTTTCTCGCCGTCATTGCGATCGTGACATGGATCGTACAAAAAAAGCAGGGACACAGCCCTGCCGGATCATAGCTTATTTCGTCGGTTTAAACAGTCTTTTCAAATAAGAAAAGGGACACTTTGACACTTGCGTCTCATCATCACGGAGGAAATATTGCTTCCATTCTAAATTGTCTTTTAATCCGTACCACCCCAATCGGGGATGAAGAGGGGCTTCATCATACGCCTCTAAGCGTTTTCTGATCAGCCGGCTCATGTTTCGTCCGAACGCGGTTGAATCATTTAATCCTTCAAAAACCCATCTCGGCTGAAACGCCAGCATAAAAAACGGGAAGCTTCTGCTTTGTCTCGCTTCATGCGCAGGCGTCGCGCACAGAATAAAATACGGCTCGCCGTCAAAGCAGAACTCCCATTTATAATGTTCAGGGTCTTCCGGCATGTCTTCCGGCCAGTCATTCGGGTCGCAGCCGCTCAGCCGGTTTAAAAAAGACCAGAACAGCTCTTCATACCCCTCAATGGAATAATGCTCAGCTAAATCCTCAGGCGTATCAAAAATCACAAGCAGCGACGCGTATCTTCCGGTATCCCTTGAGATCTTTCCGTACTCGGACAGCAGCATCCCCACTTCCTCCGGGGTTCCCTCTTCGCGGGGATCACCCGCAAAGGATATCCGGAGCTGATCTGTCAAAAATCCCTGACGTCCGGGAATGCACGGAAACGTATCCGCTTTATCGCCTACTTTTTCTGATAGAAGCTCAAAAGCGATTCTCTGCCAATTTGGCAGATCCAATAACTTTTCCTCAAGGCAACTTTTTGTGTACAGCCCGCTTGCCATCGGCCCACCTCCAGTATCGTCATGATACGTTATGACGGAGATAGGCGATGGGTGACTCTTCTTCTATTTATGAGATGAGCATTTGAATCCCCTGCCATCCGAAATAAAACCCGAAAACGATCAAAGACACACCCGCCGCTCCCGTCAGCCAGCGGAGCGCTTTTTCATGAAGGAGATTTCTGAAAGTGCTCGCGGCGACCGCCATGCAGAAATCCCAGATCAAAATGCCGAGAAGAATGCCGGAGCTGTAAATCAAAAGCTGATTTGCATCGAAGGATTCAGCGGTTTTGGCGAGAATGCTCCCGTATATGCCGAGCCAGAATAAAATGCTCAGCGGATTGGAAAGAGAAATAAAAAATCCCGCGCCGAATGTTTTGTAAAAAGACGGTTTTCCTTTTCCGCTTCTGACATTCATGGCTTCCCTTATATTTTTTAACGTTTCGACTCCCGTATAGGTCAGCACGAAAAAACCGAAGAGCCACAAAAACGTTTTTACAAAAGGAGCGGTCAAAAATTGAGACAGCCCGAAATAGATCAGAATCATATACAGCCCGTCCGCGGCCATGGCGCCAAGACCGAAAATCCACGCATGCCAAAAGCCGTTTTTGATGCCTTTGTCAATTTGCGCCGCATTGACCGGGCCGACAGGTGCTGACAATGACAGCCCGAGAACGATGTAGCTTAAAAAGATGTTCATTGGCTTCCCCCTCATTCATGCAACTTGTACAAGTTATTCATGAATGGGCCGTGCTATGATACATTATTTTAATTTCTCAAGTTCGTCTTCCATCATGTCCGTCGCTTTTCCTAAAAAATCGAATATCAGCCGCAGTTCTTCTTCTTTATATTGCCGGCAAAGGCTGATCGTGGACTGGGATAAGGAGCTGAACAATTGCTTCACATTCGCTTTTCCGGCTGTCAGCGGCACGATGATCACCCGACGTTTGTCTTCGGGGTCTTTTTTCCTCATGACATATCCCGCTTTTTCGAGCCGGTCAATGAGCGCCGTTACCGAACCTGTGCTGAGGCCGGTTTTTTTCCCCAGCTCGCCTGCGGTCATCGGGCCTGCTTCATTTAAGATATCAGCTGATTTTAAATCGGTCGGAAACAGACCGAGAGATTGAGCGGCCGCCTGATGAAAAAGGATCGTCCTTGTGGCCATCTTCCGGAATAACTGTATCGCGGTTTCCTCCGTCTCGCTTCTGGTATTTCTTGTTGACAACTGACAGGCCTCCCTATAAAATCAATTTATCTTGACGATCAAGATAATTTTCGGCAAATCTAATATGATCATAGCAAATTTAATGATCAAAAGTAAGTATGGGAGGAAAAAGCATGGAACAAACAGCCGCTAAGGACGCCTCGACGAAGTTTGTCGTCATCGGTCTTTTACTGGGCATTTTAATGTCGGCTATGGATAATACAATCGTTGCCACTGCGATGGGAAATATCGTGGCGGACCTCGGAAGTTTCGACAAGTTCGCGTGGGTGACGGCATCATACATGGTAGCCGTTATGGCCGGTATGCCGATTTACGGAAAACTGTCCGATATGTACGGACGCAAGCGTTTCTTTTTATTCGGTCTTATTCTTTTCTTAATCGGATCTGCATTATGCGGAATCGCCCAAACAATGGATCAGCTCATTATTTACCGCGTCATTCAGGGAATCGGCGGAGGCGCGCTGATGCCGATCGCCTTCACGATCATTTTTGATTTATTTCCGCCCGAAAAACGCGGAAAAATGTCGGGCATGTTCGGTGCCGTTTTCGGCCTGTCCAGCGTTCTCGGGCCGCTTTTAGGCGCGCTCATTACCGACTCCATCAGCTGGCACTGGGTGTTTTACATCAACGTGCCGATCGGTATTTTATCATTGTTTTTCATTCTTCGTTATTATAAAGAATCCCTTGAACACAGGAAGCAGAAAATCGACTGGGCCGGCGCGATTACGCTGGTGGTTTCCATTGTCGGTCTGATGTTCGCTCTTGAGCTCGGCGGAAAAACGTATGATTGGAACTCCGTGCAGATCATCGGTCTGTTCGCGGTGTTCGCCGTGTTCTTTATCGCCTTTTTTATTGTGGAAAGAAAAGCGGAAGAACCGATGATCTCATTTTGGATGTTTAAAAACCGTTTATTTGCCACGGCACAGATTCTGGCGTTCCTTTACGGAGCCACGTTCGTCATCCTAGCGGTGTTTATCCCGATCTTCGTTCAGGCTGTGTACGGAAGCACCGCGACAAGCGCAGGCTTTATTTTGACGCCGATGATGATCGGTTCTGTTATCGGAAGTATGATCGGCGGAATTTTCCAGACGAAAGTGCGGTTCCGCAGTTTAATGCTGATTTCCGTGGTCGCTTTCTTTATCGGAATGCTGCTGCTTTCCAATATGACACCGGATACGGCGCGTACGATGCTGACGGTATTCATGCTGATCTCGGGATTCGGCGTCGGCTTCAACTTCTCACTGCTGCCGGCTGCGTCCATGAACGATCTGGAGCCGCGTTACCGCGGAAGCGCCAACTCAACAAACTCGTTTTTGAGATCATTCGGTATGACGCTCGGTGTGACGATTTTCGGAACCATCCAGACAAATGTGTTTACCAATAAGCTCACAGATTCATTCAGCGGCATGAAAGGAGCGGGCGGCGCGATGCAGAACATCGGAAATCCGCAGGACATTTTCCAGGCCGGCACGCGCGCTCATATTCCGCCGCACATTCTGGATCGCATTATTGACGCCATGTCGCAAAGCATCACATATGTATTTACGCTTGCGCTGGCGCCGATCGTCATTGCGGCCGTTACCATTTTGTTTATGGGAAAAGCGAGAGTAAAAACCTCTCAGGAAATGGCGAAAAAAGCGAATTAAAAAAAGCAGTACATGGCGTTTGTCATGTACTGCTTTTTTATTTACTCTGCGAAATGCGGAGCGAGAATATCTTTCAGTACGTTTGCGCTGCGGCTGAATTGAGCCTGTTCTGTTTCATTCAGCTCAAGTTCCGTCACACCTGCGATGCCGTTCCGATTGACGACGGCCGGAACGCCGATAAAGACGTCGTTTACACCGTATTGGCCGTCCAGATATGTGCTGACGGTTAAAATGCTGTTTTCATTACGCAAAATCGCTTTTGTGATGCGGGCGAGGCTCATCGCCACTCCGTAATATGTCGCGCCTTTTTTCTCGATAATATGGTAGGCCGCGTTTTTCACATCGTCAACGATCTGATCCAGCTCGTCCTGTTTGTAAGCTGCATTTTTCTCCAGCAATTGCTGCACCGGCACTCCGCCGATATTGGCGTGACTCCATACAGGAAGCTCGGTATCGCCGTGCTCGCCGATAATGTGGGCGTGTACGTTTTGCGGAGCGGCTCCGAAGTATTCGCTCAGCATATAACGGAATCGCGCAGAATCCAGTGTCGTGCCGCTGCCGATGACGCGTTCTTTCGGCAAGCCGCTGAATGTCCAAGTCGCATAAGTGAGAATGTCGACCGGGTTTGTGGCAACGAGGAAGATGCCGTCAAATCCGCTTGCCATTACTTCACCGACAATACTTTTAAAAATGGCGAGATTTTTTTCGACCAGCTCAAGTCTCGTTTCGCCCGGTTTTTGATTGGCCCCTGCACAGATGCACACGATATCGGCATCCTTGCAATCCTCATATGTGCCGTAAGACGTTTTGACCGGATGAGGCGCAAATGCCTTTCCGTGATTTAAATCCATGACATCTCCCATGGCTTTTTCTCTATTTACATCAATGATCACAAGCTCATCTGTGATCCCTTGGTTAATTAACGCAAATGCATAACTGCTTCCAACAAAACCTGCTCCGATTAATGCTACTTTGTTCACTCGTTCGTTCATCATGTATGCTCATCCTCCAGTGTTTCGTGGTGACTGTTTTTATATTGTGAAGTATTTCACATTTATATTGTGCAATACTTCACAAACTTTTGCAAGAGAAAAGTTTGATTTTTGGACAAAAAAATATCGATGATGGTTTCCAGATTGTTGACAACATCCTAAAACGGAACCGTTTTAGGATGTTGTCATCTTTTCAGCGTGATTGATTTCCTAACAGAAGCAAGGGTTTGATGTGATGATGTCTCTATTCATTAATGCGGAAGATAACCGTTTAAACCGGAGTTGTTATACAAACCATTCTGCACATAATCAAAGCCGGGCTGGTTCTGGCCGGGCACTTGGGCGCTGCCATTGTTAAAAATCACTTTGGCGTTGGCCGTATCCGCATTCTCAGGCAGCGTCAGCGTGTACATTCCATCTGCATTCTTGGTCATGGCTTTCCCCGGCCACGATCCGGTTAATTCTATCGCCCTGCCTCCATCATGTTTATAGATATAAGCATTTACCTGGCCCCAATGATCCGGATTTTGATAGCCAATGATGTTGGTTTGGGCCGGGTCTTTTTTGACAAACGTGTATTCTTGGGTTCTCGCTGCACCCTCGCCGTTCGTTCCGGTTAATTTAATGTTGTATGTCGTGCCGATTGGATCTTCTTTCCCGATCGTTAATCGGTCTCCATCCTTAAATGCTGTCTGCTGCTCATTATTGATTTGGTAAACGGCTTTTGTTGTTTTCGCATTTGCACGCAGGGTGACCGTCAGCTGATCATTGAAAGAATGGACTGCCCCCGTTTGGTAATTCTCAAGGAAGACATGAGGCGCATTTCCAATGTCGTCAGGATAAAGAACAGCCGCGGATCTGGCATTGATCGTACCTGTCAGTTTGCCGTTCGCTACTTGAAATGAACCGGCGCCGGCCCTATTATCATACCTGCCGTCAGGTAATTTCGTTGAAGTATTGATGGTGACAGAAGACGATCCTGCATTTGCCAGCACAACGCCTTTTGAGCCGCGCTGATTCATAAATATTTGATTGTTCCCATTCGGATTCGAGAGTTCCTCGGGCTGCCCGGCCATTTCATTGTGAAATTGATTGACCGCAGTGATCGCCTGATCTTTAAATAAGGCGCTCCCGCGATCTCCTATTTGACTTTTTCCGGGAAATCTCACACCATTTCCTCCGCCCTCAGGCCGGGAAAAGAAAAGAGGCGTGCTTCCTGAGCGGGAACCAATCACTGCCCAGCCTAAACGAATATCGTCATCACTCATCCATGTGGACTCTTCATCATCATTGGCATACGTATCATGTGATTCCACCCATGTGACTAACTTGTCCGCAGACACGTCAGATGCATAATGGGAGATATTCGACACACTCAGATTACGATTCTTTAAAGCGGATCTGATGGAATGCCCGTAGTTAGAAGCCGTCACATTCATATAATTCGCATAAGCAGTATCTCTGGATGCGCTGTCTTGCAGGATTTCTCCGTATTGGAACTCCGCCGATGTATTTGTGATATTCGGCCAAAATTGGCTGCCGTAATTCCCATCATCCGGAAGCTCTATATGCTTGGCGGCATCATAGCGGAACCCGTCTGCTCCGTCATTCAATGCTCTTTCCAAGAAACCTTTCAGGTAGGCTTGCACCTCAGTGTTCTGTGTATTCCAATCATACAGCCCAAGCAATGAATTTTGAGTGACGTCCCATCGATCCGACCAATTTTTAATTTGTGTGTTTCCGTGGGTCCAGTTTGGAATACGCTTAATCTCGTCAGAAATCGCGGCATAATCGCTGGTGGTATGATTGATAACCGCATCAACAATGACTTTTACGCCGTATTTTTCCGCGGCTGCACACATGTCCTTAAATTCTTGTTCAGTGCCTAAGTAACGGTTGCCGATTTGGTACGATGTCGGCTGATACAGCCAGTACCAGTTCCTCATGCTTTTATCTCCTTGGTTCCCTTCCTTTACTTGGTTAATCGGAGACGTCTGAATGGCTGCATAGCCCGCATCACGAATCTCTTTCATATTTTGTGTTAACGTATTGAACGACCAATTCCAAGCATGAAGGATGGTCCCGTTTTTGACCGATGACACGGCCATCTCATTCGATTTGTTTGCAGTTTCAGCGTTTGCAGCCGCCGGGCCTGACAAAACCAAATGAAACAGCAATAAAAATCCGGCGAATAACGGCAGTAAAGAGGTTTTGAATCGTTTTTCAAACATTTTTGACACTCCTTATTTCATTTTTGAAGACTGACTGCGGAGTCAAAAATTCCTCTTACTCTTTCTTTAGCTCCTTTCAACTGTTGTGAAGACTGGAGAATTCTGTTAACGCTTACATTTCAACTTATCACACTCTCTCTATCAAAGCAACGCGGCAGAGTGAATTCAAATCTATATTCCTATCAATTAAAAAGACTTCCCGCTTTCAAACAAAAAAAGAAACCACCTGTCAAGATGATTTCTTTTTTATTTCTTTTATCGCTCTTCTGTAAGACAGCTTCACAATGACATACCGAAGCAGAAACAGAATGCCTCCGCAGACGATAAAAAGAAAGATCATTTTCAGCCAAGCAAAGAATGTATGGGGAAACCCCCTGTCGTACATCGTAATCGCCGCTGCCGCAAAAGTGACCGCAATTGAATCTATCCGCTGCTGCTTCACCCGCTTTTGCAATTCTTCTTTGGTGTCTATTCTCGGCATGAGCATTCCCGACGCTCCCGCCCTGATACAATAATAAACAATTATAATGAAGAAAACCGCCAAGCTTCCGGCCCATTCCCTAAACGGACAGTTCAGAACAAGTCCGCGTACGATGATGTCAAGCAAAGACAGTGTGCCCACAAGCATTCCGACTTCTGACCAAATCATTCGTTCTTTCTCTTTCACACTCTCACTCTTTCCATTCACGTTTGAAAGTCTGTTCCGACGCTGATTCATGACTTCCTCCCGTACTATTAAGAATGGCTTACAACTCCCATTATATCTTGCCGATTCATAATGATAAACCGAAATATCATTGACAAAAATGTTAATAAGGGCCCCAATTGATCAGGACGCCTATGCAAATAAACACAAGGCCGATGACAAACCAAATCAGCGCCAGCGGAATCATGAAGCGAAGCCACTTTACGTACGGAATGCCGCTGGCAGCCAGTACGGCCATCAGCACGCCGGAAGTCGGATTGACACAGTTTACGACGCCTTCCCCAAGCATAACCGCTTCAACCGCGACCTGTCTCGTGATACCCATCAGATCGGCAAGCGGCGCCAAGATCGGAATAAATACGACCGCCTCCCCTGAGCCCGATGAAATCAGAAAATGAAGCAGGGCGCTGGAAATATACATTCCGATTGCCCCTGCCATCGGGCTGAAACCGTGCAGCAGTGACGCAAGTCCATTGACTACCGTATCAAGCAGCTTTCCATGTTCCAGGATAACGGAAATGCTTCTCGCCATTCCGACGATCAGCGCGCCGTAAACGAGGCCCTGACAGCCTGTAATAAACGTTTTTGCGATATCATCTGCCGCCATTCCCGCAATCAGGCCGGACACGATTGAGATAAAAATGAACACGGCGGCCATCTCTGAATCAGACCAGCCAAGAGTAAGCGCGCCGTATAAAAAGCCTGCAAGCGACAAAGCCGCGACAGCCAGAATCAATTTATGGCGGACGGTAAACGGGACATGCTTGTCCTCCGGCTCAGAAACCTGCGGGAGTGAACCTGCCGCCGGAAACCAATCGTTCCCCAGCAGACTGGCGTCCTTTGCTTTTCTGAGTTTTCTCGTATACCGATAAATATATAAAATAGATGATAACAGAAAACAAATGTAGACGGCAATCCGCAGTCCGATACCGGAAAACAGCGGCAGCTCCGCGATGCTTTGTGATAACCCGAGCGGTGAAGGTGATAAAATCGTCGCGTTAAACCCGGCATAGCAGCCGATATAAATGACGGCCGCTCCGGCCACGGCGTCCCATTTCAGCGAGCGGGCGACGATCAGGCCGATCGGAATAAAACCGATCACGGAATTAACGACGATGCCGGTTGTGCCGAGGATCGAAAACAGAGATCCGACAATCGCAATAAACAGCAGCTGTTTTGTGCGGAACGTACTGATGACATTACTGATCAATCCATTGATGGCGCCCGTTTTCTCCAAAATCGCAATGGTGCCGCCCGTAAACAGGATTAAAAAAATGATCGGCGCGGAACTTGTCATCCCTTCCTGAATCGCGGTAAAAAAAGCGATCGGGCTGACAGGAGACTGGTCTAAAGAATGATAGCTTCCCGGGACGGCGGACGTCACACTGCCCTTTGTCACCCTGTCAAATTCTCCCGCGGGAACGAGGTACGACGCTATCGCGCATAGTAAAGCGACAATGAACAGCAGCACATAAGCATCAGGCATCACAAACAATTTCTTCTTTTTCAATACAGGTTCGGCCTTCGGCACAGCCATACCATCACCATCCCGCTTTAAAAATTTATAAACTATTCAGAAAATACAGATATGTGCTATATTATATACAGACCGATTGCCTGTTTTCAATATCAAAAATAAAAAACAGACAGCTTTTGAAGGAGGACTTACGGCATGAACAGACTCACAGCGCATGAAAAGCAAGTCATTATGGATATTTTTGACCACCTGCACGCCAATCCCGAAGTAAGCTGGAAAGAATATCAAACAACTGAATATCTGACTGAAAAACTGAAAGAGGCCGGCTGCCGGACCCGCACGTTTGATGATTGTACCGGTGTTGTCGGCGAAATCGGAGAAGGCTCGCCCGTTGTGGCTGTCCGGGCGGATATTGACGCGCTGTGGCAGGAAGTGGATGGTGTCTTTCAGGCGAACCATTCATGCGGACATGATTCACATATGACGATGGCGCTCGGCACGATGATGCTTTTAAAGAGTCAGCCGAAACTTCCGAAGGGCACCATCCGCTTTATTTTTCAGCCGGCTGAAGAAAAAGGCGGCGGAGCGCTGAAAATGATTGAAAAAGGCGTACTGGATGATGTTGACTTCTTATACGGCGTGCACGTGCGCCCCGTACAGGAAACGGCAAACGGCCGATGCGCACCGTCCATTCTGCATGGCTCAAGCCAGCATATAGAAGGTCTGATTATCGGAGAAGAAGCCCACGGCGCGAGACCGCATCTCGGCCTTAACAGTATCGAAATCGCCGCTCTTCTCGTCCAAAAACTCAGCTTCATTCATCTTGATCCCGGCATCCCGCATTCCGTGAAGATGACAAAGCTTCAGGCCGGCGGAGAGAGTTCCAATATCATTCCGGGAAAAGCATCGTTCAGCCTTGATCTCCGCGCACAAACCAATGCCGCCATGGAGAAATTAACCGCCGAAACCGAAAGAGCCTGTGAAGCGGCGGCTGCCGCATTCGGCGCAAAAATCGAACTGCAAAAAGAACACAGCCTCCCGGCAGCCGAGCGAAACAAGGAGGCGGAAGCCATCATGGCATCTGCGATCAGCAGCATTCTCGGAGAAGAACATCTGGATGAACCTCTTGTGACAACCGGTGGAGAGGATTTTCATTTTTACGGGGTAAAGGTGCCGAACTTAAAAACGACGATGCTCGGCCTAGGATGCGGTCTGGAGCCGGGACTTCACCATCCCCAAATGACATTTGACCGAAGCGCCATCTTTACTGGCGTTGAGATATTAACGGCCGCCGTCCTCAAATCGTTTGAAGCATAAAAAAAAGCAGCCCGTTACAGGGCTGCTTTTCCTTATTACTTCTTCAAATCTTCAATTGAATTGACGTTTTTCATGTACTGAGGAACGACCAGACCCATCTTGACGCCTGTCAGACTCGTTCCTACATCTTCATATTTGCCTTTATATTTAGACGCATATGCCTTATGGGTATTCGGAAGCCAAGCAGACAATGACGCATCCGCGCTGCCTGTCGCAATCGCAGTCCACATCGGTCCTGCCTCCACTTGCGTCAGCTTCACGTCATAGCCGAGGTCTTGAAATACTTTTCCGATTACATTCGTACTTGCGATTTCACTGTCCCATGCCACATAAGCCAGGTTGATTTTATCCCCTTTAACTTTATGGGCTCCTTTTGTCCATTGAGCCACTTGATCTTTGTGTTTTTTCACATATTCAGCTGCGGCTTTGGCCGGCTTTTCGCCTTCCTCAACGGCAATCATGACTTCTCCCATATCGTCCTGCGTCCATTTGAACTGGCTGAGAACTTTGGCCGCGTTAGGCTGTTCCTTACTGAAGCCGGTTCTAGTAATCGTATGAATCTGCTCGGCAGTTCCATACGTTTTTTTCGGATCATCAAGGAACTTCAGCTTGTATCTGGAGAACATCCAGTGCGGCGTCCAGCCCGTTACGATGATCGGCTTTTTCCGGTCATATGATTTCTTCAATGTCGCCGTCATGGCAGCACTTGACGCCGTGACGACATTCCAGTCTTTCAATCCGTAATCCTTCACGGCCTCATCCGTCAGGGCCATGATCCCCGATCCCGGATCAATACCGATAATGGTTTTGTTCACCTGGTCCGCAGCCGTTGCCTTACCATCAGTCTGCGAACCGCAGGCAGCCAAAGAAAGAGCCAGCGCAGCGGTAACGCCGACACCGATGATTTTCTTAAGCATCAGGCATTCCCCCTGCTCTTCTTCTTCACTTTAATGTTTTGCGTGATACGGTCGAGTGTAATCGCTACGATAACGATCGCGATACCCGCTTCCACTCCGACACCGGTTTTCAACTGTGTCACGGCGCTGTATACTTCAGAACCGAGACCCGGCGCACCGACCATGGCCGCGATAACGACCATTGACAAAGCAAGCATGATGCTTTGGTTAATACCGGCAAGAATTGTTTTTGTGGCAAGCGGAAGCTGGACCTTGAACAGACGCTGAGACGTCGTTGAACCGAATGCTTCCGTCGCTTCAATCAGATCAGCCGGAACCTGTTTAATACCGAGAACCGTCATGCGGATCGTCGGAGGCATCGCGAAAATAACAGATGCCACGACGCCTGGCACAACCCCGATATTAAAGAAGAAAATTGCAGGCAGCAGATATACGAAAGCCGGCATGGTCTGCATTAAATCCAGAATCGGTGTGACAATGCGGCGGACCGTTTCTTTCTGAGACGCCCATATGCCGATCGGAACCCCGATAATAATGGAAATCAAAACAGATGTGACGACAAGCGCCAACGTTTGCAGCATCGGCGACCAATAACCCAAATAATCAATAACAAGGAATCCGATTAACGTAAAGAGTGCAATTCCTCTCGTACTGATCCACCAAGCGAGAGCTGCAAAAATAACAGTCAATAAAATAGACGGGATGAAACCCAAACCGCTCACAATCGCGTTTACGAAAGCGGCCAAACCGTTTGAGATTCCGTCAAAGAAACCTCCGAACGTCATGGTAAGCCAGTCAACAAACCGGTCAACGATATCTGCTAACGGAATTCTAGGCAATCTGTCCATTTACTTCACCCCCTGAACAGAAGAATCCTGAGCTTGTTCAGCAGAATCTTCAACATTTATATAATCGTTATTTCCTGAAAGCGCGCCGATTAATGCGCCTTTTACGACAATGCCTTTCATGCGGTCCTTATCGTCCGTGACGGCGATCGGAATATTCGCATCAGACACGACATCGAAAATTTCCGTCAAGTACGTGCTTTCGTTTACAGTCGTAAATTCAGTATTTAGAATATCCTGAAGCGATAAGTCGGATTCCACCGCTTTTTTCGCATCCGCCGCGTGAATGACGCCGAGAAGCTGTTTCTGTTTATCAACGGCGTAAATAGAAGAAATACCGAGATTCTTCATGAGCTGCAGCGCTACACGAGGCCCTTTGTCAATCCGCACGGTTTCAGCGCGCTTCATGATGTGACCCGCTGTCAGAACTTTGGATAAATCAACGTCCTCAACGAATTTCTCAACGTATTCATTGGACGGGCTCATCAGAATTTCTTCAGGCGTCCCGATCTGAACGATGTTACCGTCTTTCATCAGCACGATTCTGTCGCCGATGCGCAATGCTTCATCAAGATCATGTGTGATGAAGATGATCGTCTTGCCGACAGAGTCATGAAGGTCTAAAAGCTCATCCTGCATGTCTTTGCGGATCAGCGGATCAAGCGCACTGAAAGCTTCATCCATCAGAAGAATGTCAGGATCATTCGTCAATGCGCGGGCAAGTCCGACACGCTGCTGCATTCCTCCGCTGAGCTGATCAGGGAATTGGTGTTCAAAGCCTTCAAGACCGACAAGTTTAAGCGAATCAAGCGCTTTTTGCTCACGCTCTTTTTTGTCGACGCCTTGGAGCTCCAAACCGTATTCCGTATTTTCAAGAATCGTTCTGTGCGGAAACAGCGCAAATTTTTGAAAGACCATGCTGATTTTTTTCCGGCGCACTTCCCGGAGCTGGTCTTTTGACATATTTGTTATCATGTCACCATCAATATAAATATTCCCGGCAGTCGGTTCAATAAGCCGGTTTAACAGCCGAACTAAAGTTGATTTACCGCTCCCCGATAGACCCATGATGACAAATATCTCACCATCATATACATCAAAATCAGCTTGATTTACCCCAACGGTTGATCCAGTGGCTTTCAGGATCTCTTTTTTTGTCTTTCCGTCGGCAAGCATCTGAACTGCTTTCTTTGTATGTTTCCCAAAAATTTTAGAGACTTTCTCGACTTTTATCTTAATTGGTTTCTCATCTACACTCATATTTTCCCTCCATATTAAGCAATCTTTATTAACGTAACATTTATGTAACATCCCCACAAACAGCATATTTCCTTTTATTCTGTACCATTTCTTTATAAACATCCCCTGTGGCCGTTTGACCTTATTTATGCTTCTAAATACTCTGTTATACTCCTTTATGATTGTATTTTACAGGTGATATTCCGCTCACCTATAGTTGAAAGCGCTTTTAACGGAACTTAATTCCTCTCTTTTCTATAATTGTTCTCCTTTACTGGAAAAATAAGTTGCTTTCCCACCTCCCATTATGTATTATAGTTTCATGACTATGAAACAATCAGATGATCAAATCAGAGCCCAAATCTTTAAAGCACTGTCTGATGAATCGAGGCTTGCCATTATTCGTACGCTTTATTACAGCGGAAAAGAACTCAGCTGCGGTGAAGTAGGTGAAAAATGCGATATTGTCAAAACCACAGCATCCTATCATTTTAAAACGCTGCGGGAAGCGGGATTAACGGCAACCCGGAAAAATTCACGGACAAAATACGTCCGCCTGCGGGAAGAGACATTTCAAACATACCTGCCCGGCTTTTTGGAAACCCTTTAACAAAGGGTTTTCTCTATACATATCTGTTTCATAGTTTCAAAATTATAAAACTATAGGAGTGATAACATTTGAATCGTATTTGGCTTTTCTTCAGTGTGATGTTTGTCATTGGCACGGATACTTTTTTACTTTCTCCGCTTCTCCCGCTTTTACAGAATCAGTTTCATGTCTCTACCGATTTGTCAGGCTGGATGGTCAGTGCTTATGCACTCGGTTATGCGCTATTCGCTTTCATTGCGGGTCCGATCTCAGACAGGCTTAACAGGAAAACAGTCATGCTGTGGGGACTTGCAGGCTTTATTGTATCCACGTTTTTATGCGGCATCGCACCCTCTTTTGCCGCCATGTGCCTGTTCCGTTTTGCCGCAGGCGTTAGCGCTGCGTTTGTGACGCCTCAAATTTGGGCGTCCATCCCTATCCTCGTCCAGCCTTCTCAGGTCATGAAAAGCATGGGGATTGCGACAGCGGGATTGGCCGCTTCACAAATGCTCGGACTGCCGATCGGAGGGTTTTTCGCTTCCTTTACATGGCATACTCCCTTTTTCTTTTTGTCAGCGTGCTCGCTTATTCTTCTATTGATCCTGGCAGCTGTTATGCCTGATATTCGACCTTCTGAACAAACAGCGCGCACGTCAATTGCCGCTCCATATCGGGAGCTGTTTTCGCTGCCGAAGACAGTGGTTATTTTGCTTGCCTATTTCCTCTTTCAAACCGGAAATTTCGCGTCGTTCAGCTTTCTCGGCACTTGGCTTTCTGCGGATTATCATTTAACCGTGTCGCAAATTGGCGCCGCTATGCTTGTACTCGGACTGGGAAATATGCTCGGAAGCCTGATCGGCAGCCGGATTTCAGAAAAGCTGGGCATGTTTAAAACATTGATCGGCGGCATGCTGCTGATGGGCGCTTTCTATTTCGCTCTTCCTTTCTTGCCTAACTTATTTTTTGTAGAAACAAGCTTTTTTCTCACGTTCTTTACAGCTGGCATCATCTTTCCGTTAATGATGGGTGTCTTTCAAGCCATTTCACCGAATGCGCGAGGAACTATCGCTTCCCTTTCCAATGCCGCTATGTATGCAGGTACCACTGTCGGCACATGTGCTGCAGGTTTTTTATATCAAAGCGCACACCATTTCGGAGCCGTCACAGGATTTACAGCCATTCTATTCATCCTGTCTATGACGCTCTACCAGACAACCGGGAATCGCCAATCCGCAGCCCGGGCACACATGTAAAAAAAGCACCTCAATCGCGAGGTGCTTTCCTTATTCAAGCTCAGTTTGTTTTGTTTCTTTCCCCATAATCAAAATACAAGCAACCGCGAGTAAGATGGCAATGCAAAAGATTGAAAAGATGACCGAAAACGAAATATGGCGGGCTGCGAGCGTTCCGACGAGCAGCGGGCCGAAGATGCCGCCGATTCTTCCAAACGCCGCTGTCGTTCCTGAACCTGTTGCGCGAATCGCTGTCGGGTATTGCTCCGGTGTATAGGCATACAGCACGCCCCACGCACCAAGGTTGAAAAACGATAACAGCATGCCAGCCGTAAGCAGAAGGCCTAAGGAATCAGCTGTTCCGAAGAAATAGGCGCTTCCTGCCGTACCGATCAAGTAAATGACGAGTATCCGCTTCCGGCCCGCTTTTTCGATCAGCCATGCAGCGGAAAAATAGCCCGGAAGCTGAGCAAGCGTCATCAGCAGGACATATTCAAAGCTTTGAATCATGCTGAAGCCTTTCATCAGCATGACACTCGGCAGCCATAGGAACATGCCGTAATAAGAAAACACCACGCAAAACCACACGATCGACAGCATCACAGTCGGCCTTATATACTGTCTTGCCCAGACGCTTTTTACATTCTCCCACACCGATTTCTTTTTGGCAGAAAGCGACTCATATTTCGGCGAATCAGGCAGACCCGTCCGCAAGTACAGCGCATAAAAAGCAGTCAGCGCGGTTAACAGCAGGGCAGCCTGCCAGCCGAAGCTTGGGATCACAAAGTAAGAAATCAGTGCCGCTGCGAGCCACCCCGCGGCCCAAAAGCTTTCCAGAAGCACAATCACTCTGCCGCGCTTCTCAGGCACAACCGCTTCCGATACAAGTGTTGAAGCAACTGGGAGCTCTCCGCCAAGCCCCATCCCGATGACAAAACGAAGAATGAGAAATGCTGATAAGCTCGTTACAAAAGCGGAAATGCCGCTTCCGATGGAAAAGCACAAAAGGGTAATGATAAACACTTTTTTGCGGCCGATTCGATCAGCCAGTAAACCAAACAAAAACGCACCCGCTGCCATACCGATGGAATTGACGCTTCCGATCCATTTCATTTGATCGGGCGTTAAATTCCAATCAGTGTGAAGCGCGGCGATAATAAACGATAAAATTCCGACATCCATCGCATCAAACAGCCAGCCCATTCCGGCAATCGCCAGAAGTTTTCGCGGAGTGACGGCAGGTTGTTTGTTCATAAGCAGCACCTCAAATCGAAAATGATTACCGTATAAGTTTACACCTGTCTTTACACATTGTCATTATCTTTTTTCGCAAAAAAATCCCGCTTGCCGTAAGCAAGCGGGATGTGTGTTAATTCTTTAAGACTGCGTTTTTAATATTATCCTGAAGCTGTTGAATCCGTTTCGCGCCGTCTTCTCTGATACGTCTGTTCTCTTCCTCGATCTGTTTCGTTTCCTGCATACCGCTGACAATCGTATTCCAAGACGTTTCAATCGTCTCAATGTCAATGCTCGGACGGCCTGCCATACGGGCAATCTCCACGCTTTGGTTTGAGATGTTTTCAGCGTTGCGCTTCAGCATTTCATTCGTGCGGCGGTCCAGCTCGCTCATTGAATCAGCCACAAGCTTTTGCCGTTTGACTGTGACAGCCTGAATGATGCCGTTTTTAAAAATCGGAATCGTAATAACGAAAGCGGAATTGATTTTCCCGATGAGCTTCGTATTCCCGCGCTGAAGGAGGCGGATCTGCGGCGCCGTTTGCAGCGCCACCATCCGCGCCATATCTAAATCATAGACACGTTCCTCAAGCGCCTGAAGCCCGTCACGAAGCGTATCAAGCTGCATTTGCGCAAGCTGGTTTCCGCCGGCCGCTTTTTCTTCATAAGAAGGAATGAGCGCCTGCATTTCCTCAAGCTTCATCTGCCCGGCAACGACATACTTTTCAAGCTCCATGTAGTAGTTAATGTTGTTTTCATACATCTCTTCTAGCATATGGTTTGTCTTTGCCATTTCATCTTTGTATTTTGAAATTTCGACGTGGATTTTTTCAATTTCTCCGCCCAGGGTGCGGTACTTTTGAAAAATCTTTTCAATCATGCTGTTGCCGCGTTTGAACATTTTAGCGAGAAATCCTTTTGGTTCATCGAAATCATTTTTGTCAAAACGGTCCATAATTTTTCCGAGCTGCGTCAGCATTGTGCCTGAATCCGTGACACTTGTTGTTTTCATCATATTTAAGATGCGGTCGGAGAACTTCGAGATTTCAACTGCCGGTTCTTTTCCGTACTCCAGCAGCTCCATTTGGTTTTTCACGTCAATCTGCTGCGAAATGCGCTGCACTTCAGGGTCTTGGCGCAGCTGCACCCTGATGTCATCTGCTTTTTGTTCAGAAATCTCTTCATTTTTATCAAGAACAAGCGGATTTTGATTTTCTGTCATGTTTATTTACTCTCCCTGCTTTTGCGTAATGGTTCTAAACAGCTTTCTTACGAGTGACGGCTCCTTATATTCCTGCCGAAACACCATGTCCTCCAGCCAATGGACATCAAATTGGCTTTCTTCAATATAATGCTCAATATCTTGATGCCCCGGCGGATTATACAAGATGATATCGACGCCGAATTTATTTAAAAACAACAGAGCGGCGGCGTCAGAACGTGTGAGTTCGCCATTTTGTTCCGTATGATATAAAACGAGTTTCGGAACGGTTTGGGCGTAATCAAACGTCTGAATCAATTGCAGCAGCGAAGCGGGCAGGTTCATCGCCTGGCGGAACAAATAGATTGCGGCATCCCTTGCCTGCTCCCCGGGCAAAGCCTTCAGCCCTGGGTTTCTGCACATGTCAGAAATCACATTGGCGATGGCGTTCTGCACACCTGAAGGCAGATGCTTGTACTGCCAGATGTTGCTTCTTTTCAGCCTGTCCGCGTCAATCGCTCCTTCTTCGTTCAAAACCTGAGTGTAGTGATACTGGTAGTTGGCTTTCAGCTCTTCCGTAAACGGAAAACTGCGGATCATGTGTGTCTCCTGATAGTCCGCGGCGGTATGGAGTCTGTTCCAATATTCTTTCGTATCTTTGGAAACCCCCATCACTTTCGCAAAAAGGTTCGGAACGGCCACCCGCTCCCTGTCCGCTTTAAATTGCGGCCGGATAAACGCCCGCTCCTTCGCAATGAGAAATAACTCATCATACGTCGTTTTTAATGTCACGGACTGCGGGGTATGATCCCTGAACTGCCAAGGCTTATACATCATAGATTCCTCATGGTTCAGCACATGCTCAATTTCTTTCGTTGACCGGTAGGCCGTCGTGGACGTTCTGTCCGGCTTTTCTTTCGGGAATGGCTCAAGGCCGCCTGTTGCGGGGAGCTTTATCACAAAGCTGAGTTCCTCATCCGGATCAATCAAGCTGAACGGATCTTCCGCAGCCGGATGAAACAATAGGACGTCACAGCCGATTAGCATGAGATAATAGAGAAAATAGAGCTGGCTTTTGGCAGCGTCTCCATACCACACCACCTTCGGCATCTCACGCTCTATATCGGCTTGTTCGAGCCATGGATTCAGGTGGTTCAGCGAAAACTTTGACACATCCAAGAGCACACGCCGGAAATCGGGGTGATTCAGCCCGTTTTCATGCCGGTCCGCAAAGGTTTCCAAAAGCGTCATAAACGCGGTTCTCAGCCGGCGGTGCATAAGCGGATCAGCGTGTTTGGCAAGCAGCCTGCCCCCATCGAGAAACGCGACAAATCTGGAAACCGAAAGCCCTTTCTCTTTTTGATTGACCGAATGGATGTGCTGGAGCGCCTGAAACGTTTCAGGCGCGATGGTCTTATCCAGCGTTTCGCTTAACACATGGATGTTTTCATGAGAAGACAGCTCGAAAAGCTTATTGTAATACTCCGTCTCATCATAAGGAGTGCCCAAAATCCGGACGGCAAGCCGGGTAAACGTCAGCCCGTTTTCCCGCTCGTAACCGGGACGTTCCGGCAGCGGCCGCATCAGAAACGTTTCCCAGTCATCGTTTTCCGGCTCGGCCTTTCGGATCACCAATTCTTCCTGCCTCATCATCTTCCTCCTTTCTCTTCATGATTATCGGTACAAAAAAGGAAGGAAATGAACTCTCCCTCCTTTTTTGTTTTATTCTTCTTTAGATGCAGCCGTTTGCTCCTGAACCTGCTTTTGTTTGTTGAAATAGTGGATAATAAACGTTACCACAAACGCAGCGATGATGATTCCGAAGAACACAACGTGCGGCATTTCATAATCAAAGGCGCTCGCCGCCATTTTCACGGCGATAATCCCGATCAGCACGAAAGCCGTGTTTTCAAGCTCAGGGATTTTATCAATTAAAACAAGGAATACTTTTGCGACTGTACGCATCATGAGAATGCCAAGCATACCGCCGATCAAGAGCACCCACACTTTTTCCGATACCGCAAACGCGGCCAAAATGCTGTCAACAGAGAAGGCCAGATCCATTAACTCAACTGAAACGACAGTGGCCCAGAAAATTCCGAACGTACGGACCATCCATGAATTTTTCTTCATGCCTTCCGTATCGTCATCACCTTCTCCGATCCAGAAATGCTTAATGACGAGCCAAGCCAGGTACAGCGCGCCAAGCACTTTGATCCACCAGAACTTAATGAGCAGCATTCCGATCCCGATAAAGATAAAACGGAAAATATATGCCCCGAACAATCCGTATGTTAATGCTTTCTTCCGCTGTTTTTCAGGCAGATGCCTTACCATAACCGCAAGCACTAACGCATTGTCGGCCGACAGCAGCCCTTCCAGCAGAACCAAGGAACCGATCAGCCCCCATGATACAGGGTCAGTCAGCACCTCACCCCACATTTTCCAATCAAAAAAGGAAGCGTAGGTCGACATAATATGATGTAGAAAATCCAAGTTTTTTCCTCCTATTTAGTAAAACGGTAATTTCCTGTTTACACCTGCAAGCCGTAATTCCGGCAAAGTGATGCCAGACCGCCGGAAAACCCGCTGCCGATGGCGTTAAACTTCCACTCAGCCCCATGGCGGTAAAGCTCACAAACGACAACCGCCGTTTCAATCGAGAAGTCCTCCCCTAAATCGAAACGAAGCAGTTCATTCTGGCTGTTTTCATCGACGACGCGCACGAACGCGTTAGACACTTGTCCGAAATTTTGGCCGCGCGCTTCCGCATCATGAATCGTGACGGTGATGCCGATCTTTTCAATATTTGCGGGTATTTTTGAGAAGTCGACGATAATTTGTTCATCGTCTCCCTCGCCCTCGCCCGTCCGGTTGTCTCCCGTATGGATGACGCCCCCGCTTGGGTGTTCCAGGTTATTGTAGAAAACAAAATCAAGATCATTTACACAGTTGTCATGGGCATCGACAAGAAAAGCCGACGCGTCAAGGTCAAAGTCATGCCCTCCGGAGTACTTGTTCGTATCCCAGCCTAAGCCGATCACCGCTTTTGTAAGGCCGGGGTTCGTTTTTGTCAGATCAACACGCTGTCCTTTCGATAATTGAATAGCCATGTGCCGTCCTCTCCCTTCTGTGTTTGATATGGTTCAGCCGATTTGCAGGCCGTAATCTGTCGCAATACGGGCCAGTCCGCCTTGGTAGCCTGAGCCGATCGCGGAAAATTTCCATTCACCGTTATGTCTGTAAAGCTCCCCTGCGATAATGGCTGTTTCAATTGAGAAATCTTCAGCCAGATCGTAGCGGATCAGCTCTTCATTTGTCTCTTCATTGACAATGCGCACGAACGCGTTGGAAACTTGTCCGAAGTTTTGGCCGCGCGCTTCGGCTTCATGAATCGTGATGACGAATGAGATTTTGTCAATAGCGGCAGGCACCGCGCTCAGGTTGACTCTTACGCTTTCGTCATCGCCCTCGCCCTGGCCTGTCAGGTTGTCTCCTGAATGTGCGACAGAGCCGTTTCCGCCTTCAAGCTGATTATAGAAAATGAAATCATCGGGCGACGCGCATCTTCCTGCTTCATTTAGTAGAAAGACGCTGGAATCTAAATCAAAATCATGTCCGCCGTCGTATTTGTTTGTATCCCAGCCAAGGCCGACAACGACTTTAGAAAGACCCGGATTTGTTTTCGTCAAATCTACTTTTTGTCCTTTTGCCAATGAAATTGCCATGTGAGCACTCTCCTTTTTATCGTTTAGGCGTATCGGTTAACGATATCGCCGATTTTTGTATCGTTTGTGCCTTCTCCTACTGCGGCGAATTTCCACTCGCCGTCCTCGCGGTAGATTTCAGCCGCAATCAGGCTCGTTCTGCCTGAATAGTTATCTCTTAAATTGTAAGTCACCAGTTCTTCCCGATTAGCCTGATCAACGACGCGGATGAACGCGTTTTGAATCATGCCGAAGTCCTGTTTACGTCTGACGCAGTCGTAAATATTGACGACAAACACAAGTTTATTAATCTGAGCGGGCACTTTCGCCAAATCGATGAGAATTTGTTCATCATCGCCGTCGCCTTCACCTGTCAGGTTGTCACCCGTATGTACGACACCGCCGCAGCGGCTTTTCAGATTGCCGAAATAGATGACGTTTTTGCTGTCTGTCATTTTATCATTTTCAAGCATCAGTACGGAAGCGTCACAGTCGATATTGGCACCGCCTCCGCCGAACAGCTTTCCGAAAAAGCCCCCGGATGATACAGGGTCCCAGCCGAGTCCGACCAGCAGTTTTGACAGGCCGGCTTTTCCTTTTGTTAAATCAATCCGCTGTCCTTTTTGTAAAGAGATCGCCATATGATTCACTCCTATTCTGTAAGGGTGCCGCTAAGCACGCCGCAAGTGCGCATTTTTACTAAATTCCGGGACAAGAATCCCGGTGTTTATTAAGATATACGTCTTTTATTATATCAAAGTTTCATAAAACATAAGAATTTTTGGCGAAAATCGGCGAAAAATCACTTCCTATATTCTCCTTCGTTCCGGAGAGAATAGAAAAAACAAAGAAATTGACGGGGACTGAACATTTTTCCTATCCTTGTATCAAAACATGTCAGGAAAGGGGCAGACGAGTGATTGATTTAAGCATACTTGATCAGGCGCCCGTATCCAAAGGAAACGGGCCGCACGAGACGCTCCGCCATTCCGCGGAGCTCGCCCGCCTCAGCGAAGGTTGGGGCTATAAGCGGTACTGGTTTGCCGAGCATCACGGCACAAGAGGGCTCGCAAGCGTTTCGCCGGAAATTATGATCGCTCATACCGCCGCAGCTACAACATCCATCCGTGTCGGATCAGGCGGCGTGCTGCTGCCGCAGTACAGCCCCTATAAAGTCGCGGAAACTTTCCGTCAGCTTGAGGCGCTGCACCCGAACCGGATTGACCTTGGGGTCGGACGCTCACCGGGCGGTACAACGAAAATCCGGCTCGCCCTCACAGACGGGGTAAAGAAAAGCATGACCGAGTTTAATAGGCAGCTTCAGGATTTATCATCCTTTCTGACAGATTCGGTTCCCTCGGACCATGCTTATGCAGGAATAAAAACAGCGCCTTTGATTGAAACAGCCCCGCAGCTTTGGGTGCTCGGCCTCGGGGAAAACAGCGCCAGACGCGCCGCTCTTCAAGGTGCGGGCTATGTCTTCGGCCATTTCATTAATCCGGAACGCGGGGAAAAAGCGTTTCAGATCTATCGGAACCATTTCCGGGCCTCCGCCCATTTTTCCGCTCCCGCCTCGCTCTGTGCCATTTTCGTCATATGCGCGGCTACGGATGAGAAAGCGGAAGAACTTGCGTTAAGCCAGGATTTATGGCTTCTTCGTGTCGGAAAAGGCGCCGACAGCCGCGTGCCGAGTGTGGAAGAAGCGAAGGCTTATCCGTATTCGCCCGAGGACCGTAAACAGATAGAAGAAAACAGGAAGCGGATGGTGATCGGCTCTCCTGCCGCAGTGAAACGCCGTCTGCTTGAACTTTCCGAGCGGTATCAGACAAAAGAGATGATGGTGCTGTGCAACGTCTTTGATTTCGAAGCAAAAAAAGAGTCATATGAGCGTCTTGCTGATATATTTCTGTAAAAAAAAGCCGTCAAACGGAGCAGCAGATGAGACTGCTGCTCCGCTTAACGGCGGTTTTTTCGTTCTTTTCCTTTTTTAAACGCATTCCAAATCCCCTGCAGCGTAAACCCGAGCAGAAGCAGAATGATTAACAGTAAAGTGATTGACGGCCCTGGAGGCGTTCCGAGCTGGTACGAAGACGTCAGCCCCATGAACACACTGAAAAGAGAAATAATAATGGCTGCCGCAAACACCCATTTAAACCCTTTGGCGATACGGATTGCAAAAGCCGCGGGCAGTACGAGGAGCGCCGAAACGAGAAGCACACCGATAATCGGAATAATGACCGAAATCGCCAGCCCCGTCACGATGCTGAATGACATTGACAGCAGGTTTGTGTTAATGCCTGATGTCTTCGCCGTCGCCTCGTCAAAGGTAAGAAGATAGAGCGGTCTGTTTAATATAATGAAATAAAGCAGAATCAGCAGGGTAATGCCTCCGATAATATAGACCTGCTGCTGGCTGACCGTGACAAGCGATCCAAATAAATATTGATCGATGCTCATCGACGCGCCGCCTTTTGACAGGCTGATCAGAAACATCGCAAACGACAGCCCGGCCGCCATTAAAATTGCGATAGATACCTCTGAATATGTACGGTACGCCCGCCGCATGTATTCAATGCCGATCGCTCCGATCGTGACGACAACAATGCTCGCCGCCGTAATATTGGTACTGAGAAAAAAACCGATGGCCACGCCCGACAATGAAATATGAGACAGCGTATCCGCCATCAGCGCCTGTCTTCTCAGCACGAGATATACGCCTAATATCGGCGCCATAATTCCGATCATGCTTCCCGCTAGAAAAGCTCGTCGCATGAATTCCAAGTCAAACATTTCCATCCGCCTTTTTCCCCCCTCTCAAGCCGTATGACTTTATCCAGATACTGCTGTACTTCGTTTTGTTCGTGTGTCACCATGACGACGGTGCGGTTGTGATTTTTCACTTGATGGTGCATAAATTCGTAGAAACCCTGTCTGCTTTCATAATCAACCGCGGTTGTCGGCTCATCAAGCATCAGCAGATCCGGATTGCTCGCAAGCATTCTCGCAATGCAGATTTTCTGCTTCTGTCCGCCGGATAAATCGCCGATTTTCCGGTGGCGGAAATCCCACATTTCCACCATCTTCAGCGCGTTTTCCACCTCGTGGTGATCCGTTTCGTTCAATCGTTTAAACCATTTTCCTTTCGTATAACGGCCTGATTGCACAAGCTCCAGAACCGTGCTTGGGAATCCTGCGTTAAATGAAGAAATCTGCTGCGGAACATAGCCGATTGTCAGGCGTTTTCCGGCTGCGTTTTTTTTACTGATCTCGGCCGTTCCTTCCCAAGGTCTGAGCATGCCGAGCATGACTTTCATGAGCGTCGATTTTGACGCGCCGTTCGGTCCTGTAATGCCGACGAATTCGCCGCTTTTGATTTCCAGCGACACGCCGTCAAGCACCGGTGTATGCGAATAACCAAAAACGATATCCTGTAATGTAACGAGATTCATGCTGACCTTCCTTTCCCGCATAGAAATAGTGTGCACCCCGCGGCGCACACTATGTTATTTAACCAATAGCGAATCTTTCAGTGCATCAAGGTTTTTCTCCATAATGTCGATATAACCGATGCCTTTATCCCGTTCTTTTTGGCTTAAACCTTCCAGTGTATTGAGCACTTCCGTTTTCGCGCCGATTTCACCGGCAAGTGTATCTGCAACTTTAGGCGATGCAACTTCTTCAAAGTAGATGATCTTCACATCATGCTTTTTGGCAAACGTTTTGAGATCCGCCAGTTTGGCCGCACTCGGCTCTTCTTCAGGAGAAAGGCCTGCAATCGCGACTTGTTTTAAGCCGTATTCTTTGGCGAGATAGCTGAATGCCGCGTGCTGTGTGATCAGTTCTTTTTTAGCCGCTTTATTTAATGTTGTACGGTATAGTTTATCAAGATCCTGCAGTTTTGCAATATATTCTTTACTATTTTTCTCATAGTATGCTTTATTCTTCGGGTCCTGTTTTACGATCTGCGCCGTAATGGTTTTGACCTCTTTTTGCGCAAGAACCGGGCTGAGCCACACGTGAGGGTCCATGCTGTGGCTGTGGTCATGACCGCCGTGTCCATGTTCCTCTTCATCCGAACCTTCGAGTAAGTCAATTCCTTTTGACGCCTTTACAAACTTCGCATGATCAGAGCCCATGCTTTTTTCCGCTGAAGGAACCCATGTCTCCATATATTCGCTGTTGTATACGAAAAGATCGGCGTTTTGAATGCCGGCGATATCCTTCGGCGTCGGCTCCCAATCATGGGGTTCGACCGAAGACGGGATGAGAATGTCTACATCGCCTTTGTCTTTGACAATTTGTTTCGTGAATTCGTACATAGGATAAAAGGTCGTCACGACGTGCAGTTTGCCGCTTTTTGAAGAACCTGACGAACCTTTTGAAGATGAATTGCCGCAGCCCGCCGCGATTAAAAAGCATGCCGCAATGACAATGATTCCGCTCCATTTTTTAAACAAGCCGTTTCCCCCTGTTCTGTAAATCAGAATGATGACGATTTCCAAAGCGTACTTTCTCGTTCATTTGTTACCTATACCATAATAAAACGAAGTAATTACGTTTTGCAAGATTTTTTTCTAAATTGATATCCGATTTACCTAAAAAGCCCCCGCCATGTATGGACGGGGGCGTCATATCACATATCAGGCAAGCAGATAAACTCTTGTTTCGTATGGGCGGAATGTGATGCGGGATCCCGTGCCGCCGTCATTTTCATAGTTGCTGAGAAGCAGCTCGGCCCTTTCAGGTTCGGAGCCATCCGGCCAATAAAAGACGGCTTCTTCTTTCGATACGTTGCTGATGGACATGAGTTTTTGTCCGTTTGCCTGTCTTTCATACACAAACAGCTGCGGGTCATCAGGAAGCAGCAGCGTGTAGCTGCCTTTTATGATATCAGCATACTGTTTTCGCAGGCGGATCAGTTTTTTGTAAAAGTTCAATATAGAGTCGGGATCATCCTGAGCCTCGGCCGCATTGACGGTTTTGTAATTGGGATTGACCTTGAGCCACGGTTCGCCCTCCGTAAATCCGGCATTCTTGCTGCCGTCCCACTGCATCGGTGTACGGGCATGGTCCCGGCTTTTCGCCATAATGGACGCCATGACTTCTTCCCTGTTGCTGCCCATTTCAAATACCCTTTTATGATACATATTGACGGTCTGAATATCTTGATAATCCTCTATTCTGTCAAACGGAGCGTTTGTCATGCCGATTTCTTCCCCCTGGTAAATGTACTGCGTGCCTTTCATGAAATAAAGCAGGGCGGCAAGCATTTTAGCGGATGCTTTGCGGTATGTGCCTTCGTCTCCGAAACGGGACACGATCCGGGGCTGGTCATGATTGCACCAATACAGCGTATTCCAGCCTCGATGTTCCAGTTTTTCCTGCCAGTCTGTGAGCACTTTCTTCAAATCGGATAGCTCAAGCGGTTTTACATCCCAATGCTCTTGGCCCGGCTTTTGATCAAGCTCCATATGCTGAAAATGAAAAATCATATTCAGTTCATGCTCATCGGTTCCCGTGTAGACGAGCCCTTCCTCAGGCGTCACTGATCCGGCCTCGCCGACCGACATCACGTTATATTTGGAAAATACCTCTTTCGTCATTTCTTTTAAGTAATCATGTATCCGTGCCCCGTTTGGCCGGAAAGGCTTCGGATCGGCCCGGCGGGCGATGTAATCTTCATATGGCGGCAAATATTCTTTTTTTGACAGGAGATGGAGCTGGTCTATACGCAATCCGTCCACGCCTTTATCGAGCCAAAATCTCATCATCTCGTACACTGATTGCCGAACCTCTGGATTTTCCCAATTCAGATCGGCTTGTTTGACGGCGTTCATATGCAGGTAATATTCGCCCGTATGTTCTTCGTACTGCCAGACGGATTGTCCGTAATCCGACACCCAATCGGTCGGCGGTCCGTCCGCGGTGCCCGGCCGCCAAATATAATAGTCGCGGTATTTGCTGTCCGGATTCATTTCCGCCTCTTTGAACCAGGGATGCTCCGTGGAGGTATGATTTAAGACGAAATCCATCACAAGCTTTAATCCGCGGCTGCGGCATTCTGTAAGCAGATCGTGAAAGTCCTCCATCGTTCCGTAAGATTCCATAATTGCTTGATGATCCGTCACATCGTAGCCGTTATCGACGTTTGGCGACGGGTAAATCGGGCAGATCCATATCACATCAGCGCCAAGTTCTTTTATATAATCGAGACGCGCGATAATCCCCCGCAGGTCGCCAATGCCGTCGCCGTTCGTATCTTGAAAGCTTCGCGGATAGATTTGATAGACAACGGCGTCTTTCCACCAGTCATTCGCCATCTTGCGATCCCCCTGTTTTTTTAGAAAACCATTTCCTTTATGACCCTGCTCTAAACAAAAAAGAGAAGGTTTCCCCTCCTCTTTTATCCTTCCAGCTGAGACGGATAAAGCGTCATGCCTCCGTCGACGAAAAGTGTCGTTCCGGTCACGTAACTCGCTTCTTCCGACACCATCCATGCGGCGGCCGCGGCGACTTCTTCCGGTTTGCCGAAGGCGTTCATCGGAATTTTTTTCAGCTGGGCCTGTTTATGTGTTTCATCTTCCAGATCCTTATTGGACTCCGTGGCGATCGTGCCGGGAGCGATGGCATTCACCCGGATGCCTTTGTCTGCATAATTGAGCGCCATCGTTTCCGTCATCATTTTGATCCCGCCTTTGGATGCCGAGTACTGCACGTTTTCAGGGCGGGGTATTTGCTGATGAACGCTCGATATGTTTAAGACCGTTCCTTTTTTGCCGCTCTCGAGCATATGTTTCAGTGCCGCTTTCGCCCCCAAAAAGGTGCCGGTCACATTGACGTCGATGACCCTTTGCCAATCCTCCAGGCTCATTTCATGGGGCATCGCTTCGGCCCCGTTAAAACCGGAATTGTTGACCATCACGTCCACACCCCCGAAATGCTCTTGCGCGGCATGAAACAGCGCCTGAATCCCTTCTTCTGAGGATACATCGGCTTTTACGGTGACGGCTCGCCCTCCCGCTTTCTCAATGATGTCCGCCGCTTCTTCCGCTCCGGAGGAATCACCGAGGTAATTCACAACCACATTCATCCGCTCCTTGCCGAAGCGTTCGGCAATGGCCTTTCCGATTCCTTTCGAAGAACCTGTTACGATTGCTGTTTTTCCCTGTAAATCCTGATACATTGTCTCTTTTCCTCCCTGATGTTAATACAGAGCATGTACCCGGTTTTGATCAGCTGAAAACAAAAGAGATCATAAAAAGAACGATGAAACCGAAGCTCCCTCGTTCTTTTTTTTCATTATGCGTAGTTGTTCATTTGCAGCCTTTTTTGCACGCCGACAAGCCTGCTGAAAAAATAAGATGCCGCTTTGTAGTTCTCCCGTTTATGAAAGAAATGAGCCGCGTCCTGAAGCAGTTCCTCTGTGTCAGCCAACAGCTCTTTTGATTCCAGAATGTCAAAATACTCTTTGAGCGAATCCTGTCCGCCTTCCCCCTGATAAAGCTCTTTAATCAGACGGAATTTCGTCAGATAGATCTCATCTTCCCATTCCGCCGCGCTTCTCATGCCCCGCGCGCAGCTGGCGGCGGCTTCACTGTATTTTTCCGTTTTAAAGTAGATATGCGTGAGTGAAAAAACAGCCTGGATGACCTGCCGGAAGCTGTGTGCTTCAAATCCGGCTGCCGCCCGTTCAAAATCCTCCGCCGCCTTGCAAAAGTCACCCAGACTGTACATACAGTGCCCGATATTATAATAGGCCGCAGCAATCATATATTGATCATCAAGCCGCTCCGCGTGCTCCAAGGCGCATTCGAGGTATTCCAGCGCTTTTTTATGCTGCTGGGCGTCCATCAGATTTCCGGCAATGATAAATTTGCACTGCACCCTTCTCATTCCGTATAATTCATATTTCTTGTAAATATCAAGCGCCTGTCCTGCGTAATTCATCGAAAAGAAAGTCTGCTTGATATGATAGTACACCTCAGAAATTTTATACAAAAACTCGGCTTTCTCTATGTCATCTTCCACATATTCAAGCTTTTCCTCAGCCCGCTTATAATGAGAAATCGCTGAGATGAAGTTTTTCTGCTTAAATTCATACATTCCCCTGAAATAGTAAAAATAATATTCCAGTAAGCCGGTCAGCTTTTGCTGGTTCATCTCAATCTCAGTGAGCATTTCAGAGAACGGAGGCTGGCAGTCGCCGTCTTTCATGGGTTTTAATTTATCCAGCATGATGCGGTGCCGAAATTCCATCAATGAAAAATACAACAATAAATCCTGGTTCTCTTCCATATCTTCGAGTTCAAATTGAATCTCCCGTTTCAGCGCTTCAGCTTTATCGGCTTCAAACGCGCGGATCAGCTTATACCATTCATTCATCTTTACGGCCACTTCTTCAGATGGAATCTTGGATTTCATAGATTTGCCTCCTTCCTCCGGCTACTAATTATGTTATATTTTATCATAGCAAATTTATGGCAGTGAGCAAACAAAGATTTTAATCAATTAAAGAAAGAGAGAATTCACCATGAAACGACCAGTCAGAATTGCGCTGCTTTTGATCCTCTTCTTTTCCGCAGACCTATGTTTTTCCTATGTGCAGAAAGAATTGAGGCCGCAGACGGCATTACAAGATAGAGCCATTCCAAGCGCTCTTCATCCGCTCGTGAGGCAGAATGCGGAGCTATTGCAGACGGCCGCTCTGAAAAAAGGCATCACCGTCGTTATCACAGAGGGTCTCAGATCAATTGAGGAACAAAACGAATTGTACCGTCAAGGACGTTCAAAAAAAGGAAATATCGTCACCTACGCAAAAGGAGGGGAATCTTACCACAATTACGGCCTTGCGATCGACTTCGCCCTGCAAAAAAAGGATGGAAGCCTGATTTGGGATATGACGTACGACGGAAACCGAAACGGCACGCCCGATTGGCTTGAGGTCGTATCGATTGCCAAAACGCTCGGTTTTGATTGGGGAGGCGATTGGAGAGGCTTTAAAGATTATCCTCATTTACAAATGATCCCTGGCTAATAAAACCTTTTCTTTTTTCGCTTTTGCGCATCAATGTACGGAGGATAGACAGGCCTGTACACAAGCTTATATCCTTCATTGCCGGACGGCGTAAAATCGCGCTGCCACTCCAGCCGCAGATGGAAATCGGATAAAAAAGCGACCTTTGCTTCTTCGGGAGTAACGGCCGGCACCGGATTGATCTTCTCCAGCTGCTCCGGGTCAATGTCAGGCGCCATGTAAGCTTCCACAAGCCCCGTTACGGGACTGACAAGAATTCTCGCAGCGCCGAACCGCAGCGGAATATCCTGATGCCATATGGAAAAATGGAAGCGGAACCTGCCCCTTCCGTCCGTTTTCAGCGGGTTCATTTTAAAAAACTCGTCCGCTCTCGGATAAAGCTTGTATAAAAATTGAAGCGCGACGGCCTCACACTCTTCCGCAGAATAAAAGGCCGGGCCCTGATGCTCAATAAAAGATTTAAAGGCTGTCATTTTCCCTGTCTTTTTGTCCGTTTTCATCTTCATTGTATTTTTGTTGCTGCTTTCAAAATAGCTTTCGATACTCAAATCTTTCCGTTCCGGAACCGACCCTTTCCGCCATGTCGTTCCGATCTCATCCCCGAGATCACGCCGGCGCGTCTGAACCATATCCGCGGTAAACCCCATTAATTCATCCAGGCTGATTTCCCGTTTATGTTCAAACGCGGGAAGCGGTTTTGCCGGCTCATTCCTGTCTTCGCAAAGCTGCTGATCCGGCACGATATCATCTTCACCGGCCGGATAGCTGTAAGCCGGCAGAATCGGTTCATAGATGAGACGCGGTATTTTCTCAAAATTGACCACATCATAGACGAGACTGAATGTCAGCACACTCATATAATGCGAGACGACTTTTTCCCGATCGACGAATGTTTCCGGAACGGGCGCTTCACCCTTATCCCCGTAATAGATAAACTGCACGACGAAGCCGCTCCTGGTTACATCAACGAAAAAACCTGAATCGGGAAGCGGCCGGCCGAGCACTTTTTTTGTATAGATAAATCGGATGCACCCATTGCGTTCTTCCCTCGCCTGAAAGATGAAATTCATAAAAGTAAGCGGGCGGTGTCTCGCCGCAAACCGAAGAGCCGTCAGCTTTAATTCGGCTTCTGACAGCTGTATGTCTGAACTCGGACAGTCGTTGCGTGAATAAGTAAGCAAAGATCCGTCGTCGCCCAGCTCAATCGTGACCGTTTTATCCGGCTGGTTACGATTTTTCCATATATAATAGGCTTTCGTTTTTTGTTTTTCATCATAATCTTCTATTTCAAGCTCATAGTGCGGCGGTATGTTCCCGATTTCCAGCGCTTTTTTTCTCAGATGTTCTTTCAGCAATGGGGTCATCCTTTCAGAAGAGTGTATAAAAAAGAACTGTTTTTTATTATATAAAAACGCCCTTATCCTTTTAAAGGGAAGAAAGTGCCTTTTATGTGTCTATTTTTAGCAAAGAGGGAAAAGAGCCGTATTCAGAGCGGCACTTTTTCATACAAATGTCACATTCCCTCTGAAAGTCCCGGGACGAACGCCCATGACCTTCAGCCTATTAAACTCGTAATCACTTCTCCCGTATGAGCCTCAATAAACCGCGGGAAAACCGGTTTGTATACGAGCCTGTACACTTTCCCGGAGCTGTCGTCATCGTAACAACGATCCCAAGCGAGCTCTGCTTTGATGGCCCGGCGGATCGCGTCCTTCGCCTCTCCCAATGTCAATGAAGGAACGGGATCGATTTCCTCGAGCTCTTTCGGATCAATTTCCGGCGGCATATATACAGTGACAAGACCCGTCTTTTTGCTGACACAGATTCTCCCCTCTCCGAATCGCAAATCAACGCCGCCCGAACAAGCCTTATATGTAAGCCCTGCGTTTTCTCCTTCATCATCCGGTTCATCATATTGAACCCGGAAATACTGATCCGCTTCTGGAAACATGGCGAATAAAAAGCGGATGGCCATGTGATGGCATTCTTCCTCGGAAAACTCCGGTTCGCCTTCAACTTTTATAAATGACATCACCCCGGTGAGCCGGCCCGATTCTTTATCATACCTTGTTTTCAATACGTGTTCATTCCGTTCTTTAAACAAACTTTCAAAGCTTTTATCTTCCCGTACGGATTTTGTTTTTTCAGGACGCCAGGCAATGCCGATACAGCCCTCTCCAAGATCGCTTTCCCTCTCTTTATAAAAACCGTCGTGCAGCCCGATCATGTCATTGATGCTCATTTTTTCCGCTTCAGGTGCAGGGCGTGAAATCGGGACATACGGCCGCGTGTCGTCTTCCAGTTCTTCATATTCGTCTATTTCTTCATTCTCTTCCTTCAGGTCGGCCGATATCGGCCGCGTCGGAGACACGATTTCATAGACGAGATGGGGCTTGTCATCCCCCTGCATATAGACGGACTGATGCAGGACGGTGAACAACAGCTCTGCTTCTATATGTTTGACAAAGTGAGCCAATGCTTCCCGCTTGTCCGCAATTGTCCCGGGCCTTACAAGATCATCGGCCTTCCCATGGTAAGAAAAACCGGTTACTTCCCCTGCCAAAGACAGGTCGACGTAAAACCCGGTCAGCGGAAGCGGCAGACCGTCAGCCATCTGAACATAGGAATATCTCACATCACCATCATTGGCGGAGCCGCAGTTTTCCAATTCGAACTCAGCCAATGCCCCAGGACGATGGGTTTCTAAAAACGCCCGCATCCGTTTTTCTATGTCCGATTCCGAAAGAGGCGGCAGATCAGTCTGGAAAGCCGGACGGGATAAGTATTTCAGTTTTCCGTCCCGGTCTAATTCGACCATGATGCCGGCTTCCGGGTCATTCTTATCTTCCCACCAAAACAGAACCTCATCTTCCTGGTATTCTTCCACATTACTCTCATAGCGGGCAGGTACGTTTCCGATTCGGAGAGCCAGCTGTTTCAACTCTTCTTTTTTCATCATAACACTTCCTTTTCTTCCAAAAAGATTGATGATTACCAAGACTCTTTTATACAAAACTAGTATAATTAACCTGTCCATCTTCATGACTATCGAATTAATCATTAACAACAGGGGGTAAACCAGATGTCCATCAAAAAAATTAGCGCCGTGTTTTTCATTCTGCTTCTCACGGCATTTACCGCCGCATGCAGCAGCGAAACGAGCGGCGGCCAGGAAAGCGGCACGGCGAAAGTGAAAATAAAAGAGACGGCGTGGGCCGCTTCAGACGATACTGAACATCCGGCCGCGCTGAAAGTAACGGTCACCGTCAAAAATACGGGCAAAGACCCGCTTACCGTCAAAAGCAGCGACTTCTCGCTTTATCAGGATGACGCGAAAACAGCCAAGGCCGATAAGGAAGACTTGATGCAGAGCGGCACGCTTCATGCGGGTAAGACAGTGACGGGCAATCTGTACTTCACGGCTGACGAAGGCAAATCATATGAATTGGTATATCAGCCGCAGGCAAAAGACGCGAAGCCTTTATCTTATAAACTGAAAGTCAAAGGCACAGCCTCAAACGCAAAACCTGACCCGGCGGACGCATTATCCGCCTACATTGATGTGATGCTGTACGGCAAACACAATAAAGATTTCACCCGCCTGACCGGGGTAAATGAAAAAATGACGGCCGCCGCATATCAGGAATCGGCGAAAGCCAGCTTTATCACCTCAGCAGGCATTTCACAAGAACAGGCGGATCCAAAAGCCATTTCCGCTATTATTGACGCCATGTCATCAGCGCTGCGGGATAACACAGAGCTCAAGGTGCATACCAAATCCATGTCAGGCAAAAAAGCCGTCCTTGAAGCAAAAGTGACGCCGCTTGATATGTCTCCGCTTGCGGGGCAGCTGCAAGACCGCGTGCAAGACTATGCCGGAAAGCACCCCGATGCTGATGAAAACGAAATTGTCAGCCACCTGCTTTCTGTCTATCCGGAAGAGTTTATGCGCCTGAAACCGGCTTCTTCTTCCGTTACAAGAGAAATCGAGATGAAGAAAAACGCCCGCGGCCAGTGGTATCTGGATACAGACGCCGATCTGGAAGGATTGACAGAAGCGTTTTTGAAAACGTCCTGACAACAAGAAAGGAAATAGCGCAGGCTATTTCCTTTTTTTATTTTCACTTAAAGATGTCACTGATATATTGAACCTCATCCTCGGTTAACTGCACATGAAGCGCGTCCAGATTGTGTTTCAGCTGGTCGGGGCGTTTGGCTCCGGGAATGATCGCATCCACCGCCGGCTGCGACAGAAGCCATGCGAGTGCGATATGCGCTGTCTGCGCCCCTTTTTCCTCCGCAACGGCCCGAAGCTTATCCACTCGCTCCAGGTTTTGGCGAAAAGCTTCTCCCTGAAACGGCGGCCTGTTCTTTCGGCTGTCCTCAAAAACTGTGTCTTTTGTAAACTTTCCCGTCAGCAAGCCGGAAGCAAGCGGAAAATAAGGAATAAAGGAAATGCCGTTCTTTTCACAATAAGGCAGCAGATCATGCTCCGCCTCACGCTGAATCAGTGAATATTCCGATTGAAAAACCTCTAAATAGCCGTCCGCGTTAAACTCCTGCAATTGCCGGAAACTGAGATTGGACGCGCCGATTGCTCTGATTTTCCCTTCGTCCTTCAGTTCTTTTAACGTGCCCGCCACTTCGGAGAGCGGTGTTTTGCCGTCAGGGAAGTGGACGTAATACAAATCAATCACGTCTGTTTTCAGCCGCTTCAGGCTGTTTTCCGCCTCACTCCGGAGAAATTCACGGCTGTTTTCCAGCTCGATTTGTCCGTTGACTTCTTTATGCGCGCCTTTTGAGGCAATCACGAGGCTGTCCCGCACGCCGCGCTCTGCGACAACTTCACCGATTAACTCTTCGGAACGCCCCAAACCGTATATAAACGCCGTATCAATAAAATTGACGCCGCCGTCCAACGCTGTGCGGATGAGTTCTTTTCCCGTTTCATCATTGAGATTGGGAAACAGATTATGTCCTCCGACCGCATTAGCGCCAAAGCCGATACGCTTTACCCGTAAATCCGTCCTGCCCAGCGTACGTGTCTCATCCATAGCTCAGGCTCCCTTCCTTTTATCGCTCTGTTTAGTATTAGATAGACGGTAAGAATTATCCTGCCTGAGAGCCTCTCTATAGAAAAAACCTTGAAAAGCGTTTGCCCTTCAAGGTTTTTTTGCTGTGTATTAAGATGTCAGAGCTGCGGCGAAGCGTTCGGCTTCATCCGTGAGAGCACCCTCGATTTCCTTATAGCGGCTGGAAATCGTTGAGGCGCTGACGCCGTACTTCTTCGCCAGCTTCGCTTGAGAAACGGACGCGCCGTTCAGAGAAATGCTGTTCACGTAATATTCGACCGCCGCCGCGAAAGCTTCAGGCTTTCTGATCGTCGGTGTTTTTTTGACACAGAACGTTTTCCACAGATCAATTACGGCCGGAACCAGCTCAGCCGGGTATTCATCCCCGCTCAGGCCTTTTTCAATGGCGTCCGCCGTTTCCTTCTCCATGTCGTTCGCCCACTCTGTCTGTTTTTCTTCAGCAGCCTGCTCAGGCTCTTCCGCCGTTCCTAAAAGAGCGGCCAGCACAGTGTCGAAGTTTTCCTGCATAAAGCGCTCAGGCGATTTTCCTTCCGCAAGGGCCGGGGCAGCCGCCTTTTTCACTTTGCTGATTAGAGCTTCGGTCCGCTTCACAGGGAAGATCGTAAATTGCATGAAGAACTCCGCTTTTTCCGCTTCGTGGATCGGATAGCCGAGAATCAGGCTTCCCGCCGGCGGAAGATCCTGCTGGCTGACGTCCATTTCCACTTTGAATTGTTTCTTTGTCATCACATCTTCAAAGTGAATCATTCCTTCTTTCACATCTTCAAGAACCATAACGGCAGGTGTCATGCTTTTCCATGATTCAACGATTTCCCGTGTTTTCGGGCGGTTGATCCCGCCGGCTTTTTTCTGAAGATATTCTTCAAAAATCGTCTTGCCGCCTGCCAGCGGACGGAAGAAAATTCCCCAGATGCCGAGGTTGAAGACTCCGATGTCTTTTGTCTGTCTGTCCAGCTCCGTAATGAATGCGTGCTGGTTAATAAATGATGATATGCCGTCTCTATGTGCTGTAAAGGCGTACTCCATTAGGCTTTCCTGAATCTGTTTCGCTTCTTTTGCCGCGATGTCTGCCGGAATGGCAGCTTCTTTGCTTCCGCAGCATTTTTTATATTTCTTCCCGCTGCCGCATGGGCAAGGGGCATTTCTTTTCACTTTTCCCACAATAAACCCTCCGAATTCTGATATAACTTTATTATTTTAACAAAAATAACTTCAGAGGGCTTGGTTTACGGCGAAAAAAGAATATGGAAGAAAAAAAAGACCCCGGGATATTCTCATTCTCCGGGGCTTTGAAACTGTTAATTTGTATTTTGTCCGCCGCCGTTCAGACCTTCTTTAATCAGCCCGTTTACTTGGCTGTTCATCAAAAGTCCGATGTGTCCGACACCGTGAATCTGCACGTTTTTCCCGCCGATCAGTCGTGACAGCGGGTTCAGGACGATTAAGTCCGCTGAGCTGTAAATCGATGTATATAAAATCTTTTGGTTCGGATCAGTCCCCGGAAGCGCCCGGTTGGTCACAAGGCCGTTCGCTCCGCCGAGTGTGACGACGTTTGCGATTTTGTCTCCGCCGTCAAGATTTTTAATGTAATAGAGTGTGTTGGCTCCGCCCATGCTGTGCGCGACGATATCGACTTTTTTCGCACCTGTTTCGCTGAGCACTTTTTTCACGTAATTGGACAGTCTCGGCGCATTGTGTCTGTTGTTTCCGGTTTTGTCTAAGAAATCAATGGCGTACATCTCTTTTCTTGACCAGCCTTGGGATGCCAAGTATGTTTTGATTCCCGCGAAGTTAAAGGACGCCCCGCCGATTCCGTGGACCATGACAACAGGGTTATGCCCTGAGGAGGCTTTCGATACGGTCGGCTGGAAGGCAAATACGGAAATGACGGACAGCATACAAACTGTAAGGACAACTAGAATTTTGTTTTTTATTTGTTTCATGAACTTTCCTCCTGCTATGTAATATTTTTGCAGTTTTCATTCTATTAGAGGAGAAAAGGAAAAAATAGTGTATTTTTTACTGTTTTCAACAATTTAAAAAGAGCGGAAAAATGAGAAAGACGCCCCTTTCCCTAAAGCACGCTTATGCTTTAACACGGCATACCGAAAAAGGAGAGAACACCCGGTTCTCTTCTCCTAGTACTCATTGAAATAGGTTTGAATCCGCTTAGGGTCATGCGTTTTTGTCAGCGCAAGCATCAGAAGAATCCGCGCTTTTTGAGGGTTGAGAGAGTTTGAAGCTGTCAAATGGTCTTTTTCATAATCTCGATTAGGTGTTACCGTTCCGTTTCCCGTCCTTGTGGAGCGGACGACCGCCAGCCCGCTTTTGACCGACTTTACGGCGCCTTTTTGCGCCTCATCAGACATTGAGCCGTTTCCCGACCCTGCAAAAATAATGCCTTGCGCTCCTGATTTTACGGCGGCTTCAAAGAGATAGCTTCCGTCATTTTGATAGCCGTATATAATATCGACCTGCGGCAGTTTATCAAGTTTATCTATCTGGAAATCTGTATCCTTCGTATGCTTTCGGGTGATGACGTTATTAAAATAGACGTCATCAGCAATTGTTCCGATATAACCCATTTCTTCCGATTTGAATGTGTCGGCCGCGGTTGTATTGGTTTTTGTCACATAACGCGCCGAAGCGATTCTGTCATTTAATACGACAAGCGCTCCCTTGCCTTTCGCATCAGGCGCAGCCGCTGTTTTTACCGCGTTATATAAGTTGGACGGCCCGTCCGCTCCGATCGCCGTGGACGGCCTCATTGACCCGGCGACAACAACGGGCTTGTCACTTTTGACCGTCAGATTGAGAAAGTAGGCGGTTTCCTCAAGTGTGTCTGTTCCATGTGTAATGACAATGCCGTCTGTATCATCAGACTTGAGCAGCTTGTTTACCCGTTTTGCAAGTTTCAGCAGTGTCTCGTTATTCATATTCTGGCTGCCGATATTCACAACCTGTTCTCCGCTCACATGCGCGACCTCTTTTATCTCCGGAACGGCCTGAATCAGGGCATCAACTCCGATTGCCCCCGCCGTGTACTCCGTAGCTGACGTCTTTGAAGGAGCAGCGCCTGCAATTGTGCCGCCGGTGGCAAGAATTTTAACATTCGGAAGTCCGTCTTTTTTCGCTGGGGCTGCGGCTGCCATCCGGGGCGGTGTTTCTTTCGCTTGAGGAGATTGGGAGCAGCCGGCCGCAATGAAGAGCAGAGCCGTGATAAATGTAATGAAGGGCATGAATTGTTTTTTCATTCTTTTCTCTCCTTTTCTTTATTTATGAAGATTTTCCTCTCACCGGTCAACGCGCTTGTCAGGCAACCTCCCGAAGAAAATAACCGTTAAAAAACCTTGACACCGTCATGTGAAATCAAGATAATAGACCAGTCACTATATTTTAAATTTGTCAAAAATCAGTAAGGTGGGAACATTATGAGCTATGGAGATTCTCGTGAAAAAATCCTCGCCGCGGCAACCAGGCTGTTTCAGCTTCAGGGGTATTACGGCACGGGGCTGAATCAGATTATTAAAGAAAGCGGTGCGCCGAAAGGTTCTCTTTACTATCATTTTCCGGACGGCAAAGAGCAGCTCGCCATTGAGGCTGTAAATGAAATGAGCCATTATATCCGTATGAAAATAAAAGAAAGCCTTGATGCCCATCCTGATCCTGCGGAAAGCATTCAAGCGTTTTTACAGGACTTATCAAGCCAATTCACATGTCCGGAGAACTTTGAAGGGTTTCCTGTCGGTTTACTGGCTGCCGAGACGGCTTTAAAGAGCGAAAAGCTCCAGCAGGCCTGTCAAAGCGCTTATCAGGAATGGGAGAATCTGTTCGCGGGCAAATTGAGATCAGCCGGTTTTTCTGATGAGAGAGCGGCGGAAATCAGCACTGTTTTAAATGCCATGATAGAAGGCGGCATCATTGTGTCCTTAGCCAAAAAAGACAAAATGCCGATCCTCCATATTTCTAAACAAATCCCGAACCTGCTGAAGACATAAAATACGAGAGACATTGTACGTATAGAAAGAGAGGAGAATGATTTTGGAAAACGCTCAGCCTTCCAAACAATATAAAGTCATGCCGATCATGATTTCTTTACTGACGGCAGGGTTTATCGGCATGTTCAGTGAAACGGCGCTGAATATCGCCCTGACTGACCTGATGAAGGAGTTACATATCACTCCTGCGATCGTCCAGTGGCTGACGACGGGCTATCTGCTCGTTCTCGGTATTCTTGTCCCGGTATCAGGTCTGCTTTTGCAATGGTTTACGACGAGACAGCTGTTTATCGTTTCACTTGCTTTTTCCATTATCGGTACGCTGATTGCAGCGCTTGCGCCGAGCTTTCCGTTTCTTTTGGCGGCAAGAATCGTGCAGGCTTTAGGAACCGGGCTGCTGCTGCCGCTGATGTTTAATACAATCCTCGTCATCTTCCCGCCGCATAAGCGCGGAGCGGCGATGGGGACGATCGGGCTTGTCATCATGTTCGCTCCTGCGATCGGTCCGACATTTTCAGGGCTTGTGTTAGAGCATTTGAACTGGCATTGGATTTTCTGGATTTCCCTGCCGTTTCTTGTGTTGGCTCTTTTATTCGGCATCGCCTACATGCAGAACGTGTCTGACATTACAAAACCGAAAATTGACGTGCTTTCTATTATTCTGTCTACGATCGGGTTCGGCGGTATCGTATTCGGATTCAGCAATGCGGGCGAAGGATCAGACGGCTGGTCAAGCCCGACGGTTATCGGTTCGCTCACTGTCGGTGCGATCGCGCTCATCTTATTTTCCATCAGGCAGCTGACAATGAAGCAGCCGATGATGAATCTGCGCGCTTTCCGCTATCCGATGTTTGTTCTCGGTGTCGTGATTGTATTTATCTGTATGATGGTTATCTTATCGACAATGCTTCTATTACCAATGTATTTACAAAGCGGACTGATGCTGACGGCGTTTACGTCCGGGCTCATCCTGCTGCCGGGCGGTATTTTAAACGGCTTTATGTCTCCGGTGACGGGGCGCCTGTTTGATAAATACGGGCCGAAGTGGCTTGTCATTCCCGGGTTTGTCATCACGGCAACTGTGCTTTCGTTTTTCTCAAACATTAATGGCGCTTCAACGGCGCTTCTGATTATCGCGCTTCATACATGCCTGATGATCGGAATTTCCATGATCATGATGCCGGCGCAAACGAATGGCTTAAACCAGCTGCCGCCGGAATTTTATCCGGACGGAACGGCCATTATGAATACGCTCCAGCAGATGGCCGGCGCAATCGGCACTGCGGTGGCGGTCAGCATCATGGCTGCCGGCCAGAAGAATTATATGAGCACCGCGAAAAACCCGAATGATCCTTCCGCATACTCTCACGCGCTGATTGCGGGCGTCCAGCACGCCTTTATCTTCGCGATGATTGTCGCTGTTATCGGCTTGATCAGCGCCTTCTTTATAAAACGGGTCAAAGTGAATCACTCATAAGAAAAACAGCAGGCTCACGGGGAGTCTGCTGTTTTTTATATACCGCGCGCTTCAGCCAGTTCATCAATCGCATAGATCAGATCGTCAGCCGTGTTATAGAAATGAGGCGCCAGCCGGATGATTTGTCCGCTGGGTGCGCATACGATGTTTTTCCGCCTCAACAGCGCAGCCGTTTCCGCCGCTTTTTCATCCCGTATGGAAATCATGCCGGGTCTGTCATCGACAGACGGAGGCCCTGTGAGATTCAGTCCTTTTTCAGAAGCGTATTCATACGCAAATGCGCTGAGTTTTTTTACTTCTTGGTGAATGCGGTCTGTGCCGGCATCGTTTAATAGAGATAAAGCCGCCTGTGCCGCATATATGCTGATAAATGCCGGAGTTCCGGTCTCAAAGCGTTTGGCTCCGTCCGCATAAGAAAAACGGGTTAAATCCAGCATCGACGCCCGCTGCTGCCCGAACCACCCTGTGACTTTCGGCTTCAGCCGTTCGGCAAGTTCCTTTCTGACATAAAGAAACGCCGTTCCCGGTATGCCGAGCATATACTTTCTCGCACCTGCGGCCAGCATATCAACTCCCCATTCTTTTACATCAATCGGGATGTGCCCCGCTGATTGATAAGCATCGACAAAAAGAAGCGATCCCTTCTTTGCGGATATCTCGGCAATGCGCTTCATATCCTGGACAAAACCGGACGTATATGACACATGGGGCACACAGGTGAAAAGCGTCTGTTCCGATATGTACGTCTCATACCGCTCTAACGGGATCATTCCATCTTCAGACGGCACGACTGAAAGCTCCATCTCAGTCTGTGCCTTCAAAAGGTGGGCGATCGCCGGAAAATCCAATTCCGTATACACCGCCTGTTTCTTTCGGCAATCCGGTAAAGCGGAAACGACGGCAGAGACAGCAGCCGTTACTGAAGGTAAAACAGCAATTTCTTCAGGATGGGCGCCGATCAATTTCGCAAATTCACACCTTGCCTGCTCCGTTCGTCCAACGGCTTCTTCCCAGTTTCCGCCATGCTGAAGCAGGCTTTCCTGATAGTCATTGATCGCTTTTGAAACCGGCAGGGCAAGAGCGCTTTGAGAGCAGCTGGCGAGCATCGTATGTGTGCGGAGCGCCGGAAATAAAGATCGGTATTGCACCAGAGGCGAATTCAAGACATGTTTCCCCCTTCGGCAGGAATATATGTCCATTATAGAGTATGGTAAAAAGAAAAGGAGGGTTTTATATGGAGAAAAAAGTATTGATGACAGGCTTTGACCCCTTCGGCGGGGAAACGGTCAATCCTTCATGGGAAGCGGTCAAACGGCTGAACGGTGCCGCTGAAGGCCCCGCCTCTATCGTATCTGAACAAGTGCCCACCGTTTTTTATAAGTCCCTTGCCGTGCTGCGCGAGGCGGTCAAAAAGCATCAGCCTGACATTATCATCTGTGTCGGACAGGCAGGCGGCAGAATGCAGATCACGCCGGAACGGGTCGCGATCAATCTCAATGAGGCGCGCATACCGGATAACGAAGGAAACCAGCCTGTCGGGGAAAACATTTCTCAAGACGGTCCAGCGGCCTATTGGACCGGCCTTCCGATCAAACGGATCGTTGAGGAAATCAAAAAGGAAGGCATTCCCGCGGCTGTATCCTACACGGCGGGGACGTTTGTATGCAATCACCTCTTTTACGGCCTGATGGATGAAATCGCCTGCCGCCATCCGCACATCCGCGGCGGGTTTATACACATCCCGTACATTCCGGAGCAAACCTTGCAGAAGTCTGCGCCGAGCCTAAGCCTGGATCTCGTGACAAAAGCGCTCAAAATCGCCGCGGTGACCGCCGCGGCGCATGAGGACGATATTGAGACCGGCGGAGGCGAACTTCACTAAGCTGCAGACGGCGCCTCGGCCCATTTCTTCCGGTAAACGATGCGGGACAGCGTCACACTGATTTCATAGAGGACGAGCAGCGGAATCATGACGAGAAAGTCAGACATAAAATCCGGAGGCGTAATCAGCACCGAGACGACGATCAGCACAAAATACGAAAGCTTCCGCGCCTTTGCCAGCCGGGTTGGATTCACGATTCCGAGCCGTGTCAAAAACATGACGGCCAGAGGCATTTCAAACAAAAATCCGAACGGCAATGTAAGATTCAGCATAAAGGTAAAATACTTGTCCGCCGTAAATACCATGTCAAAATGGCCGGCGGATAATTGTGTTAAAAATCCGAGCACAATCGGAAACAGCACAAAATACCCGAAGGAAATTCCGATAACAAACAAAACCGAAAGCCCCGGAATGTAAAGCAAAGCGGCGCGGCGTTCAAACGGGGTCAAAGCCGGCGCCGTAAAACGCCAGAGCTGAAAAGCGGCAACCGGAATCGCTGCCGTAAGGGCGCATATTCCCGCAATCATCATATACACCCATAAAATCTCGCTCGGCCCTAAAACGGCTAGCCTGCCATCCAAATCCTTGATCAGCCAGTCATAAATGTCCTGCACAAACCAGCAGGCGCCGATAAATAATAGAAGAAAGGCGATAACGGTTTTAATGAGACGCTGCCGGACTTCCTCTAAATGCCCGATCAAGTGGGTTTCTTTTTTATCCAATCGTACATCCTCCTTATAGAGAAAGAGGCAGAAGCGGATTCGTCTGCCCCCATGTCAGGATTCAGCCTGCCGTTTTGTCTTTCTCAGCTGTCTGCTTGTCCGGCTCTTCATTTGAGACCAATGTTTTTGCGGCGCTTTTAAATTCAAGCAGCGTGCGGCCGGCGGCACGGCCGATTTCCGGAAGCTTTGAAGGTCCGAAAATGATGAGAGCGATGACGAAGATCAGGATCAACCCGGGAATGCCGATATTTGAAAACATGAGTGTGCCTCCTTATTGTGAGAGTTTGGCCCGTTTCTTTCTCATTTGCTTTTCATGCGCATTGTTATGGGCGAAGAAACGATCCTCTTCGACCTCGTTTGACTGCTTTAAACCGCCTGCAACCGCAGCTTGAGAGACCTTCCGAATCCCCGTCTGGTCTTTCTGATAAATGAATGAAGCCCGCGTGGATACCTCAGCCCCCGGCTCCGTCACGTACGGCACCACTCTGTAATCCGCTCTCCATTGGGCAGGGGTCACCGTACAGCGGACATAGCCGCGGTAATCGTTAAAAAACTTAATATGCGGGTTTTGTTTTAAGATCTGATCCGTATCGGCCCGTTTATCCGCCCCGTTTCCTCCAGATGTAATGGAAGTCCCGACGAATTCGGCTCCGAAAATCTTTGAATTCGTTTGATTAAAATCGGTATGCAGGTTTGACGCCCAGCTTGCGTGAACATCACCCGTCAGCACGATGACATTGTTCAGGTTTTTGCTTTTTATAAAATTGATGACCCGCTCCCGCTGAGCCGGGTAGCCGTCCCATGAATCCATGCTGTATATCGGATTGGCGGTTGTTCCGAAATTCCATTGCGCGAAAAAGATTTGCTGCGCCAGCACATTCCACTTCGCTTTTGAGGCGGCTAAATTTCCGAAGAGCCATTGCTCCTGTTCTGTCCCCATCAATGTGCGCTTCGGGTCTCTCCACTCATCAGAAGGCGGCTTATTCCCGTCGCCGTTGGCCTGATCATCTCTGTACTGTCTTGTATCAAGCACATTGAACGATGCCAAATTGCCATAAGAAAATTGCCTGTACAGCCGCATATCAGGACCGTTCGGCAATGACATGCGCCTGAGCGGCATGTGTTCATAATAAGCCTGATAAGCTGCGGCCCTCCTGAGCACAAACGCTTCAACGGATTGGCCTTTTTCAGGGATAATATTGGCATAATTGTTTTCCACCTCATGATCGTCCCACGTCACGACCCACGGAAATGCGGCGTGGGCGGCTTTCAGATTGGCATCAGAGCGGTATTGGGCATGACGGTTGCGGTAATCTGACAGTGTATACACTTCAGCGCTGCTGTGCGTCCTGACATTTCCCGTTTTTGACACATATTCGTTCGGTCCGTATTCATAAATGTAATCTCCGAGATGGAACACGAGATCAAGCTTTTCCTTCGCCATATGTTTATACGCCGTATAATAGCCGTGTTCATACTGCTGACATGAGGCAAACGCAAACGTCATGGCGGATACGTCAGCACCGGGAGCGGGCAGCGTTTTCGTCCGGCCGACGGGACTGAGCTCATGCCCGCTTTTAAACCGGTAATAGTACACTTTATTGGGCTTGAGCCCGTCCGCCTCGACATGGACGGAGTGTCCGAGATTCGGCTTGGCCATTTCCGTTCCGCGTTTGACGATGTGACGGAAATGTTCATCAGCGGCGATTTCCCATTTTACCGGCACGGCCTGCTTCGGCATGCCGCCCCCATTCAGCGGGTCAGGGGCAAGACGCGTCCAGAGAATGACGCTGTCAGACAGCGGGTCGCCGGAGGCTACGCCGAGGGTGAACGGATAGTTTGAAAATTTCGGAGCGGCATTCACTTCAAACGCGCCGATGGATTGCGCGATCGCTAACCCGAGGGAAAGACCGGCGATTTTCCCGGCGCCCTGTATAAATGCGCGGCGGTCAAACGTATTGTTCTGAAAGCTTTTGTTCTCCAATTCCTTGATCCATTCATCTAAACGGCCGTCATGTGTCATGTCAGTTCCCCTTTCGTCTCATTGATCGCCCTTATTATAAAAAAGAAATGTTAAACCGCTATGAAGAAGTGTGAAGGGTTTGTAAGGCTGAAAAATGGACGGCGGGAGACATTTTTCACATTGTTTCGACAAACCTTGCCCCGCCGGGAGAAAACCCCCTCTGTTTCTTTTTGGCTTGTCATCCGTCAAGCGCACTTTTTTCCTATTTTTCTTCACAAAAAATTAAAAAACACCGTTCATTCTAAGAACGGTGCGCCCGGGATTAAAATGTATTGTACACGTTTTCGCACGTCTCACCTGTCGGCTGATAGAAGCAGTGGGATCTGAATCTGGCGACAAACGGCTGGCCATACCAAGTCTGCGGGCAGTTGCCCGGCGGCTTAAAATACCACAGGCTGAATTTAGCCGGCCAAAACCGTTCTCCGTTAATGTTCCTGCGGGCAAGCCTCCGCTCGGATTCACGCGGTCTTTGGTAAAAGTATCCGTGAGTCACCGCTTCAAACGCGTGCGGCTGAAACACCATCTGCCTGATGGTGCGCAGGCCTTTAAAATCAGAACAATTCGCCCGCACCCTATTGATTCCCACATTGCCGACCAAAAGCATTCCCTGCTTCCCTTCGCCTTCCGCTTCCGCCCTGAGCAGCCTTGCCATTAGATTGACATCGGCGCTCGACGCTTTTACGACTGCCATCATGACACCTCCCGTATTTTCTCCTTTCATCATATTCAGCAGCGGCCCAGTGATGACAGCCAAAAGCCAGAAAACAAATGTTCACGAAAAAAGGGTTTATATTTCTCGTTATGAGGAAACATACTAACATGATTTCCATAAGGAGGAATTCGCATGGAACACATTAAAGCGCTTGCCATTAAAGGCATTATGACCATCATTATTCTGTATCTGATACTCGGCTTAGGTTTTCGCTTTACATTCGGCGACGTGCTGCTGATGACCATTGTGCTGGGGGCCGTTTCCTACTTTACGGGCGACCTGTACGTGCTTCCGAGATGGAATAATATCACGGCGGCGTCCGCTGATTTCGGAATCGCGTTTCTTGTTGTCTGGCTGATGGGAATGCCGCTGTCCATGGGCATTTCCGGAGGAAGACTGGCGTTTGCCGCTCTTATTTCCGCCGTCATCATCGCCGTCGGAGAATATTTTTTCCATATCTATCTGATGAGAAAAGACTTGGGCGGGTCCCGTTTTTTAGAACCCCGGTCCGAATAACGTAAAAAAGGCCGGATAACGGCCTTCAGCTTGCAGAAAAAATGATGTTTTTTCTGCAAGCCTTGTGCGGAACATGAGAAAGACACCGTCCTTTTCTGACTTTCTTTTATTTTATGACAGGGGAATGGATATTTTAAGGAAAAAATAAAGGCTGTCGAGATTTTCTCGACAGCCTGAGCCCCTTAAAGGGGGCTTTTTATTTGTAAATTATAAACGCTTTATACATCTTGATATAACTGATTAACCCTTTTCAGCCTTTCTTCGAGCTGTTCAAAATGAACAAAGCGGGCTTCTCTCAGAAACTCAGTCCCATCAATGAACAAAAGAAGCACGGGGACAGTGAAGACTGAAAATCTGCCGGCAACCTCTTCTACCTCGTCAGCGTTGGTATGCCCCAATTTGATATTCGGAAACTGATCCAATACTTTTCTGAGCTGCGGCAGAACAGCGTGACATACTGTACAGGCGGGTCTTGAAATGTAGATAAAACTGAATTGATGCTGCTTAATAAAATTCTCGATAGAATCTAACGAATGTAAGTCTGTCAGCTCTTTCATCAAAATCCTCCTTCAAATCGGCTCGTCTTTCATGACCAAGCTCATCAATACTCGTACATTCACTATACACATTTATATTGATCATATCCGCTTAGAGCACCTTAACGTTGTGATTGAAAAATAAAAGAACAGTTACCGCTTTTCAGTAACTGTTCTTAGATACTTATATTAAAAATGCAAAGCGTACGCCCCTGAACCGATGAGTGCAACTCCGATGGAGACTGCAATCAGCACCAAGTTATATTCAAAACCGCCGGCACCGTTCGCAAACCCTTTCGCTCCGTGAACTTTTACAATGGCACCTAACATAATGATCGTTATAATAGCAGCTCCAAGCGGGAGGAATACACCTAAAATAAATAAAATTCCGCTTGCGAGTTCCCCGAGACCTGATAAAGCGGCCGCGACATTGCCTGGTTTAACTCCAATTGACTCGAACCATTGTCCGGTTCCTTTAATCCCGTATCCGCCAAACCAGCCGAATAATTTTTGTGATCCATAAAACAGAAACACCACACCAATCATAATTCGAATAAGTAATAGTCCTGCATCTTCCATTTTTATCTCTCCTTATTTTTCATATTATATAATGTGCTGCAAGGCAGCTTGTTTACCAACAGTCGCTTCCAGCAAACATCTGTTAAATGTATGCCTTATTATTTTTCTTCATGCTTCACGTTCATCTATCAATCAATCTAATTCTCTCACTTCAAACGGCAGCAGCCCTTGTTCAATATGAGCCCGGTGCGGTTCATACTGCTCAGGGAGCATCAATTTTCCGCCCATTGTTTCTTGTGACTCATCATGGGCAAAGCCCGGCGGATCAGTTGCGATCTCAAATAAGATTTCCCCGTGTTCTCTGAAGTAAACCGCATTAAAATAGTTTCTATCCTGAACAGGAGTCACACCATATCCGTTCGCAGCAATGAATCTTTGCCAATCTAATTGATCTTCGTCATCCTCAGCCCGCCAAGCAATGTGATGGACCGTGCCGACACCCATTTGCCCGCGGCCGATAGGCGTTAATTTAAGATCAATCACATTTCCGATATCACCGGCAGAACGATAACGAACGAAGTCTCCTTCTTTGCCGACTCGCTCAAGCCCCATGAGGTTTTCCAGCAATTCACCTGTTTTTTCAGGCTGTGCTGATAACAGGGTTGCACCGCCAAAGCCTTTAATGGCAACATCCGGGGTTACATCTCCGAAAGTCCACGTATTGGCGTCCCCTGCTTCTCTTTCCACAATTTCTAAATGCAGGCCATGCGGGTCATCAAATTCTATATATTGTTCTCCAAAACGCTCGATTTTTGTGTATGGCACGTTGAACTTTTCAAGTCTCTTTTCCCAAAATGCCATAGCACCTCTCGGCACGACGTAAGATGTCACGCCAACCTGTCCGTCTCCAATGATGCCTTGACGGGCGTCCGCCCACGGAAAGAATGTGATGATTGTTCCCGGCTTCCCGCCTTCATCCCCAAAATAAAGGTGATACGTACCCGGATCATCAAAATTGACCGTTTGCTTGACCAATCGCAGCCCCAGCACTCCAGCGTAGAAATCAGCATTCTCTTGAGGGTGACCGACAATTGCTGTAATATGATGGATTCCCGTCGTTTTTTTAGCCATTTTTATCCGCTCCCTTACAAATATTTAAATATACTCCACAAACTCATTCACAGGCTTTCGGTAGCCGCGCGGCCTTCTGCTTTCTATTTTTTCTTTACCGATTGTAATCATCATGACAACTTCAAATTGATCATCTATCTTCAAAATCTGTTTCACGGCTTCAGGATCAAACCCTATCATCGGACAGGTGTCCCAGCCTTTTTCCTTAGCACTCAGCATAAACATCATCGCAGAAAGTGAAGCATTTCTTATCGCCTCATCTCTCTTAAATGGTTCTCCCTTGTTTTCATAAAACGAAACGGTGTCTTGAACCATGTGATCATACTCTTGTTTATTTAATACCCCAAGCAGCTTCAATCCTTCATAGATGTCAGCCGCTTGCTGATATGCCTGCTTATCCCCTAAAACCAAAAGAACCGCTGATGAGCTAAACACTTTATATTGTCCGTTTGCAGCCTGCTTCAGCTTTTCTTTTACATTCGGGTCAAGAACCGTCACATATTTTGTATGCTGCAAATTAAAAGCTGATGGAGCCAACGCAACCAATTCAAACATTTCGTTGAGCTCATCTCTTGTGATTGGATGTTCTGGAAGAAAGTTGCTTGCAGATCTTCTTTCATTCACCAGCTGTACAAATTCAGCCATTTCTCTCGCACCCCTTTTATCTCGAATTCGAGATATTATAGTATAAAAAATCAAATAACGTATGATTAAAAAACGAAACGTTCTCTTCACTGATCTTTTCTTGATTCAAACGATCGGCAGGTTCTTATCCTGCACTCTAATTAAATTATCTTGAATTAAAAAATCTTGAATTCGAGATAATAATAAAAGATAAATACTCAAATGTCAACAGTTCATTTTTAAATTCAGCGCTATTTTGTCTGTGTACTGTTTAGCCCTGCTCCAACTTTTTTTCAGTCACCTTATTTATTAGGAAACAGGAAACAACCTTGCTATAGACCCACTCAAAACTGAATTGGTACGATAAGCAAAGTGATTACACAAGAAAGGATACGGAGAGCGAATCAAAAGCGCCCCTATTTTTTTTGTGCAGTTTTATAGGAGGAAAAAATGACAAGTGAAAGAGAACAAATAAGCAAAAAAGTTGCTTTGATTGCATTGATAGCCAATCTGATCTTAATGGCAGGAAAGATCTTTTTTGGACTGATAGGCGATAGTGAAGCAGTTTTTGCCGACGGTATACATTCTGCAGCGGATGTCGTGGCTTCAATTGCTGTCCTGGCCGTCATCGGCATTTCTAATAAGCCGCCCGATCAAGACCATCCTTTCGGGCATGGCAAAGCTGAGGTCATCAGCGAAGCGATTGTAGGAATAATATTAGTGCTCGTTTCCGTGTATATTCTAATAGAAGCGATTTCGTCCTTTGTTGAGGGCCCAAGCATCCCGCAATACAGCGCATTGTTTGCGGCTCTGATATCCTACGTGGCTAAGCAGATCTTATATCGTTATTCGATCAAACAAGGGGAAAAATGGAACAGTAAAGCGATTATAGCGATTGCATACGATCATAAAGGCGATATCGTTGCCTCTCTTGCGGCTTTTATCGGCGTCCTATTGGCGATTATCGGGAACACCCGCGGATGGTCCTATCTGTTGTACGCGGATGCAATTGCCAGTGTCATCGTGGCGTACCTCATTTTTAAGATTTCAATGGAATTAATCAGGCCGTCTGTTGACGTTCTCATGGAAAAAAGTGTTGATCCCGAACTGATAGAGGAATATAAAGCGGTTATTTTGCATTGCCCTCAAGTCAAACGGCTCGATAAAATCCGAGCAAGAGAACATGGCCACTATAAATTGCTTGATGTCCGGTTATCTTTGGATCATGATTTGACGATTAAGCAGGGACACGATATTGCCCGCGAAATCCGAAATGAAATCAAAAGACACTTTTCAGATGTTGAAGAAGTGCTCATCCATGTGAATCCTTATTTTGAAGAATGAAAAAGCAGCTTGTAGAGAAAATGATGTTTTTTCTGCAAGCTTTTTTGTTTCGTGCTGTTTCTTTACATATTCATTTGATTTCAGGTGCAGAAAAAGCACTCCCACATGCCTAGCCTTGCTTGGCTGGGTATGTAGCAATCTTTAACATCATTTTGAATAAGATCAGCGGATCAAGTAAGAGCTGCAGTAAGGTTTGACCTTTTCAACGATGAAAGAGAAGTCTATGTATTTATCAATTTTCCGAAGAAGGTGATCCTCTTCGACGAGTTGGTCAAACAGAACGAATTCGGCTGTGTTTTGAGAAAAATTTCTTGTGCGGAACATGAGAAAGCCATTTTTTCTGTCTTTCATTTATTTTATAACAGGGGAATGGATATTTTAAGGGAAAAATAAAGGCTGTCGAGATTTTCTCGACAGCCTGAAGGCCGGATAACGGCCTTTTTCGTTTGATTTCACTGATCAATATGCTTTCTGATAAAATGCAGCAGCGTGTTTCCTTGAGCGGTCAATATGACGCCCTTCGCGCCGCACTTCGGACAGGGCGTCCCTTCCTTCTCCTGGCCGGTTCCTTCACAATGCGGACACGTGAGCTCAAGATCGTCGGTTGCGATCACCATGAATATCCCTCCTTTTTTGATTGTCTGTCCGTCTCCAGTCACTTTCCATGGCCATCACCTCCTTAACAACACAAAAAAACCCCGTCCATCAAAGGACGAGGTTTTCGCGGTGCCACCTTTATTAACGGCTGAAAAGCCATTCTCTCAAAAAGTACAGAAACACACGGTTTCAATACTCCTTTCTTGATAACGGGGAAAGAATCCCGGCGCCGCCTACTGTCATTTCAGCACAGCAATTCAGAAGCCCATTCGGCACCGGACGGGGATCGGTTCACAGCGGCCACCGACTCTCTGAACCCCGCGCGCTGATGCGTACTTACTCTTCCTCAGCATTGTTCATCCGTTCTTTTATTTTAAAATGTATCATACGCTGTCATCCGGCGGAAGTCAATAACCTTTCGGATCGGACAGGCCGAGCATGTCCCGCGCCATTTCCATATGCTCCTCTTGCCCCGTCTGAAGCGCGAACTTCGCCGTTTCCACAGGGTAAGCGGCCTGCCATTCTGTCACATGCTGATTTTCGTTTACAAAAATATGCGGAGGGTGCAAGCCATGGATCAGCGCGGAAAAATCAGGCCAGTACGAACTGTCATTTATCCACGTTTGCCATCTTTTCCAAAGCCAGCTCACCGGCTGCCTCCGCTGACAAATTTTGATCCTTCGCGTAAATCTTTCGCCTCTAAAAAGAAGACGTGAATGAATTTTTTCATATTCACTTTAACCGGAGAAAGCGGCACGGTTTCCTTAGCCTGCATTTCTTTCATTCTCTTGCTGACAGCGGGGAAATCAAAGAATTTCGAGGCGTAATATTCAAATTTGGGGTTTGAAAAATCAGTTGTGCCCAATGAAGCGAAATGGTTTAACGAATGGATGACGGCCCTTCTGATCCGCTGTTCCGAGGCTTTGATTTCTCTGTTAACCTCGGCTTGTGCCGCCGCAGGCCCCAGCTTCCGGATGGCGGTGTTTGTAAACATCTGCTTTAAAGACGGGATGTTTCTTTCCGCCTGTTCATCCTCAAATAAATAGTGAAGGACGGCCATGAGGTCATGCGCCCCGCTTTCTCCCACGATGCCTAATTCCGATAAAAGAAATTTTCCTGTTTCTTTGATTGATTTCTCGTGCATCCCCCCCGGCCCGCTTTTTTTCGGCTCATTCCGCTGAATAAGGCGGCTTAACGAGTGTTGGATGTCGCCGATCGAGGTTTCCAGTTCAATCCGCTCTTTTACTTTTCGCAAAACGGTGACGATCTCGATTTTGTTGATCGGTTTGTGGATAAAGTATTCGATGCCGAGAGAATAAGCTTCTCCCACCATTTCCTTAGCCTCCACCTGCGATATCATCACTGCTTTTCCGTTGTACGACCCCTGAAGATGCCGGATCGTCTCAATCCCGTCCCGATCCGGCATCAGCAGATCAATTAATAAAATATCGACTTGTTTAAAATGGAGATAATGCCCTTCAATCTGGCTTCCGTCCTCTGCCTCACCGACGACTTCGCCTAAGTCCTCGTCCTCGATCATCTGTTTTAAAATGGAACGGATCGCCCGGTCATCATCAGCTATAAAAAAACGCATATTATGAGTTCATCCTTTCTGCAATCAAATGCTTCACCGGCAGCTTAATCGTAAATATGACGCCTTTTGGCTTGTTGTGAAAGGAAATGTCTCCGTCAAGTTCAGTTACGATTTCCTTCACGTAAGTAAGCCCGATGCCCGTTGAAGGTGTGCCGAATTCATCGTATTTGGACGTAAACCCGGGATCATAAACGACCTCTCCGATTTTTTCCGGAATGCCGGGACCGTCATCTTCAGCCTGAAATTCAGCCTTTTCTCCTTCTGCCCTGCGCAGTGCGAGGCGGATCTCACCCCTGTCGCCCATGGCTTCGACGGCATTGGCGGTCAGGTTATTTAAGATCGACAGGACGGTAAAGACGTGATAATCGGGATGTTCTCCTTCAATCACGCTCCGGAATTGAATGTCCTTGCCTAAAGATTCGGCGTATTTTTCATTGATTCGGATGACGATGCCGACCAGAGCGGCGGCATTCATGTAATCCCGGAATCTCTCATTGGAAATCAGCTTCGACAGGCCGGCGAATATTCGCTGATTGTCTTTTTTCACTTCATGAATTTCTCCCGCAAGGCGCAGCATTCGGCTCCCGAGCTCCCGGTCGTTCCCGCTCATTTCCCGATACAGCTGATAGGATTCTTTCGTCACATGCTCCGTCGTTTTCAGCGTTTTTTTCAAATGAATCGTTTCTTCATATAAGTTGGACACAATCATCAGCATGTGCTCATGCTGCTTTCTCGTTTGTTTTTCCCTGACCTGAGATTCGTGCAGCTTCATCACGTTGAAAAAACTCAGCACAATAAATGTGTGAGAAACAGCGATAATCGCAATATCCGCCAGCTTGTCCGGCATCATAATCTGCCGGCCGCCGGAAAACTGAACCGTCATTTCAACGGCATCGGACGCAATTTCAATGAGAAAACCGAGAAACCCGATCATCAGCGGCCGATCCCAAAAAAGCCTGACCTTCAGCACATAAAACAAGCAGGCATATGTAAAGTAAAAAAAGAAACTGGGATATTGGCTGAAAAAAGCCTCCGTAAAGCCGGCATGCTCTCCTCCCCAGCACGCCAGGCCGATCCGGAATGCCACAACGGCTGCACCTGTCAACAGCCCTGACAATACTGCCGGCACATGCCGAAGCAGCAGCAGAAAAAAGAAAAAAGCCGGGGCGCCGAAGCTGATCCGATATACCTCATTCAGGGGGTAAAATTTCAGTTCCCCCGCCAGCGGCACGGTGATCAGCATAAGGGCGAAAAGATAGCCGTCTTTTTTCAGTAAATAGTCGAGCCTGATCATAATCACTTCCTTCTTCTGTCTATTTTGAACAAGACCGATACAGTCCGCAAATTTCTTTAGACCCGAATGGCGGGACGCTCCGGCTGATTTATAAATCTATCGGCTTATTTTAAGAATGATTTTGTCGTATTTTGTATGATTCTGTAGATGTCATTATACATTAACATGGAACACGCTATTTTTGAAAACGTTTTCCAAGACCGGGTTCCGCTTCGGACAGGCTTGCAATAGAGGAGGAATGTTATGAAAGATATGGTCAGAGAGCGCCTTGAAAAAGAGGAACTGGCTTCACTTTTACAAGATTGGGTGGAGCATTACCGACCGTTTTCCGTCAATGGAAAAAGCGCAAATTATATACCCGCCCTCGGAGAAATCAACGACTCTCAGCTGGGCATTTGCATATTAGAGCCGGATGGCTCAATGATTCATGCCGGTGAATGGAATGTCCCGTTCACATTGCAGAGCATCTCAAAAGTCATCAGCTTTATTGCCGCCTGCATGAACAGAGGCATTTCTTACGTGCTGGATCGTGTGGACGTGGAGCCGACGGGTGATGCGTTTAATTCTATCATCCGGCTTGAAATCCACAAACCCGGGAAGCCCTTCAACCCGATGATCAATGCCGGCGCCATTACCGTCGCCTCGCTGCTTCCGGGTGAAACGGCGCATGATAAATTAGAATATCTCTTTTCCGTTTTTGAAAAATTAATAGGAAAACGGCCTCACATTCACGAGGAGGTCTTCCGTTCTGAATGGCAGACCGCGCATCGGAACCGAGCGCTCGCCTACTATTTAAAAGAAACGAACTTTCTAGAGGCGGATGTGGAAGAAACGCTTGAAGTGTATTTAAAGCAGTGCGCCATGGAGGGTACAACCGAGGACATCGCTTTAATCGGATTGATACTTGCGCATGACGGCTACCATCCGATCCGACGGGAACAGGTCATTCCGAAAGATGTCGCGAAACTCGCCAAAGCCCTGATGCTGACGTGCGGAATGTACAATGCGTCAGGCAAATATGCGGCTTTCGTCGGCGTCCCGGCCAAAAGCGGGGTATCCGGCGGCATTATGGCATTGGTTCCCCCAAGCGCCAGAAGAGAACAGCCTTTTCATAACGGCTGCGGCATCGGCATTTACGGTCCGGCCATTGATGAATACGGCAACAGCCTGACCGGCGGCATGCTGCTGAAACATATCGCACAGGAGTGGGAGCTCAGTATTTTTTAATCAAACGAACCAAGAGGTGATTGGATGCAGGAATTCCTTGAAAATGTAATCGGCTCGGCAAATGATTTTTTATGGTCAAAACTGTTAATCGTACTGCTTCTTTCTCTGGGACTGTTTTTTACGTTCAGATCAAAGGGTCTGCAAGTCCGCATGCTGAAGGAAATGATCCGGGTTTTGAAGGAAGGCGCGGCCGCCCGGACAAAAAACACCATTTCCCCGTTTCAGGCATTTTGCATCAGTATGGCGGCGCGTGTCGGAACCGGGAATATTACCGGAATCGCCATTGCGATCGCACTCGGCGGTCCGGGCGCTATTTTCTGGATGTGGATTATCGCAGTCATCGGTTCGGCTTCAAGCTTTGTTGAAAGCACGCTGGCCCAAATTTATAAAGTAAAAGATCAAAACGGATTCCGCGGGGGCCCGGCCTATTACATGGAAAAGGGCCTGAAGAAACGCTGGATGGGCGCGCTGTTCGCCGTATTAATCACACTGTCATTCGGGGTTGTTTTTAATTCCGTTCAATCCAATACGATCAGCGTCGCCTTTCAAAACGCATTCGGCACCAGCCGGCTTACATTGGGCATTATTTTAATCTTGGTTTTCGGGGGCGTAATCTTCGGCGGCGTCAAACGAATTGCGAAAATGGCGGAATACATCGTAGTCGTTTTGGCCGTTTTATATATCGGTGTCGCTTTCTTTGTCATTCTGACGAACATCACCCAATTGCCCGGCGTTCTGTCGCTAATCGTAAAAAATGCGTTCGGCATTGATCAGGCAGCGGGCGGCGCTTTAGGTGCGGCCTTGATGCAAGGTGTAAGGCGCGGGATTTTCTCAAATGAAGCGGGTATGGGAAGCGCTCCGAACGCGGCGGCGACAGCTACGACGAGCCACCCGGTGAAACAGGGGCTCATTCAGGCATTCGGCGTCCTGACGGATACGCTCGTCATTTGCACAAGCACGGCGCTTATCATTTTATTTTCAGACGCTTATCACCAGCCGGGACTGAGCGGCATCGCGCTTTCTCAGGCCGCCTTGAGCGACCATGTCGGCGCGTGGGCGTCAGGTTTCCTTGCCGTCTTAATGCTTTTGTTCGGCTTCAGCGCTCTGATGGGCAACTATTATTACGGAGAAACCAATATCGGATTTTTAAGCCAGAACAAAAAATGGCTGTTCATTTACCGCATCTGCGTGCTCGGAATGGTACTGTTCGGCTGTATTTCCAAAGTCCAGCTTGTGTGGGATATGGCTGACTTGTTCATGGGCTTAATGGTGGTCGTGAACTTAATCGCGATTTTCCTTCTGTCGAAAAAAGCGTTTGCCGCTTTGAGCGATTATGTCCGGCAAAAGAAAGCCGGAAAGGACCCCGTCTTTTACAGAGATGTGCTCCCTGATGATGACGGGATCGACTGCTGGGAGTATTCAGACATCGCGAAAAGCGCGAAAGGCAAACACATTTCCTAAACAAAAGGTGTTCGGGCAGCGTCCTGAACACCTTTTTTCTGCCGGTTCATTGACAAAGAGAATAGCGTCCATTACCCTTTTTATATATTTTCAGTAAAGTCAGAAAGGAAGGCCTATGAATCCCATTACACAAATATTAAATGAATACCCGGTGATGATCATAGACGGCGCGATGGCAACTGAGCTTGAGCGGATGGGCTGTGATTTACATGACGATCTGTGGTCGGCCAAAATTCTTTTGGAGAGGCCGGAACTGATTAAACAGGTGCATGCAGAATATTTTGCCGCCGGCGCTGATTGCGCGATCACCGCCAGTTATCAATCGACAATCGAAGGATTTGCAGCGCGCGGCATCCCGGAAACCAATGCGATACGTCTCATTCAGACATCTGTTGAACTTGCCGCACAAGCACGCGATGAATTTTGGGCGCATGAAGAAAACCGTTTACACCGGCCCAAACCTTTGGTCGCCGCTTCTATCGGACCTTACGGCGCGAGCCTCGCTGACGGCTCAGAATATCGCGGGCATTACGGACTGACGGAGGATGAGCTGATCAGCTTTCACCGCCCCCGGATGAAAGCCCTCATAGAATCCGGCGCCGATCTTTTGGCCTGTGAGACCATTCCGTGCCTGTCAGAAGCAAAAGCGATCACAAGGCTGCTGGAGGAATTCCCCGGCACTTATGCATGGATCAGCTTCAGCGCCAAAGACGGACGGCATATCAGCGAAGGCACGCCTATTTCCGAATGCGCGGCTCTGCTCGGCTCCTGCAGCCAAATCGCAGCGATCGGCATCAACTGCACACCGATCGAACATATTCCGCAGCTGGTACAAGAAATCAAACGGGCAACGTCCAAACCGATTATCGCCTATCCGAACTCCGGCGAACAATATGACCCAGTGACAAAAACCTGGAAAGGCGCAGCGTGCGAAAACCATTTCGGAAAAAGCGCGCAAAGCTGGTACGAAAACGGCGTGAGCCTGATCGGAGGCTGCTGCCGGACGAGACCTGCGGACATTCAGGCCATTGCCGATTGGGCCAAGACCTTAAAAACAACTTGACTAATCGGAATAGTTTGTATATTCTATTCAAAAAGCCGGTTCGCCGGAATCTCGTGCCGTTCGCCGGCATGAGATTTTTTATTAGAACGGCTCTCGCAGAAAGTTGGAAAACAATGAACAACAAGAACGAGACGAATTTTCAGAGAAGTATGAAAAGCAGACACCTCTTTATGCTATCACTCGGAGGTGTGATCGGAACGGGGCTGTTTTTAAGCTCTGGGTATACCATTCATCAGGCGGGTCCGGCGGGCACCATTTTCGCTTACCTTTTGGGCGCGGGCATCGTCTATCTTGTCATGCTTTGCCTCGGTGAACTGTCAGTGGCCATGCCGGTGACGGGCGCATTCCACACCTATGCGAAAACCTATATCGGGCCCGCGACAGGCTTTACGGTCGCATGGCTGTACTGGCTGACGTGGGCGGTGGCGCTGGGCTCTGAATTCACGGCGGCCGGGCTTTTCATGCAGCGTTGGTTCCCGCATACTTCGGTTTGGATGTGGAGTGCGGTATTCGCTCTTCTCATCTTTTTATTAAACGCCTTCTCCGTGAAATTTTTTGCTGAATCGGAGTTTTGGTTCTCAAGTATTAAAGTCTTAGCCATCTTACTGTTTATTTTATTGGGCGGAGCGGCGATGTTCGGCATCGTCCCGATGAAAAGCGGTGAGGCCGCACCTATGCTGTCGAACTTTACGGATGGCGGCAGCCTTTTTCCAAATGGCTTTTTCCCGATACTGATGACGATGCTTTCAGTAAACTTCGCTTTTTCAGGGACGGAATTGATCGGAATCGCCGCAGGGGAAAGCGCCGATCCGGAAAAAACCGTTCCGCGCGCCATTAAGACCACAGTCTGGCGGCTGGCGCTTTTCTTTATCGGAACGATTTTTGTGCTGTCAGGGATGATCTCCATCAAGGAAGCCGGTGTGATTGAAAGCCCATTCGTCACGGTATTTGACAGAGTCGGCGTGCCTTATGCGGCCGATCTGATGAATTTCGTTATTTTAACGGCGCTTCTGTCTGCGGCCAATTCAGGGCTGTACGCGTCATCACGTATGCTGTGGTCCCTGTCTAAAGAAGGGGAGCTTCATCCCGCCTTTGCCAGGCTGACCTCTAAAGGCATTCCTTTTAACGCTCTGATCTTCAGTATGATCGGCGGCATTCTGTCGTTGTTGTCAAGCGTATTTGCAGCGGATACAGTCTATCTTGTTCTCGTCTCCGTCTCAGGATTTGCGGTAGTGGCTGTGTGGATGAGCATCGCCGCATCGCAATTTTTGTTCCGAAGACGGTTTCTTACAGAAGGGCACCAGCTTTCAGACTTGAAATACAGGACACCGGGATATCCGGCCGTACCGATAGCGGCCTTTCTCCTATGCCTCGCCTCCTGTATCGGCATCGCTTTTGATCCGAACCAGGCCATCGCCCTTTATTGCGGAATTGCATTTATGGCCGTTTGCTACACCGCTTATTACTTGAAAAACCGGAAAAGCAGAGCCCGCGTGCAAGCCGTAAAATCCCAATAACCGAAAAAAGAACCCTGCAGCGCAAGGGTTCTTTTTTTTGTTTATACTTCAACCACCCATCTGAACGAATCCGGCACCTTCCCGACCTGGATGCCGGCAATCGTTTCATAGAGCCTTTCTGACACTTCACCGATCAAACCGTTATTCAGCTCAATCGTTTCGCCGTGAATGTGCAGCGCGCCGACCGGCGAGATGACGGCCGCGGTTCCCGTACCGAATACCTCTGACACCTCGCCTCTCATCGCAGCCTCATAGATGTCATCAATGGCGACCTGTTCTTCCCTGACGCGGATGCCCCAGCTTTTTAACAGCTCTATCACAGATGCGCGTGTGATGCCCCCGAGAATGCTTCCGTTTAATGCCGGCGTTACGGCCTCTCCGTTTATGATGAAAAAGATATTCATACTCCCTACCTCTTCGGCATATTTCTTTTCCACCCCGTCGAGCCAAAGCACCTGATCATACCCCAGTTCTTCGGCTTTCCGCTGAGCCTGTAAGCTGGCCGCATAATTTCCGGACGTTTTGACGTCGCCCACTCCGCCGGTGACGGCACGCACATACTCATCCTCCACATAAATACGGATCGGTTTCAGCTGATCGCCGTAGTACGAACCGACAGGCGTCAGAACAACCATGAACTTGTAACGTTTTGAAGGCCGGACGCCTAAAGAAGGCTCAGTCGCAATTACAAACGGACGAATATATAAAGAGGTTCCTTTTTCTATCGGTATCCATTCCTGCTCCAACTCCACCAATTGTATCAATGCTTCCAGCGCCAGCTTCTCGTCAAGAGGCGGCATGCTCATCCGCCGTAACGATTTATTCAGCCGTTTTATATTTTGGTCAGGACGGAACATCAACACCCGGCCGTCTTCTGACCTATAAGCCTTCAGCCCTTCAAATACGGCCTGCCCGTAATGGAAAACGGATGCGGACGGATCAAGATGGACCGGTTCATAAGGGGTGATTCTCGGATCATGCCACCCTCTCTCCTCTTCGTAATCCATAACAAACATGTAATCTGTGAAGTACTTGCCAAATCCCAATGAAGCGGAATCCGGTTTTTCTTTTCTTGCTGTGACCTTACGTCTTTCAATCAGTTGATTCAACAAAAGCACACCTTTCTTGTAATTGTTTAAATTTTCAGTCTTTTATAAGCTGCCTGTTTTCTCTGCCTGAATCGTGTATGCACAGATATATGAGAATGCAGTTGACCGTATCATATCAAATATACCACTTATAAGAGGATAATTATCAAAATTTTTAATATTTTCATCAGAAATCTTTCTTTATTCTTATGCTCCTTCATTTTTTTCAATGAGGACTTTCTGTCATATTAAATGATTGCGCTTACATAATGTAAAACAATCCTTTCTATCGCACAGTCAATAATGTGACAAATTTATGGCGGATAGGAAGGTGGTTGCCGCCTGCTTCACGAATTACGTATGAAATGCGCAAGTAAAAGGGGGATTCGCTTGAAAAAATTTATCGCATTCCAGATTTTGATCGCTTTAGCCATCGGAGCATTGATCGGCCATTTCTTCCCGGATTTCGGGATGGCGCTGCGGCCCGTCGGAGACGGATTTATCCGCCTGATTAAAATGATTGTCGTGCCGATCGTGTTTTCAACCATTGTCATCGGAGCCGCCGGCAGCGGCAGTATGAAAAAAATGGGCAGTCTCGGCATCAAAACGATTATTTGGTTCGAAGTGATTACGACGCTTGTTCTGGCGCTCGGTCTGTTATTGGCGAACGTGCTGAAGCCGGGAGTCGGACTTAACCTTTCTCATCTTGCTAAAAAAGACATTCACGAGCTTTCCGGCTATACGGAAAAAGTAGTCGACCTGAAACAAATGCTTCTTGATATTATCCCCGTTAATATCATTGACGTTATGGCGAAAAACGATCTTCTCGCCGTCATTTTTTTCGCGATTTTATTCGGTGTTGCCGCAGCCGGCATCGGCAAAGCCTCCGCGCCTGTCATGAGTTTCTTCGAATCCACGGCAAATATTATGTTCAAGCTGACGCAGATGGTGATGGTCACCGCTCCGATCGGCGTTCTCGCCCTGATGGCCGCCTCAGTCGGACAATTCGGAATCGCGCTTTTGCTTCCGATGCTGAAGCTGATCGGTACTGTGTTCCTCGGGCTGTTCCTGATACTCTTCGTTCTGTTTCCGATCGTGGGGCTTATCTTTAAAATCAAGTACTTTGAAGTGCTGAAAATGATTTGGGATCTGTTTTTGATCGCTTTCTCCACGACAAGCACAGAAACCATTCTGCCTCAGCTGATGGATCGGATGGAGAAATACGGCTGTCCGAAGCGGGTGGTCTCCTTTGTGGTTCCGTCAGGTTTATCGCTGAACTGTGACGGCTCAAGCCTCTATTTATCGGTGTCCTGTATTTTTCTGGCGCAGGCGTTTCATGTGGAGATGCCGCTTTCTCAGCAGCTTCTGATGATGCTTGTGCTCGTCATGACAAGCAAAGGCATTGCCGCCGTCCCGTCAGGCTCACTCGTCGTGCTTCTGGCGACAGCGAATGCCGTCGGTCTCCCCGCGGAAGGTGTCGCCATCATTGCCGGTGTCGACCGCGTCATGGACATGGCGAGAACCGGCGTCAACGTGCCCGGCCATGCGGTCGCCTGCATCGTCGTGTCCAAGTGGGAAAAAGCATTCAAATATAAAGGACCCGTCACGGCAGACCAGACTGCCCGGACAGAAAGTATGTAAACACAAAAAAGACCACCTCATTGGTGGTCTTTTCTATTAATCAATCGCCGCATGATCCTCTTTTTCAATCAAAGCAAGGCGTTCATTGATTTCTTCCTGAGTCATTTCGTGCTCTTTCACATACATGTTGCGTTCGTTCGTACGGCATTCGTGACTGCAGCTGCGCATGTATTTGTATTCATTCTCAGGTGTGCAGATCATTTTTTTATTACATGCCGGATTTGCGCAGTTCACATAACGCTCGCACGGCTCGCCCGTGAAATAATCTTTTCCGATGATAACGTGCTCTACGCGGTTGACCGGTACGCTGATTCTTTCGTCAAACACGTAGCACTGTCCGTCCCACAGCTGCCCTTTCACTTCAGGATCTTTACCGTAAGTGACGATACCGCCGTCAAGCTGGGACACGTCTTCAAAGCCCTTCTTCACCAGCCAGCCGGAAAATTTCTCACAGCGTACGCCGCCTGTGCAGTACGTGAGAATTTTTTTGCCTTCAAGCATGTCTTTGTGCTCTTCAATCCAGTCCGGCAGCTCACGGAACGCCTCAATATCAGGTCTGACCGCTCCGCGGAAATGACCGAGATCATACTCATAGTCGTTTCTGGCGTCGATCACGATGGTATCAGGATCCTGCATTTGCTCATAAAAGTCTTTCGGTTTCAAATGCTTGCCCGTCGTGACATTCGGATCAACATCATCTTCGAGACGAAGCGTCACCAATTCTTTTTTATGGCGCACAAACATTTTGCGGAATGCATGTCCGTCAGCCTCGTCAATTTTGATCGGCATGTCGGCAAAGCGCGGATCAGCTTTCAGCGCATTCATGTATTGTTCCGTCTGTTCAACCGTTCCGGACACCGTACCGTTAATGCCTTCTTCAGAAATCAAAATACGGCCTAACAGACCGAGCTCCTTACAAAACTTCAAATGCTGAGCCGTGAACTCTTCAGGCTCATCAATCTTTACATATTTATAATAAAGTAAAACTCTATATTGTTTTTCCATGATTTATACACCCTGTTCAATTAAATTAATGATCGCACACTCTACTATATCATACAGGAAAACGGGCGAAAGATGAACATTTCCGTCCGGACTCTTTCTTCCAGTCACGCTTCGCCTTTTAAAACCTGCTGAAAATAAAACCGATACGTGTTGCGCAAAAAGGTCTCAAGCGAAAGGCCGGCTGCGGTCTGATACTTGCCGATAATAAACGGAAAACGGTCACGGCCTTTTGCCCGCAGAAGATCGGCGCTGTCTTCAGCCAGTTCTGAGATGAGCGCCTCAACGACAGGCCGGCATGCGTCCCGCACGGCTTCAAGAATTTGCTGATCCCCTGTATGCTGGTACTGCTCTATCAGCTTTGCCAAATCCTTTTCTTCCATAATGTTCACTTCCTTACACCATATAAAAAAGAGGAGCAGCTTTTATAAAGCGGACGCCTCCTCCTGTGACTCCGCATAACCGATGATCTGACCGACCTGTAATTCACGGCCTTCAGTCAGGTTATCCGAAGGGGTAAACATATCTTTCTCGAATACTAAAATAACGGTCGATCCAAATGAAAAATAGCCCAGCTCTTCCCCCGTCTCAAGCCTGTTTCCGGTGTTTGTCTGAACGATCGAGTTAATATTCATCGCACCTACCGGAATCATGAGCATCTGCTGGTCAGCGCGGGTCAGCTCGTACACATAACGGTAATTTTTTGAGAGCACATCTTTCCCGTACTTCAATCCCATCGTATTAACGGGATAGGAACGTTTCCCCAGCTCGGCCAGCTTCTGATACGTGCAGCTGACGGGAGAATGGAAGCGGTGATAATGTCTCGGACTCAGATAAAGCACGGCAAAACACCCGCCGTTATACTTGTGATCGGCGCTTTTAAACCCCGTCAGTTCGGCGAACGAATAATCCTTCCCTTTTACCATGAAAGTTTGATTGGGTTTAATCATGCCAACCGTCTGAACGACGCCGTCCACCGGGCTGACGATGGCGTTCTTCTCTTTTGCCACGGGGCGGAGGTTTAAATTAATATCACGAATGAAAAATGACGCCAGTGAATCAAAGTCAGAAGCCGTACGTTCCGTTTCATTCCAGTTGATGCGATAGTGTTTGGAAAACAGCGGAATCATCGGCTTGCTCAGTTTCGATTCACAGAAGTTTTTAATGAGATAAGACGTCAATCGATTATTAGTCAGTTCAATCAATGAACGGTAAAGAACTTTAGCGGCAGTATTAAACATTGATTACTCCTATGAATTTTCCTATAGTAATAAAAATAAAACACCATAAAAACGCTCCGATGGCGGCGAAGCATAAGTAGGTTTTGAATTCCATTCTGCCGATTCCGGAAAAGTAGCAGGTCACGTGTCTGATGCCGGGAATGAAATAACCTAAAATAATGGTGTACGGCCCGTACTTCTTCATCCACCTGTCTACTTTCTCCATCCTCTTTTCCTTCAGGCCGACCCATTTTCCGAACTTATTAATAAACGGCCGACCGGCTTTTCTGCCGATGAAGTAGCTGATAATCATCCCAAGGAGCGCTCCGATAAAGCTGATCAGAATGGAGAGCCCGTAATTCAGCACGTTTAAATGAGCGAAGTAGCCCACAAGCGTCATCATGACTTCATCCGGAATAGGCAATCCGATAATACCGAGTGTCAGCATAAGAAAAATCGCGATATATCCGTAATCGGATATTAATTGCTGAACTAATTCCATCTTCTGCTCTCCAGGTTTTCAGGCGCCTGTTTTTTAAAGTGCGGAAATTTAATGTTGCTGACCATTAAATAACCGAGCGCGATCGTTCCCGCCCCCAGAAGAAAAGCGTTATTGATAAAGCTCAAAATGACAAGACACATACCCGCAAAGGGAATCGGCATCCCGATAAACGTCGGCAGCTTGCTTTGTTCAATATTAAATCTGGAAAGACGGATCATCCCGCAGATGCTGTAGGAAAGCGCGATTAAAATTCCGATGAACGGAAGCGTATACAGTGAAACACTGTAAGCAAGCATGGACGGCGCTACGCCGAACGTCACGAGATCAGCAAAAGAGTCAAGCTCCCTTCCCATCTCCGATACCGCGTTCAGCTTACGGGCGGCCAAACCGTCAAAGAAATCAAGAAACATCCCGGTGAAAATAAAGATCACCGCAGAGTGTATATTATGATACAAAAGGGAATGAATCGATAAGAGCCCGCAAATGAAATTTCCAATTGTAATCATACTAGGTATATAATTCACAGTTTACACAAACCTCCAATTAAAACCATATCAAATCGGACTGCGTATGCATAAAGACTCCATTTTACGGAAACATAAAATGGAATTCTTTCAATGCTATCATTCAAATTCTTTTATTATACAGCATTTGGTGTTATTTGAACAATCTAATCTGGTGATTTTTGTTTTTTCGCCGTTCATATTAAGGTAAGCAATCATGGTTTCCTCTATTCCGGATTACCCTGCTTAAATATTCCATGCTGCGATCCGGATTGTCCGTTCTTGATGAATGAAAAGCCGTATGATGTATTGTTATTTCCTTCTCCGTGAAATGAGAACATAACATATAACGATTGCGGACATAAAAAGTTTCAAGAATTAAAAAGCCGGCACAAAACGGCCTCATACATTATCTCACAACCCCGTTTTCCAGTATATAGTCTGTCCAAACAAAAAAGGCGCCTTACCATTACGGTAAAAACGCCTTTTAAGATCATTTTATGTAATTGATAAATGACTGAGTGCTTCGGCCGCTCTTTCTCTGGCCTCTTCAACGGTCTCAGCTGCAGAAAGCGCAACCGCCATACGGCGTCCTACTTTCGTGACGGGTTTACCGAATACGCGGACCTGAGTGCTTTTTACCGCCAAAGCCTTCTCCACACCTTCAACCGCATAATCAGCAAGCTCTTTTGGCGCCTTCAGCGGACGGCTTGCCCCCGGCGACAGCTGAGTGATTTCCGGAATCGGGAATCCCAATACCGCGCGGACATGCAGCGCAAACTCTGACAAATTTTGCGTCACAAGCGTAACGAGTCCCGTATCGTGCGGACGGGGAGACACCTCGCTGAAATATACTTTATCTTCAGTAAGGAAAAGCTCCACCCCGAACAAACCGTATCCGCCAAGCTCGTCCGTTATGCTTTTCGCAATGTGTTTCGCCTCTTTGATCTGCTGTTCCGTCATATGATGAGGCTGCCATGATTCAATATAGTCACCGTCTTTTTGTTCATGTCCGATCGGCGCGCAAAAGGACGTACCGTTCGCCGCGCGCACTGTCAGAAGCGTGATTTCTGATTCAAACGGAATGAATTCCTCAACGATGACCCGGCCGTTTTTCACCCGGCCGCCTTCCATCGCCATGTCCCAGCAGCTTTTCAGCCCGGAAGCCGAGCGGCACACGCTTTGCCCTTTTCCGGAAGAGCTCATCAGCGGTTTTACCACGCACGGAAAGCCGATTGTTTCCGCCGCTTCTTTAAATTCTTCATATGTATTCGCGAATTCATAGCCGGCAGTCGGAAGATGAAGCGTCTCTGCCGCAAGCCGTCTGATGCCTTCACGGTCCATCGTCAGCTTTGCCGCACGCGCATTCGGAATGACGTGAAAACCTTCTTCCTCAAGCTTCAGCAGCTCATCCGTCGCAATGGCTTCCACTTCCGGCACGATCAAGTCCGGTTTTTCTTTCTCAATGACTTCTCTGACCTGCGCTTTATCAAGCATATCAATCACATAGCTTTTGTGCGCGGCCTGCATGGCGGGAGCGTGCTCATAGCTGTCAACGGCTACAGTGACAACCCCGAGCCGCTGCGCTTCAATGACGACTTCTTTCCCCAGCTCGCCTGATCCTAATAACAACATCTTCTTCGCCTGATACATGTCCTTTGGCCCCTCCCTTTCTATACCCCACTCATTATAACGGAAATATTCAAAAAATAAAGACAAGATAGATGACAAGCTCTATCCTGTCTTTTGCGCTGATTCGAGCGATTCAATCGCAGCTGACACGTCCTTCTCGCGATATTGCCCCATTAAACATAACGATTCTTCCGCCCGGCAGGCGTGAGAAGCAATACGGCGCTTGGCTTCCTCATGGTTGTCAAGGATGCCGAGATCACAGAGACTGACGGGGACACCGAGCCGGCGGTAAAACGGAAGCAGCTCTTCAATCTCAGGTCTCCGATTCTCAAGCGCGAGCTGCACCAATATGCCGTAAGCAACCTTCTGGCCATGCAGCACCTGATGTGTCTCCTGAAGAAAACTGAGTCCGTTGTGGACCGCATGCGCCCCTGCCATCCTGCACAAACGGCCGCCATACCCGCCGACCGTTCCCGCAAGCATAATGATCGTTTCCGCCGTATGGATAAACGGCACGGACAGCTCGCCTTTCTCCATGCTTCCGACGGCCGCTTCACTGTAACGCAATAACAGATTACGGATATATTCCGCCTGTCTCAGCCCCGCCTGCGCCATCAGCGGCGCCGCCTCCTCCGTATTTCTGATGACTGCCTCGGCCTCATACCATTTCGCCAGCGTATCACCGATCCCGCTTTTCATATATTCAATGGGAGAGGAAAGCAAAAACAGCGGATCAACAAGCGTCAAATAGCTTGAACGCTTATGATAATCAACTCTGATAAAATTGCCTCTCTCATCATATATGACACTCAACGGTGTACTTGCCGCACACGTCCCCGCAATGGAAGGAACCATCACAGCCTCTATATCAAGCCGGTCTGCCGCCGCTTTTGCCAAATCCAAAATCGTGCCGCCTCCGATACCGATGATCACATCCGCGTCTTCCGCCTGCTCACAGACCTTACGCACCGCCTCAGGTGAACAGTATCCTTTATGCTGAATCACATCCCAGGAAGAACCGCCGCTGTAATCGGAGAACGCCTGATAGGATTTGATTCCGGTCACAATAACGGGTTTTCTGAATGTCTCGAGCAGCCCCGGAAGTTCTTTTGCGATTCCTTCCTTGCATATGTACTGATTCGGGCCGCTTCGGACGATATCTTCAGGCTTCATTCGAATCTCTCCTTTGGCTGGAATTTATATATATTTTCCCACTTGTCAGAAAATACATCAACCGGAGGTGCGTCAGCGCTTCGCTTCTTCCGCCTCCAAAAACAGCTCATCAAGCCGCTCCAAAGCCTCTGCCTTTTCAAAACTGCTGAACCACAGATCATCATAGGAATCAAGGATGCGGTAATGGTGGGAAATCAAATGCTGCTGCAAGCGGAACTCGCCTTTTTTCTCGATGGCTTTCCACCACACCTTGCCGCCCATCGTCTTCCCCTTCGGCCTGTCAATTGTGCGGTGAGCAACCGTTTCAATGACCTCCAGCGGATCATCTCCTAATACGGATTGCAGTGTTTCACTTGATCTGAAAAGCGCGCAAACCGCCACAACGTGCGGCCATTCCGCAAGCGCCCGCCCTTTCTCAATCTGCACCAGCGACTTTTTAGAAAGGCCGATCACATCCGCCATTTTCTCCTGTGTGTAGCCTCTCTCCGACCGGATTTTCTTCAGCTGGACTGAGACAAGCTCAGTCATATAATCTTGATCCATCTCAACCTCCATATTTATCAATATAGCCATTTTACACCGGGGCACGCCTTTTTTATATCAGAACATTTTCAAACGAATCAAAAGAATCGGTAAAAAAGAACCCGGGATTGGCTTATCATTGAAGCGATGTACCTTTCCGCATAATCCAGAATGATGCGTTGAAATACAAACGTAAGCCCGAAGAGACAGGTGCGGGCTCCCTGGCGGTTGAACTCCGGAGAAAATAAAAAGCTGCCGCAGCAGCAGCAGCTAAAACTTTACAGACCGGAAAATCGGCATTATGAAGCGAATACAATCCATCTTGCACTATAATTGACACGTTTTTTCGAACCCTGATTGACCAATTTAAATCTGTATGAATCTCCTTTTTTCAACGAAGGTGTTTCAAAATAAGTCGTTCCATTTTTCTTTGCATTGGCGGTTTTGATTGTTTTCCAGGCACCTTTGCCGTTGACTTGCTTTTGGACGTATATTTTATACGTGCCCTTCCCTTTACTGTTGGATTTAAAAGTCACGGCTCTCAAGCTGTACTTTTTTGTCGTTTTAGTGAATTTAGGATGATATGTATTGATCACATAGTTAGTGAAATACCCGCTTTTATAAGTATGAAGCCAGTCTTTAGCCTCTGCTTTTTGCGGAGAAGAAAAACTCATAAAACCAATTCCGCTGATTAAAAGAGTAAAAATAATGATGAGCGACTTAAAAATCTTTTTGCTTTTCATCGAGAAAATCCTTCCTTCCTGTAACTATTTACCCTATTTATGTTAATGACAATATGGCCAATCATAAATCCGTCCAACTAACCATTTTGACTGCAGGAAGAGGTGTGAACAGCCCTTAAAATGACTATATGACTACTACTTATGATTCTTGTTATTTTTGATTAAGTGATAAAGTTACTTTAAACCGCTATCCATTTTGTTTTTTTTGTATCAATTGTCATAGCGAGGTCTTTTCCTATCAATGCCTCTCTTTCGGCGTTTGTTCTGCGGCTGTATGATGGGGCTCTCCTTGGATAAACTTCTGCACCCATGACAAACTGTCATACGTTTGCCACCTATGAATGAACGCACACTACACCTAATGGAGGGATTGCAATGGACGAAATGGTCCTGGAAACACAACAATGGCTGAATGAAACGTACAAAGGCAGACACGGGTACAACAAAGTACCGGAAAACGGAAAAACGGGCTGGGATACCATTTACGGTCTGACACGGGCGCTTCAAATTGAACTTGGTATTTCAGAACCTGCCGATAACTTCGGCCCGACGACACAAAGATTGTTTAAGCCGTTGAAAAAGCAGGCTCCCGATTCTAAGCCGACAAACATGAATTACATTCTGCAAGGGGCGCTGTGGTGTAAAGGTTTTAACCCCGGCGGATTTTCAGGCGTTTTCTATGAAAATACCGAAAGCGCTGTAAAAGAGTTTCAAAAAGCGGCCGGGCTCACTAAGCAAGACGGCATCGTCACGGCACTCATTATGAAAGCCTTGCTGGATATGAGCGCTTTTCGATTAGTAGCGGGAGGCGACAAAAAAATCCGCCAAATCCAGCAGAACCTGAACCGGGATTACAATGACTACATCGGCTTGATGCCTTGTGACGGCTTATATGCCCGCGATACAAACAAGGCTCTCATTTATGCCCTGCAAAAAGAAGAAGGCATGAGCACAAGCGTCGCCAATGGATTTTTCGGGAACGGAACGACCAGCTTATGTCCTACCTTGACTCCCGGCGACTCACGGACAGGCTTTGTTTTGATTGTTCAATACGCGCTTTACTGTAATGGGAAGTCATTTGACCCCGGTGAATTCGACGGAAAATACGGCGTCGGCGTTGTATCGGCAGTGAAAGCTTTCCAAAAGTTTATGTGCCTGCCGCAGACTGGTTATGCGGACATGCCGACGATTAAAGCTTTATTATCAAGCTCAGGCGACACAACCCGTGCTGCTTCAGCTTGTGACACCGCCGCCATTTTGACGGCAGATACGGCTAAAACTTTGCGTGAGAATGGCTATAAGATCGTGGGAAGATATCTGACCGGGAATGTGCGGACAAGCAGCGGACTGACATCGAAAGCATTAACGTCAAAAGAACTCTCCACTATTTTCAATGCCGGCTTAAGCGTGTTTCCGATTTATCAGGACGGCGGCTATGAATCTTCTTATTTTGTAAAAGACCAAGGAACGAGAGATGCGTACAGCGCTGCATCAGCCGCCCGAAGATTAGGCTTTCCGTCAGGAACGACCATTTACTTTGCCGTCGATTTCGATGCGTATGATTATGAAGTCACAGATAAAATCATCCCTTACTTTCAAGAAATCAAGTCAGCTTTTATGAAAATGCAGGCGTTCTCAACTGCGCCGAAATATGAAATCGGGGTATACGGACCGAGAAACATTTGTATCCGGACGTCAGAAGCAGGTCTGACCAAATATAGTTTTACGGCTAACATGTCGACCGGATTCAGCGGCAACCTCGGATACCCGATGCCGAAAAACTGGGCTTTTGATCAATTTTATGAAGGAACGATCGGAAGCGGAGCGGGAAAAGTCGCCATTGACAAAGACGGATACTCCGGAAAAGACTCAGGTGTAAGCAGCGTCCATCCGCCTTCTGATCCTGTGTATGATGCAAGACTGCGCACACTGACGGATATTTTAACAACCATTCCTGCTTTAGAAAATATATCGAATCTTGCGAATGCCATGTTTGAATTCGACAAGACAGAAACCATTTATGCATCACCTGAAATGGATATTCTTTTATCTACTTCACTTTTGGCAACAGTGCCAAGCGAAGGTTCTCCCAACACAGTTACCATTACAAATGGCAAACCGGGAGCTTATATTACCGGTCTGATGGGAGATTCACAAGTCTCTTTTACAGCATCACAAATTGATTCCTATCAAAACCTGCTTAACAGTCTGAGCTTGTCAGTCCGCAACGGTTATTTAGAAGTGTATGTCAATCCGGCTGCGGGATCGCTGAATATTCAATTTAAAATTTATACACCTGATATTCCGGTCGGTGACAGTGCTACAACTGGACTAACAACTACCATTACATTTAAAATAAAACAAAAGAGCTTCAGGTTGCCGGATTCCGAAGAGGTGTACTCCCCGGATTGGGATTCTGTCGTGAATACCATGGCTATTGCAGGCGCAGGAATTATTGTTATTGTAGGGATCGGTGCTTTAGTCGTTTTAGCACCTGAATTAGGAGGAGCTGCAGCCTTGTTCAGCACGGTTTTATCACTATTTCTATAATTGAACAGGCAGCTCCTTGCTCCAGGAATGCTCAATGAGTATTCTTGGAGTTATTTCTAAAGGAGGATTCGCATGAAGATTGATATGCAGACATACAAGGAAACCGTTCAAAAAATAGAAACCGATTTGATTCCGCGAAGTCAAAATGACGAAGAACTGCTTACATACTTAATGAAACAAGATTCGCTCACACTGAATCAAATGAAAATGTGTTTCACTGAACCGCCCCTCACCTTTCAACATACTGTCAAAATTGTATGTACAGTCACATTCATCACGTTATATATCTTTTTTTTCAGCACTCATTTTAATGATTTGATTGAAATGGCTCTGCAGATGGTTTTCGGTCTGGCCGGCCTTGTTTGGATTATTGCTGTATTTCCGTTTTCAAGAAAAATCCAAGTGTCTGACCGTTTCAGACAAAAATCTGAAAACACCCGTATCACCGGAATGATAGACTTCGTCCTCGAACAACGATACAAAGACATGATCAGTTAAAAACCCCTCTGCTTAAGGGGTTTTTTTATTATGCAAACCCTTCACCCCCCTTATCAGAAAAGGCTCTTCCCCTTTGGAAATAACCGGAACACCCAATTTCGTTTTCAATATAATGAGGTAGTGGATCTGCAAAGAAAGAAGGGCGACATGATGGGTATCATTAATGGAAAAATGTTCATTGACCGATTAAATCAGCTTGGAAATGAGATTTGGCTCGATGGTGAAAAGATCGAGGGACAGATTTCTGAACATCCCGCATTTAAGGGCCTTCTGGAAACGAAGCGCTCTCTTTATGATTTGCAAACGAAACCGGATATGAAAGATCAAATGACTTACAGTCTTCCCGGTAAAAAAGAACGGGCCGGGCTTTCATACCTGCAGCCGAAAACGAAAGAAGACGTAAAAAGAAGAAGAAACATGTTCGAACATTGGGCCAGACACACGCACGGAATGATGGGTCGAAGCCCGGATTATATGAATACCGTGCTGATGAGCTTCGCCTCCTCCGCCGCGCTTTTGAAAGACCGCGAGCATTGTTTTCCGGAACATGTTCAAGCGCTGTATGAACGCGCTGCTGCACAGGATCTTTCTTTTACGCACACGTTTATCACCCCTCAGGTGAATCGTTCACAAATGGGTGTAAACGTATCGCCGACACCTATCTCGGCAAAAGTCGTCGATAAAAATGAAAAAGGCCTCATCATACACGGCGCCCGGATTTTAGCCACACAAGGCGGCCTGACGGATGAAGTGCTCGTGGTTTCTCTGCCTAAAATGTATTTTGAATCGGATGAAGCGTTCGCTTTTTCAATCCCTTCCAATACAAAAGGAGTAAAATTCATCTGCAGGGAATCTTTCGTACTCGGAAAATCAGCGTTTGATTATCCGCTCAGCTCAAGATATGAAGAAATGGATTCTATCGTTGTATTTGATCACGTTTTGGTCCCTTGGGAACGCGTATTCTTTTATAATAATTATGAGGCGGCTTTTGATTTTAATATGAAAAGCTCTTTTAACGCCTTCGCATTTCATCAAGTTATCACGAGACAAATTGTAAAAACGGAGTTTCTCCTGGGCCTCGCCCAAACGCTTGTCGAAGCGATAGATGTGGGCGAATATCAGCATATTCAGGCTAAGATGGCTGAAATCATCACCGGTCTGGAAACGATGAAAGCCCTTTTGGAAAAGTCGGAGAATGATGCGGAAACAGATGAATGGGGTTATATGCGTCCGAGTGTCACTCCGCTTCGTGTGGTCAGCGCGATTTTTCCCGACATCTACCCGCGCTTCACGGAAATCATTCAGCTGATCGGGGCAAGCGGAATGGTGACTTTGCCGACTGAAAAAGCGTTCCGTTCTGACATCAGAGGAGACCTTGACCAATATTTGCAGGCGGCCGAATTGAACGCTGAGGACCGGGTAAAAGTGTTCCGCCTCGCATGGGATTTGACCATGAGCCCCTTTGGAACAAGACAGACACAATATGAGCGGTACTTCTTCGGTGATCCCGTCCGCTTAACCAGCCATCTGTACAGAAGCTACCCGAAAGAAGAACAGACCGCGGTCATCAAGGAATTCCTGCACATTCATAAATAAAACAAAGCAGAGAGCACATCTCTGCTTTTGATAGCTGGATCGGCTGCCGCCGATCCTATTTTTTATTTTGGCTGATCACCACCATCGTAATATGCGATAACGCGAAAGAGACGAGCGTGTACACGACGGCCCACCCGATAAACGAGAAATTCAATACGGTAAAGGTGCATATAAGGCAAACGGCCAAAGCGGCAGCCGGCATAATGAACGCGTTTTTAAACAGATATGTTCCGGCGACTGACAAGATGATGATACAAAGCGGCAGAACACCGAACGCAAAATCCAATTCATCAATCAACAGATGCACTCCCTTCGCTTTTCTTAGTTCGGCCTAACACATCTTATGCCTGAGTACAAAATCGAGTACTTCAAATCTTTCGCGCTCCGGCTGATATTCCCTCCGGTTATTTATTCAAAAAAATGAAAACTTTCCTTAAAGCGTTTACATTCACGCCAGACTGTGATAATTTAAGAAAGCGCTATCATACACAAGTTAATGATTTTTGGATGGAGATGAGGAGAACCAGGAAACCCCGCCCTTTCACAAGGGTGATTTCTGGTTCTTTTTGTCATTTTCAAGGAAAGGAGTCATACATACATCATGATAGACGTTCAGCAAAGGGGAGGATATGATGTTTCAATTGTTTAAGCCGGCTCCGCATATTGAGAGATTGGATGATTCAAAGACGGATGCGGCCTATAAACGGCTCAGGCTGCAAGTATTTTTGGGGATTTTCATCGGGTATGCCGGGTATTATTTGCTTCGCAAAAACTTTGCCTTCGCTATTCCTTATTTTCAGGAACAAGGGTTTTCAAAAGGGGAACTTGGCTTGGTGCTTGCGGCCGTATCAATCGCTTACGGCTTCAGTAAATTTATTATGGGGATGGTGTCTGACCGCTGCAACCCGAGGTATTTCCTTGCGACAGGTCTGTTTTTGTCAGGTGTCGTAAACATTTTATTTGTTTCCATGCCGTGGGTCACGTCAAGCGTGACGATTATGTTCATTTTTATGTTTATTAACGGATGGTTTCAAGGAATGGGCTGGCCGCCTTGCGGACGGACGATGGCTCATTGGTTTTCCATCAGTGAACGCGGCACGAAAATGTCGATATGGAATGTCGCCCATAACATAGGCGGAGGTATTCTCGCCCCGCTCGTGACTCTCGGCATCGCCATGTTTGTTACTTGGAAAAGCGTATTTTTCTTTCCGGCGATTATCGCCATCGTTATTTCATTTGTGATTGTTCTTCTCGTTCGGGACACGCCGCAATCCTGCGGGCTTCCGCCGATTGAAGAATACCGGAATGACTATCCGAAACATGCGTTCAAAGACCAGGAAAAAGAGATGACGACCAAAGAAATTCTTTTCAAATACGTGCTGAATAATAAATTTCTGTGGTATATCGCATTTGCCAATGTCTTTGTTTATTTCGTGCGGTACGGTGTCGTTGACTGGGCGCCGACTTATTTGACGGAAGCGAAAGGGTTCTCTCCTGAAGATTCCAGATGGTCTTATTTCCTTTATGAATATGCGGGAATTCCGGGAACGATTTTGTGCGGCTGGATCAGCGACCGGTTTTTCAAAAGCCGCCGCGCGCCGGCAGGCGTACTGTTCATGGCCGGCGTATTTATCGCTGTATTGGTCTACTGGCTTAACCCTGCCGGTCATCCGCTCATCGATAATATCGCGCTGATCAGCATCGGGTTCTTAATCTATGGACCTGTCATGCTGATCGGGCTTCAGGCCATTGACCTTGCGCCTAAAAAAGCGGCGGGAACGGCAGCCGGCTTAACCGGGTTTTTCGGCTACATCGGAGGCTCTGCTTTCGCCAACGCCATCATGGGTTATGTCGTAGACCGCTTTGACTGGAACGGCGGCTTTATCATGCTTATCTCCTCATGCGTGCTGTCCATCGTCTTCTTGGCTATCACGTGGAATACGGGCAAGCGGGCGGAGCATGTGTAAGAAAACAACATAAAAGATTAATATTTTTGCAGTACAGCATTTACAACGATTTTCTACACTAGAGACAGATATTGATTTTTAAGGGGGAAGAAAACATGCGGAAACATAAGTTGTTTGCTTTGGTATTGCTTTCACTCGGTTTATTGTCATTCATCGTCACGCCTGTATCGGCAGCGGGAAAAGGAAACCTCTTGTCTCCTGACAGAATTTTGACCATTGCCCATCGCGGTGCTTCGGGGTATGTCCCGGAGCACACGATCCTTTCTTATGAAACTGCGCAAAAAATGAAGGCTGACTATATTGAGCTGGATTTACAAATGACAAAAGACGGCAAGCTGATCGTCATGCATGATGAAAAACTGGACCGCACCACAAACGGACAAGGCTGGGTGAAGGATCATACATTAGCCGAGATTCAAAAGCTCGACGCCGGCTCTTGGTTCAATAAGGCCTATCCGGAAAAAGCAAAACCGCAATACGCCGGACTTCGCGTTCCCACACTTGATGACGTGTTAAAACGGTTCGGCAGACATGTAAACTATTATATTGAAACAAAGGCGCCCGAAACATATCCGGGTATGGAAGAAAAACTGATCGCTTCACTGAAAAAATACAAATTGGCAGGTAAGCATGCGAAACTTGGACAAGTTATCATTCAGTCTTTCAGCAGGGACAGCCTTCTGAAAATCAAACAGCTCGATCCGAAACTTCCCGCCGTCCAATTGCTTGAAGCGGAACAGATGACGACAATGACTGACGCAGATTTAACGGACATTAAAACATATGCCGTCGGAATCGGACCGGATTACAAATCGCTGAACGCTCAAAATGTCCGAAACATTCGCAGCCACGGCCTTCTGCTTCACCCTTATACCGTGAACAGCGAGGCGGACATGCGCCGTCTGCTGAATTGGGGCGTAACCGGTGTGTTTACCAACTATGCGGATATATTCCAAAAGGTTAAAAAAGAATACAAATCATAAAGTCAGCATGGGTTCGGAGATGATGCCGAACCCATGTTTTTTTGCCCGATAATGCAAACGCCGTTATGGGTTATGTAGCGGGCGGAGCATGTTATTAAAGCTTACATTCACCTTTATATTAATTAAAGGTATCACTGTAATTTTGAATTACCTATGATACCTTACAAACAAAAGGATATAATTATTTATTTCTATTATCTATTTTCGTTCTTACACTATTTGTAATATATGATAATATTAGTGATACTAAACCATAGACAACAACCCATCCCCAAAAGGATAGATTAAAAACAGTAAACATTAGTATGACAGAAATAACTATACTGACAAGCGGCATTATATACACTTTTTTGAAAATATAAGTGAATATAATCGATAAGACGATAATAGAAAGTGGTAAAATACCAAAAGCAAGATCTAGCTCATCCATTATTATTCTCCTTTGTGAATTTAATTTCCCCTTAAGTATACTCACTCAGCTGTCTAGCCATTTATATCTAATCACCCCATACTTCTTTGTTTTTCTTAATCATAAAAAAGTCATATTCAGAAACATGGGTATTGTTAATAATTTTTTCAAGTCCTCTGATAGGAGTAGATTTTAATTTTTTTCCGTTTTTATAAGAGTAAGAATTAATCACATATTTCCCACCCTTGCTTATTTCTAACAAGAAAATTTCAGACTCATCAAAATAAGTGAATTTTGCTTGGTTTTCAAATTTTGTTGATCTATGTAATGGGAGTTTTTTCTTCGGCTTCATACTTTTCAGATCAAAAGTATAAAGTATTGAATTAGCTGCCAAATGATATAAAGTGTCATTTTTCACAAAAAAGTTATTAGTGGAAAGAGGAATTGCCAGTTGAGAAATTTCATCAGGGATATTATAACTGCCTAAAGGATATGCCCCTTTAAACTTATTATGCTTTAAATCAATTTCTGCTACTTTGAATTTTACTTTGTTTGATTTATCCGTTTGGTTATATAGTATAAAAAAGGCTGAGCTTTTTTTAACTATTATCTGTGAATAAACACTCCAATTTTCTTCATTTAATATAGGAATTGTTGTTCCTTTCCCTACTGTAACTGTAACTTTATCTTTATCTATTTTAATACCCTGAAAAGTCGGTGTTTTGATTGAAGAATCTTCATTTATCACGTAAATATATTCACCGTCATTACCAGTACTTGTATAGAAACCCGGAATAATCTTTTCATGAAATCCATTGCTGTTACCCCATCTGATTAAGCTATTATAATGGTTTTTACCGACTTCTTGATTATTCAAAAAATAAAAGATATTTCCTTTTATTAAATGACCCGATGACTGCCCATAACTTGTATGTACTTGATGTTGCATCGGGAATTTCTTAAAGCTATCGCCTATCATATATACTTCTTTTTTGTCCTGTCTAACTATGTTTTTTTCATCTTGTGCAATGGTTCCAACCTCAATAGCATCTCCTTTTACAGCTGTTGCTACTCCTTTTTCATCAATATATACAGTGTAACTCCCATCTTTAGAGTAATCTATTGTTGCTGAATAATATATAGCTGCAATTTTATCATTCAAGAAATTCTTTTCTTTTTCTGTTTCAGTTTGTTTAACATCAGAAACTGAATTAGTATATTTAAATGTTCCGATACATATAAATATACCTATTAATACTATGACCCCAATTATAATAAGCCACTTAATCTTGTTCAAATATAATCTCACTCCTTAATAATATGACTCCCTAAATAAACTTAGGGAGTGAAAATAATTCATCAAAATGTTTTAATAGTTTTTGTATAATTGGAATCTCTGATGTCTCTAGGGTAGTCGTCCAGTCCTAATTTTCGCGTTTTCATACTTATTACCTCCTGCCATTTGTTTATTCTCCTATATTTTAATTTATTATACAATTATTGTAATCCCGACTTACGTACTGTATTTTTTCTGTGGTTAATTATTTGTTTTGTCTCTAAAGCTTTGACTTGAAGTACAGGAAAACGGATGAAGTTACGGAGAAGAAAGAAACATAAAAGATTAATAGCCGCCCAACATATCTTTTACATTCATTCTTTAGTATGGAAGACAGTTATTGATAAGACGGAGAAATCATGAGAAAAAAAAGAATACTGTCCTTGGTTGCCTGTCGTTAGGCTTTCTCATTCATCGTCACGTCTGTATCGAACCCATGTTTTTTTGCCCGATAAAAAAACCTTGCGGGAACTTACCGCAAGGTTTTTATCAATCACTATTCTTTTCCGGCAGCGGCTTCCGCCTGTCCGCCTTTTAATTGATCATTGATTGCTTTGGCGTCTTTCAAATACTCAGTCTTGAAGCCGCTCTTCAGCGCCCACGCATAGAAGGCAAGGGCAACGATTGCGATCAGCCCCATATCCCACCCGTACGGAATGATGTTCAGACCGCCGAATTTTTCACTTCCGAGCCATGAAATGACCATCATGCTGAGCAGATAGAAAACCATCCAGACGCCGCCTTTAAAGTTTCTGCGGAATCCTTTCCACTTCGCTTTCGCTTGGTAGTAGAAATAAATCGGAAGGCCGATCAAAATGATAAACAGCACCTGCCCTGTTAACGGCCAGCGCGCCCAATACAGCACGAGAGACGCGAACACGAAGCCGAGCGGTGCAACCACGCTGAGGCCTTTCAGACGGAGAGGCCGGTATAAATCCCCCGCCGTCCGCCGCAGCGTCATCACCGTCACGGGACCCGTGATATAAGAAATCAGCGTCGCAACGGAAATGATTTCAGCAAGCACGCCCCATCCTCTGAATAAAAACAGAAAGATAAACGATACGATCAGATTGAAAATCATCGCTTGGCGCGGCACGCCGTACAGCGGATGAAGCTTTCCGAAAATGCTCGGCATATATTTATTTTTTTCCATGCCGTAAATCATGCGTGACGTCGTAGCGGTATATGTGATACCCGTTCCTGACGGAGATACGAACGCATCCGCATAAAGAATAATGACAAGCCAGTTGATATTCAATGCGATCGCCAAATCGGCAAATGGAGAGTTGAAGTTCAGGTGACTCCAGCCGTGAACGATCATGGAAGGTTCAACCGCACCGATAAATGCGATTTGCAATAGGACGTAAATGACGGTTGCGACCAGCAGCGAACCGACAACCGCAATCGGAATCGATTTGCCGGGATTTTTCGCTTCTCCGGCCATGTTAATCGGGCTTTGAAACCCGTTAAACGCAAATACGATACCTGATGTGGCCACCGCCGTCAGCACGCTCGCCCAGCCGTTCGGCGCAATGCTTGAACCGGATGTGAAGTTTCCGCCGTGAAAGCCGGTAAACAGCAGCGCTCCGATTGTCAGCCCCGGAATAATAATTTTAAAGATGGTAATCAATGAATTCGCTTTTGAAAACAAGTTAACTGTCCAATAATTCAGTAAAAAGTAAATAATCAGTAATACGGATGCGAAGCCGAGCCCCTCTCCCGTAAGAGTGCCGTTGTGAACGAGATTGCTTGTCCATTTTGCCCATTCCCACGGCCATGAGCTCATATATTGAACAGACGCAACCGCTTCCACCGGAATAACGGAAACAATCGCGATCCAGTTTGCCCATCCTGCGATAAATCCAATAAATGATCCATGAGAATATTGAGTATATTTTACCATTCCCCCGGCTTCCGGGAACATTGAACCCAATTCACTGTAAGAAAGTGCGATAAATAAAATAACGATCATACCGATAATCCAGGAAATAATTGCGGCAGGTCCCGCAATCTGAGCCGCCCGCCACGCTCCGAATAACCAGCCGGAGCCAATCATCGACCCAAGTCCGACCATCATGAGTGCAAACGTTCCCATTCTGCGATGTAATTGATTCATAAAGTTAACACCTTTCAATTAAAATATGACTCCAGCGCTATCATATATTTATAATATTATTCTGAAAATAGTTTTGTCAATCTTTATCGCATTAAAGCAGAAAGCCAAAATTACCCTTCAGATGTTTAAACAGCCGTTAAGCGGGAATAACTACTGCAAGCCAGAAATAGAAAGGAGTTTTTATCGTGAAACAAAAACTGCTCATTTCAGGACTTGCCGTGTCGACTGTCGGAGTGACTTCCTACCTGCTCAAAGATAAATCAAACCGCCAAAAGGTGATGAACTTTATCCGCAATATGAAAACATCGCTCTCCGGGAAGCAGGATATTGAATCATTCCCCGTCAACAAAGCAGGCAACCCGCACCCCGAAGATATTGAAGATAACAAAATGGTATCCGAAGGCTCCATGTACCCGGTTCAATATTATGATGACAAGAAGAAATAATCTGTTCCCGGGCTGCCCGGCCGTATCAAACGGCGGCAGCTTTTTTATGCAGACGGCGTTTGATAGAACCGCCAATATTGGCGCGAGCCTTTATCCCGAACGGTAATGCCCAGCTTGGTTATTTCCGCTTTCAGCTCTTTCGCGTCAGCCTTTTCTTCCTCTTTCAGCGCCTTTTCTCTCGCTTTTAAAAGAGCATTAGCCCCCGGCTCCAAATCCGGCGTGTCCGGCACCCACCGTTTATATTCTTCTTTAAAAGGATCTTCCGTCCCCAGCCAGACATACCCATGCGCGCGAAACGCATCAGCCGCTTTTTCAACCGCCGGCTCAAGCTTCTCCCGAAAAAGCTCCTGCCCTTCAGTCCCCAATAAGACAAGATGCTTTTCATCCGTAAACACACCGGAAATGCTGTCTTTCGAGTACACGCTTTCTTCATTATATATGGTTAAGGACACCTCGCTGTCCGTCACGACCGCCGTAAGACATTCTTTAAAAACAGTCCGCGTCAGCCACAATCCCCCGATTAAGCCGATAACGGCGATGACAGCCGCAGCCTTCCATCCGTGAAAAGAAGCGATCATTTCCAGCGGCCCGATAACAGGCAGCCAATCCAATGTTACGGCCCATTTCGCAATGACCGGCAGAAACCATCCGATGATCAGCCCCAATAATGGCGGCACCAGAAAAACTAAAGCTTTTTCAACCGATGATAACTCAAGAACCGTCTGTTTTTTTATTTCGTTCATGTTTCTCCTCCGTCTGTTTTTTTCACAACTATCCATTATACAAAGGTTTGGATGATTATGTAAACTGTTTCCGAAACAATAAAAAGCCTCCCGGCCGCCGGGAGGCTTTTTAAAACAGGAGCTCATATACTTCATTCAATTCCATCGTGCGCTTCTCATCCTGCTCGTTCTCAGCATATTTGATTTCCTTTTCAAGCACCTGATTCAGCACATCCATTTCCAAATCATTTAGATCTTTCACAAACTCGCCCTCATTTGCATAATGCTTCACCTGAAGCTTTTTATAAATCCCTCGGCACACGTCATGCTCCAAGTGGTTCGAAAGCGACTCGCGCAAATATCCGAGTGTCCTGTCCATCATGTAAGCCCTCCCTTTTCTATAGGAATAGCTTCCCGGAAAGAGAGAAAAACTATACATGAAAGCACCGGACGACTGTTTTAACTCTGTACCTGAATGGAGAAAAACCCGCTGCTTAATGGCGTGTACGGCCCGTTCAGCCCCGTTGCGGAGAAAGAGAACGTTCCTGAACTGACATAAGAAAGAGGAACACTGTAATATTTAATATAGCCTGTAACGATATTGCCGTTTTTCGTATATTCATCTTCCAGCGCTTTTGACGTAAGACTTGTAATATTCGTTCCGTTGTTAAACGCCTGGATCGTGTTATTGTTCGGATACCCTTGGAAATATACGGCTAAATAACCCGTTGTACCCTTCATTGGTTTTGATGCGCTGATTTGGTTCGGCCCGATATTTTCCCATTGGTAACTCTGACCGTCAGACGTCACACCGATAATACGGATTTGTGTTAAAGCAGGAGCCGGCGCCGCAGACGCTGATGGAGCCCACAACCCGCTCACAAGCAACAAAACAGCAACGGCCGCCGCGAATAGCGTAACGAGTCTCTTTTTCATGTTTCTTCCCCCTCTTATTCTTTTCGTAGAATCCTATACTATTTTACACGATTTACAAGGAAAAAGATTACATTTTATAAAAGAGTCCGGAACACTTTGTGAACTAGATATGAAACGCTCTTGAAACGCCGTTGATCATGAGAAAGATGCCGCAGATTCTTAACACGACTCTCGAACTTCTGTCATCTTTACCGAAAAAGGTTTTTCCGAGCCTCCCGATCCATACGTTCATTGCGGCTCCCGCGAGCAATTCTATGATTCCGATCATTTCTGCCATATACAAAGCAGCCACCCTTCTAACCGTTTTTTTTCATATGACGGTTTATCATATAAAGTGATAAGACCAATGACGCTGCACCGGCGGCAAGAAACAGGCTCAGCGGCACTATCTGCATGCTGCCTCCGCCATTGTTTTGAAATGCGCCGATCGCCCATTTTTCAGGGGTAAACAACGACAGCATCCGCATGTACTCCGGAGCTGCGTCTAATGTGAAGAAAGCCCCTCCCAATAAACCCGTGACAGCTATAAAAACGGAAGCAAGCGACGTGAATTGCTTTTGGCTCTTCATGAACGGTATCACGGCCATCGTTACAGCAGTCAGCGCAAACGAGCAGGCCGCAAGCACCGCTCCCGCAGCAAAAACATGATCAGCAAAACGGATATGCAGCATGAATGTTCCGGCAGCGAGGATCACGATAATATGGAGAAGTCCGAAAAGATACGCCGCCGCAAACTTAGAGATTGCATATGCCGTATAGGAAACGGGCGTGCTCAGCAATCTGTCATATGTATGATTTTCTTGTTCATCTATAAATGATCGCAGGCTTTGGACTGCAACGAACCAGATAAACATCACTAAAAATCCGGTAAGTCTGTCGGCTGCCTGTCCGCCTTCATAAACGTGATGGCGGTCAACATTGACGGCGGTTTGACCCTGAATATCCTTCAAGAGATCAGCTGCCGCCTGCTTCCCGTCGGTGTGCAGCGTGCGGGATATCACTTTTGCATCGCGGACTATTTTTTTCAGCGCGCCCGCCTGCTGCGCAATCAGCTGCTCTGTCAAAACAGCATCACCCTTTTCTTCATTCTGAATAAATGAAACGTTCAATTCATCTCCGGAAAATAATTTCTCTTCAAAATGAGAGCCGATCAGCAATCCAAAGGATATATCCTGATGATTAACCTTTGTTTTTAATACGTCCTCCGTGACCTTCGTGACTTTTATATGGCCGGCTGTCTGAATCATTTTCATAAATTGCGCTGAATAGACGCTCTGATCCTCATCAGCTACATATACTTCCTTCTGCTGACTGCCATCCGCAGAAAAGGAAAAGAAATATGTGAGAAGGAGCGGGGCGGAAATCGTCGCAAAGATGGCAGCCCGATTTTGCAGCATCAGTTTCAGCTGATGTCTGATCATGAATAACAGCTGCATCATGAAACAGCCTCCTTCCGTTTAAACACCCAGATGGTCAAACATAAAAACACGGCGCCGATGGCGGCAAGCTCTGCCAAATCCGCCGCAATACCGCTCAGACCGGCATGCTGCGTGACACTGACATAGCTGTTGATCGCTTTGCCATTCGGTATCAGCTCCTGCACGATTTTCAAACTGTCAGGCAAGCCGTCTTTTGCGATAAAGCTTCCGCCTAAAAAACTGAATCCGTATAAAATGGGAGCTGCCATGCTTGAGACGGTCTCGTGGTTTTTTGCAGCACCCCCCCAAAGAAGCACGATACTGCCGATCGCAAATGAATAAACAATCGTAACCAGCAATATTTCAAACAAATTGCCCCATTTTACCTGATACAAGATGCTGCTTGCGATGATGACGGCAGCCATTTGCATAAGGATGGCAAGCATGATTCCCAAAAGCTTACCCGCCACATACTGGATACGTAAAACAGGCATTGATTTGATTCTGAATAACGTGTGCTGCTGTCTCTCTTCCACTATGCCGTGAATGAGCGCAAACGCGGTCATAATGGAGAACATGACGACCATTGCGATTGAATAATACTGCATCGCATCAATCGGAGCCGCGTGATTGCCGGCTGACTGTTTCGTAATGGTGACAGCCTGTTCACGTTCACCCGAAAGGCCGCTGATGATTTTGCTGACATCTCCCTTTGACAGATGTCCCGACTTCTTCAGCACCGCTTTTTCTTCACTGATCTCCGCTTTTACTCTGGTGACAAACGAATCGGCCATCATTTCCACAATTTCTCCGTTTACAGAGCCCTGTTGGTCCGAGATGACTTTGATACTTGTTTTTTCATTGTGTTCTGCCGCTTTTGCAAAGCCTTTCGGTACGTATACAAAAACGGAGACTTTGCCGCTTTCGACAAGCTGTTTCCCTTCTTGGTAACTGCCTATGTCTTTTACACGGATGAGATCAGTTTGTTTCAGCACGTCATTCTTTAATACGTCGCCGAAAGAACTCTCCGCGTGATCCGCATTATAAAACGCGGTCTGAAATGGCTTCACTTTCGAATCGCCGTGAAAAACCGTTCCTAAAATAAAAATCATCAGTGCCGGAAACAGAATCAGTTTTATATAGAAAGACTTTGCTCCGGCCAATAACCGAAAATCTAATAAGATCAGCCTGAATAATATTTTCATGACGCCCCCCTATGAATCCCGCAGCGTTTTGCCGGTGAGCCGGAGGAAAATGCTTTCCAGATTGGCTTCCTCGAAATGAATGCCCTTAATGGTGATACCGGTTTTCCTGATATCATCCGCAATATCAAGGATATTGCGATCTGCCGCAGAGACGAGCATCGTAATGGTCTGCTGGCTGACAGCAGCCTCGGCAACACCGGGAATGCGGCGGATTTTTTTAACGGCATCATCATTCAGCCCCTCTGCATTCACGATCAGGGTATCAGAAGCTTTGGCTGACTGCTTCAATTCGTCTTTCGTCCCGCAGGCAATGATTGAGCCGTGATCAATGATCGCCGCTTTTTCACAGAGGTATTCGACCTCTTCCATGTAATGACTCGTGTAAATGACAGTCATCCCTTTTTCTTGATTTAACGTCTTCACGGTTTCAAGAATGTGGTGTCTGGATTGCGGATCAATTCCGACGGTCGGTTCATCTAAAATGAATAGTTTCGGTTCATTCATTAGCGCGGCCCCGATATTCACCCGTCTTTTCATGCCGCCTGAAAACTCAGATATCCTTTGATTTCGCTGTTCCTGTAATTCGATGATGTCCAGCACTTCATCAACCCGTTTACAAAGTTCCTTACCGGAAAGTCCGTACAGACTCCCGAAAAAAGCCAAATTATCCTTTGCGCTTAATGCTTGATATAAAGCGATTTCCTGCGGGACGACTCCCATCACTTTTTTTATGGCCGCAGGCTGCTCCTGTAATGAGGTTCCGTCAATGCAGATTGTTCCGCCCGTCGGCGGGAGCACGGTGCTGATCATCGACACCGTTGTTGATTTACCGGCGCCGTTTGGTCCCAGCAGACCGAATATCTCTCCTTTTTCGACGCGCAGTGATATATGATTGACAGCGGTAAAATCGCCGTACTTCTTTGTCAAATCCGTTAATTCGAGCATTCGTGCAGCACTCCTTGTGTCATGTCTGCACTTATTCTACTCTCGGCAATCCTTGTTTTCTATTCACTTTCGTACTCGATATGGGTATTACTTTCGTCATGTGTTTAGTGATAAAAAGGGAGAGAGGAGGGTGAAGCGGGGTTATAGCAATTTTTGCAAATATAAGGTAAGCTCGGTTCTGTTTGACACTTCAAGTTTATCGAGGATTCTGGATACATAGTTTTTCACAGTGCCTTCAGTCAGAAATAAGTCTGCGGCAATGCGTTTATTGCTTTTGCCTTCCATAATGTGTTTCGCCACATCAAGCTCTCTCGGCGTGAGAATCTCCGTCAGCTTTGACTGCGGCTCTTCCTGCACCGCAGGGATTTCCATATTGTTCAGCGCTTTTACGACGGAAACCGTGATTTTGGGATTCAGCATCATCTTCCCTTCATAAACGGCTTGAAGGGAGGCGATAATTTCATCTGAATCAGCATCCTTCAAGAGATAACCGTCGGCTCCGCTTTTCAGCCCGGCAAAAATATAGTGATCATCTTCAAACGTTGTCAGAATGATGACTTTTACGGAAGGATATCGCGCTTTTACCGCTTTTGTCGTTTCGATTCCGTCCATACCGGGCATTCTGATATCCATCAAAATCACATCGGTTTCGGTTTGAGAAAGCAGCCGGAGAACCTCTTCGCCGCAAGAAGCCTCTCCCGATATTTGAATTCCTTCGTGAAGACTCAGAATCATTTTCAGCCCCTCTCTCACAATGGACTGGTCGTCTGCAATCATGACATTCACTTGATTATTCCTCCTTGCATGGAATGTTTATTTTCACGTCAAAACCCGTTTCATTTCCCGAAGAGAAAACAGCTTCTCCGCCAAGTGCGGCTGCTCTTTTCTCAATTCCTTTCAGACCATTTGACTTTATGATCGTTCCGCAGGCTGAGCCGTTATTATGAATATGCGCCAATATCATGTTTCGGTTTTTTTGAATCCGGACAGAAACATATGAAGCATGTCCATGCTTTATCGCATTCGTAATCGTTTCCTGAACGGATTGATAAAGACAATGCTTCACATCCGGCTGTTCCGCTTCTATGGCCGCGTCCATCTCCAGCTCGAAGCGTATGCCTCCCGCCTCTTGAAAATGGCTGAAAATGTCACGGAGCTCTTGCTCAAATCCCCGCCCCGGCAAAGAGCCTTGCAGCAGCATAACGGCCTGGCGAAGCTTTAAAATGGATTCTTTCGTAAGATCATGCGCCTTATGAATGATCTGCTTCACTTTGTCCGGCTGATGCCCGGCTGTCTTCCCGGCAAATTCCAAATTCATTTTCAGAGCAGCCAGATAATGACCGAGAGAATCATGCAGCTCCTGCGCAATTCTAGTTCTTTCTTTCGTAACGGCCAGTTCCTCAATCCGGTCTGAATATTCCTTCAGTGTGTCATTAGCGATCTTCAGCTCTCGGTTCAGCAATTCAACCTTCGACTTCTCCTGCAGGTTTTTCCGATATAAATAAATCACCGCAAACATGATGAAGTATGGCGGCACGATATCACTGACACCCGCTCCGCCGGCGTATAAAGCGGCGGCAAATGCGGCGGCATTCATCGTTAACAAAACAGCCGAAATCTGCTTATCAGTAATAAGCACCTCCGCCAATAAAAGCACCATTACGGCCTGTGTCCCCACACTATAGACATTGTACAAAAGTACTCCCGCGATAACGTTGCTCAGGAGAAAAGAGCCTTGATATACAGCCGGCCTTCTCTTCATATACAGCGGCCGCAGGCAGTCATTAGCCGTCAGCATAATCACGAGCACAGACAAAAAAACCTTCAGCTCCCCCCGGCCGGGAGGAAGCTGAAGAATCGCATGAAAGATTGATAGTAATGCAAAACCCCTGATCAGTAACTTCGTATGTGCAATCTTCATCGAATTCTCCTTACAAATGAGCGGCGGCTTTCCGCTCCACGTTCAGCACATCATACAGCTCATCAAGCGAATGAATCTCGTATGTCGGGATGATTCCGGACTCATTTGCTTTCTTTCCGGGATTAAACCAGCACGTATCCATTCCCGCCATCTGACCGCCTTTTATGTCCGCGCTCAGTGAATCGCCGATAATAAGTCCGCCCTCGGCAGAAAAACCGGGAATTCTCGCAAACACGTAATCAAAGTATTCCTTCATCGGCTTTTGAAAACCCGTGTCCTCAGATACAAACACATCTTTAAAGAACGGATACAGACCGGAGTCGCCCAACCGCTTATATTGTGATCTTGAGACGCCGTTCGTCACGATGTATAAATCAAATAAAGGACTCAGCCGTTCAATCAGCTCATAAGCTCCGTCTATCATCTGGTGCCCTTCTTCTAAGTATTGGCGGTACGCCTGATTCATCAGCACGCCGTCGGCTTCGAGGCCGTATTCTTTAAACAAAAGGGCAAACCGTGTATTGACCACTTCATCGCGGGTCATTTCCCCCTCTTCAAACGCTTTCCACAGCCCCTGATTTAACGCTTTATAACGGGCTTCCACCTCTGCCGTCAGCTCCAGCTTTGAACCTTGAAACAATTTTTGAAGAGCATCGGTTTCTGAAGCGGTAAAATCCAGCAGCGTATTGTCTATATCAAATAATAACGTACGGTAATGACTCATCGATGTTTCCCCCGGTTCTGCTTTTTTTAACCAGTATACCACTCGCGGACAAGCCGAAAAAGACACCCCTGTAAGAGAGGTGTCTTTTTGAATTATACAGCGTCTTCTATTTTCGATTTTTCACTAGGCATGCGCTTGCCGATACCGAAAGCATAATAGCTGACCGTCACAATCGCCAGGAAAATCACCCCGACAACCAAAGAAATCCGCGTATCTTTGTTAAACCACATGCCGATCAATACCATGAGTAAGAAAGCGATCGTCAAATAGTTTGTAAACGGCGCAAAAGGCATTTTAAACGGATGCTTATCAAGTTCAGCGCCCTTCGCTCTTCTGAAACCGAGATGGCTGATTAAAATGACGAACCACGGAATCATTCCCGGCAGCACACTCGCGCTGTACACATAGACAAAAATTTTCGGAGGCGCGATGTAGTTCAGCACGACACCGATCACAAGTCCGATTAATACCGCAAGCGTACCGAATATCGGCACACCGCTCGAAGAAACTTTCTTAAAGAATTTCGGGGCCTGTCCGTTCACGCCCAATGTATAAAGCATGCGTCCCGCACTGAATATCCCGCTGTTGCATCCGGACATCGCAGCGGTAATCACAACAAAGTTAATCAAACCGGCCGCCGCCGTAATCCCGACTTTCGCAAATGTCGAAACAAACGGACTGCCGAGTGAGTGAAGCTCATTCCACGGATATACGGTAACGATGACGAAAATCGCACCGATGTAGAAAATTAAAATCCGCCAAATAATACTCTGAATCGCGCTTCGCAGCGTTTTTTGCGGGTCCTTCGCTTCTCCTGCCGTAATCCCGATCAGTTCGACCCCTTGATAGGCCGCAACAACCAAAGACAAGGCAAAGAAAAATCCTGAAAAACCATTCGTAAAGAAACCGCCGTGCGACCATAAATTAGATAATCCGATCGCATGCCCTCCGTTACCGAAACCGAAGAAAATAATCCCGATTCCGGCCACGATCATCAGAATAATGGTGACGATTTTAATCATGGCAAACCAAAATTCAAACTCACCGAAAGATTTTACCGAAATTAAATTCGCCGCACCGAGAATGGCCATGGCGATAATGCCGGGAATCCATGCCGGCAGATCAGGAAACCAATATTTCATATACGAACCGACGGCGATAATTTCAGACATCCCGACGATCACCCATTGAAACCAGTTGCTCCACGCCGTCATATAGCCGGCTAACGGATGTATATACTTATGGCCGAATGTCGCAAACGACCCTGTACTCGGCTCTACATAGAGCATTTCGCCCATCGCACGCATGATAAAAAAAATAAAGATACCTGAGATCGCATAAGCCAGCAGGACAGACGGCCCTGTCCATCCGATCGTGCTGGATGACCCCATGAATAAACCGACACCGATCGTGCCGCCCAGCGCAATCATCTGTATATGACGCGCGCTTAAGCCTCTCTTTAATTCTTTGTTTGCCACTTCGCTTCCTCCTCTTAACAGCTCTGATATATGTGAAATAATGAAGCAGAAGGTGCACCTGTTGAACCTAACTCGCTCTTCATTTCCCGCAATATTAGAAATATTCTATCTTTCTATTGTTATATAATCTCCAATTTCCTTATTCCATCATAATAAATTTCCGTGGAAAATACAATTGTTTTTTTCAGGTAAACACCTTGCACCCTAAACCAACAGACTAAAAATAAAGCGCTTTCATTTTTTATTGAATTATGAATATTGAGATAATAAATGCCGCAGCCTCCGAGAAACAGGATGTCCCTGGAGAAACATGTTCCGCCCCCTATTCAATATTATTTTTGCTAAGCAGAATGGCGTAAAGCCTTACTCTCTTCCATTCTCCCTTGTATACGCCATAATCCTGCTTAACCCGGCAAAAATCATGCATTAATCGATAAACGCCTCATTCAGCCGCAGCAAAAGCCGGCCGAACATTTCTTTTTCATCGCCTGACCAATCGTCAAGCATACGATGATACCGCTCAAGACGCATCTTTTTATCAGCTTTTAACCTCTGTTTGCCAAGCTTCGTAATCGCAAACAGACTGACCCGCCCGTCAGAAGGATCGGAAAAACGCTGGATCAGCTCTTTCGACTCCAAGGCCGCGGCCTGGCGTGACAATGTGGAAATATCCAGCTTAAAAGATTCGGCTAATTCCTTTACACGCGCCGGTCCGAATTCATCCAGCTGCCGTAATAACAAATACGCAGCCCTTTCCAGATGTCCGATTTTACGGTCGGAGTTATCAAGATAAACAGCTCTCCTGATAAAAGTGGTGAGCTCATATTCAATTAATTCAATCGGATCTTGTTTTGACAACAGCCTCACTCCTTACAATTGACAACAGCAATATTAGTTGTATAATACAAACATATGCACATTTACTCAGAAAACATATAGAAAGATTTTGCATACATATATTTGTATAGTACAAATATATGCGCAAAAAGTAAAGAAACATATCGAAGCATCAAGAAAGGGGGAAGCTGCTCTTCTCCAAAGAACAGCATTGTCGTGAAAGTCATACGCATCATCTTGCAAATCATTATTTTATTCGCATTTTCCTTTATCGGGGGAGCCGTTCAGCAGTTCTTTCACCTGCCCATTCCCGGCAGTATCATCGGTTTGATCCTGCTGATCATATGTTTATCGGTTAAGATCATTCCCGTCAAAATGATTGAAGACGGAGCCGGATTTTTGCTGTCTTTTCTTCCGCTGTTATTCATTCCGGCCATGACGGGCGTCATCAATTACCCGTCACTGTTTTCCGCCAGCGGGGCTGCTCTGTTTCTGATCATCGTGCTGAGCACCATCGTCACAATGATCGCCGCAGGGTACGCCAGCCAGCTGTTAGAGCACAAAGCCAATCAGAGAAAGGAGAAAAAGAAGTGCAGCAAGCATGTATCGCAATCCTTATAATTTTGTTCACGGCCGCCTCCTATCTGGCTATGGTGAAATTATATGTGCGCTTTCCATATCCCTTTCTCATACCGGTTTTGACGACTACGATTTTCATTATCGCCGTGCTGCTTGTTTTTCATATTTCGTATAAAGACTATATGATCGGCGGACAATGGATCAATTCACTGCTCGGCCCCGCCGTGGTGGCTTTGGCATACCCGCTTTATAAGCAGCGCCGGGTGTTAATCAAGTATATGTTTCCGATCATCGGCGGCGTGTTGGCCGGTTTATTCTCCGGAATGGTCAGCGGCCTGCTATTTGCAGAGCTGTTCGGCATCAGCCGGAGTTTGATTTTGTCAATTATCCCAAAATCAATTACGACGCCTGTCGCCATACAGATTGCGTCCGGTATCGGCGGTGTCCCTTCCATGACAGTCGTGTTCGTCATGATCGCAGGGTTTTCCGGCGTTATCTTAGGACCGCTGCTTCTCAAGTGGATCCGCATCCGCAGCTCACTCGGGAAAGGAATTGCATTCGGAAGCGCTTCCCATGCGCTCGGCACCTCAAAAGCAATGGAGTACGGAGAATTAACGGTCTCCATGAGTTCTGTTTCCATGACGCTCTGCGCCGTGTTAGGGTCGGTCTTCGGCCCCGTTGTAGCATGGATGTTTCAAATTTAAAGCTGACGGTTCTCCGTCAGCTTTTTTCATGTGCGGATCATCTCATTTCCTTCCATTATTACGTTTCATTTGTAAGAATAATGGTAAAGTAGAAAACAAGGAGGGATTTAATGATGACTGGAGCAATTCCGCAAAAGAAACTGCTGGATGGGACAAGCATTCCCGCGATCGGCTTCGGTACATACGCTCTTAACGGAAACAATGGCGTTCATGCCATTACCAGCGCCATTGATATCGGCTACCGTCTGATTGACACCGCTTATAACTATGAAAATGAAGGATCGGTCGGAGAAGCCATCCGCAGAAGCTCTGTTCCGAGAGAACAGCTATACGTGACGTCCAAGCTGCCCGGGCGCTACCATGACTATGACAAAGCTGTACAAACCATCCAAGAATCTTTATACCGCGCCGGTCTGGACTACTATGACCTGTATCTCGTCCATTGGCCGAACCCGAAACAAGACCGCTACACGGAAGCATGGCAGGCACTGATTGATGCGAAAAAATGGGGTCTGATCCGATCCATCGGCGTCTGCAATTTCCTGCCTGAGCATATCGAACGGCTCGAACGTGAAACCGGCGTAAAGCCAGGCATCAACCAAATTGAACTGCATCCCGCTTTTAATCAGCAGCAGCAGCGCCAATGGCACGAAAAACAGGGCATCGTGACAGAATCATGGAGTCCGTTATCCCGCGCCGGCGAAGTATTGAACGATCAAAAACTCGGACGAATTGCGGACAAATACGGCAAAACCATTTCTCAAGTCATTTTACGCTGGCATATCCAGCTGGGCGCCATCCCGATTCCAAAATCAGCATCGCCCGAGCGCCAGCTTGAAAACATCTCCGTTTTTGATTTCTCCCTTGATGAAAACGACATGAGCATCATCGACTCGCTTACCCGCCCCGACGGACGCATAAACGGCCAAGACCCGGCGGAGTATGAGGAGTTTTAAGAAAAGACATAAAGAAAGCTGACGGCATCATTCGTCAGCTTTTTCACCTTTTGCTCTGGGATAGCCAAGACTGTGAAACTTTGCAGTAAAGGCTGAAACACACTTATCCTATTATAAATTGATCAGTTGCTAAAATTCTTTTTTATGATAGATAGCTGCGGCAATGAAAAATGAAATGATATATAAGATAACGCCGATCATGAGATATATAATCGGAACATATAAAGAAGGATTTATGTGCAAAAATGACAGCGGTACTTGTTCTGCTGCATACCCAACGACACTTTGCAATCCAAAGGTAGCAAAAAGTCCCCCCATTGCACCTCCAATCACGATAGCATCGGATTTTTCCGGGCCTATCATGTAGAGAAGAGGATAAACGATTGCACCGGCAAAGAGAACGATGAACGTTCCAAAAGAGACAATATTCAATATGCCGTCAATTGGTTCATCAGAACCCAGGCTGTATACAAGGAAAATACCATAAGATATTACAGTTCCGATCACAACAATCAAAAGATAAAAGAAATAGTGACTTTGAACAATATTTGTTCTGCTGACCGGTAAAGTCAGGACATACCTGTCATAGCCAGACTTGCTCTCATACTTTATAACCTCAAGTGCGGGCATAACGACAAACAAAATAATCAGCATTGCAACAAAACGATGCATTGAAGCATCCCCAAAATAAAAAATGACTGCTGATACCAATATGGCCAACCCCGTGTATGCAAAGAAACTTCGATAAACCAAGTAATAGTTAGTCAGTAACAGACCTTTCAATGTTTTCACTCCTCGTTAAAAAGACGCTGATTTCTTCTATGGAAAGGGTGTTGGCCGTTACGCCATTCGGCAATTTCTGTTGATCCGATACAAGCACACTCCAATAAGATCCATGATTCCTTTTTGCTAGAACGATATCTTCGTCAAGCTCAGCCAATCGGCCCTCATCAACGTCTATAACAGTATAGCTTTCAAGAACCTTATCTTTCTCTTCATTTAATAAAATTTCGCCATCTTTCATAATAATGATATGGCTGGCTATCTTCTCGACATCAGTCATAATGTGCGATGAAAGTAAAATACCCCCGTTGCTTTTACTCACAAAGCTTTTTAATTCATTTAACAGATCATCCCTTGAAGAGGGATCAAGCCCTCCCGTTGCTTCATCCAGGAGTAATAATTTTGCATTATGCGACAAAGCAACAGCTACGGATAACTTCATTGACATGCCGCGCGAGAATGTATTCACTTTTTTGTCCATAGGTAAAGAGAAAGAATGAACCAACCGGTAAAAATGATCTTGGTCCCAAGCACCGAATAGTTTCTTAAATACATGATTCAGCTGCTTTATCGTAAGGTGCGCAGGAAGATTCATCGCATCAAATACGACCCCAATATCTTCTTTGAACTTTATATGTTTATCCAGATTCTCTTTACCAAAGATTTTCACTTTACCTCTATCCTGAGAGATTAATCCTAATATCGTTTTAAATGTTGTTGACTTGCCTGCGCCGTTATCACCGATAAAACCGACAATTGATCCGGCAGGCACATTGAATGTAACATCCTTTAAAACAGCTTTATGACCAAAAGATTTGCTGATGTTTCTGATTTCTAAAAGGTTTGACATCATTCCACTCCTATCATTGCTGTCAGGACTTTTTTTGAGAATTTAACCGGATTATTGCAAAAATGTTGTTATTTTCATATCTAGTCGAGGTATTCATAAAGAGGCAGGAGCCGGCAAATACAAAAGAGAATTTAAAGTCTTAAGTATAATGTGAAAGTGCAATCGATTGATTACGTTTATATAATGGAATATTCATGATGAAAAATACTGGAGGTGATTACTTTCCGATGAGGCATGCACAAAACGATTTACTAATGATTACATTTATGGATTTTAACCGGAATGCAACTCGTATTATAAAGCAGGTGTTAATCCTTTTCAATATATAAAAGGGGATTTCTTTACAATCGCAAAGAGTATGTATTTCTAATTTCCGCATTAAAAAACCCCTCTGGCTAATAACCAAAGGGGTTAAATATATTATTCCACAGTCACACTCTTCGCAAGGTTGCGCGGTTTATCAACGTCACAGCCGCGGTGCAGTGCAGCGTAGTAAGCGATCAGCTGCAATGGCACAACAGATACCAGCGGAGCAAGCGCAGGGTTGACTTCCGGCAGGATGAATCTGTCGTCTGCGTCTTCTAAGCCTTTCAGCGAGATGATGCAAGTGTTGGCGCCGCGGGCTGCGACTTCCTTCACGTTTCCGCGGATGCTCAGGTTGACGTGTTCTTGTGTCGCCAGTGCAAAGACCGGTGTTCCTTCTTCAATCAGAGCGATTGTTCCATGCTTCAGCTCGCCGCCGGCGAAGCCTTCCGCCTGGATGTAAGAAATCTCTTTCAGCTTCAGGGCGCCTTCGACACATACGAAGTAGTCGAGGCCGCGGCCGATGAAGAAAGCGTTTCTTGAAACAGTCAGGTACTCACGTGCGATCATTTCCATTTCGTCCTTCTGGTCGCAGAGGGCTTCCATGGCGTTTGCCGCAATACCTAATTCTTTGACCAAATCAAAGCCGATATCAACACCGTTGCGTTCTGCTGCAACAGACGCAACGATCGCAAGCACGGCAATCTGAGCCGTATACGCTTTTGTTGATGCAACAGCGATCTCAGGGCCTGCGTGCAGAAGCAATGTGTAATCCGCTTCACGGGAAAGCGTTGATCCCGGAACGTTTGTGATCGTCAGCGCTTTGTGACCCAGCGCTTTGACTTGAACAAGCACGGCGCGGCTGTCCGCTGTTTCTCCGCTTTGAGAAAGGAAGATAAAGAGCGGCTTCTTAGACAGAAGCGGCATGTTGTAAGAGAATTCACTCGCTACATGCACTTCAACCGGTACGTTTGCCCACATTTCAATATATTGTTTCCCGACAAGACCGGCATGGTAGCTCGTTCCGCAAGCCACGATATAAATGCGGTCCGCTTCCACCACGGCGTCAGCGACATCGCCGGCCACGGCCAGTCTGCCGTTTTCGTCCTGATACGTTTGGATGATTTTGCGCATAACAAGCGGCTGCTCATCCGTTTCTTTTAACATGTAGTGAGGGTATGTGCCTTTTTCGATATCACTGGCGTCAAGCTCAGCGATATAAGACGCACGTGTCATGACTTCACCGTCAAGGTTTTTAATCACGGCTTCGTCTTTTGTCACGATCACCATTTCTTTGTCCAAAAGCTCAACGTATTCATTCGTTACTTGAAGCATAGCCATCGCGTCAGATGCCACGACGTTAAACGTATCTCCAAGGCCGATTAACAGAGGGCTTTTGTTTTTTGCAACGTAAATGGTGTCTGTGTTTTCACCGTCAAATAATGCAATTGCGTAAGAGCCTTTTAACAGAGTCAGTGTTTTGCGGAACGCTTCTTCCGTGCTAAGTCCTCCCGCCACAAATTGCTCGATCATTTGAACGACTACTTCAGTGTCCGTGTCGCTTTTCAGTTCAACGTTTTCAAGATATTCGCGCTTCAGCTGAACATAGTTCTCGATCACACCGTTGTGAACAAGTGTAAAGCGGCCGAGTGCGCTTTGATGCGGGTGAGCGTTCAGGAAGCTTGGTTCGCCGTGAGTCGCCCAGCGTGTATGGCCGATTCCCGCTTGAGATTCAACCGTGTGATCCACCACTTCACGAAGGTCGGCGATGCGGCCTTTTTCTTTGTACACATGCACGCCCTGCTCATTCGCCACAGCGATACCGGCAGAGTCATAACCGCGGTACTCAAGCTTCTCTAATCCTTTTAACAAAATCTCTTTCGCATCAAGCTGACCGATATAACCTACAATTCCACACATATTTTCTTCCTCCTAAAGGTGCAAAAGGAGACGAAGAAAGTCAAATTACAAGGGGACTTTCAATCGTCCCCTCCCACATGTTTTTTTGGAAGATCATGTGATTTCTCTTTGTTCGGAGAGTCGCCCCTCCGGTTTGAAGAAATCCTTACGGCTGTGATCTAAATGAATCAGCCGGGAGGCATCCGCCGAAAATTCGATAACCTCCATCCTCGTCAACTAAGCCGTTTTTCGGGCGCTTAGTTCGGGCGCTGTAATTATAAAAGATGCAAACAATCCCGCCTTTCCTGCAAGTGAAAAACAAAGGCTGAACAAGCTTGATTTTACAGCATGTGCCAAGGACGGTCAATTATTTTTTGCCGCCCCGGCATCATGTTTACTATCATATTATGCTGATCGCACTTGTCTTGTTCGCTCTCTGCTTATAAACTTCGCTACTCCGCTCCCATTTCTGTCCGCACGACATCCACGATTTTTGTGACATATTCGTCACAAAGCTCTTTTGTTCTCGCTTCGGCCATCACGCGGACGAGCGGTTCGGTGCCTGACGGGCGCACTAAAATCCGGCCGTCTCCGTTCATTTCTTTTTCCACTTCAGAAATAACGGCCTTCACCTTAGCGTTTTCTTCTACCTTATATTTATCCGTCACTTTCACATTCACTAAGAGCTGCGGGAATTTTTTCATTTCATCCGCAAGTTCTGAAAGGGTTTTGCCGGACGCCTTCAGCGTATTCACAAGCATGATCGCGGACAAAAGACCGTCGCCGGTAGTGTTGTAATCAAGGAAAATAAGGTGCCCTGACTGCTCGCCGCCGACATTATAGCCGTCTTTTTTCATCGCTTCTACGACATAGCGGTCGCCGACTGCCGTTTGAACGCTTTTGATTTCTTCTTTTTCAAGCGCTTTGTAGAAACCGAGGTTGCTCATCACGGTCGATACGACGGTATCATCCTTCAGACGGCCTTCTGATTTCAAATACTTCGTGCATATGTACATGATCTGATCGCCGTCGACGATGTTTCCTTTTTCATCAACGGCAATGAGGCGGTCGCCGTCTCCGTCAAACGCAAGGCCGATATCGGCGTTTTTTTCTTTGACGAAAGCACTCAGCGCTTCCGGGTGTGTAGAACCGACGCCATCATTAATGTTTAATCCGTTCGGAGACGTCCCCATTGTAGATACGTCAGCATCGAGATCGGCAAAAAGGTGCGTCGCAATGGAAGATGTCGCACCATGGGCGCAGTCAAGCGCTACATGAATGCCTGTAAAATCTTCGTCCGCCGTCTGCTTTAAAAATTGCAGATACTTTTGAACGCCTTCAAAATAATCGTTCACAAGCCCGAGGTCCGCGCCTGTCGGTCTCGGCAGCTTATCTTCCGGTTCCTCCATGAGACGTTCAATCTCGGCCTCCTGCTCATCAGAAAGCTTAAAGCCGTCCCCTCCGAAAAATTTAATTCCGTTATCCTGTACGGGGTTGTGAGAAGCGGAGATCATGACGCCCGCCTCAGCATCCATGGCTTTCGTTAAATAGGATACCCCCGGCGTAGAAATAACGCCGAGGCGCATCACTTCAGCTCCGATCGATAAAAGTCCGGCGACAAGGGCTCCCTCCAGCATATGTCCGGAGATACGTGTATCACGGCCGATCAGCACTTTCGGGCGCTGCTTATCTTTGGTCAGGACATAACCGCCAAAACGCCCAACTTTAAAGGCCAGCTCTGGCGTAAGCTCGCTGTTGGCAACACCTCTTACACCATCTGTTCCAAAATACTTGCCCATTTTGTATCGCTCCTTTTTCATTCTGTTGAAGAAGAATCAGCGCTTGATCCGTCTTCATCCTGATCTTGATTTTGATCCTGGTTTTGACTTTTATTCTGATCGCTGTCAGTGTCGTCTTCCCGGTTCTTGTTCTTGTCTTTGTCTGCGTCTCCGCTTGTGCCGTTCTTATTGTCGGAATCAGCGGAACCGCCGTTATTTTTATTTGAACTTGTGTTTTTCTTAGAAGTCAGCTTAATCTTAACCGTGTCTTTTGACAGGGACCATGTGACGTTTTGCGGGCCATTTACTTCAAGCTTTACAGAGTGCTCTCCGTCATCCAGGTCCGAGACATTGGCATACAGTTCAATGTCCGACTTTTTCAGCGCCTTAATGTTGGCGGGAGAGCCTTTGGCCGTAATATTTATCGCCTGCGATTCAGGATCGAGAAACTCAATCTGCTGTGAGCCTCCCAGTCCGACCGTCTTGATTCCGACATTGTCAAAATCCTTTTTGTCTTCACTGTCCACTTTAACATGAAGCGTGATTTTTTCCGGTGATACCTTAGTGACACCCTTAGGAAGCGGGATATCGGCATTGATATCGGTATCTTTATCAATTTTGCCTAAATCAAGAGATACGCCGTCAATAAATTCAAGTGAATCCAGCACATCCTGCGGGCCGTAAACCGTCACCTCACTCGGATTCGAGTCAATGCTCGCAACGCTCACCCCGTCCGGAAGACTTCCCTTCCTTTCGATTTTGAAAGGAAGCTTTTTGCTCGGACTGGCTACGGGAACCGTCACTTTAATGACTGACGGTTCAACATCAACAGGAAGTGCGTTGCCGTCTTTGTCATAGACGGTCACTTTCACTTCCTTTTCAATGGTCTCATCTGCATTTTCAAGGTTCACGGATGCTTTGACAAGTGAAATGTTATCAATCACATTTTTCGAACCTGTAATCTGCACGTTTTTCGGGCTGATAATCGGCTGCTGAGGGGTATATCCCTTTTTCATTTTGCTTTTATTGTAGTATTCAACTTCCACGGGAAAACTCTCAGCCGTTTTTTCCTGAATCGTAACCGTCGTGACTGACGGGTTAATGGAGACCGTCAGTCCGTCCGATACGTTTTTCGCCTTCAATTCGACCTTATGAGTCCCGGTCTTCAGCTTATTCATATCGGCGTATATCTCAAAATTCTTCGTCTGTCTCGCCTTTTTCACCGAGCTTGTCGAGCCTTTAATCGTGACATTTACGGTCTGGGGCACGCCGGTGACGACATAGTTCGCTTCATCATAGTATGCTTTTACAGGAATATCAGTAAGCGTAGCCTCGTCAGTCGTTGATGTCGGAAAAAAGGATTCCCCCGGCTTTTTCGGAGTCGGCGCCTGGTTGTTGTTAACCGCAACGTAAAGCAGCAGCGCAAAGAGCAATGCAATGATCTTTACAGCCCAGCGGTTGTTTAAGAATTTATCCATTTTTCTTGCCCCTCCAGTACCAGCGGTTAGAAGAAGTATCTCTGGCGTTCTTCTTAAACTCGGCTTCAAGCATTTCTTTCAGTGCTTCTTCCGTCAATTCTCTGTGAAGGTCTCCGTTTTTGGCCACACTGATGGCGCCCGTCTCTTCAGATACAATAATGGTTAAGCTGTCCGTCACTTCACTGATGCCGACAGCCGCTCTGTGACGCGTCCCCAGCTCCTTTGAAATAAACGGGCTTTCAGAAAGCGGCAGATAACAGGCAGCCGCCGCAATCTCGTTATTTTTCATAATGACCGCTCCATCATGCAGCGGTGTATTCGGGATGAAGATATTAATCAAAAGCTCCGAGCTGACCTGCGCATTAAGCGGGATGCCCGTCTCAATATAATCGCCCATTCCCGTATCGCGCTCAATCGCGATGAGTGCGCCGATGCGGCGTTTTGCCATGTAGCTGATCGATTTTGTAATCGCTTCAATTGTCTTATGCTGCGCTTCCTCCACGGGGGTTCCGCTCCTGGAAAAGAACCGGCCCCGTCCGAGCTGTTCAAGCGCCCGTCTCAGCTCAGGCTGGAATATAATGATGATCGCTAAAAATCCCCATGTTATCGCTTGGTCCATCAGCCACTGAAGCGTGCTGAGTCCCAAATATGAACTGGCCATCCGGACCAATACGATGACGACGATTCCTTTTAAAAGCTGAACCGCCTTCGTCCCGCGTATGACCATGATTAATTTATATATCACATACCAAACAAGGAGAATATCAACGGCATTGCCGAGGTATTGCAAAAATGGGATGTCCTCAAAAGCCATTTCCTCGTCCTCCAAGAATTCAGTCATTTCGTTTTTCTGTTATGAATTGTGCTGCATGAGCAATATGTACATCATATAGCGTGCTCATTATACCACATTTTGATTTCTCAAGTGAAATGAGCCAGAGCGGCGATGCACAAAAAAAGAGTAAAGCGATTATACGCTTTACTCATCTTCATTCGGGTCCAAAGCGCTCACGACGCCCTGGCCCGCCGATTTCAGTTCGTACCAGACCCAGTCAAACAATTGGTTAATCTCTTCAATCTGCCCGGTGACTTGTCCGGCTGAGGCCATGTATTTTTCTCCGTTGACGACAGTCACATTGCCGTCGACTTTTCCTTCAATGAACAGCTTGCCGTTTTTTACTGTGACATCGCCCTTTACGGTCTCGCCTTCAGGGACGGTGACCGTGTGATTCTGCACGACAAGGTTCGGCTGTTTGGACACACTGAAATTGTGGTCATTATGCCAGCTGTTGAAAAAACCGCCGCCCATTAAAATCACAAAAACCGCTGCGGCTGCAATCATCGGATGAGTTTTGATCCATCGTTTTACAGAAGCGCGTTTTTTCTCTTTTGGAAGATTCGCCATAACTTTGGCAGTAAAATCAGCAGGGGCCGTGACATGCGATGTGCTTCGGACGAGTGCTACGGATTTCTCCATTTCATGAAAATGCCGTTTGCAATTCCCGCATGACTGCAAATGTTGTTTTAATACGTTTTCATCTTCAGGAAGGATATCTCCATCAAGATGCTTATGCATAAGCTGCACAATCTGTTCAGGACAGCTCATTTCATCACCCCACTTAAAGATCCCTCAATTGTTTTCTAAGAGCCTCTCTGCCTCTGTGTATCCTTGTCTTGACGGTGCCGACAGGGATATTCAGAATCTCCCCGATTTCAATTAAAGAGAGTTCGTCAATATACTTTAATACAATAACCGTTCTGTACTTGTCAGGCAGCTTTAAAATCTTTTTCTGAATTGTGTCCGACAGCTCCAATGACAATACGGCGTCTTCAGGGAGAACCCCGTCCGCGGCGATCTGCGAATACATCGTCAGCCCTTCTGCTCCAGCTACTTCTGCGTCCAGATAGTAATCAGGCTTTTTCTTGCGGATTCGGTCAATGGTCAGGTTGGTCGCAATTCTGTAAAGCCACGTTGAGAACTTTCTGTTGATATCGAAACTGTCGATATTGACATATGCTCTGATAAAAGCTTCCTGCGCAATATCTTCCGCTTCGTGAACATTGCCGAGCATGCGGTAGCAAAGCTGGTAAATCTTATCTTTATAAAGGTCAACGATTTCTGCAAACGCATTTTGATCGCCTTTTTTGACTTGCTTGATTCTTTTTTTAATCAGGTTTTCCATGTTTTATCTTACCTCTGCCCTTCACCGGTCTGTATCTATACGTTGATTGTTTTAAAAGGTTTCATTTTTTTATTACATTTATTTTACCAAATTTCAGGCAGGGTGTAGATGGAAAATACAGAATATACTGCCTTAACAGCAGCTTAAAAATAGTATATCTGATGAACAATCAGAAATTGAAACAAAATGCTGATAAAAAAAAGACACCTTTATGCAAAAGGTGTCTGAGACTGGGCTAGCTGGATTCGAACCAACGCATGACGGAGTCAAAGTCCGTTGCCTTACCGCTTGGCTATAGCCCAAAAATGGTGGAGGGGGGCAGATTCGAACTGCCGAACCCTGAGGGAGCGGATTTACAGTCCGCCGCGTTTAGCCACTTCGCTACCCCTCCGTATTTTTTTGGAAAACAGTGCCGGCCAGAGGACTTGAACCCCCAACCTACTGATTACAAGTCAGTTGCTCTACCAATTGAGCTAGGCCGGCAAATATGGTGGAGGATGACGGGCTCGAACCGCCGACCCTCTGCTTGTAAGGCAGATGCTCTCCCAGCTGAGCTAATCCTCCATATGACCCGTACGGGATTCGAACCCGTGTTACCGCCGTGAAAGGGCGGTGTCTTAACCGCTTGACCAACGGGCCGTTGTGTCCGCGTCGAGCTGACAAAAGTTATTATATACAGGTTGTACCCCATTTGTAAAGAGAAAAATTATTTTTTTTATTTTCAAACTTTTTTACCCGTTTTTTAACTGAAAAACTCATCCCTCCTCTCTTATTTCATTTATGATGAAAGTATCAAAATATTGAAGGGAATGGACACAGATGATCTTAGTCAGCTCTTGTCTCGGCGGTATCGAATGCAGGTATAACGGCTCTCACGCCGCTTCGGAAAAAATCCGCAGACTCGTAGAAGAAAAGAAAGCTGTTATGGTCTGCCCCGAACTTTTGGGCGGCTTCACCACTCCCCGCGAACCGGCGGAAATCATCGTCGGTACGGGCGAAGACGTGCTGAACGGAACAGCAAGAATCGTAACGGCATCAGGCGAAGATGTTACGGCTTTATATATGGACGGCGCGGAAAAAACGTTAGCATACGCAAAAGAAATAGGCGCCGCAACGGTCATCCTTAAAGAAAACAGTCCGTCCTGCGGCAGCAGCTTTATCTATGACGGCACTTTCTCAGGAAAAAAAATACTCGGAGACGGCATCACTTCCGCTCTTTTAAAACGGGCAGGCTGCCGTGTTCTATCAGAAGATGAATTGGATCAATTATAAAAAAGGAGAGTAGATATCATGGATGTGGCCCTGTCCTTTTATAAACCGGAGCATGCAGACGGGCTGAACGGATTTGTGCTGAGTGAAGAAGATAAAAAGTTCACAGCTCTGCCGATAGATGTCCTGCCGCAGGCTCTCGTCATCCGGGATCGCTACCCGACAGTCATTTTAAAAGAAGACCGCCCCGTCGGTTTTTTCATTTTACATACCTCAAAAGAAACCATTGCCCCGTATTCGAACAATGTGTCTGCCATTTTGCTGAGTGCGCTGTCCTTACATGCGCCGCATCAGGGAAAAGGTTATGCCAAACAAGCGATGCTGCAGCTCCCCGCTTTTGTCGCAAATTACTTTCCTTGGTGTGATGAAATCGTGCTTTCTGTAAACCATCGCAATCATCGTGCAAAGAACCTGTACCGGTCTTCCGGTTTTATTGATAAAGGTCGTCGCACGATCGGCCCCATCGGCGAACAGCACATTCTGCATCATTTTTTGTGAAAGCGCTTGATTACTTATCTCATCCCTGCCGATTTTTCTTGAAACATATATTCAGAAGCCCATATACTTCAAGTATTAACGACTTGGGAGGGTACAATCATGACAGACCGGCTAAACATTCACAGATTGACCACAGAAACCAGAAATCCGCAGACCGCTTCAATCCATCAAGCAGACACGATGGAAATTCTCCGCATCATTAACCAAGAGGATTTCAAAGTGGCTGAAGCCGTTCAGCAGGTGCTGCCCGATATTCAGATTGCCGTTCAATTCGCCCATCAGTCCTTACGGCGAAACGGCAGGCTGATTTATGCGGGAGCGGGCACAAGCGGCAGACTCGGTGTACTGGATGCAGTTGAATGCCCGCCTACATACAGCGTAAGTCCCGACACCGTCATCGGTCTGATGGCCGGAGGAGCAGACGCCTTTTTGCAAGCGGCTGAAGGTATAGAAGACAGCGAGGAAACCGGCGCTCTCGATCTCAAAACGATCGGGCTTACCGCAGAAGACACCGTGATCGCCATCGCGGCAAGCGGGCGCACGCCGTATGCGGCCGGTGCGCTGAAATACGCAAAAACAATCGGCGCCAAAACCGTCGCGCTCACATGCAATAAGGACTCATTGATCAGCACTTATGCCGATCACAGCATTGAAGTCGTCGTCGGCCCCGAAGTGATTACAGGGTCAACACGAATGAAAGCGGCGACGGCACATAAAATGATTCTGAACATGATTTCCACGGCCGTGATGATCAAAAGCGGCAAAGTGTACGAAAATTTAATGGTGGACGTTCATGTCAGCAACGAAAAATTGAAAGAACGCGCAATCGGCATTATCCAAAGCATCACGGGCGTTCCGTACGACAAGGCAAAAGAAACGCTTGAGGCCGCAGGCAGCCATGTCAAAACGGCAATCGTCATGCTGAAGACGAATTCGGACGAAACACACGCGAAGGCACTGCTCAAAGAATCAGACGGCTTCATTGATAAAGCCATTGAACAGCACCTTTCAAAAGAAAAAGAACGCTGATCGTTCTTTGGTGAAAAATAATGTGCTTTTACGAGCCCGCGCCGTTTTCATGATCGGCGCAGGCGCTTTTAGGACGCGTTTCAGGCACAGCTCCCCGGGAAAAATCGTACGGAAAAAGGAGGATCTCCATGAGCAAAGAGGCATTTTATCAGTCACTGGCCAAAGATATTCTGGACAATTGCGGCGGTTCATCGAATATCTCAGGCTTTACCCACTGTATGACACGCCTGAGGATTACGCCTTTAGATCAGGACAAAACGGATATTGAAGCGCTGAAACAGCTTGACGGGGTAATAGGCGTCGTCGAAGCCGAAACACTGCAGATCATCCTTGGCACGGGTGTCGTCAATCATGTCGCCGACGCTTTCGCAAAACTTATGTCATCCGGAAAAAACATTGATTTAAAAGAAGCCGCCTCACGAAAAAAAGCCGATCTCAACAGAAAAAACACCACACCCATCAAACTGTTTCTGAGAAAAATATCAAGCATCTTCATTCCCCTTATTCCCGCACTCATTGCATCAGGTTTAATTACCGGTATTACGAAAGCCGTCATTCAGGCCGGCTGGCTCCCGAAAGAATCCCAAATCGCACTTATTTTAACGGTTATCGGTTCAGGCTTATTCGCTTACCTCGGCGTCCTTGTCGGCATCAATGCGGCGAAGGAATTCGGCGGGACACCCGCGATGGGCGGCCTTGCGGGCATATTGATCCTTAACCCTGAAATCGCCAATATCAGTTTGTTCGGAGAGAATCTGCTCCCTGGCAGGGGAGGATTAATCGGCGTTCTTTTCGCTGCGGTTTTTATCGCTTATACCGAACGGTTTATCAGAAAGTACGTCCATCAATCCATCGACATTATCGTCACGCCTACATTGTCTTTACTTATCACCGGGCTGGTGACATATGTCGTTTTTATCCCTGCAGGCGGTTTTATTTCTGATCTGATTACATCAGGTTTATTGTCGCTGCTGAATGTCGGGGGAGTGCTCTCAGGGTTTGTACTGGGAGCCGCCTTCCTGCCGCTTGTCGTCACCGGCCTGCATCAGGGCTTGACTCCCGTACATTTGGAATTAATCCGGTCAATCGGAGATGACCCGCTTCTTCCGATTCTCGCGATGGGAGGCGCGGGTCAAGTAGGAGCGGCCTTCGCCATCTTTATGAAAACAAAAAAAGCCTCATTGAAAAGAGCGATCGGCGGAGGACTTCCATCCGGTCTGCTCGGAATCGGAGAGCCGCTCATCTTCGGCGTCACGCTCCCGCTCGGCCGGCCGTTTTTGACGGCGTGTTTAGGGGCGGGAATCGGCGGCGCCTTTCAAGCCCATTTTCAGGTGGCTACTTTTTCAATCGGTGTCTCGGGCCTTCCGCTCTCGTTTCTCGTACAGCCGGCTCAAATCGTTTTGTATATCATCGGTCTCTTCATCTCTTACGCGGCGGGCTTTGTCTTCACTTATGCGTTCGGATTTAAGGATGACATGGCTGCTGAATTTGAATAAACCGGGAGGGATCAGAATATGAAAACACTGACAGCCGCAATACTCACAATGGTCATCAGCCTCTCTTTCCTGCCGCAGCACAAAGCCGCAGCCCAATCCAAATTATACGACGCAGCAAAGCTCAGAAAGGTTGATCAAATGATTGAAAAAGACATCGCGGCAGGATTCCCCGGAGCCGTCCTCGTCGTCGTAAAGGACGGACGGGTGATCAAAAAGAAAGCATACGGCTACAGCAAAAAATATGACGGGAACGCCCTTCTATCCCGTCCGAAAAAAATGAAAACTTCAACCATGTTTGATTTAGCTTCCAATACAAAAATGTACGCGGCCAATTTTGCACTGCAGCGACTCGTCAGTCAGGGAAAGCTTGATGTGTATCAAAAAGTCTCGGCTTACCTTCCTGATTTCAAAGACGGAAAAAGCGATCCGATTCAAGAAAAAGACCGCATTCGCGTCATCGATGTGCTCCAGCATCAATCCGGTCTGCCGGCAAGCTTTTATTTCTATCAGCCGGACACCGCAGGCCCTTTATATTCACAAGAACGGGAGAAAACGATCCGTTTTCTCACCCAAATCCCGCTTGAATACAAACCGGGAACAAAACACGTATACAGCGATATCGGTTACATGCTTCTCGGCTGCATCATTGAAAACATAACCGGAAAAACCCTTGATGCCTATGCGGAACAAGAACTGTACAAACCGCTGAAACTGACGCACACACTGTTCAACCCGCTGCAAAAAGGCTTTAAAGAAAAAGCATTCGCAGCTACTGAACGTTTAGGCAACACACGTGACGGAGTCATCCATTTCCCTCACATCAGGACGTATACGCTGCAGGGGGAAGTTCACGATGAAAAAGCATTTTACTCCATGGGAGGGGTGTCCGGTCACGCCGGGCTGTTTTCCAGAGCTGATGATATGGCCGTCCTTCTTCAAGTCATGCTGAACGGAGGCAGTTATAAACACGCTTCTCTCTTCAATAAAAGAACGGCCGATTTGTTCACAACGGCGGCATCCTCTGATCCGACTTTCGCTCTCGGCTGGCGGAAAAACGGCAGCCCGGATATGGAGTGGATGTTCGGCCCTTATGCAAGCAGGCAGGCATACGGCCATACGGGATGGACCGGCACCGTCACGATTATTGATCCCGCTTATAAGCTGGGGATCGCACTTTTGACCAATAAAAAGCATTCCCCCGTCGTCAGTCCCGGTGAAAACCCGAATGTTTTTGAAGGGGATCTTTTCCCGACCGGAAGCTACGGCAGCGTCATAAGAACGATTTATGAAGCCATTGAATGACAACCCATGTCTTTTGTCCAAACTATGACGGCAGGAGGGCACCATCATGAAACTTGTCATCTCAGCTGTATTACTGTTATTCATTGTTTTCGGCACGCATCATGCATCGACAAAACCGGACATTCCGTCACAGGCGGAACAAGCGGTATCCCGTATGACATTAGATGAAAAATTAGGGCAGATGCTCATGCCTGACTTTCGCAATTGGCAAAAAAAGGGGCAGTCATCACCTGAGGCTCTTACCCAAATGAATGATGAAGTCGCAGGGCTTATTCAAAAGTACCGGTTCGGCGGCGTTATCTTATTTGCAGAAAATGTAAAAAACACTGAGCAAACGGTACGCCTGACAAATGCCTTTCAAAAGGCGAGCCCTGACATTCCGCTATTATTAGGTATTGATCAGGAGGGCGGCATCGTAACCAGACTTGGTGAAGGTACTCATTTCCCAGGCAATATGGCGCTCGGAGCCGCGAGAAAAACAGCCTACGCGTCCCAGACCGGCGCCATTATCGGCAAAGAACTGAAAGCACTGGGCATTAATACGAATTTCGCTCCCGTTCTCGATATCAATAATAATCCCGGAAACCCTGTCATCGGCGTCAGGTCGTTCAGTTCAGACCGTGATCTGACAGCTACACTCGGCCTTGCCTCAATGAAGGCTCAGCAAAAGCAGGATGTCGCTGCCGCCGTCAAACATTTCCCGGGACACGGTGACACGGATGTCGACAGCCACTACGGCCTTCCGCTTGTCACCCACAATCAAGAAAGACTGCGTCAGATTGAACTTTATCCGTTCCGGAAGGCCATTCAGGCCGGAGCTGATATGATCATGACAGCCCATGTGCAATTTCCCGCTTTTGACGATACAACCTATAAAAGCAAGCTGGACGGTTCAGACATTCTCGTACCCGCCACACTCTCGAAAAAAGTGATGACTCATCTTCTCCGTGAGGAAATGAGATTTAACGGTGTCATCGTTACGGATGCATTAAATATGAAAGCCATTGCCGATCATTTCGGCCAGGAAGAGGCGGTCGTCATGGCAGTAAAAGCAGGAGTCGATATTGCCCTGATGCCGGCCCAAGTGACATCGCTGCAAACGGAAAACCGCTTTGCCCGGGTTCATTCCGCTTTAAAAAAGGCGGTACAAAAAGGTGAAATTCCGCTGCAGCAAATTAACAAATCAGCGGAACGCATCATTTCCCTGAAAATAAAACGAGGGATATATCCCGCACCGAAAGAGACAAATCTGAAAAAGAAGATTGCAAAAGCAAAGAAAACCGTCGGCAGCAAAAATCACCTGAAAGCTGAAAAACAAATCGCGGAAAGGTCCGTCACCGTCTTACAAAACAAAAACCGCACGCTCCCATTCAAACCGAAAAAGAACAGCCGCGTTCTCATTGCCGCTCCTTATGAAGATCAAACAGCGTCAATGGAACAAACCATTCGGCAGCTCATCAAGAAGAAAAAAATCCGGCCGGTAACCATCAGTAAAATGAACTTCGCCGAGCGCACATTTCATGATGAGCACAAAAAGCTGGTATCCGACGCTGATTACGTGATTACAGGCTCATATGTCGTAAAAAATGATCCTGTCGTAAACGACGGCGTCATTGACGATTCCGTCACAGATCCCGGCAAGTGGACGACTGCATTTCCGCGGGCCGTCATGAAAGCCGCACAATCGAACAAAAAACCCTTTGTGCTGATGAGCCTGCGTAATCCATATGACGCTGCGAACTTTGAAGAAGCTGAAGCCCTTATCGCAGTCTACGGCTTTAAAGGATATACAGACGGACAATTTCTCCAGCCAAACATTCCGGCAGGCGTTGAAGCGATATTCGGACAGACAAAACCGCAAGGCAGGCTGCCCGCTGACATTCCTTCCGTCACTCATCCGGGAACGACACTCTATCCTTATGGTTTCGGTATCAATCTGAAGACCGGAAAACCGCTTTAAACAGGAGGACAGATCATGAAAACACAAACGGCTGCGCTTCTTGCCGGATTAGTCGTCATCAGTGCTATGACGGCAGTCTCGGCGGCTTCTGACAGAAACCTTCATACCGCCAAGAAACCAAGCATCCAAACAGGCATCGACCGCCTGCTGAAAGATTATAAACAGGAACTGAAGGGAAAAAGGGTCGGGCTGATCACCAACCCGACCGGTGTGAACAATTCATTGAAAAGCAGCGTTGACGTGCTGTATGAGGCACCAGACATCCATTTAACGGCATTATTCGGACCGGAGCACGGTGTCCGCGGCGATGCCCAGGCCGGAGACAAAGTCACATCCTATATAGACGAAAAAACAGGGCTTCCCGTCTACAGCCTGTACGGGGAAACGAGGAAACCAACGCCTGACATGCTGAAAGATACAGATGTGCTGATTTTCGATATTCAGGATGTCGGAACACGATACTACACCTACATTTATACAATGGCCTATGCCATGGAAGCGGCCAAAGAAAAAGGCATTCCTTTTTATGTCTTGGACCGGCCGAATCCGCAAGGCGGACGAAATCCGGACGGCCCGGTTCTTGAACCGGATTACGCTTCATTTGTCGGACTATATCCGATCCCGCTGAAGCACGGCATGACGATCGGTGAGCTTGCTCTTTTATTCAATAAAGAGTTTCATATTGGCGCCGACCTCACCGTCGTAAAAATGAAGCGCTGGAAGCGGACGATGACAATTGAAGATACCGGTCTGCCGTTCGTCCTCCCTTCGCCTAATATCCCGACCCCGGACAGCATATTCGCATATTCGGCGACAGGACTAATCGAAGGCACAAACGTATCCGAAGGAAGGGGCACGACAAAGCCGTTTGAACTTATCGGCGCGCCTTATATGAAAAGCACTGAGCTCGAAGAACGCCTGAACAGTCTCAAGCTTCCGGGCGTCGCCTTCAGAGCCGCATCATTTACCCCCAGCTTCTCCAAGCACCAGGGCAAGCTGTGCCACGGCGTTCAAGTCTACGTAACAAACAGAAACACATTTGAAGCGGCAAAAACAGGGCTTTCCATTCTGAAAACCATGCATGACTTATATCCGAATGACTTTTCCTTCTTGCCGACAGGCTCTTTTGACAAGCTGATCGGTAACGGCTGGGTACGCAAAAAAATAGAAAAAGGCGCTTCCATTGAAGACATCACCGGCACATATCAACGCCGGCTGGACCAATTCAAAACTCTAAGAAAACAATACCTCATATACTGACAACATTCGTGTTACACGTGTAACATTTTGACGCATTTCACATTTCCGCTTTTTATAGGAAAACATTCATTTATTTGGTACAATTTAAATGATAACAGTTATCATTTAAATGAATGTTTCCTAAAAGGTGGTTTCTCATGAAAAACACATTATTCTTTCAGCCCATTGATATCATCTCCGTAAAAAAAACAGCCGACCTTCTGTCAGAGCATCAGCTCACTGATTCCCCCGTATTGATCTTTCATGTGAAAGGCGAGGGACAAATTGATATCGGAACAGACAGCTTTCCGCTGCAGAAGGAAACGCTCTACATCTGTCCTTGTGATGAGACATTCAATATTGCCCCTATATCGTCAGGCGGCATCCATTTGTATATCGTCAGACTCCGTGTTTTCTCCTATTCATCAGATGATGAAGCGATGCTTCCGGATAATGGGGAAGACATCTTCCACGGACTTCAGCAAATGAATTTACAAACGGTTGATCATTTGACAAGCCGGCTTCAGTCACTTTCTGAAAACGTGCGATCGGCGGATGCATTGCAGAAAATGAAATATACAGCCGACTTTCAGCAGCTGATGTACGACCTTTATGCCGCAAAAGTATGCCATCAAAATAATACGAAAGCGGCGATCGAACAGACAAAACAATTCATACATGCTCAGTCCGACACAAAAATCACGCTCACCCAGCTCGCTCATATGGCGGGAATCAGTCCCAAGCATTACAGTGAAACCTTTAAAAAACTATACGGGCAGAGCGTAACCGAATATATCACAGACATCCGCATAACCAATGCGAAAAAACTGATGGCCAAGGCAAACTGCAAACTGCGGGAAATCGCTCATCAAATCGGCTACCAGGACGAATTTTATTTCAGCCGCATCTTTAAAAAACATACCGGCAGCTCACCTACAAGCTATATGAAAAAAAGGCGCACAAAAATGGCCGCTTACGGAAAAGAAACGATGGGGCATCTGATTCCTCTGCATCACGTGCCTTACGCTGCAGCGCTGCACCCGAAATGGACGGCCTATTATTACAAACAATTCTCTTCTGATATTCCGGTTCACCTGAGTGCTTACCGCTATAATGCAAATTGGGAAGAGAACTTGCACACGCTTTCCCAAGCTGCCCCGGACATCATTTTCAGTCTTGATTCTGTCAGTGAAGAAGAAAAACAGCGCCTGAATGACATCACTGACGTTTTTTACCTTCCGGCTCAAGAGAATTGGAGAGACCAGTTTCTTCGCACAGCCGCATATTTGAATGAAGAGCAGGAAGCGCGGCACTGGCTTAAAGCTTATCAAAGTCTCGCCCATTCAGCGAAAGATGCTCTTAAACACGTGCGGCATCAGCGGTTCTTATTTATCCGTGTATATAAAGAAAATATGTACATCGCCCATAACAACAGTATTGAGGATGTCTTCTTCGGTGATTTAGGCTTTGCCTCCGCAAAACCGGAATCTTTTGCTCCTGACGAAAAGATTTCCTTGGAAATGCTGGCGGATTGCCAGGCTGACTGCATCATGCTTTTCACTTGTAAAGAACCGGAAACGCTTCGTTATTTTCAGCGGATTCAGCAGACCGGAATATGGCAGAACCTTAGAGCCGTCAGCAATAAACGCGTGTTTCCCATATCATCTGACCCGTGGATTGAATATTCTCCAAGCGGACATCAGCGGATGATCGAGCAAAGCATTTCCATTTTATCCGAAGATCGTCCATGGTAATACCGGAAATTATCCATGGTCTTATCCCTGTTCCTTCTCTATAATTCCAATTGATAATAGTTATCAATTGAACAGGAGGAACAATAGATGAAGAAATTGGCATTCGCTTTCATGATTTTGCTTTTGGCTTTCACGGCCGCGGCTTGCGGAAGCTCAGAAACATCTGATACAGCAAGTAAAGGAAAGGACGCTTCTTCAGATAAAAAGAAAATCGAATATCTCGGAAAAACATATGAAGTCAAAACGCCGACTGACAAAATCGCCATTACAGGCAGCGTAGAATCAATGGAAGACGCCAAATTGCTTGACGTTCATCCGGCAGGAGCAATTTCTTTCTCCGGCAAATTCCCGGAACTGTTTAAAGATATTACAGATAAATCCGTATCAACGGGAGAAAAAATGCAGCCGAATATGGAAAAAATTCTTGAGCTGCAGCCGGACGTCATTCTGGCATCAACCAAATTCCCGGAAAAAACGTTGAAAAAATTGAGCGGCACCGCTGAAACGATCCCTGTCTCTCATATCTCATCAAACTGGAAAGAAAACATGATGCTGCTCGCCCAGCTTACAGATAAAGAGAAAAAAGCGAAAAAAATCATCGCAGATTACGAACAGGATCTGAAAAAGACAAAAACAAAGATCAACAGCAAAGCGAAACAGTCAAACGCGCTGGTCATCAGAATCAGACAAGGCAATATTTATATTTATCCTGAACAAGTATATTTCAACTCCACGCTTTACGGTGATTTAGGTCTGAAGGCGCCGGACGAAGTCAAAGCGGCGAAAGCGCAGGAACTGATTTCTCTTGAAAAATTAAGCGAAATGAACCCTGACCACATCTTCGTACAATTCTCTGATGACGAAAACGCAGATAAGCCGGACGCTTTGAAAGACTTAGAGAAAAATCCGATTTGGAAGAGCCTGACGGCAGTCAAAAAAGACCATGTATACGTCAATACGATCGATCCATTAGCCCAAGGCGGAACCGCTTGGAGTAAAATCCGCTTCTTACAGGTTGCGGCTGACAAATTGACTCAAGACTAATAAAGAGTAGGTTTTTCACATGTATGCAAAACGGCGGACACACATTATTATCATTGCTTCACCGATTGCCATTGTTCTGTCACTGCTGCTTTCCGTTTTATACGGCGCAAAGCAGCTTGACTTCCATACCGTGTTCTCCGCATTGCTGCACTTTAATCCGGAGAATACCGACCATCAGATCATATGGCATTCAAGAATCCCGAGGGCTGCCGGCGCTATGTTTATCGGCGCCGCCCTTGCTGTTTCCGGAGCACTCATGCAGGGAATCACACGGAACTATCTGGCCTCGCCTTCGATCATGGGTGTGTCGGACGGCTCCGCTTTTATCATCACCCTTTGCATGGTATTGCTCCCTCAATCGACATCCATTGAAATGATCATATACTCGTTTATCGGTTCCGCATTCGGCGCCGCTCTTGTTTTCGGGCTGGCCTCCATTCTTCCCGGCGGTTTTACCCCGGTGCAGCTTGCCATTATCGGAACGGTGACCAGTATGCTTCTCAGCAGTCTGTCGGCTGCGCTTTCGATTTATTTTCAAATTTCGCAGGATCTCAGTTTTTGGTACAGTGCGAGACTGCATCAAATGAACCCTGATTTTTTGAAACTGGCCGTCCCGTTTTTTGCAATCGGAATCATCACGGCCATGATTCTCAGCAAAAAGGTCACTGCCGTATCATTAGGAGACGACATTTCAAAAAGTCTGGGACAGCAGAAAAGAACCATCAAACTCATGGCGATGGCAGCCGTTGTCATATTGACCGGAAGCTCGGTGGCACTCGCTGGAAAAATTGCCTTTGTCGGTTTGGTCGTTCCGCACATCACACGTTTTCTCGTCGGATCGGACTACAGCAGGCTGATCCCATGCGCGTGCATCATCGGCGGCGTCTTCATGACCCTTTGCGATCTTGCCAGCCGATTCATCAATTATCCGTTTGAGACGCCTATTGAAGTTGTCACTTCTATCATCGGTGTTCCTTTCTTTCTTTATTTGATTAAAAGAAAAGGAGGGGATCAGCGTGGTGCGTAAAATGGCCGGAATTTATATCATTCTGATTGCTCTCATATTGCTCGTAAGCTATTTCAGCATGACAAGCGGTTCTTTTTCCGCAAAGCCGGGTGAACTGCTCAGTACGCTTTTCCGCATCCATCCGAATCCGCAATATGACATTTTGCTGTTTCAGCTGAGGCTGCCGCGCATTGTCATGGCTGCTGCCATCGGACTCGGGTTGGGGATAGCCGGAGCCGTTATTCAGGCCATTACCAAAAACGGTCTTGCCGATCCCGGTATTTTGGGCATTAATGCAGGAGCCGGAGCCGGAATCGTCACGTTTATGCTTCTGTTTCAGGGACAATCTGAAGCGACGGCACTTGCCTCTGCGATGGGTATGCCTGTCTTCGGCCTCATCGGAGGATTGATGGCGGCCGTGCTGATCTATATTTTCGCCTGGCACCGGGGGCATCTGGAATCGGGCAGAATTATTCTCGTCGGGATCGCCATGAATTCCGGGTTCAGCGCGCTGTCTTTATTTCTTTCATTAAAAATGGACCCGCAGGATTATGAGATGGCGATGGTTTGGAAAAACGGCAGCATCTGGTCGGCAAACTGGATGACCATTACGGCGATCCTTCCGTGGCTGATCTTGTTCATTCCTCTTCTTATGGCGAAAACGTCATTGCTGGATACCATTCGTTTCGATGAGGACACAGTGAAAAGCCTCGGTGTTTCAACCAATAAAGAAAAAACGATTTTACTCATTGCCTGCATCGCTTTGATCAGCGCATGTGTAACCGCAGCGGGCAGCATGGCATTTGTCGGACTGATCGCGCCCCATATTTCCCGCAGGCTCGCCGGGATTGAGCACAGATACTCATTACCGGTCAGCGGATTGGTCGGTATGCTCCTCGTCATATCCGCCGACTTTGCGGGCAAATTGTTCTTTCAGCCTTCAGAAGTGCCGGCGGGAATTATTCTTGCGATTCTCGGCGTTCCTTATTTCTTTTTTCTTCTGTTTAAGCAGAAGAAGGGGCTGGATGCATGAGAGGCACCCTTACAGAACACTGGATAAACGGAAAGGAATGCACTGTGTATCTTCCTCCCTCCTATTCGGTTCAAACAAAAGCTTTACCCTGTGTATACGTACTGGACGGGGGTTCTTTGTTTTTAGAACAGATGGATAAGCTTGAATCCCAATTTGCGAACGGAACACTTCCCGAATTGATTTTCATCGGCATCAAACCGGCTGACAGGCTCGATGAGTACACGCCGTGGCCCGCGCCTTCCCTGAGCCCTGCGTTTCATGATTTCGGCGGCAAAGGGAGGCTCTTTCTCGAGGAGCTGACAAATGTCATCATTCCCACTGTTGAAGATATGCATCACATTTCTGCACATTCGGAAACGAGAGGCCTGATCGGCGCGTCATTAGGCGGACTGTTTTCGGTGTACGCGATGTTACAGAAGCCTGAAATATTCGGCAGAATCGGCTGTATTTCCGGTTCCTTCTGGTATGAAAAATCAGCAGAGTATGTCCGCTCCGCATCTTTGCGTCCGGCACGGCAGCGTATCTATATGTCTGTCGGCAGCCGCGAAGCTGAGCATAAAAACAACATCCAAAACACCATGATCCGACAAAATAAAGACGTGCATGAAAGCCTGAGGCAAAAAGGCTTTTCTCAATCTCAGCTCTCTTTCACTGTTGAAAAAGGCACCGTGCACCATCAAGAAGCATTCAAACGACAATTCAATGCAGCACTAAGCTGGCTGTACGGAAAAAACCGCTCACGTAGCTGAGCGGTTTTTTTCATACTTCATCACGACCGGCTTAAGTTCAAAGCGTCTCAGCAAATAGCCGAACAAAGCGGCAAGGATTTGCTGAAAAAGCATCCCGATGACGACCGGAACCGCCACTTGAGACGGAAAGAAAGACACGGCGAGAACGGCTCCGGCGCTGATATTGCGCATGCCCCCTGTATAAATCAGAGACACGATTTCATCCTGGCTCCGCTTCATCAGTCTTCCGATCAGCCAAGCCACGGCATAACCCGTCATGGCAATAAAAAATACCATGCCTGCGATGCCCGCAAATTTGATATCCACGTGCGTGACATACGGCGCGATTTCCGAACTGTTAATGGCAATGACAATCATCAGACAGATTTTTGAAAAAGGAGACAGCGACCGGCTTATCGCCTGAGTCCTTACCGGCGGGGAAAACTGGTTGACTATCATCCCTGCGATGGATGGAATCACCACCATCTCCGCCAGTCCTTTCATCATTCCCCACACATCCATTTGAACATTCGCCCCGGCCAGGACAGACAGGCTCAACGGTACGATAAAAGGAGAAAGGACGGTATCAACCAGGATAATAGACAGCGTCAATCCGACATTCCCCTTATACATCGCAGCCCAAATCAAACTCGTAATTCCGGTCGGAATCACCACACCCATAATCAGACCCGTCACAGTTAAAGGGTCACCGCTGAAAATCAGATGGCCGCTTCCCCATGCAAAAACAGGCATGAAAATATGCAGAACAAACAATGCCATGATCATGGGGAGCGGCTTCTCGATACTGCGCTTCAGCGATTGAAAATTGGCACTCAGACTGCCCGTAAATGTAATAAATGCAAATATCCACGGCACAGCGCCGGCCATCCAGCTGATATGCTGAGATAACAGCACACCCGCCGCCACACTTGACGGAGTCAAAAGCGGCATGATTCTCCCCAACACTTGGTTCAACTTCTGAAGCCACATCATATGCAAGTCTCCTATATACGGTTTTCAAATCTCATTCATTATAACAATGCAAACCCACAAATTTAACCGAAAAAAAGCCCGGATATATTCATCCGGACTTCACAAATTCTATGCCATTTGTTTCATTAAATCTCGGCTTTTCTGATTTAATCCCTTTAATTCAGCCTCAATTCCGTATTCTTTACATTTGGCGACAATTTTCTCAAGAGCTGCCGCTCCCGAATCATCCCACACATGGGCATCGGTCAAATCAATGACAATCCGCTTCACATCTTCATCATAAACGATGGCATTCATCAGTTCAGACACGGAAGCAAAAAAGATCTGTCCCGTTACCTTATATGTTCTGACATCTTTCTGTTCGGAATGTGACACAATCTTCAGCTTAGAAATTTTCGCCGTAAAAAAGATCGCGCTTAGCAGCACACCTGCGAAGACACCCTTTGATAAATCATTTGTCAGGACGACCGTCACGACGGTAATAACCATAACGACCGAATCAGTAAGGGGCGCTTTCCGCAAACCTTTAATCGATGACCAGTCGAACGTGCCGATGGACACCATAACCATCACGGCCACCAGCGCAGCCATCGGAATTTTCACGACGATACCGCTTAATACGGCAATTAAAAACATTAAAAACGCGCCGGCCGTAAAAGCCGATAACCGGCCGCGTCCGCCGGCTTTCGTATTAATGACAGACTGGCCGATCATGGCGCATCCGGCCATGCCTCCGAAAAATCCGTTCACAATATTGGCGATGCCTTGTCCGCGGCTTTCTTTGTTCTTATCACTATCCGTATCCGTCATTTCATCAATGATCTGGGCCGTCAGCAACGACTCAAGCAATCCGACGAATGCAAGCGCCAGAGAATACGGGAAAATAATCCGCAATGTCTCAAACGTCCACGGAACATCCGGTATCAAGAAATGCGGAAGTGAACTTGTAATCCCGCCCATATCACCGACCGTGCGGACATCAGCATGGAAGACCACCGCAATGATCGTCATGACAATAATCGCCACCAGCGGAGACGGCACAGCCGTCGTAACCTTCGGCAATAGATATATGATAACCAGTGATCCGGCAAGCATGGCGTACATGACCCATGAAGCTCCTTTGAACTGCGGCAGCTGCGCAGAAAAAATCAAGATCGCCAAAGCATTCACAAATCCGATCATGACCGAACGCGGAATAAATTTCATCAATTTCGCGATCTTACTGACACCAAGAATAAATTGAATAATACCTGTCAGAATGGTTGCCGCAAACAAATACTGCAGCCCGTAATCAGCCACCAATGTCACCATGACAACCGCCATTGAACCCGTAGCGGCTGAAATCATTCCCGGTCTGCCGCCGAAGATAGAAATAATAATCGCGATACAAAATGATGCATAAAGGCCGACCATCGGATCGACACCTGCAATAATTGAAAATCCGATCGCCTCAGGGATCAGAGCGAGAGCAACCAGAATACCGGCCAGAATGTCTTTACGGACATTCCCGAACCATTGCTGCTGTAACGTATAATCTTTCAAATGATAACGACTCCTTTTCACTATAAAAATCCGCACCCTATCAGTTGGAAACATTGATTTTCATCTGTGGAATATGAGGCAAGCTTACGAGGAAAAAGAAGACACGCTCAGAGTATAATGTCGTTGAGGAAAGGAATTGTTAACAAAGAGTATCATATTAAACTTTAAAGAAATGTGCAAGACCGTATAAATAAGAAAAGAAAACGACTCTCACTGGAGCCGTTTCCGCTTTTATAAAAGTTCCGGATCAGACACAAGAATCGTTTTTATTGCGCTGATATCCTTTCTTTCTTTTGTCACCGGGTCGATGCCCATGAGATGATCAATGGCTTCTTCATAATTCTTCAGTTCCGTCTTTTCCGTAATAAGATCATAGAGCTGCGGAAGGTCGGACGCGCATGCTAACGCAGCCTCCATGATCTGGCGGGCTTCACCTGTGCCCACAATCGTTACGCCGTTTGACAGCAGCTGGTACGGCCTGACCGTCATCTCATACGTATCATCAAAGCCCATCGGCACGATTCTGCCTCCCTTTTCAATGAAAGGATAAGCCCAATCAAGCTGGTTACCGATGGCGTCAAAAATCACATCAAATTTTCTTCCTTGATTAATCCGTTTCACTTCATCCACGGTTAATGCTTCAGGGTGATAGACATAATCCGATATCCGGCTCGCCGCCTCGCTTCGGAAACTGCCTATTTCAGTCGCAACCGTCAATCGCGCCAGTTTTTTCACCATCATTTGCACAAGCAGTCCGATCGGTCCGGAGCCCAAAACCAAGACCGAGTCCTGCGGCTGAATCGAAGCCTTGTCCACAACATTCAGTACACAGGAGAGAGGCTCAACCAATGTGGCCCGCTCCCATTCCATTGAATCCGGAATTCTGTACATGAACCTGTCTTCCCCCACGTAATATTCCGCAAACGTTCCGTGCGCTCCGATTCCGAGCTGCCAATCCTCGAAGGTTTCGCAATAACACGTCAGCCCTCTCCGGCAATAATGACATTTCCCGCAAAACTGCGTAGGATCTATCACGACGCGGTCTCCGACTTTTACATTTGTTACGTCCGGTCCGATTTCCACGACCGCTCCCACCGATTCATGCCCCATAATCATATGATGGGTTGCATTCATTTTTCCTTTCAGCACATTTAAGTCCGTTCCGCAGATACCAGTGCCGAAAATTTTCACTTTCACATCATTGGATTTCCGAATTTGAGGCTCGTCCACCTCTTGATATTCAAGCTTATCATTAGGAGTCCAGACCAACGCCTTCATATTTCTCTTCCTTTCTGCCCCAGCGGATTTGGTCTAACAATGTTTGATGAAGCTCTTTCGTTGATGCCGCAATACATGATTGCTGATTCTGATAACTTAAATCTGTCAGAAGTGTTTCGTCCAAAGACCGGCCGTATGCATCCGTAATGACCACTCCCGCCTTCTTCGCCAAAAAGACGCTTGCGGCAATATCATAAGGAAACAAATGCAGCACCTGCCCGTTCCCGACCTGCTGAAAATCTGAAAGCAGCTTCGGATCATCTTTCAGCAGACGATTGCCGATATCCACATAAGCATCCATCTGCCCCGTAATAATTCGTGAAATCGAATAAGAAGCGCTGTTGAACACAAAAACCCCGCCATTATTGGCTGACTGGTCAATCAGATGGCCGTATGCGTCCGTCATCAGCTGCGCCGGATGCCCGTTAAATTCAAGGCTCCAAAACATATTTTTAATATCCCGCACTCCGCTCAAATTCGGCAATTCTCCATGATACCCTTCAAAATGAATGGCATCGCTGTATATATCACCGTACATAAAAGCGCCTGATTTCAATTCAAGTAAAAAAGCAAATTCGATATCCTTAATCTTTGCGTTTGGCTTATACGAAGCAAGCGCAATCGAAATACACGACATTTCAAGTCCCGCGGCGGCCGGGCGCGTTCCGTCTATCGGATCTACAATTAAAGTATATTGCGGATCTTCTCCAATCAGCTTCAGGCCGCCATCCTCCGTGTAAAAAGCAACCGGATGGCCCTTTTCTTGAATATAATCCAGCACCGCCTCCTCAGCAGCGGCGTCTATGTTAAATTGGGCGTCGCCTCCCGGGGAATAGCCGTTTACGAGCCGGTTTTTCAGTGTGCCTTTTTGATTTTTCACCTTTTGATAAACAAATTGTCCAAGCCCAATGATATAGTCTCTCACTTGATTTCCTCCAATAGCTTACGAAGTCTGTAGCAGAGCACTTCGGCTTCACTAAGTGTTATGGTTAAAGGCGGACGGATCTTAAATACATTTCCGAATCCGTAACGGGATGTCCGGAGAATCAGCCCGTAATCCATTGCCCGTTTAGCAATATAATTGGTCAGCTCCACATCCGGTTCATTGTTCTCTTTAACAATCTCCACACCGATCATAAGACCGACGCCTCTTACCTCAGAAATAAAAGCGAAATCCTCTTTCATCGTTTCTAAGCGATCCATAATATAATGACCGACAGTCGTTACATTTTCCAAAAATCCCGGGCGCTGCATAATATCTATGGTTTTACACGCGGCAGCGGCGGCCATCACATTTGAGCCGTACGTGAAGGAGTGCGTATACCCCGGAAGCCCGGTATACTTGTCCTCCGTCAGAGTGGCCGCGACTTGGAAGCCTGTGCCCCCGAGCCCTTTTGCTACCGTCATCATATTAGGTTTCACATCGAAGTGGTCCGCGGCAAACATTTTGCCCGTCCGTCCGAATCCGGTCTGAATTTCATCAAAAATCAGAGCGATATCATGTTCATCACAAAGCTTTCTCAGCTGTTTAAAATACTCTTTAGGCGGAACGACATTTCCACCGTTTCCGGATATCGGTTCAATAATAATGGCGGCAATTTTTCCATTGCTCGCATACTCAATAAAATCATTAATTCTTTCTACGCACAGCATACCGCATGAATCAGGTTTCTGATTATAGAAACAGCGGCTGCAATAGGGATCGGGGACTTGCAGGCCAAAAGAAATTTGTGGCGAGAAAGGTTCTTTTCTGAATGAGTTGCCGGACAAAGCGGAAGTCATATACGTTTGTCCAAGGTGGCTTCGAAATAAGGAGATGACATCGGTTTTTCCGGAGTAATACTGAGCCATTTTAATAGCTCCTTCATTTGCACCGGAACCGCTGCTGACTTTAGGGTGTACTTTTGTGAGATTATCGGGGGCGATTTCTGCTAGTTTTTCTGCCAGTTTATTTACGGCGTCTGTTTGAAAAGATGATGTTACATGGATCAGTTTATCGGCTTGTTCTTTAACCGTATCAATGACCTCTTTGTTACCGTATCCTAAATTCAAGTTAAACGTGGCAGAGGCGCAATCAATGTACTCATTTCCCTCTTGATCGTACAGGTAAATCCCTTCTCCGCGCTCCATTACTACATCGTCAACACTGTAATACAAGCTGTCTGGATTCGTGATTTCCTTCGTTCCCACAAATACCACCCCTATGAAATTATTAGAATTTCGCTTTTTATCGTATAAATTATTGAAAATAATGTCAACGATCTTTCTTGTAAAAAATGTTAACAATTTGTTAACGTTACCATAAGGGATGTACGAGAAAAAGTTATGTGATATAGTAACAATAATTGGATTTTTTGTAAAAACATCATGTCATACGAGTAGAGAGAAATATGATTTTACCAATAAGGAGATAAAATGATGAAAACTCGTCTGCTGTGGATAAGCTGTTTTTCTTACGGATCGATTGCTTTTACACTTGTTATTCTGGGAGCCGTACTGCCTGAGTTACTCACACATTATTCACAAAGCTACAGTAATGGCGGTGTATTAGTATTCTCTCAGTTCATGGGCTTTCTCATCGGTGTCATCGGAATGCCTTACATGGTGAAAAAGCTTGGGCGCAAAAACGTCGTTATCTTTGGCCTGGCACTCATCAGCTGTGAAATGTTCATCACCTTCCTGCCGCCCTGGCCGCTGCTATTTCTTCTCGTCAGCATCGCGGGGCTTGGCGCCGGATTGGTGGAATCCTGTGTAGGCACGATCATCCTCACCGCTATTAAAGAAAGACAGGCTGTGGCCATGAGCAAGATGGAAGTGGCCTACGGATTAGGTGCGCTGTTCATGCCTCTGCTCTCAGGCTTTCTTATCAACAACCACATGTGGACAATTGCTTTTTTAGTATTAGGGTTATCCAGTTTTGCACTATTAATTGCATGGAAGCAGATGAGTTTCGGCAGTATTGATCAGCTTCTCATCCGCAAAGAGGTCTCTTCCGATGACACTAAAAAAGAAAGCACCGGTTATCGGTCACACGGATTGCTGTTTATTGCCTTGGCGGGTGCTTACTTCTTCTTTTACGGCGGCAGTGAAGTTTCCATTGTACATTTTATCCCCTCCATCTTCGCTGAGAAATGGGATATCCCCAACTCTTTGGCAACGATAACAGTTACAGTGTATTGGACGGGCATGATCATCGGAAGGTTATTAACAGGCCCGGTATCAGAAAAGCTGACATATCACCGTTATCTCCGTCTCATAAGCATTGGCGGTCTGGCTGCACTTACCGTATTAGCATTAAGCAAAAACGTATGGTTCGGTTTTGCCCTTTGCTTCTTTTTAGGACTGTTCATGGCAGGCATGTTTGCAATAGCCCTAATCATCACGAATCATTTTTATCCCGGAAAGACAGAAACGACTACCAGTATTCTGCTCGCTTCAAACGGATTAGGAGGTTCACTCCTTCCGATCGCCGTCGGCTGGAGCTTAGATGAATATCCCGCACAAACTGCGTTCTGGCTGTTTACTGCATTGATGCTCCTTATGCTGCTGATTGTGTTCAGTTTAAGAATGCTTGAGACAATAAAATCAAACAATCTTCAACATCACAACAGCAAAGCAAAATCAATGTAAACAAAAAAGCTAATGCCTTTGAAAGGCATTAGCTTTATATATCTATGTGATCTTTCATATAAAAAACCCAGTTCATGATGAACTGGGTTAAGATAGCTTGGCGGCGTCCTACTCTCACAGGGGGAAACCCCCGACTACCATCGGCGCTGAAGAGCTTAACTTCCGTGTTCGGCATGGGAACG